>NC_015164.1:3620000-4242803 GCF_000190575.1 Phocaeicola salanitronis DSM 18170 | reverse complement strand
TACATCTATTTTATAAGATATTGGTTTTCAATATATTGTTTTAAGCAGAAACACAACATCAATTTTATGAAATTTGCGAATTTAAAACCGCTTGAAATTCAATACATTATTATCACACCAATTACCTGCCGAGACACAAATGCTTTGATATTCTCGTATTGAATATCAAAGCATTAGCATATACAAAAGCATTCGCTTTTCCTTACATACTATTTAGACAATTTCTATATAAGACATTATTTATCTTTCTTACCGAACAAAGAAAAATGTACGTAACGTTTTGGATGCGCTTTCAAATCCTCAAGCAGGCTTGCCGCATTGGCAGAAGTAGCATTCAGGTTTTTATAAAGAGAAGAGTCGTTCATCAACAATCCCAATGTATTGTCTTTCCGGTTCAACTTGTCAGTCAGCAGATGCACATTCGCCAAGGTTGAATCAACTTTTGCAATCGTAGAAGCATAGTCTACATCTTTCAGGTTATTGCTGATTACCTGCAAATTGGAAACCGTAGCATTAACATTGTCAAGCAATTGCGGAACGTCGGTATCCATCAGTTTATTCAGTTGCCGCCCAGTAGCATTCAGCGATGCCGTCAGTTGCTCAGCATTATGCAAGGTATTCGCCAAAGAAGGATCGGCAAGCAACTTGTTTAACGAACCTAATATAGAATCCATTTTAGGCAACATCCGTTGTATCTGAGGCAACAGATCTTTCTCAGCCGCTCCCATAATGCCATTGTTGGCAACCCCTGGAATGGTATCGTTTTCGCCATAATATTCCATATTCTGAAGATTAAGCAACAAATTCATCTTAACAGTACCCAGCATTTCTGTCACCAGTTCTGCACGGCTTCCTTTAGGCACCTTCATGTGCTGGTCCAACTCAATACCCACAAGCACATGCCCCGGTTTCTGGTAATTATACCGAAGATCTCGGACTATGCCAACCTTGAATCCGTTGGCAAATACCGGACTCGACTCAGGAAGCCCATTTACATTCTCAAACTCCACCAAATAATAACTTTCGGGCTTGAACATGTTGATTCCCTTCAGGTAATGAATGCCGCAAAACAAAATAATCAGTGCTGCAATTCCTGCCAAACCTATTTTAAACTCCTTTTTCATACCGTTCTTATCTATTTTGTTTAAATTCTTTTATTGCTTGGTTTATATTCATTTTCTCGCCATTCTTGAACGCGATGATGAAAGCATCCTTGAACTTGGCATCCACTTTCGAACGCTTCAAGCGAAGTATCCGGTTATAATCGGTACTCTCGCCATACGTATATTTATAAATGCCGCCTTCTTTGTACCAGCCTACCGGAGCCAAGCCTTTAAACAAACGGCTTTTCACCGGAAGCACACGATCAGAAGTCAGTATCTGTATTTTGAAAACAGGCTGGACAGACTGAGCCTTCGCCTGTGGTTTCTTATCCTCAGACCGTTCGGATACAGGCGGCTCTTCCTTTTTCGTTTCAACAACATTGCCCGATTCGATGACATTGCCTTGCTTTCCTTCCTGCTTATACGTCAAAAATGCCTGATAGATACTCTTCGCCAAAGCCGAACTTCCGGACTCGGAAAGCAAATACTGTTCCTCGGAAGGATTGGTGATATACCCCAGCTCTATCAACACACTCGGCATCGAAGTTTCACGCAACACCAAAAAACCTGCCTGATGTACACCTTTATCCACCCGGCGGGCACTCTGACGGAACTGTTTCTGCACTAACCGGGCGAAGCTTACACTTTGCGCCATGTATTTATCCTGCAAGAACTCGAAAATAATGTAACTCTCCGATGAATTCGGATTAAACCCGGCATAGCGTTGCTGGTAATCATCTTCTATCAAAATAACAGCATTTTCTTTCTTAGCCACTTCCAGGTTATCTTCCGTCCGGTGAAGCCCTAACGTATAAGTCTCAGTACCCTGCACCCGGCTATTACGGGAAGCGAGCGAATTGGTATGAATCGATATAAACAAGTCAGCTTTTGCCGCATTGGCTATTTCGGCACGCCTATGAAGAGGGACAAATATATCCTTCTTACGCGTATAAACCACTTTCGCGTCTTTACAATTCCCTTCAATCAGCTTGCCCAATTTCAGAGCCACACTTAAATTGATATTCTTTTCCCGTCCACGCCGACCGATTGCACCCGGATCATTACCTCCATGACCGGCATCAATAACTACCGTAAACAATTTATCTGAAGCACCTGCCGGCAACGTTCCCAACAAGAACGATAAAAAGACACAGGAAACGAATACTATGTAAAATTTATACCTTTTCATATTATCAGTCCGATGCAAAGGTAATAGTTTTTTGCCTTTTCCACCTTATCCCATGAAAGAAATCTATAATTTAAAGGAGAAAGTCTATAAAAACAGAAAAAAATGCGACCGTTTTTCACTTTTTCCTTATTTTTGCGCCATGAATAAGAGAGCACAGTCTATGTTACAGTTTATAAAAAATTGGACATTGCCTTTAGCCATGCTGGCAGGCATCATCGGATATTTCTGTTTTGCATATTTCGATTTTCTTGCCCCGCTAAAACCCTTTGTCAAGGCTCAGGTATCGTGGCTAACCCCTTTCCTGATTTTTTCGCAATTATTACTTACTTTTTGCAAAGTAGAGATAAAGGATTTGTCACCTCGGCGTTGGACCTACCAGTTATTACTAATCCAACTGATATCCTGCCTGTTCATTGCGGGTACCTTACTGCTTTTCAAATCAGGGAATTACTGGAAAATAGCGTTAGAAGGTGCCATGGTATGTCTTATCTGTCCTACCGCGACTGCAGCCGCGGTCATCACAGGAAAATTAGGAGGAAGCGCCGCTTCGCTTACCACTTACACATTAATGTCAAACTTATTGGCGGCAATCGTCGTCCCGTTGGTATTCCCATTGGTAGAACCTTCTGATTTTTCTTTTGGAATGTCGTTTCTGAAAATATTAGGAAAAGTATTCCCGCTTTTGCTGTTCCCTTTCTTTATTGCCCTGTTTTTACGGAAATACTTTCCTCCGGTACATCGTTTTCTGACAGGACTTAAAGATATGGCATTTTATCTGTGGGCTGTCGCTTTGACCATCGCCATGGGCGAAACCATGAAATCGATTGTAGAAGGCAATATATCGATAGGCGAAGAATGCATGATAGCCGGTTTAGCATTGGTAATCTGCTGCCTACAGTTCTGGTGCGGAAAAAGCATCGGAGGAAAACATAACGACCGGATTAGCGGAGGGCAAGCATTAGGACAGAAAAATACCATCCTCGCTATCTGGATGGCCACAACCTACTTGAATCCGGTTACAGCCATCGCTCCGGGAAGTTACGTGGCATGGCAAAACATTATCAACAGCTGGCAACTCTGGAAAAAACGAAAGAAAGAAGAAACAACATTATCCGATAACCCTAATATATAAAAGCATGAAAGAAACATATTGGAAATACTCGCTTATCATTCTGATTGTAGGCTTAGGAATCCTCTTGTTCCGTCAAGCCCAACCCTATATGAACGGCATACTGGGCGGATTTACCCTCTATCTGCTTTTACGCGGATTTACAAACTGGCTGAAATCAAAAATCAAGCCATTGGTTGCCGTATGGATTGTCACCATCGGAACGACCTTATTTATCTTGATTCCTCTTTCACTTTTCAGCTGGGCAGTAGTCAATCAAATATCCAATCTGCACTTTGACACCGCTGATATCATCCGCCCTGCCCAACAAATGATAGACATCATCGAGAAACGTACCGGCTTCGACGTTTTGTCGGAAAAAAACTTGTCGTTCATCATCACACAAGCCTCCTCTATCGGGCACTCTATCATGACGGGAGTGAGCGATCTTATCATCAATCTGGCTGTAGCCATTATGCTTTTGTTCTTCATGTTATGGGAAGGAGACAAAATGGAGCAATTCATTTCCGAACTGCTTCCTTTCGAAGAAAACAACAAGCGCGAAGTGCTCCAGAAAATCCAGCTCATTGTCCGCTCCAATGCCATCGGAATCCCTCTCCTAGCCATCATTCAAGGATTTATCTCATTGTTCGGCTATTTGCTTTGCCATGCACCGAACCCGGTTCTCACGGCAATGCTTACCGGTTTCGCCTCCATCGTCCCTCTGGTAGGAACGGCTCTGGTATGGGTTCCGGTCACCGCTTATTTCTTCATCATCGGCGATTGGGTACACGGACTGATACTGCTTGCCTACGGAGGCATCATCATCTCACAATGCGATAATCTCATCCGGTTCATCCTGCAAAAGAAAATGGCAAACATCCATCCGCTGATTACAATCTTCGGCGTGGTGGCAGGACTTCCCATCTTCGGCTTTATGGGCATCATTTTCGGACCGTTGCTGGTATCACTCTTCCTGCTGTTCCTCGACATGTTCCGAAAAGAATACCTTACGAACAATTGACAATGGACAACTAATAACAGATATCAGTAACTCAAAAACTTAAAAACTCAAGAACTCATGAAACTGAGACATTATGTATGGGCAGCCTTCGCGCTTGCCACCCTGCCGGTAATGGCAGAAGAGAAAGATGGATACAAGTTCAACACCGTAGTCCAGCAAAAGACAACCCCCGTAAAAGACCAGGCAATAAGCGGTACATGCTGGTGCTTCGCCACCACCTCGTTCATCGAATCGGAACTGCTGCGCCAAGGCAAAGGAGAATACGATCTCTCAGAAATGTTCATCGTGCGCCAGAAATACCTGAATCAGATGGCCGACAACTTCCTGCGCCACGGCAAGGGTAACGTAGGGCAAGGAAGCATCACCACCAGTTGGATGACTGCATTCAACCAAGTAGGTATCGTGCCCGAAGAAGTCTATACAGGCATTAACTACGACTCACCGGTACACAACCACTCCGAACTTGCCGGATACGTGGAAGCCCTCTCTGCAGAAGCAGTCAAACAAAGCAAGAACAGCCCCCAATACCAGCAGCTTGCCAATAGCCTGTTCGATATCTACTTCGGCAAACTCCCCGAAAAATTCACGTATAAAGGCAAAGAATACACCCCTGAAAGCTTTGCAGAAAGTCTGGACATCGACACCGACGACTATATCCCGCTCACCAGCTTCACCCACAAGCCCTATTACAAAGCATTCGAAGTGGAAATCCCCGACAACTGGGAGCACCAACGCATGTACAACCTTCCTCTGGATGAACTGATAAGCACAATGGACACGGCATTGGAAAACGGATACACCCTGTGCTGGGACGGTGACGTAAGCGAACCTGGGTTCTCGTTCAACAACGGAGTGGCAATCAATCCCGACGTAGAGAATGCCGACCTGTATAAAGACAGCGACCGTGCACGCTGGGGACAACTGAGCACAAAAGACCGGCTTGCCGAAGTATTCCATTTTAAGCGTCCGTATCCGGAAGTGAACGTCACTCCCGAAATCCGCCAGCAAGGCTACGAATCTGGAAAAACCACCGATGATCACCTGATGCACATCACCGGTATTGCAACCGACCAAAACGGCACCCGCTACTACATCACCAAGAACTCATGGGCAGCCGACGGGAACCGTTTCGGAGGATACCTGAACATGTCGGAAAGCTATGTCCGTGCCAAAACCATCTACATCCTGGTTCACAAAGATGCCCTCTCCCAAGAACTGAAGAAAAAGCTGGAACTATAATCAATAGCCTATGCGGGAATGTGCCAATGCGTTAATACAAACTCAATCAATTGGATGGATTTATTCCCGAATCCGAATGGCTGTCTTATTTTAGAAAAGGTTGACTCATAAATCAGAGTCAAGAAAATGAAAAAAGAAGAAAGTTTTGTGCACGATCATTCTTGCATCCGTGCAGTAGAGATTTACCGTTTGTGTAAAGTTGAGGGGTTGGACAATTCCGCCTTAATGAAAAAATTCGGCATAAGCCGTACGACTTTGTATCGTATATTGTCTACCTTTGAGCGTGAAAACCCTCAAATAGCAGAACAGATGAAACGTCAAGGAAAAGATGTGACTCCGGAAGATTACAAGCGTCTTCAGAATGAACTGGCCCGTTTGAAGAAAGAGCTTGAACGGGAACGCCTCCGCGCCGACTTCTATGAAGAGATGGTCGCATTCGGGGAGGAAGTATACGGCATACGGCTAAAAAAAGCTGGCACCAAGTAGCATGTAGGCTGCACGTCCGGGACAAGCGTCTTTACGGCATTGCCCCGATGTGCCGTCTGCTTGGTGTAAGCAAACAGGCCTACTACAAGCATGAGGACAAGCTTTTGCACCGCCTGGCGCTGGAATCTTTCGTTGTGGACTACGTCAGAGAGGTCCGCCGCAAGGATCCGGGCATAGGAGGAGGCAAGTTGTGGCAGATGTACAACCGCCGTTTCGGCACAGCCTGGCACGTGGGCTTCAACCGTTTTTATGCGATAATGGAACGCCACGGGCTTAAGCTCCGCCGCCGTAAGCGTCGTGCCGTGACGACCGATTCGCGCCACGGGCTTCCGGTCTATCCGAACCTGGTGAAAGCGCTGATACCCGATGCGCCCTGCCAGCTGATAGTGAGCGACATCACCTACATCGTATGCTGGACGGATCCGTTGACGGGGGAATACACGTTCTGCTACCTTTCGCTCATAACCGATTATTACACAAAGGAAATCGTGGGCTATAGCGTGGGCGAGACATTGGACTCCCGCTATCCCCTTGAAGCGCTGGAAATGGCCTTGCGGCACTATGGGGACAGGGACTTGAGCGGCCTGATCCACCATTCGGACCGGGGCGTGCAATATGCCAGTTACGAGTACACGCGGCGTTTGAAGGAACGTCAGATCCGCATCAGCATGACCGAAAGCGGCAATCCGAAAGACAACGCGGTGGCCGAACGGGTGAACAACACGGTCAAGAATGAGCTGCTCGGCGGCATGACGTTCCTGAACATCACTCAGGTAAGGGAGGCGGTGAAGGAGGCGGTGGACTTCTATAACAACGAACGTCCCCACTGGAGCCTGGACGGCATGACGCCGGCCGAAGCCTCCCGGTGCAAGGGGGAGCTGAAGAAGAAGTGGACCAGTTTCCGGGAGAGGGCCATAAAAGGACAAAGCCGCCCACAGACCGGAAGCCGGCCGGCCTCCGGATGAAACTTACGTTTTTACCTTGTTATAGAGAGGAAGATGAAAATAAAAGCTTATCTTTGCCTCGAAAACGGAAAGGTAAACCCTTTTCATGAAAAAACGGCCACAGGGTTAACCCTGTGCATGAATAGTAATAATACGAGTCAACCCGTACTACGAATAAGACTTAAAGTAGTCAACCTTTTCTACAAAGCTACAGGCTTTCTTCTTTCAATAGCTCTGATTTTACGTTCCACGGGCTGGAACGTATATTCCACGCCATGGAACGTATATTCCAGCCCATGGAATGTACATTCCACGCCGTGGAATATAAAAATCAATATGCTGCTCACATATTGGATACCGGCCGAAAACAGAAACTTGATTATCTGCAAGCACAATATCACTGTTTTTACCCTTAAACAGAAAACTGCCAAAAACTGTTTTCGAGGATGCCTTTCTGATTTTACGAAGATGATAAGCAGGCTATCTGACCAAAAAAGCCGGTTGACTCTTCATTGAATCAACCGGCTTTTATAAAACATCACTTATATCAGTGGATTATTCATTAAACCAGCGCACATAGCAGAAGTCCTGACGGTGAGGCAGGTCAACGTGCTTCGGATACATGCGGTATGCTACCTTGAAACTTCCGGCATTCGACATGCTGTATTCCATCTTGAATGTATACAAATTGCCTTCACGTTTTACCAGTTCCATCGGCACTACACTATAAATATATTCCTTTCCTTCAGCATTCTTGTAAGTAACCACCATTTCGATTCCCACTGCATCATCAAGTCCTTTTTCGTCTACAACGCAAGTAATGGTATAATCCTTACCGCTTTCTACATTGCCTTGACGAAGTTCTTCGCACTTGTCCATCGATACAACCTGAATAGAATCCCATTTTGCGGCAACTTCTTCTTTCCAAGCAGCCAATGCTTTCACTTTCGCATAATTGTCTGCTTCCAAAGCATGGAAACGTTCAGCTTCTTTTCCATAGAATTTAGCGTAATAGTCATCCAACTGACGCTTCATCGTATAGTGCGGAGCAATCTGAGCAATCGAATTTTTGATTGTTCTAACCCAACCTTCAGAATATCCCTTCTTATTACGGGCGTAATACAACGGCAAGATCTCAGTTTCCAGCAAACTATAAATTGTAGCAGCGTCCAACTGATCCTGATACTCCTGATTCTGGTACGTACGTTTTTCAGTTAAAGCCCATCCGGCACCTTCACGGTATCCTTCAAGCCACCAACCGTCCAATACAGAGAAGTTTACAACACCATTCATCAAAGCTTTTTCACCTGATGTACCAGATGCTTCCAGCGGACGGGTCGGCGTATTCATCCAGATATCTACGCCCGATACCAAACGGCGTGCCAGTTTCATATCGTAATCTTGCAAGAAAATAATCTTACCCAAGAATTCCGGACGGTTTGAAATTTCAATAATACGCTTGATCAGCCCTTGGCCGGCACCGTCATGCGGGTGAGCTTTTCCAGCAAACAAGAACTGCACCGGATAGTCTGGATTATTAACAATCTTAGATAAGCGGTCCAAATCGCTGAACAACAAATGTGCACGTTTGTATGTAGCAAAACGACGCGCAAAACCGATAGTCAAAGCGTTCGGATTAATCTTGTCAAGCAAAGAAACAATCAAAGCCGGATTACCCTGGTTCTTCAACCAATTCTTGCGGAATTGTTCCCGGATATAATCTATCAGCTTATTCTTCAATGCCAAGCGGGTTTTCCAAATTTCTTCATCAGGCACATTATAAATAGCTTCCCAAATATTCGGATTTGACTGATCTTTCAAAAAGTTCTGGTCGAAGTATTTGTTATACAATTTCTTCCATTCAGAAGCGCACCAAGTCGGGAAATGCACGCCATTAGTAACATAGCCCACATGATTCTCTTCTGGGAAATATCCCTTCCAAATGCCTGAGAACATTTCCTGAGACACCTTTCCATGCAACCAGCTTACACCATTCACTTCCTGGCAAGTATTGCATGCAAACGTAGACATACAAAAACGTTCATTATGGTCACCCGGGTTGATACGGCCCAAATCCATCAACTCATCCCAAGTGATACCCATGCGTTGCGGATAACCGCCCATATATTTACCAAACAGACCTTCATCGAAATAGTCATGACCGGCAGGTACCGGAGTATGCACCGTATAAAGAGAAGAAGCACGTACTACTTCTAACGCTTCATCAAAAGTCATTCCGCTTTCTACATAATCGCACAAACGCTGAACATTACACAAAGCAGCATGTCCCTCATTGCAGTGATATACATCTTTCTTGATGCCTAATTTCTTCAGCAACAATACGCCTCCAATACCCAAAAGAATTTCTTGTTTCAAACGGTTTTCCCAATCACCGCCATACAATTGATAAGTAATCGAACGGTCGAATTCACTGTTCATCTCATTATCAGTATCAAGCAAATACAAAGGGACACGTCCTACGTTCACTCTCCATACGCATGCGTGAACATAGTAATTCAAATATGGAACATCCAAAACCAAAGGCTTTCCTTCTGCATCTACTACACGTTCCAAAGGCAGGCTACCGAAATTCTGGGCTTCGTAATTAGCGATTTGCTGACCGTCCATCGACAATGTCTGTTTAAAATAGCCATAGCGGTACAAGAAACCGATACCGCACATATCTACATTGCTGTCCGATGCCTCTTTCAAGTAATCACCAGCCAAGATACCCAAACCTCCTGAATAGATTTTTAAAACATGAGTCAAACCATACTCCATACAGAAATAAGCGACAGAAGGACGCGAAGCGTCAGGCTTCTCGTTCATGTATGCCTCAAACTTGGAATAAACATCGTTGATTTTCTTAAGTGTGGCTTTATCAGCCGATAAATCTTCCAATTTTTCATAGCTTAAACGCTCTAGCAAAGCGACCGGATTCTGACCTACGGCTTTCCACAATTCCGGATCCAGTTCTTTAAACATCTCTGTAGCTTCATCATTCCAAGCCCACCAAATGTTGCGGGCCATCCTTTCCAACATCTTCAAAGGTTCCGGAATACGAGATTTTACATTAACCTCTCTCCAGGCTGGAGTGTTAGCATAATTAGTCTTGACTTTCATATTGTTTAAATTTAGTGTAAATGATTTCGGTTATTGTTTTTTCATACGTTTTTCCGCATTGCGCAAAGCAATGTCGTAAGCTTCATAATAATATTGTATAAAGTGTTTCCACAAGGCCTTTTCGGCAATTGATGCCGCATGTTCACGTATTTGAGTTATTTCTTGGTCAGATAAAGCAGAAAAATCAGAAACCGTATCCTTTATAGTATCCGCAACTTCCGAATAATTATAGTCTGTACGATGGATAACCTTCACACCGTCCTGCAAAGTGCCTTCATGTCCTGTAACCGAATTGACCCATAAGCCAAATCCCGCCAAATCAGTAGTTATGGTGGGCACATGAAACGCAACGCTTTCCAATGGTGTATAGCCCCACGGTTCATAATAAGAAGGATAGACACTTAAATCCATGCCAATTAACAAATCATAATAAGATTCGTTCAATATTCCGTCTTTCCCATCCAAATAGCAAGGAACAAAGATGACTTTCACTTTTGTATCCGCAGCATTCGACATGTTCAGGTATTTCAACATATCCAACACTTGGTCATGGGTCATATTATGCAACCAATGGGTAATAAAAGGAACTTTAAGTGGAGTAGTATAATTCTGATCGCTATTCATACGTTCCAGCAAATCTTCGCGGGCTTCTCCTACCCAACCTGGAACATTGATAAAGGCTAACACATTTTTTTTCAGATTTTTATCACGAGTCAATCGGTTCAGAGCTTCCAAATAGACATTAATTCCTTTATTCTTAAACTCATATCTGCCACTCGTACCGATAATCAGGGTATCATCGTCCAATTGAGTACCCAATAATTTATTTGCTATCCGCAACATGACCTCGCGAGCATGCTTGCGTTTGGAAGCAAAATCACTTTTCTCGGGAACAAAATCATCTTCAAAGCCATTCATCAGAACCACATCAGCCGATTTATCCAGCAATTCACGACATTCGTTATTGGTAATCTCACTTACCGTAGTAAAGCAATCCACATGATGGGCTGTTTGTTTTTCTATTGAATGTTTGGACTGCATATTCAATTCTTGTGCCATCTGATCGCCATTATAGGCAAATAAATAATCATACAGAGGCTTGTTGTTACCCGCAATCGAACGCCCTATCGAAGTAGCGTGTGTTGTAAAGACAGTAGCGATTTCAGGCACCTTTTTCTGTACATACAAAGCTCCCAGCCCAGTCATCCATTCATGAGCCTGATAAATCACCTTATCTTGAGCCGATAAATAATAACGATAGAAACTCTCTACCACCTTTCCAGCAGCATAAGAAAACATGGATGCCTCGTCATAATCACCATAAGCGTGCAAAGAGTCAACCTGATAATCTAGCCATGCCTGTGTGTAGATTTCATTTTTCTGATTGTAAAATGGAGAAAAATCCACTAAAATTGAAATTGGATGCCCAGGAATATTCCAACGTCCCACACGCACATCTAATCCTTCATTCTTCACATGCTCACGCCACAATCGCAATGCACTTTCATCTTCGGTAAACAAAGGATTCTCCTTACCTCTCCAAACATCCGGGCCGATAAAGAAAATTCGATCCGGAAATGCAGCTTGCAAGGTTTTTGCCCTTGTCGATAATACGGTGTAAATTCCACCGACCTTATTACATACTTCCCAACTTGACTCGAAAATGTAATCAGGTTTCAATAGCTGTTTCGTCATTATCTTTAATATTTTCTAAATCAGTGCGAAGTTACGAAAAAGAATTAAATCTACGAAGAAATCAAAACTTTTTTCAATTTACATCCTAAGAGAGAGATGAAAGCATATAGAATACATGTTACAATAATAGTCAATTGTAATCAAAAAGGAAAAAGAAGAAAGCCTAATAAGCGAACATTTGTCAAGACTAATTACGGCTTAACGGAAAATAGACATAAATATATGCGAACCTTAAAAATTCCCTCAATACAGATATACGAATAAAAAGAAGATATAGAATCTCATGCCTTTACATTTTTACAGAAATACAAAAAAACACGGATATCCATTGAGAAACTGTTTTGAATTTATCGTGTGCTGATTTGGGATGAGTTTTTGAGACACTCCGCTTGTGTGATGAAGAAGATAGCGGGTTGTCTGACGAAGAACAGAAGCAGAAAGGTCCCCCCAAATTGCCCCAAGCACACACGAAAACGTAAACATCAAGACGAGAAAATCTTTTTGGAGAAATTCAAAACAGGCTCTTACTTATTTCCTGCATCGCTGAACAAAAAATCCCCCTGGCAGCCCATCGGATGCCGGGGGGAGGGAAAAAACGGCGGCTACCTACTCTCCCGCTTGCGCAGTACCATCGGCGATGCGAAGCTTAACTGCTCTGTTCGGAATGGGAAGAGGTGGGACCTTCGCGCTATAGCCACCTGAATACGATCAAGTGCCATGACAAGCGACAAGCAATCCGGAAACAAGTGCCGGAAGCATACGGCCGCAAAACGCGGCGGGAAAGTTTCGGGCAATTAGTAACGCTCGGCTTTGGTGTCTCCACCTTTACACCTGCGTCCTATCGACGTCATAGTCTGTGACGGCCCTCAAGGAAATCTAATCTTGCGGACGGCTTCGCGCTTAGATGCTTTCAGCGCTTATCCGGTACAGACGCGGATACCCGGCGGTGCCCCTGGCGGGACAACCGGCAAACCGGAGGTCTGTCAAGCACGGTCCTCTCGTACTAGTGCCCGAGCCGCGCAGATTTCCCGCGCCCACGATAGATAGAGACCGAACTGTCTCACGACGTTCTGAACCCAGCTCGCGTGCCACTTTAATGGGCGAACAGCCCAACCCTTGGGACCTTCTCCAGCCCCAGGATGTGACGAGCCGACATCGAGGTGCCAAACCACTCCGTCGATATGAGCTCTTGGGAGGGATCAGCCTGTTATCCCCGGAGTACCTTTTATCCTTTGAGCGATGTCCCTTCCATGCGGAAACACCGGATCACTATGCTCTAGTTTCCTACCTGCTCGGCCTGTCGGCCTCCCAGTCAAGCGCCCTTCTGCCATTACACTCTGAGGACGGTTACCGATCGTCCTGAGGGCACCTTTAGAAGCCTCCGTTACGCTTTTGGAGGCGACCACCCCAGTCAAACTGCCCGCCAAGCAATGTCCTCCAACCCGGAGTTAGGACACAGACAAACGAAGGGCCGTATTTCAACGGCGGCTCCCCACAGGCTGGCGCCCGCGGCTCATTGCCTCCGGCCTATCCTACACAACGCGTGCCCACGTCCAATGCTAAGCTGCAGTAAAGGTTCACGGGGTCTTTTCGTCCCATCGCGGGTAATCGGCATCTTCACCGATACTACAATTTCACTGGGATCACGGTTGAGACAGCGTCCGGATCATTACACCATTCGTGCAGGTCGGAACTTACCCGACAAGGAATTTCGCTACCTTAGGACCGTTATAGTTACGGCCGCCGTTTACCGGGGCTTCAATTCAAGGCTTCTCTCGCGATGACCTCTCCTCTTAACCTTCCGGCACCGGGCAGGTGTCAGGCTGTATACGGCTTCTTTCGAATTAGCACAGCCCTGTGTTTTTGGTAAACAGTTGCCTGGACCGATTCTCTGCGCCCTCTCTTGCGAGGAGGGACCCTTTATCCCGAAGTTACAGGGTCAGTTTGCCTAGTTCCTTAACCGTGATTAACCCAAGCGCCTCAGTATATTCAACCCGACTACGTGTGTCCGTTTGCGGTACGGGTGCCGTCCGGCTGGAGTTTAGCGGTTTTTCTCGGCGGCATGGTTACCTGCGCTATCGGCTTGCCCCGGAGGGCGCGCCGTACTTTCAGGTTCGGATCTTCCCGTGGATTTGCCTGCGGGAATCGGCTCCTACACCCTTAAACCCCCTATTCCGTCAGGGGGCGGCAGTGTCACAGCCGCGTCACCGCGTCACACCGGACGCCAGTAACGGAATGTTGACCGTTTGTCCATCGGCCTCGCCGTGCGGCTGAGCCTTAGGCCCCCGACTTACCCTGATCCGATTAGCGTTGATCAGGAAACCTTAGTCTTTCGGCGAGGGGGCCTCTCACCCCCTTTATCGTTACTTATACCTACATTTGCTTTTCCATAAGCTCCAGCGCACCTTACGGAGCGCCTTCGGCGCCGATGGAATGCTCCCCTACCGATACTCTGTATCCCGCGGCTTCGGCGGGCGCCTTATACCCGATTATTATCCACGCCCGGCACCTCGACTAGTGAGCTGTTACGCGCTCTTTAAATGAATGGCTGCTTCCAAGCCAACATCCTAGCTGTCTCGGGGGCCGGACTTCGTTAGATTAACTCAGGCGCCACTCAGGGGCCTTAGCCGGCGGTCAGGATTCTTCTCCTCTCGGGCACGGACCTTAGCACCCGTGCCCTCACTCCCGCGGAACATGCGGCATGCATTCGGAGTTTGTCAGGACTTGGCAGGCGGTGAAGCCCCCGCATCCTATCAGTCGCTCTACCTCATGCCGAATTACCGCGAGGCTGCACCTAAATGCATTTCGGGGAGTACGAGCTATCTCCAAGTTTGATTGGCCTTTCACTCCTACCCTCGCCTCATCCGGAAGCTTTTCAACGCTTATCGGTGCGGACCTCCATCCGGCGTTACCCGGACTTCATCCTGGACAAGGGTAGATCACTTGGTTTCGCGTCTCCCCCGCATGACTTGACGCCCTTTTCAGACTCGCTTTCGCTCCGGCTCCGCGCCTTGTCGCGCTTAACCTCGCCAAGCAGGGGAACTCGTAGGTTCATTATGCAAAAGGCACGCCGTCACACTTGCGTGCTCCGACCGCTTGTAGGCGCACGGTTTCAGGGTCTCTTTCACTCTTCTGTCCGAAGTGCTTTTCACCTTTCCCTCACGGTACTGGTTCGCTATCGGTCTCTCGGGAGTATTTAGCCTTGCCGGATGGGCCCGGCAGATTCACGCAGGGTTCCACGTGCCCCGCGCTACTCAGGATGCCGCTACGCTTCACAAGGCTTCATGTACGCAGCTTTCATGCTCTACGGCCGCGCTTTCCAGCGCGTTCCATTCGCCTTGCTTCTTGCGGTGTCGCGGTCCTTCAACCCCGCGCGTGCCGTAACACGCGCGGTTTGGGCTCCTCCCCGTTCGCTCGCCGCTACTGGGGGAATCACTGTTGTTTTCTTTTCCTGCGGGTACTAAGATGTTTCAGTTCCCCGCGTTGGCCTCCCGCCTCAGGCGGGATGTCATGCCTTCAGCATGACGGGTTGTCCCATTCGGAGATCCGCGGATCAAGGGCCATGTGCGCCTCCCCGCGGCTTTTCGCAGCTTGTCACGTCCTTCATCGTCTCCGAGAGCCAAGGCATCCGCCGTGCGCCCTTATCTACTTACGCCGCCGCTCGCTCTTCCTTCCGGAAGAGAGCGGGCATATACCTCTGGCTGATGCTTGCAGAATAGCCTGCAAGCGCTCGTTTCTCTTTATTGCTTGTCACATCATGTCATAGAACTTCTTTCTAACAGTGGAGAATAACGGATTCGAACCGTTGACCCCCTGCTTGCAAAGCAGGTGCTCTAGCCAGCTGAGCTAATCCCCCAAGACCGTAGTCCCAGGCAGAGTTGAACTGCCGACCTCCACATTATCAGTGTGGCGCTCTGACCAACTGAGCTATAGGACTGGCGTTGAACCTCTGTTTCATATCATATATAAGGAGGGGAACAACGGCACGCCGAAAAGGCAGGACGCCACCGGAACGGAAGCCGCTCCAGAAAGGAGGTGTTCCAGCCGCACCTTCCGGTACGGCTACCTTGTTACGACTTAGCCCCAATCACCGGTTTTACCCTAGGGCGCCCCTTTCGGTTACGCACTTCAGGCACCCCCGGCTTTCATGGCTTGACGGGCGGTGTGTACAAGGCCCGGGAACGTATTCACCGCGCCGTGGCTGATGCGCGATTACTAGCGAATCCAGCTTCGTGGAGCCGGGTTGCAGGCTCCAGTCCGAACTGGGAGGGGCTTTTGGGATTGGCGCTCCGTCGCCGGATGGCGGCCCTCTGTACCCCCCATTGTAACACGTGTGTAGCCCCGGACGTAAGGGCCGTGCTGATTTGACGTCATCCCCACCTTCCTCGCATCTTACGATGGCAGTACCGCCAGAGTCCCCAGCATTGCCTGATGGCAACTGGCGGAAGGGGTTGCGCTCGTTATGGCACTTAAGCCGACACCTCACGGCACGAGCTGACGACAACCATGCAGCACCTCCACGCCTGCCTTGCGGCTGTGCCGTTTCCGGCACATTCAGGCGCAGTTCAAGCCCGGGTAAGGTTCCTCGCGTATCATCGAATTAAACCACATGTTCCTCCGCTTGTGCGGGCCCCCGTCAATTCCTTTGAGTTTCACCGTTGCCGGCGTACTCCCCAGGTGGGGCACTTAACGCTTTCGCTAAGCCGCCGGCTGTATATCGCCGGCAGCGAGTGCCCATCGTTTACCGTGCGGACTACCAGGGTATCTAATCCTGTTTGATACCCGCACTTTCGAGCATCAACGTCAGTTGCGGCCTAGCAGGCTGCCTTCGCAATCGGGGTTCTTCGTGATATCTATGCATTTCACCGCTACACCACGAATTCCGCCTGCCTCGAACGCACTCAAGAAAGCCAGTTTCAACTGCAATTTTACGGTTGAGCCGCAAACTTTCACAGCTGACTTGACATCCCGTCTACGCTCCCTTTAAACCCAATAAATCCGGATAACGCTCGCATCCTCCGTATTACCGCGGCTGCTGGCACGGAGTTAGCCGATGCTTATTCATAAGGTACATACAAGCTCCCACACGTGGGAGGCTTTATTCCCTTATAAAAGGAGTTTACAACCCGTAGGGCAGTCATCCTCCACGCTACTTGGCTGGTTCAGGCTCTCGCCCATTGACCAATATTCCTCACTGCTGCCTCCCGTAGGAGTTTGGGCCGTGTCTCAGTCCCAATGTGGGGGGGCCTTCCTCTCAGAACCCCTATCCATCGTCGCCTTGGTGGGCCGTTACCCCGCCAACAAGCTAATGGAACGCACCCCCATCGCACACCGGATCGCTCCTTTAATGGCGCTGCCATGCAGCCACGCCATGCCATCCGGGATTAATCTTCCTTTCGGAAGGCTGGCCCGGAGTGTGCGGAAGGTCGGATACGCGTTACTCACCCGTGCGCCGGTCGCCGGCAAGCCTAGCAAGCTAAGCTTCCGCTGCCCCGCGACTTGCATGTGTTAAGCCTGTAGCTAGCGTTCATCCTGAGCCAGGATCAAACTCTTCATTGTAGAATATCTTTTTCTTTTAAATGAATCCTGTCGACTGGCTCCCGTTCGTCTCTTGAATTGACGTCTCTTTTCCTTTCCTTGAATCGTACTACGTTGTTCCTATCCAAATAATCTCATAGAACGTCGCTCCCCTTACCGTTACAGCCCCTCTCAGGGGGCGTCCCTTCCGGAAAGCGAGTGCAAAGGTACAGACTTTTTCAGAAACTGCAAGACATCGGACACTTTTTTTCGAAAGTTTTTTGTAATGAATATGCAAATAAACTGAAATACAACAGGTTGAGACATAAAAAAACTTCCGGAAGAAAGTCCGGGATGCAGTACGCCTTACCTTATTCAATTATACGCGTGCGCGAAGGAAGCGGAAATGGAAAGGAAAGGCAACAAAATGCCTCCGAAAACGCAGCCGTACATACAGGCAAACACAACCGGGATAACAAAAAGGCACAACATAAGTGCGACGGCTGACTCACTTATGTTAAACAGCTGACTCACTTATGTTCGATGACCGATTCACTTATGTTCGTTCAGACACCTTAGTTATCTACATACAGAGCCCCTGCGTTTTTCATTTTGGACACTTTTGCAGCACGTAAAACAAGCCGCTTCCATCGGATATCCGGATTGCCACCTTATTGAACTATAATTATAACGTTAGCCATGCGAATACCTGTAAAAATACGATTTTTCCACTATCTTCACTAAAAAAAATCAATATTTACACACCGACTTATTGAATTTTGGCGTACATTTGCGCTAACAAGTTTTCAATATTCAACCAATTAAATCTAAAAACAAAAACACTTATGGATCAATTGAGATGTTTAAAAAGGATCTATTCGACGTTCTTGTTGAGTATGATCTGCTTGTTTGCTTTCGCGCAAGGCAAACAGATTCAAGGAGTGGTCAAAGATGCCACGGGTGAACCCATGATTGGTGTGAATGTACTGGTAAAAGGTACAGCAAACGGATCAATTACCGACTTGGACGGTAAATTCACGATTCCGGATGTAAAGAGCTCAGACGTGCTCGTTGTATCGTATATCGGTTTCCTTTCACAAGAAATTCCGGTAGGTTCACAAACTTCATTTAATGTTATTCTGAAAGAAGACTCCGAAACGTTGGACGAAGTCGTTGTCATCGGTTACGGTACCGTAAAGAGACGCGACCTGACCGGTTCGGTAGCTTCTGTAACGGGAGAGAAACTGGCTGCCAATCCGGTAGCGAATGTAGCAGAAGCGTTACAAGGCCAGTTGCCAGGTGTATCAGTAACGTCTCAGGACGGACGTCCGGGTGCCAGCATGTCTATCCGTATTCGTGGTGGAGGCTCTATTACCCAGTCTAACGACCCGTTGTTCATTGTCGACGGTGTGCAGGTAAGCAGCATTGATGACATCCCTGCAGACAACATCGAAAGCATTGATGTATTGAAAGATGCAGCTTCTACAGCTATCTACGGTGCACGTGGTGCAAACGGTGTAATTTTGGTAACAACAAAAGGTGCGAAAGAAGGCCGTGCGGTTGTAAAATACAACATGTACTACCAAATCCGTACGACTCCTGAAGTCTTGGAAGGCATGGATGCTTATGACTACGTATATAATACATGGGCATACGCTACGGCTTACGGTGAATCGTATGGCGACAATGTTGCCAAGTATTTCGGTTTAGGTTCTAAATACGGCAACCATCTGGAAGAATACCGCAACATGAGCGCGCACAATTATGCAAACGATGTAATGCAGACGGCAGGTTCTTGGAATCACGACCTTTCGTTAAGCGGCGGTAATGAGAAGACAAAATACTATGCTTCTGTAAACTACATGGATGCGGAAGGTACCCGTATCAATTCAGGCTTCAGCCGTTGGAGCGCTAACTTCAAGATCACACAGAAAATCAATAAGCAATTGACATTTGATGCCGACTTGCGTTACAACGAAATGAAATTTGAAGGAGCAAAGTTCGATAATGCTTCCTACAGATATCGTCCGATTGATGAACCACTAGGGGAAGATAATCCTAGTTATATGGGACAAGGTTCAGCTACAGTTGATCCGGCTTACAATCCTGTAACCATCATCAATAACTATACAAATTTAACCAAACGTCAGCGCATTCGTGCACGTGGTGCTTTGACATGGAACATCATCGAAGGCTTAACCGCACGTACCGAATTATCTTTAAGCCGCAGCTGGTCAAAACAACAAGAATGGAACGGTGGTAATGACCCAGGAGAAACTGCATATAGTGTTGCTGAATTAACTCAAAAAGACGGTTACGATGTACGTTGGGCAACTACGTTGAACTATGCAGTACAAGGTTTAGGCGAAAACCATAGTTTAGACTTTTTGCTTGGTAACGAAATGTTAGCATCAAAAGATGACGAAAGTTACATCAAAGGTGCTGGTTATCCTGCGGGATTTACCATGGACGATGCATTCGGTATGATTAACATGACCGACTCATCGTTAGGACAAGACCAATTCAAAAACACTCTTGATACACCGACCCATACCCTTTCTTGGTTTGGACGTGTCAACTACTCGCTCTTAGGACGTTACTTGCTAACCGCTACGTTCCGCGCCGACGGTTCTTCTAAATTCGCTCCCAATCACCATTGGGGATATTTCCCTGCAGCCGCTGTGGCATGGCGTATTTCTGACGAACCGTTTATGGAAAATACACGTACATGGTTGGATAACTTGAAATTGCGTTTGTCTTATGGTACGTCAGGTTCTGATAACATTGACCCGTCTTTGTGGCGTGAAACATGGGAAACCGAAAACATAACCGTAAATGGTCAGCCTACTACAATTTATAAACCAGGTGAAATGATGGGTAACGAAGATCTGAAATGGGAACGTACCATTTCACGTAACTTAGGTATTGACTTCGGTTTCTTCAAAAATCGCATCCGTGGTAGCATTGATGCTTATTGGAATACAACGAAAGACATCTTAATGAAAGTGCCCATCGAAGCATCTGTAGGTTACAGTTATCAGTTCCAAAATGTAGGTCAGACTTCAAACAAAGGTGTGGAAGTTGCTTTAGGTATAGATTTAGTACGTTCAAAAGATTTTAACTTAACCTTAAATGCAACCTATAACTTTAACAAAAATAACATTGATGAATTGGCAGAAGGCGTACTTGTAGATACACATACCAATTGGGGATCAACCATGCGTAAACCGAATTACGACTATGTGATTCGTGTAGGCGAACCGGTAGGTCTGGTTCAGGGATTCAAATCACAAGGATTCTATACTGTTGATGACTTTACTTATGCCAACGGTGTCTATACCCTGAAACCAGGCATCCCTGATGTACAAAGTATCGTCAACTATCCGAGCGGAGTGAAATCATTGGTACCGGAAGGTCAGAATGCATTCCCCGGCGCTGCTAAGTTTGAAGACGTGGATAAAAATGGGGTAGTAAATGATAACGATGCGACAATTATCGGTCACATGATGCCGAAACATACCGGTGGATTTACCTTAAGTGCCAACTACAAGAGTATCGATTTCTCAGCAGGCTTTACTTACCAAATCGGTGGTGACGTCTACAATGCCAATGCTATGCACAGCATGATGGGTGATAAAGACAATGGATTAGGTAACAACCGCTTGGAATTTGTAAAAGACACCTATAAAAATTATAACATTGATGCGAACGGTGACATTTATTTAGTAACTGACCCTAGTGAATTGACTGCCTTGAATGCCAATGCGAAATATCCAAACTTCTACTCTGAATACGGTATGGTGACATCCGACTTTATTGAAGACGCTTCTTACTTGCGTTTACAAACTTTGACTATTGGCTATACCTTCCCGCAAAAATGGATGCAGAAGATTAAGGTCAGCAACCTGCGTGTTTACTTCACCGGAAGCAACTTGTTCTGCCTTGCCGGTTATTCAGGTCTTGACCCAGATGTCAATACCAACTTTGATGCCGGTGGTGACGGATTCCCGACTCCGAGTTATGACTACAATGCTTACCCCAAAGCAAGAACATTTACATTCGGTTTGAATTTGACATTCTAAAAAGAATTGGAGGTTTATCATTATGAAAAAAAATATATACCTAATATTATGTGCCGCTGGCGCATTAACACTGACTTCCTGTAATGATTTTCTAGAAACCAGCTCTTCTTCAGTAGTTGATGCAGACTTTGTCTTCTCCAACATGGAAACAGCACGCGCCGCTATGGACGGTACATACGAGCAATGGAGAGAATGTGGAAGTACACAAGTATTCGGCGATGGTCTTTTCTATGGTACAGACATAACAGGTTCAGATATCGAAAGACATCCGGAATCATTCTCTAACCAACCTGGGCGTCACTATCCGGAATGTTTGTATCAAAATGGAACTTATGCAGGGCAATATGGTCTGCTTTCCTACATGAAGGACGACGATTCTGGTGCCTATGCACAAATGTATGCGGTAATTGCCCGTGCAAATGCTATCATTAATGCCTTACAAAATGAAGAAGGATTTGAAGAACTAATAGCTGCAGGCACACCGACAGACATGACCCAACTATATGGAGAAGCAATCGCTGTACGTGCCACAGCTTATCGCGAACTGTTAAGAAGTTTTGGTGACGTTCCTTATCAAGTTCAAAGTGGTGTAGCTGCCAATGGTCTGGCTCCACGTGATTCCATCTACGATTGCTGCATAGCCGACTTGATTCGAGTTGAACCGGTTATGTATCGTTTGGGAGAAAATACAACCATCCAAAAGAATTTCATGTCACGCAACTACGTACAAGGGTTGATTGGTCGTATGGCATTAGAAGCTGGCGGTTATCAAACACGCCGTATGGATTTAGGTGCTGATTTTTATAAAGATGGAGAAGGAAATGTATTGACTTTTGAAACGATGGGTACTCCCAATAATAATAGTGAATATGGGCGTCGTACAGATTGGCAAAATTTGTATCAAATAGCTAAAACTTACTTCAAAGCTTGTATCGACAATCCTGGTACTGCTGTCTTTCATACCACAGATCCACGTAGTGAAAGCGATGCAGGACAAATGTTTGACAATCCGTACCAATACTTCTTCCAACAAAACAATGATTTGGAGTTTGCCGATGAATCAATTTACGAAATTCCTTTAACTCAAGGTTCAGGGAACTCTCCACGTCCCTACTCTTTAGGACGTGTATCTAGCGGAGGTTCTTCTAATGACTATCCATGTAAATCCTATGGACAAGGACGAATCAATCCGGCGTTTTATTATGGTATGTTCGATCCGAATGATAAACGCCGTGACGTTAGCTGCTGTGTAACGGGTAGTGCAGGTAAGGGCATCGAAAAATTGATTCCATTAGTACCGAACTCAAAAGCAGACGGTGGAGGCATTACAGTAAACAAATGGGATGAAAACCGTATGGCAAATCCTTATACAGCAGGACAACGTAAATCCGGTATCAGCATGCCATATATGCGAATATCTGAAATCTATTTAGGTTATGCTGAAGCTTGTGCTGCATTGGGTGAAAACGGAGAAGCAGAAACTTACTTGAAACTGATCCGCGAACGCTCATTCCCGACAGGACAAGCCAATACAGATCAATTCATTGCCGATTGCGGAAGTTTGCTCAACGCTGTTATTCAAGAACGTGGATTTGAATTTGCAGGTGAAGGTGACCGCCGTTGGACATTAATCCGTACCGGTATGCTGCCTGATGCTATCCGCAATATCAAGGAAATGACCCGTAGCATGATTGACGATTTGGCAGCTAAAGGATATCACGAATTTGAAAACGGTAACGTAATTTCCAATTATGTATGGACCAAACTGGTAGACGCACGCAGTGAATACGGTTACCGTCTGACCACCGAATGTCCGGCAGACAAGAAAGATGATCCGGTGCTTTATCCGGGATGGCGTGGTCAAAATGATGCATGGGAAAACTACGGTTTGGATTATGGTACCTCAACACCTGCAACTAATATAGCAATTAAAGGTCTGTTCGAATATATTGACCCGAACGGTGCAGAAGCAAAGGCACTGGAAGCAGAAGGTTATGAAAGACAAGACTGGGGGGCAGCCATAGTTGCCAATGACAATGAATATTATAGATATTTATTCTATGATTACGACTATGTAAAGGCTCCGATTTACTTGTGGCCGTTCACTCCAAACGTTATCACAACCGGCGGCTTTACCAATGGTTATGGATTTGCACAGCAATAAACCGAATATCATATTCGTTTCATAAACTTGGTTGGTAAATAAGGGGGCAGGCTTTCGGGCTTGCCCTCTTTGCTTTCAAGACATTGCTAATGTTATCATTGGTTTGCGAAAAAGAAACAGGACACAGAGGCACAGAGATATTAATAAAGAGAGGACAAAGTCACAGTATCAGTTTTCCGTGAACTTTGTCCTCTCTAAAAAATAAAGCTCTATGCCTCTGTGTTCAATCAAGTTTCTACAGAAACGGCACAAGATGTGTCTTATTTTGCCAAAAACGTTTCACGCATCGGCGAGAAGCAGTCAATCAGCAAGCCGGCTTCCAGACACTTGCAACCATGCTTTACATCCGGAGCCATATACAAGGCATCACCAGCCGACACGATTTTCGTCTCGCCTCCAATGGTGAACTCAAATTTCCCGGCAGCCACATAAGTCACTTGAGTATGATAATGCGTATGAGCCGCACCTACTGCTCCTTTCTCAAATTTAACTTTCACCATCATCACCGTACCGTTATAACCCACAACCTGACGAACCACACCTTTATCGCTCGTCTGTTCCCACGGAGTCTGAGCTTCGAACATAAATGTCTCGCTACACGTTTTTTGAGAATCACCTTCCGGATTTGCAGCAAAGCCCAATTGGCTAAATGAAACAAGCAAAATACCTGTAAACAAAAGTTTTTTCAATGTTTTCATCGCAATCTGTTTTTTAAATTTAGAATGTACAAAGATACGGATTTTATTGGAGGATAAAACGTAAAACGACAGAGATTTCCACTTCACATAAAAAGTCCTCCTATTCGACCAATTTTTACTCCTATCCCCTATTTGTTTTATTCCGCATTTTCACTTATTTTGCTTTCAATTAATCATTCAAACAAACCATGAAAAACATGTTGAAACAAATTTATTTCAAATCAGGAGCCATCGCACTGGCTGCCGGGCTGCTATGCAGTCCGCTACAGGCAAACAAACCTACAGAATCAAAGGCAGAAATTATGTCTGCCATGAAAACAGTCACACAATACATGATGGATAATGTAAGCTACCGTGGAGGATTTGTCTGGCAATACCTGCCCGATCTATCCCGTTCCTGGGGAGAAATGGAAGCCAAACGCACCATGGTCTGGATACAACCGCCCGGAACTCCTTCGGTAGGTCATCTGTTATTGGACGCTTATCATGCAACAGGTGATGAATATTATTACGAAGCTGCCGAAAAAGTCGCCAATGCCTTAATATGGGGGCAACTGGAATGCGGAGGATGGAATTATGTATTCGACTATGCCGGCGAAAATTCACTGAAGCAATGGTACGACACGGTAGGGAAAAACGGATGGAGGCTGGAAGAATTCCGCCATTATTACGGAAATGCGACTTACGATGACTTAGGTACTATGATGGCTGCCGAATTCTTGCTCCGCATGTATGTAGAAAAGAACGATCCGGTCTACAAAGCGCCCTTGGAAAAAGTCATCCGCTTTGTATTGGAGAGCCAATATCCTTCCGGAGGATGGCCTCAACGTTATCCGCTCAAATACGATCATCCTTTTCAAGGGAAAGCCGACTATTCATCGTTCATTACCTTGAATGATGACGTTACCCCTGAAATCATCCGTTTCTTAATTCAATGCTACCAATCTATCGGACTGCAAAACATCAAGGAACCCATTATGCGTGCCATGTATCTGATGATTACCTTGCAACAAGGCGAACCTTATTCCGGTTGGGCAGACCAATATACGGTAGAAGACCTGAAACCGGCTCACGCCCGGTCGTACGAACCACGCAGTATCAACACCGGCACTACCGCAGGCATGATACGTCAAATGATTGAATATTACAAGCTGACCGCAGATACCCGTTTCCTTGCCGGCATCCCAGCTGCCATCAAATTCTTGAAATCACAAGAGCTTCCCGAATCGTTCGCCAAGATATGGCACCGCAAAGCACGTAACTCTGAAGAAATCTTAGTAGCACGTTTTATCGATCCGGATACAGGAAAACCATTGTTCGTACACCGCAAAGGAGGCAATATCCACAATGGGACATACTATATCGACCAAAACCTCGAATCGACCATCGCCCACTATAGCTCAGCTACCTTTGTCAATCCTACCCAACTGGAAGAGGAATACGAAGCAGCCAAAAAACTGGATAGAAAAGCATTGCTGGCAGCTTCACCCTTAATGTCAAATCAATTAATTCCTTTGCCCCAATATTATACACGAATGCCCAACCAACCGGCTGATGACAAAGAAATAGCCCGGCTGATAAAAGAAGCGCAAGAGAAGAAATGTTGGATCACGCCCTTGAATTCCATTTCGAATCCTTATAAAGAATATCAAGAGGGAAAAGCCACGTATGCAGAAGATGCATACAGCCAGACCATGGTAGGTGACGAATTTGACACCTCACCCTATTCTCCCCAAGAAGAAATAGACGGTATTTCCGTACGAAAATACATCGAGAACATGATGCTTCTGATTAAGGCAATCGAATGATTTATTAATAATTAATAGTTAATAATTAATAATTGATAGCCTGTAGGTATATTGCCCTGCATCGTCAATTATTAATTATTAACTATTAATTATTAATTATCAACGGTTATGCCAAAAACTAGGAACGAACATCAACAAAATGGCATACAGTTCCAAACGGCCTAACAGCATCAGGAATGACAATATCCATTTGGCACCATCAGGAAGTCCGCTCCATGAAAAGGCAGGTCCGTAATGTCCTAAAGCCACGCCTGCATTTCCCATGCTGGAATAAACCACCCCGAACGCATCGGTCAGTTCCACTCCCATCATCATCAAAAGAACCCAACCTACAAAACCGCATATCAAGAATAATAACGTAAAAGTCGTTACCGCTGAAATAGTCAACGGGTCGACTGTCTGGCGATTTATTTTTACCGGAAATACAGCACGCGGATGAATAAGACGTGCCAATTCGTTCTTCGCATTACGCAAAAGGATGAGCAAGCGCATCACTTTAATGCCGCCACTGGTAGAACCGGTACAACCGCCTACGATTGTAGCATACATGATAAGCATCCATGTGAATGGAGGCCAGAAATTGTAATCATCTGTGGTAAAACCGGTAGAACTATGCACCGTAACAACTTGGAAAAGCGCCTTTCGGAAAGCTTTCTCCACATCATAATGATTATTGATGATAAGCGCAACGGTGATGAATAAAGTCACCGTAAATACAGAAATCAGAAAGCCCTTCACTTCATCGTCTTTCAGCAGATGGCGGAACTTCCCTTTCAAGCACATGAAATACAATGAAAAGTTTAGCGAGGAAAGCATCATAAAGATAGCGATGACATACTCGATGAAAGGCGAATTCCAATAAGCCACACTCGACTGCTTGGTGGAAAAACCACCCGTGGCCGTCGTAGAGAACGAATGGCAAATGGCATCAAACCATCCCATGCCTCCCCAAACCAACAGCAAGGTTTCCGAAACGGTCAATATCAGGTACACCGTCCACAACCATTTCGCCATGATGCTCACTTTAGGATGAATCTTGTCGTGCGTCACTCCCGTAGCCTCGGCAGAGAAAAGCACCTGATTCCCCACACCGAATATCGGCAACACGGCTATGGTGAAGAACACAATTCCCAAACCGCCTATCCAGTGCGAGAAACAACGCCAGAACAGGATGCCATGCGAAAGCGACTCGATATTATCAAGAATCGTGGCTCCTGTCGTAGTAAATCCGGAAACAATCTCGAAGAAAGCATCGGGTATCGAAGGTATTGCCCCGCTGATATAAAAAGGAAGCATCCCGAAAACTGAAAATAATATCCATGTAAAGGCAACGATGCAATATCCGTCACGCCGGGAAAGCTTATTTTCGGCTTTCCTTCCCAAGAAGACCAAAAGACTTCCTGCCCCTACCGTTATCAGTGTAGAATAAATAAAATAAATATAATCGGACTCATGATAATACAAGGAAACCGCCGAACCTACCAGCAACATCACTCCCTCAATAAACAACAAAAAACCTAAAATGCGGCATATCATCTTCTGGTTTATCAGGCTGTTCTTTCGGCTTCCACCTACATATACATTTTTTGCGATTGTCTCTTCCATCACTTGTTTTGATTAATAACGCTGCAAAACTAATGAAAAGATTCAGAAACTGTTCTGAATTTCTACAAAAAGTTTTTCTTGGCTTGATGTATTCGTTTTCGTATGATAAATTCAAAACAGTTTCTCAATCCACGCACAGATTTCAAGCACAAATTGCCTTTTTCAGGAAAAGAAAGCACAGCCTTCACACCAATGCTCCGACACGACCGCCCGTATCACGCCATACGGCAAGCCGTGATGCGGCACACGCACGGTCGTGCCGGGCATCGCGACCGGACGTGTTACACAAACCGGCAGCAAATGAAGAGAACGATACGCAGACACATTCAAGAAGCCAAATGACGCGCTTTCCGGTCGCAATACCGCCTGCACTGCATACAGATGTCATATCCCAACATCGCTCCCAAAATAAAATCCTCTTCCGGTGTCAGCCTGTTCAACGGACGGTCGACCAACAGGCGAATGGCATCGATACATTCGTCACAACCGAAAAACAAGTTGATGCGTTCGTCGTCAACCGGTTGCACGATAAACTTAATGTGTTGTTTTTCCAAACGCTTGACCGCAAAAGCCTCGTACTTTTTGTTGGTTGTATACAACACCATGCGGCGTACTCCTTTCTTGAATTCGTAAATGTGGTTCAAAAACACTTTAATGTCGGCAGGATTCAATTCCATAATCAGTTGATGTGTATAATTGGTGGTTGAAAAATGGGAGTGAATAATAAGAGCTGGCAGTCTTCCGGCCAGCAAGCAATAATCCGGAAAACGGATATCACCTGCCAGCCGACAGACAATGGATTATGCCAAATCAGATTTCAGCATATCGGTCCAAGCCGCGATGCGTTCGTCCGTCTTATCGCTTTCGTTTACATCGTCAATGGCAAGCCCCACAAATCGGCCGTCGATAACCGAAATCGAAGAACTGTACGCATAGTCACTATCAGAAACAGCCCCCACGAAACGGCATCCGCTATCTTTCAAATCTTCATAAAGCACGCCCATGCCGTCGCAGAAAGTATCGCCATACGACTCCGAATCACCGCATCCGAACAATGCGACAGTTTTCCCTTTCAGGTCCATGCCTTTCAGAACCTTGATGCCATCGTACCAATCGTCCTGCAACTCCCCGTCACCCCACGTGGATGTTCCTAAAATCAAAGCCTCGTAATCATTTACCATATCGGCTGTCATCTTACTCACATCATGTACGTCTGCCGGGGCAATTCCCAATTTTTCCGCTATCTGAGCGGCTACCGATTCCGTAGTTCCGGTCGTGGAACCATAAAAAACTCCTGTTTTTTTCATGTCTTCTTTCATTTTTTGATTTAACGATACAAAGTAATGACAAAGCCCTGAAACAAGAAATACCTAAAAATAGTGATTTTCAAAGCAGAGGATTGGAAGAAAAAACGTATCTTTGTACTCAAACAGTTTAGCATATTGTATATGAGACTCACACATCTATTCCCTGTCATAAGCATCGGACTGCTGCTACTTGCAACCGCATGCGGCAACCAGCGGCTTGTCACTTCATCGGGCTTACAGCCCAAGGCTTTCCAACAAAAGGCTGAAGGACAAAAAACACGCTTATACAAGATAACCAACTCGAAAGGCATGGAAGCGTGCATTACCAATTACGGCGCACGCGTAGTGTCACTGATGGTACCTGACAAGAACGGAAAACTGGAAGACGTAGTATGCGGTTTTTCCAATATCGAGGACTACATCAGCCAGTCGCAAAACTACGGAGCTACTGTAGGCAGGTATATCGGCCGCATCCTGAACGCACAATATACATTGGACGGAAAGACTTATCATCTTCAGGCCAACCACTCGTTAGGACATACCGCTCATGGAGGAAATCCCAACTTCGGGGCACGGATGTGGAAGGTTACGCAAAGCACTCCTTCTTCCATCACCCTGAATTACCTTTCACCCGATGGAGAGAATGGATTTCCCGGCAATCTGAACCTCTTTGTCACGTATACCATAACCGAAGACAATGCCTTGGATATACGCTACGAAGCAACGACCGACAAGCCAACCGTACTCAACCTGTGCAACCACTCCTTTTTTAATATATCGGGCAACCTAAGCCAAAGTGTAGAAAACCAAACCATGTGGGTAGATGCCGGTTACTTCAGCGCATACGACCGGAACAAATGCGTCACTGGAGAACTGTGGCCTGTCGCTTCTACCCCACTCGACTTCAGAAAGCCTCATCTGCTATCCGAGCATATTAACGACAATTACGGACAATTGAAAGTCGTAAATGGATATGACCATGCCTGGGCATTGAATCATCCCGGGAACGACTCTATACCTGCAGCCTGGATTTATGACAAAGCAAGCGGACGGAAAATGGAAATCTATACCACTGAACCTGCTATTCATATCTATACAGGCAATGGACTGAAGGGGAAAGTAAAAGGGAAACAAGACATTTATTATCCTTTCCGTGCAGCGGTATGTTTCGAGACCTGCCACTTTCAGGACAGCCCCAACAACCCGCAGTTCCCTTCTACCGCATTATATCCGGGAGACACGTTCAGAAGCCATACGGCATACAAATTTACCATAGAATAGAACATTGTAGGGGCAGGGTCTGCCTGTTTGTTTGTCACGCTGGATTTGTAATCCAGCGTAATTACATTTGCGGATTTATAATCCGCATCAGCAAACGGTTTCGGATTGCAAATCCGATTCTTCAATTACGCCAGATTACAAATCCGGCGTAACAGAGTGAACCATACTCACTAGGCTGTCTGCGGAATTCATTAAAGACAAATCAACATTTACAAAAACGCCTTAACTATGTAACAAGTTTGTAACAGCCTGTTCGGAAAAATCATCGTACCTTTACGCCGTTAAATTTTAGAATCAAAAAACTGGATATTAACGGCGTATGAAGAAATGTGTTTCTTTTTTCTTAGGAGCGTGCTGTATGTGTCTTCCTGGCATACTGATGGCACAACGCATCAAGGGAAGCGATACCGTACTTCCTCTTACTCAGGAACTATCGGAAATGTACATGAATCAAAATCCCTCTGCTACAGTTACTGTCACCGGAGGCGGTAGCGGTGTAGGAATCTCGGCATTACTTGACGGAACAACCGACTTGGCAATGGCATCCCGAAAAATAAAGTTCAGCGAGAAAATGAAAATGAAACAGTCGAAGCACGAGCCCTGCGAATATATCGTGGCATACGATGCACTGGCTGTTATTGTCAATCCTCAAAATCCGGTTAAACAACTTACCCGCGAACAATTGGAAGGCATCTTCCGGGGCAAAATCACCAACTGGAAAGAAGTGGGAGGTGAAGATGCCCGCATCGTAGTCTACTCGCGCGAAACGTCTTCGGGTACATACGAATTCTTCAAAGAAAGTGTATTACACAACAAAAACTATATGAGCAGCGTGCTCTCTATGCCTGCCACAGGTGCTATCATCCAATCAGTACGCCAGACCAAAGGCGCTATCGGCTATGTAGGATTGGCTTACTTGAATCCTTATGTGAAAGCCATTGCCGTATCCTACGACCAAGGCAAACACTACGTCTATCCCTCGGTAGAAAGCGCGACGCGAAAAGAATATCCCATTGTCCGTCCGTTGTATTACTATTACGACAAGCAAAACGAAAAGAATGTCATGCCATTCCTCAATTTCACCACCTCGAAAGAAGGGCAAGCCAAAACATTGGATTTGGGCTTCATTCCTCGCTAACCACGATACGTAACAGGTATATATAAATAAGGTATATAGAAATATGAAAAGATTGATTGATAACATCGCACGGTATGTGCTTACCGTAAGCGGATTCACCACCAGTGTGGTAATCCTGCTGATTATCGGCTTCTTGTTCAAAGAAGCAGTAGGCCTCTTCAACAATCCCATCGTAGAAGACGGATACGTGCTGGCACTGAACAAGGAAAACGATGTAAAACGACTCAGCGCACAACAAATAAAAAACATTTTCGATGAGGAAATCACCAACTGGAAAGAAGTGGGCGGCAAAGACATGCCCATTACCGTGTTCCGTCTGGAAGACCTCGACAAGCATTATACAGAAGCGGAATTAGGAGCGGAATATGAATATGCCGGCGACAAGATTGCTGAACAGGTTCACCAGACTCCGGGTATTGTTGCTTACGTCCCCGATGTATTGATGAAAGGACAAAAAGACATCCATTACATCGAAAACCAAGATATTCCCGTAAAGGATGTCTTATTAGGCAATGAATGGTTCCCTACCGCAACTCCTTCCCCTATTTTCGGTATCCTTCCATTGATTAGCGGTACGCTATGGGTAAGCTTTTTCGCCATCCTCATCGCCTTGCCTTTCGGGCTTGCCATTTCCATTTATCTTGCCGAAGTGGCAAACGAAAAGACCCGAAAATTCCTGAAGCCGATTATCGAATTACTGAATGGTATTCCTTCTGTCGTTTACGGTTTCTTTGGCCTGGCGGTCATCGTACCTTTCCTCCAGCAGACATTCAACCTGCCTGTAGGTGAATCGGGATTGGCAGGCAGCCTGGTACTTGCCATCATGGCATTGCCGACCATCATCACCGTAGGCGAAGACGCCATGCGCAGTTGTCCGCGAAGCATGCGCGAAGCCAGCCTTGCCTTGGGAGCTACACAATGGCAGACTATTTATAAAGTCGTAATCCCGTTTTCTATTTCCGGTATTACCTCTGGCATTGTATTGGGCATCGGACGCGCCATCGGCGAAACCATGGCGGTATTGATGGTAACCGGTAATGCAGCAGTCATGCCCCATAGCATTCTGGAACCATTGCGCACCATCCCGGCAACCATTGCAGCCGAATTGGGTGAAGCGCCTGCCGGAGGTGCACACTACCAGTCACTTTTCCTGCTGGGTGTCATCCTGTTTTTCATCACTTTAATTATTAACTCTTGCGTAGAAATCGTATCTTCGCGCAATAAATTCAAGAAATAACGTATGGCTGTAGAAATCGATCCGTCTTACATGAAGCACAAAAAAGGCATTCAGAAAGGAATGTTCACTTGCTTCCGCATACTGAGCTACTTCATTGCAGCAGTATTGTTCTACATATTGGGATTTATCATCGTAAAAGGCATCAGCGTCATCAATTGGGACTTCCTCACTCAGGCTCCTACCGACGGTATGACCAAAGGAGGAATCCTGCCTGCCATTGTGGGTACGTTTTACCTGATGATAGGAAGTGCCGTATTCTCGTTTCCTGTAGGTGTGATGAGCGGCATTTATATGAACGAATATGCCCCTAAAGGCAAAATGGTAAACTTCATCCGCACAATGACAAACAACCTTGCCGGCATCCCGTCTATCGTATTCGGCTTGTTCGGTATGGCTTTCTTTGTCAATTACCTCGACTTTGGCGACAGTATCATAGCCGGTTCGCTTACGTTAGGCTTGCTTGCCTTGCCGATTGTCATCCGTACCACTGAGGAAGCTTTCAAAGACATCCCAAACAGTTATCGCGAAGGAAGCCTTGCTTTGGGCGCTACCAAGGCACAGACCATCTGGAAAGTATTGCTGCCTATGGCGATGCCCCGCATCATTACCGGACTGATACTTTCATTGGGACGTGTATCAGGCGAAACCGCCCCTATCCTCTTTACGTGTGCCGCCTATTTCTTGCCCAAACTGCCCGAAAGCATCTTCGACCAATGTATGGCGTTGCCGTATCACCTGTATGTCATCGCTACCAGCGGTACCGACATTGAGGCACAAACGCCTATCGCCTATGGCACAGCATTTGTTCTGATTGTCATCGTACTGATTATGAACTTACTTGCCAACAACATCCGAAAATATTTTGAAAACAAATTAAAATCCAAATAAACCATAATCGTCATCTGTATGAATAAGATTGAAGCTAAAAACGTAGATTTCTATTACGGCGACTTTCATGCGCTGAAGAATATCAATATCACGATTCCAAACAATGAAGTGGTTGCCTTTATCGGTCCTTCCGGATGTGGTAAATCAACCTTCCTGCGCTTGTTCAACCGCATGAACGATTTGATTCCGGGAACCCGGCTGACTGGAGAAATCTGTATTGACGGACGGAACATCTACGAACCGTCGGTCAATGTAGACATCTTACGCAAAAACGTGGGTATGGTATTCCAACGTCCCAACCCGTTCCCGAAAAGCATCTTCGAGAATGTAGCTTACGGGTTACGCGTCAATGGCATCAAAGACAAGGAATTCATTACCGAACGGGTGGAAACAGCATTGAAAGGCGCAGCCTTGTGGAACGAAGTGAAAGACAAGTTGAAGGCTTCTGCCTACGATCTCTCCGGAGGACAACAGCAGCGTCTGTGCATCGCACGTGCCATGGCAGTAGAACCTTCGGTGTTGCTGATGGACGAACCGGCATCTGCCCTCGACCCCATTTCTACAGCAAAGATTGAAGAACTGATTTGCGAACTGAGCTCACAGACTACTGTAGTCATCGTAACCCACAGCATGCAACAGGCTGCCCGCGTAAGTAACAAGACTGCTTTCTTCTATATGGGCGAAATGGTAGAATACGGCGAAACCAAGAAAATCTTTACCAGCCCCGATAAAGAAGCTACCCAGAACTACATCACCGGACGCTTCGGATAAATTGTTAATTATTAATTATTCACTATTAATTATACAGACATGGTAAAATTTGTAGAAAACGAACTTCTCAACATCAAGACAGAAGTAAACGATATGTGGCAGTTGGTTTACCAACAACTGAACAATGCCTATAAATCTGTATTGGAAGTCAATATGGAACTTGCCGATAAAGTAATATTACGCGAAAAACGTGTCAATGCATTCGAATTGCGTATCGACAGTGACATCGAAGATTTCATCGCATTGTACAATCCCGTAGCTGTAGACTTGCGCTTTGCACTTGCCATGCTGAAAATCAATACCAACCTGGAACGCATCGGCGACTATGCCGACAGCATCGCACGCTTTGTCATCCGCACCGATTTGAAACCGGAAAACAAGGCACTGTTTGCCGAACTCCAGCTGGAAGACATGTTCGATATGGTATTGCACATGCTCAGCACCACATACGATGCTTTGCAGAAACAGGACATCGGACTTGCAAAATCCATCTTCGACAAAGACGAAACATTGGATATCTTGAACAAAAACGCCATCGATACACTGGCGGCATACGCCAACGAACATCCCGAAGACATCAAGTTGTGTCTGGAAATCGCAGGCATCTTCCGCAAACTGGAACGTGCGGGTGACCACATCAACAACCTTGCCGAAGAAACTGTATTCTACATTGATGCGGAAGTATTGAAACACCACAAATCAATGCTTAGAGATTCGGAAGAAGAAAATCTGGAAAACGACAACAAAGCAGAAAGCTAAATCCGAAAGGAAACCTCCATAAACAAATTCCCCGGCATGCTGCGGTTCACACCAGAACCGGCAGATGCCGGGGCTTTATGCTATAAACAAAAAATGAGAAACGACCTATCAATCAGAGAAGAAAAAAGCAAGGATTTTCCCTTCATACGTAGCCTGACCGAACAGGCATTTCTAAACGTACCGGAAAGCGACCATACAGAACACTTACTGGTGGAACGCCTGCGGCAATCAGAAGCCTATATTCCGGAACTGTCTTTGGTGGCAGAAACAAACACAGGAAAAATCGTAGGACACATCCTGCTTTCAAAAGTAGGAATCGTATCAGAAAAAGGCACGACCACCGTACTTAGTGTCGCTCCCCTGTCTGTATTGCCTGAATTTCAACGGCAAGGCATCGGAGGCATGCTCCTGCGTGAAGCCCACAGACGGGCAGCCCTGCTGGGTTACAAAGCTGTCCTGTTGCTGGGGCATAAGGATTATTATCCAAGATTCGGCTATCGGAGAGCCTCATCCTATGGCATAAGAAGCTGTTTTGAATTTATCGTGCGATGATTTGGGATGAGTTTTTGAGGCATTTTCGCTTTTGTGATGAGGAAGATAGCGGGCTATCTGACGAAGAACAGGAGCGAAAAGGACCAAAAAATCGCCCAAAGCACACACGAAAGCGAATACATCAAGTCAAGAAAAACTTTTTGGAGAAATTCAAAACAGCTTCTAAGATTTCCTTTCAATGCCCCCGATGAATGTTGCATGGCTGTCGAACTGGAACCGGACGGACTAAAAGAAATACACGGATGGGTACGTTATCCCAACGCCTTCTTCGAATAGTCTCATTGGTTCCTGCACATCTCTGGTCACAACAATATCACGGTCACGCTACGCGGACCGTGAGCTCCCATAACCAAAGCCTGCTCAATATCGGCAGTCTTCGAAGGTCCCGACATAAAAACCCCATAACCATATTCGCCCGTATCAATCCGCTTGTAAGCCTCGTGCATGTTGTTGACAAGATTCTTACGGTCCAGCAAAATCACCAGTGCCTCCGAAATAAAGTAAATGGCACGTTGTTCCACATCCTGCTGCAACCAGACAGCACCGTTTTCGCATACACCAATCCTGCCATCAACGATGGCAAGGTCTGTACCGTCCAGTTCTCCCGGATTTTCCACCTCATCCGGATGGAAAGTCGCACAGGTGATAAGTTGGATTTTTTCACCTGTAGGCACTTCTTTCAGAATGGACGCAATGCGTTTGGCATCCGGATACAATTGCCGGATAACTTCGTTCAAATCGTCTTCCTTTCCCAATACAACGGCTTTACCGCCCATCTGTACCATAATTTTACAAAATTGGCCAACCGGATCCGCATAAGTCAAAGCTTCCTCTTCCAGCGATGTCAAGTCCGGCCGTTCATAACGTGTCCGCGTATTGCGGCGTATGTTCTGTAATATATCTTCTCTACTGCTCATATTGTTTGAGTTTTTGAGTTGTAAGTTTTAATAGTCAATCAGAAATAAAATGCGAAAAAACATTTGTCATGCTGAGTGCCCATTTCCTGTGGAAAACCCATTCGATTATGACGGGGATTTTTCAAAGCTATTGTCATCCTGAACGAACGTGAAGGATCTCGTAAACATCCACGTGGATGTGAGATTCTTCCTCCCTACGGTCGTCAGAATGACAAGAGGGTTAAGGATAATCCGTCATTGGTAATGAAGTGAAGCATCTCGGATGCGCCCACGTGGATGTATGCGAGATCCTTCACGTTCGTTCAGGATGACAATGCATCAAGAATTTTTCGCAAACCAATTTTGTTCTCCTCTAAGTTCGTGAGTTGAGGGAAACGGCAATCACACTTTCCCTTTCTTCCACATCTCGTTGAAACTCTCTTTGACAAACTTCGGCATCTCATGCTCCTTGCCCCAGTCATTCATATCGTTGTACAATGTCCAGCGGGGAAGCGAATTGGCGATGGAAGCATTCTTCAAGGCAAAGTTGAACAAGGCAGGACGCTCCATCAGGAACTTCATGCCGCCCGACATCAGCTTCTTTTCCTTGCTTGCCACACCCAAGCCGTCCATCCGTTGCCTCCAACGGTAAATCTGGTCGGCAAGGTCAACCTTTGCCGGACACACATTCTGGCACGAATAACACAGTGAACATGCCGAAACATTGTCATAATAGTGCAAAGGAGCCTTCAGCATCCCCAGATTGATGCCGATGGGTCCCGGTATGAAATAGGTGTACGAATAACCTCCCGAACGCCTGTACACCGGACAAGTGTTCATACACGCACCACAACGCAGGCAGTTCAGCGTCTTCACATGCTCCTGGTCGGCAAGAATCTGGCTCCGCCCATTATCTACAATGATGATATGCAACTCGCCTCCCTTCCGTGGCTTACGGTAATGCGACGTATATGAAGTAATGGGCTGCCCTGTGCCCGAACGTGCCAACAGACGGGTAAATACGCCCAAAGCTTCACGGTCGGGAACAATCTTTTCCAGCCCGAAAGCCGTAATCTGAAGTTTGGGCTGCGAAGTGCCCATATCGGCGTTCCCTTCATTGGTACACACTACACATTCACCGGTCGATGCCACCGCAAAATTGGCACCCGTCATGGCTGCTTCCGCATGAATGAACTTCTGGCGCAAGTTCTTGCGTGCTGCATGAGTCAGGTATGTCTGGTCGTTATTGCCTGGCTCGGTACCCATTTCACGCACGAACAATTCACCGATTTCTTCTTTCTTGATATGAATGGCAGGCATCACGATATGGCTCGGACGCTTGTGCATCAGTTGAAGGATGCGTTCGCCCAAATCACTTTCCACCACCTCGATTCCTTTTTCTTCCAGATACTCGTTCAGCCCACACTCCTCGGCAAGCATCGATTTGCTCTTGATGAAATGCTTCACCTGATGCCCGCTCAGGATATTATAAATAATTTTACAATACCCATCGGCATCTTTTGCCCAATACACGTATGCCCCGTTGGCAAGTGCATTTTTCTCAAATTCCTGCAACAACTGGTCCAAATGACTGTTGCTGTACATCTTCAGGGCACATGCCGCATCACGCAACTGCTCCCACTCAGGAACCTCCTTACTCATTTTATCCCGTTTGGCACGCACCATCCATAACGTCTCGTCGTGCCAGGCAGCCATCTCACGGTTCTTCAGAAACGCTCCGGCAGCTTTCGAATGTTTCGTACTCATAATCCTGCAGCTAAAATTTGAACAATATGAATGGTCTTGATAGGCAGATGGTCGCGCTCGATAATGCCTGTCTGATGCATCAGGCACGAACTGTCTGCTCCTACGATATACTCGGCACCCGTATCGATGTGCCGTTGCACCTTGTCGCGCCCCATACGCCCCGACACATCGTGTTCTTCTACGGCAAACATGCCTCCGAAGCCACAACATTCGTCCGGACGCTCAGGCTCTACAATCTCGATACCCTTTACCAACGACAACAAATCGCGCAATTTATTATAATAAGGTACGTTCAGTTCACTGGGCGACGAAAGGTGCATCAGCCTCACCCCGTGACAACTGTTCTGAATGCTGACCTTATGCGGGAACGATGCCGGAAGCGAATCCGGCTTTATCACATCGTGGATAAACTCGCAAATATCGTAAATCTTGCCTTCACTGGCACAACGGTGCGGTTCCTCTTTCAGCAAATTGCCATAATGGTCGCGTACGAACACCACACAACTGGCAGAAGGCCCGACGATATAATCGTACCCCTCAAACAAGCTGTCGAAACGCTTTGCCAGCTCTTTCGATTCCATTTCAAACCCTGCATTTGCCATCGGCTGTCCGCAACAGGTCTGGTCCAATGGATAATCCACATCCACCCCCAGGCTTTTCAGGAGCTTGTAGGAGGCAACCCCCACTTCGGGATAGACGGCATTGATGTAACAGGGAACAAACAATCCTACTTTCATTTTTCTTGCCATTAAGTTATTTCACAAGCAAAGTTACGCTATATTCTTGAATAAACGAAACGACTTTACGGATATATTTTCAGAAAGTGTGAGACACACCTCTGCATTAGAAGCTGTTTTGAATTTATCGTGCGATGATTTGGGATGAGTTTTTGAGTCATTTCCGTTTGGATAAGTTGGCGCATTCGGGCGTATGCGATACGCCCCTACATGGGATGTTTGCGGATATTCAATAATCATTTTCACATTTTGTTTCCTGCAGACAAAGATAACATTTAATTCCTAATAAAACACGCAGCGGATAAACATATTTACGCCGCTTATGGCATTTGTTTCCCTGCGGCAGTTACAAAAGTTTTATATTCCATGGGCTGGAATGTACGTTCCACGGCGTGGAATGTACGTTCCAGCCCATGGAATGTACATTCCGCCAGCCGGAATATAAAACATAAGCAGCTGCTTGCAGAAAATCATATATCCGATTACGGGATATCAGCCTTTTCATTTATTCTTTTATTTTTTTTGAAAAATTCAATAGATTCAGTTGTTAATGCCAAGTTTGTTATATATCTTTGCCGCTGAAATAGGTTACTTCTATTTTATCAGACAGGTCTGATACACCTTTATATTATATATGTAATACATCTTCAAGGTGCAAGTTCCGATAAAACAGTAAGATTGATGGAGTAAGAATAAAAAGATATATGCTATGAAGCGTTTGCTTTTCGTCCTTTTGTCATGCATAGGACTGTCGGTTTCAGCGCAAAATTGGGCGGTGAAGACCAATCTGTTGTACGATATGACCGCGACCATGAATTTGGGAGCGGAAGTCCGTATGTCCCCACAGTGGACATTGGATGTATCCGCGAATTGGAATCCGTGGACCTTTTCCGACAACAAGAAGTGGAAACAGCTTGTTGTCCAGCCCGAGGCGCGCTATTGGTTTTGCGAGGCATTCAACGGTCACTTTGTAGGCGCGCACCTCTTGGGCGGCATCTACAACATGGGCAACTGGGATACCGATTTCACTTTCTTGGGCACCGATTTCGGCAAGCTGAAAGATTACCGTTTCGAAGGATGGATGGTGGGAATGGGCATTGCCTACGGATACCAATGGATGCTTTCCAAGCATTGGAGCGTAGAGGCGGAAATCGGTATCGGTTACGTGTATTCCCAATACGACAAGTACGACTGCGCCACGTGCGGCGAGACGTACGAACAGGATAAGCCCCATCATTATGTTGGCCCTACCAAGTTGGCTCTCAGCCTGATTTATGTCTTTTAATCTGCAATGCGTATGAAGAAAACAATCATTTATATCGGTTTCCTCTTGGCTTTTGCCGGAACGGCACAGGCGCAAGAAGGGTTGAAAGGAAGAATTACGGTCAACGATGTCAGTCTGTCTGTCGCTGGAGATTCGCTTCGTGTACAGATGGATATGGACTTCTCGGCATTGCATCTTCCGGCAAACCGTTCGGTTTCTTTATTGCCTTCCCTCCGTATGGATACGGCAATTGTCCGCCTGCCCGGAGTAGACGTCATGGGGCGCAGGCAATACATTCAGTGGCAACGGAACACCGGCAGGAGTGCGATGACGCAAGTGATACGGCGTTATAACGGCACGACGCAACACCTGCATTACCAGACTGCCGTCCCCATAGCGGAACGTCCGGGACTGGTGCGCCTGTATCTGGATGAAGACTCCTGCGGATGCTTGCGCGAAGTGTTGGCGGACCGCAACCGCCTGCTTGCCGAACAGGACTTTACACCGGCTGTATTTACGCCACACTTTGTCTACGTCAGCCCACAGGCGGAAACCCGTAAGACACGCCACGAGAAAGGGGCAGCCTACGTTGACTTCCCCGTCAACAAGACCGACATACGTCCCGATTATCGCGGCAACCGGTCGGAACTGGCAAAGATAGAAAACACCATCAACCGCATCAAAGGCGATGCGGACGTGTCCATCAACCACATTACCATCAAAGGCTATGCTTCGCCCGAAGGTTCGTATGCCAACAACAGCCGGCTGGCGGAAGCGCGTACCCGCTCGCTGGTAGACTATCTGAAAAAGGAATATCCGCTCGACGCTTCCCTGTTCCGGTTAGATTACGAGCCGGAAGACTGGGAAGGTCTGCGTGCTTACATTGCAAAGGGCAGCTTGCCCGAAAAGGATGCGTTGCTCAGCTTGATAGACAGCGGTTTGGAAGCCGATGCCAAAGAACGCCGCTTGCGCACGGAATATCCCGAAGCATACCGCACGTTGCTGCGCGACTGTTTCCCGGCTTTGCGTCATTCCGATTATGTAGTGGCGTATACCGTACGCGGTTTCGATGTGGAGGAAGCCCGGAAGCTGATTTGGAAAGAGCCGCAAAAGCTTTCGCTGCAAGAGATGTATGCCGTGGCGCAGACCTACGGAACAGGCAGCAAGGAATACAATGAAGTGTTCGAAACGGCGGTACGCCTTTTCCCCGATGATGAGGCGGCAAACCTGAATGCAGCAAATTCGGCAATGCAGCGGAATGAATTGGATAGAGCTGAAAACTATTTGAAACGTGCAGGCGATAGCGGCGAGGCTTTGATAGCCCGTGGCATATTGGCTTACATGAAAAATGATTTAGAAAAAGCGGAAAGCTATTTCCGGCAGGCACAGCAACGGGGTGTAAAAGAGGCGGATAGCAACTTGGATAGTCTGCTTCGGGTGAAAGCGAACAAGTATTAATTCCAAAACAATAATTCGATTATGAAACTGAAACATTTCTTTTATGCAGGTGTCTTCGCAGTCGGGATAACAGCATGTAGTGACAATGAAGAAATAGGTAATGCCCAAACACCTACAGAAGCGAATGTCTATATGACTTTACAGATTGTAGGACCGCAAGGGATTGATTCGAGAACAGAGGAAAATCCAAATGGCGATGAAGATGGATCTCAATCAGGTGATACGGAAGTAGGAAGTACGGAAGAAAACAAGATTTCATCGGTTAATGTTTTATTATGTGATCCTACAACTCATGTAGTCACTCATTCATATAATATTGGCTCCAGTGCATTGACTTCTATCACGAATGGAGTAAGGACACCTGTAATAGAAACAAGTACAGGTATCTATGATGTATATGTCATTGCCAATCCAACAACGGAAACGATTACGGGTGACGTAACAGACAAAACTATAGATCAAATTACTGAAGCGTTAATGAAAAGCCAATATGCTGCTAATAATAAATTCTTGATGTTTAACGAGTGTAATGGTTCGGATGACACGGGCGGTGAATCGATTACGATTGGTAAAGACAATGATTATGAACATCCTGCCACTTGTTCTACAATCCAGTTGGATCGTTTAGCAGTAAAGATAACTTCTTCTGTGGGGCAATCTGTAGATATTTCAGAAATCACAACTGGGAATGATGCCGAATTCAATGCTGTACAAAGTGTAGATTTGAAAGGTTTCAAGCTGCTGAATGGAGCGACAAAAGCCAACTTGCAACAAAAGTGGACGACAACGCTTAGCGGACAAGGTTCTTATCCGTGGACTAATACTTTAATTACGCCGGCTATGAATGCGGGAAGTTCAGCAGAAACTTCATCTGCGGACGAATTTTACAATCACCTTAGTGATTTTAGAACAATTTCCAAGTCAACATCATCTACGAATAATGTAGATGTATATACCTATACAGAAGTAGAAGATTTGTACGGAGAAATTCCTTATTATAACATAAAAAGTGGAGAAGAAAAAGCCGCTATCTATTGCATGGAAAACAACCCTACCTATAGAAATGCTGCAATTACAGATGCTTTGAATGGAAACACCACAGGTTTGGTTTATCAATGGCAAGTAACACTTAAAGCTGATGCAGGTGGTGATGGAAAAGCTGGAACAAATTGCTTCTATGCATACGATGGCAATTATTATGCTTCGTTAAAAGCACTTGCAACAGCATATCCTGTAGTTTTAAATAAAGTCACTACGGGAACGACAACAGAAGAGAAAATCGCTGCTTTAGAAAAAGAAATGAATGCTGCTTACACCCATACAACGGATAAACAAGGAGAAATATCAAGGTTCCGTGCAAAATACAACATCAAGGTTTACACGGATGGCATTATGTACTATACGTATTACATCAAAGACCAGAATTATAAGCAAGTGGAAAAGACAGGACAACAGCCTGTAAATTATTATTCGGTAATGCGCAATACGGTTTATAAATTGACAGTAACCAAACTGCAACGCATCGGCACAGACATTCCCGGCGGATGGAATCCGGATAAAGACCCGGAAGACCCTGTAGACCCGACCAATGTTTATATGGTAGTAGAAGCGCAGGCTAATCCGTGGGTAGTAAGCAGCGAAAACATTACGTTGCAATGATGGACTGTAAAAGACGATTTAAAGTAAACAAAAATTTCTAATAACAACGAAGGCAATGAAAACAAGAAATCGTGTCTCCCACTTTATGCCGTGGCTGTACGGCATCTTGACGGCATGCGTACTTCAGGCTTGCATCAAGGAAGACCGGAGCGATTGTGGGCTGAACGTGCAATTCCGTTATACATACAACATACTGGATGCGGATGCATTTGCTCAAGAAGCTGATGAAGTGAAGCTATGGGTATTCGATGCTGGCAACCGGCTGGTGGCTCAATACGAAGAAGAAGGCATACGGGAAATAGATAATTTTCAACTGCACATCCCTTACTTGCCAGCAGGTGAATATTCTTTCGTGGCATGGGCAAGAAGCACAGACAAACAAGGAGAATACGCCGATTTTGAATTGCCTGAACTGAACAACGGCGCTCTTATGGAGGAGCTGACAGCCCGGCTCCCCCGTGAGAACGACGGCACGCACCGTGATCGGTTGAACAGCTTATTGAACGGGACACTGAAAGCAAGCGTTACGGGCAGGTTGCAGACGGTAACGGTTGATATGATGAAGTGTACGCATACCTTGCGCATCATCTTGATGCCCATGCAAGGAGACAAGGTGATGTCTGCCGAGGATTACCATTTCCGCATCGAAGACAAAACCGGCTGGTTGGCATACGATGCCTCTCCGTATCGGGAAGACAAAGTGGCTTATCATCCTTATTATCAGGAAGCCACCAGCGACCCTTCTGCAACCGATGGTGAAACAATAAGCAGCGCTTTGGTGGCGGAATTGAATACGTCACGTCTGATGACCGATGCGGAACCGCGTTTGATTATCAGCGATGCGGAAACAGGGGAAGAAGTGATGAATCTAAATCTGACCTGGTTTCTCTCCTTGCAGGCAATCGGCGAACACCGTGCCGAATGGAGTGACCAAGAGTACTTAGACAGGCAAGACGAATATGCCTTGACCTTTTTTATAGATGTAGACAACAATACGTGGATGAAAAGCCACATCGTAGTGAACGGCTGGGTCGTTTCGTTGGAAGAAATAGAATTGTGATATGAAAAAAGGTATCGGTATGAAATATGTCGGATGTGTGATGATTGGGGCAGTGGCAATACTATGCAGCTGCAGGGATGAATTACGTCCCGACCTTTCGCCTGCCCAAGAAGGCAAGACAAACATCATTGTCAACCTGACGGTAGAGCGGTCGGGTAGCAAGTCACCGGCTTCACGCAGTCCGCTCGACCCCAATGGAGACGAATATACATTGGGCTTTACTGCTGCCGAAAACCAAATCAATTCACTTACATTGATTATGATGCGGATAGATGCATCCGGTAATGAAGTTTTCGAAGCATCGCGGACTATCTCCAGCCCTGCTGATACCGGCAAAGACGGTGATTACGATGTGGAGTTTCAGTTGGAAACGAACGATAGGGGAGTCAAGCATTTCTATTTAGGTGCTAATCTCAGCGAAAATCATCTTGCGTCATTCCGTACACAAGATAAAGTGTTCGATGCCGGAGAAGAAGATAGTGGACATAACATTGTCGGTGCGTTGATGAATGTAAAGCATTCGCAAGAGTTAGATGGTAACATCGGTGAAGGAAGCAACATCGTAATGACTGCACCTATATTGGTAAAAAACAGACAGGACATAACGATACCTTCCGGAAGTACAGAAGAAATCATTACGATTGACAACCCGGTAAAGCTGACTCGTACCGTAGCGAAAGTGTTGCTAACCTGCGTGCCTAAATCTGATGCAGAAGAGTATGTGAAAGTTATTGATGCAAAAGATGCGAAAACAAATCCTGAGGGAGATGGAGAAAATACCGGCTGGATAAAATTTGCCGATGTCAACTACATGCTGAATGTACTTAACCGGAAAACCTACCTCAATTATCGGATAGAGGATAATAATCTGATAGACCCTAATTATGCGATGGGAGAATTGATTTCACTAAGAGAAGAAGGAGGAGGGTATGGCATTACGAATTTGGACGAATACCAGCGGGAATTTCTCTACTATGACACACAAGCCATGGTAGAAATGCTGAATAAAGACGTGCAAGACCGTGAAGGGAAAACACCCGAAGCATGCACCAGCAGAATCGCTATTAAATATGATGCAGACAAAATGAAAGTAGATGAAACTACAAATATGGGGAATGAAAATCACTATACCGAAGGACTGTATTGCACCGAGAACACGGTTTATAACGACATGACATTCGATAAGGACGCCGATTTCCAATCTGCCATCCGCTATGTAACCACCCGGGTAATGGTGGGAGCGAAATATACACCCAAAGTGATATGGGACGGAGGCAAAGAACCGATAACAACCAAAACGGAAGACGAAGCACAAGGGATATTGGATGGAGTGAAGGATGTAGATAATCCGTTAGAACCGGTCACCTATTTGGCAGGGACTTTCTGGAGGGATAGCAAAGGCAACTATTATTCGCTGGAAGGCATGAAAACGAAATTACTGGAAGATCCCAAAACCGAATTCAGCCGTTACGATGGAGGCTGGGGCTATTATTACACTTATATAGATGAGAATGCCCAAAATGGAGCAATAAAAGACCAAACCCGTTGGGGTATCAAGCGCAACCACTACTATATATTAAAGGTAGACAAAATCATCGCTCCAGGCTCGCCTTTCCCGGGCAATGAAACCATGCGTATTCACTCTGAACTGGTGGACTGGGTAGACAAAGGCGGTTCGGAGGTAGAGATAAAAGTACCACAACAATCAGAAACGGCACAACCATGAGAATGAACAGACTTTACATAGGAACAGGGATGTTGGGCATGTTGTTCTTTGCGGCATGTTCGCAAAACGATGTGCCGGACAACGGAGCATCCGGCAGTGCGGAAATGCGTATCTATACAGATGTGGCACGCGCAGACGGAGAAGAGACCGATGCCGGAAGTACAGCCAACGATGCGGTCTTTCTCTTTTGGGACTTTGGCGATGTGTTGGGAAATGCAGTGGATCCAACTCCGCTTTATGTGAAACAACCCGAAAAACACATTGATACCTACAAGCGTCCCAATGAACCTTATAATACCGGCGAACTGTATCCCGACGGTAATCGCCGTGTCATGGCTACAGGATATGCGCCTGCTACGCTGACTCCGGAAATGAGAACGGACAATACGGACAATTACGAACGCCTGACTATACCAAAAGACGGTTTATGTAAGACCGATGTGCTGACTTCCATCACACCGATAGTGGCTTCGGCTGCCCTGCCTTTTGATAGAGAGTACGGAGAGACTTTGCAATTTATGCATGCGCAGTCGCGGGTGTATTTCTATGCGAAACTGGCAAAAGGTTCAAAAGAATTTCTGAAAAATGTACGCATTAAGCTCTCCCATACCGTAGTGGCAACCCACGTGGAATGGAACCGGTATAAAAGCCTTTACGTTCCGATAGCATCCGGACAGGAAAGTTATGAACTCGCTCAACAACCCAACGATGACAACGATTACTACATGCTGACCCCTGAAAATCCATTGGAAATCGGCTGGGCATATATCGTGCCCGGACAGACTGATTTGTCGGTCGAAGTTACAGTGGCAAGGGGAGAATCGGCGGAAGCAACCGAGTGGAAGGATTTTACCGTAGAACCAACATTTGAGTTTAAGATAGAGCGGGATGCGGGTGATGATTGGGATAAGGGCAAAAATGAGAATACGCTCTATGCCAACGAGTCATACACCTTCACCCTCGTCTTCAGCGAAGAAGGCATCGAACTGATAGGAAACGAATGTCCATGGGAAGAAGGTGGTTATCTGGTAATTCCCATTTATCCTTTTAACTGATTGAAAGAAGGAGGAACGATACATGATACTGAAACAATTGAAATACGGAGCAGGCATATTAGCCCTACTGGGTATCACAGCCTGTACGCACGAGGACGCAATTTCCGTCACTCCGTCAGAAGAGCAGGAAACCATACTTTCTGCCCGAAAAAGCCACATCATTACCCGTGCAGGTGATGAAGTGAAGCAGTTTGAAGAAGGTACAAAATATTTGCTTTACGCTAACAGAGGAAACGAATGGCCCTTATATAATAGGGAAGGGATAGAGCAAGCCAACAATACAATCGGTTACGGATCACCTCTTGTCTATGACGATACTCCAATTAGTATTTACGGGGTGACGTATGGAACACCGGACAGTCCGAACAAAGCACCTGAAAATACCCCACTTGGCGTTCCGATGATTGCAGAAAAAGTAACAAATAATAGTCTGCCCGACTTGATGTTTTCCAATAACTTGATAGACCAAACGGTAAGTCATGGCTATCGGCTGGAAATGGATTTCAAACATGCCATGAGCAAACTGAAATTTAGGATTGTGAAGCAAGATGAAACGGAGGATGCGGAAGCGGAGAAGAAGTTGGAGAACGCTACATTGACAAAAATACAAGTAAAGGGTACGCACGGGACAGGTTCGTTGGACATCGTAAATGGCAAGTGGACGTATGTTGAGGAGGAAGTGGATTTGTCCGTAAGGACGTATTATGACAACACAACGGGCATGAAGGTAGAGACTGCCTCACAAGAGGTTCCGGGCGAAATGCTTGTCTTTCCGAATGAGGCAAACGAGCAGGTAACCATATCGGTTACGTTGACCGGAATAGGCGATAGCGAAGGCGAAAAGACGGTGGATTATCGCCTTATGGAGATAGATGAGGAAGGAGAGGAAGACGGTAACTTCCAATTTGAAATGAATCATGAATATACCCTGCTGATAACCGTACTGAAAGACGAAGTGCGTACCATTGCCATAGCTCCGCAGGTGTATGACTGGATTGACGAGAACAGAGATGACAACTACTTGGGACAACCCGTTACCTTTGCCAACCTGATGTGGATGGACCGTAACTTGGGTGCCAAAAGTGCCGATTGCGAAAACGATTGGGAAAACTGCAGAGGATATTATTACCAGTATGCGAGGAATATACCTTATATATTAGATAAGGAAAAGTATGATAAAAACAATGGAGTTGGTCAGATCTATCAATATCTTTATACTTACAATCAAAACGGAGAAAGGGTATATTGTGTAGATGATGAACGACCCATTGTCTTAACTTCTGCTACCATTAAAGAACGTGAAAATATTGCTGTATATCCAGGTGATGATGGGGAATATCGGTTTATTTCTGATGTAAATCAAGGAGGATATTGGATGTTAGATGAAAATGGACAAGAAGAATCATTTATTAATGAATTTTGGACAAGCAGCGTAGAAAATCATCCTTGTCCCAAAGGGTGGCGGTTGCCAACCAAAGAAGATTTTGCTTCATTTCTTCCGGAAAAACAATTTAGTACTCCTTGGTCTAAAGTATTTCATGCCCCACAAAGCTATCGTGGTTCAACTTTAAATTATATGGAAGAATTGGTTTATGGCAATGTAGGAGGCCAAAAAGTCTTTTATATAATAAAGCGCCAAGGACGTACGGATTGTTACCGCATCCGGATATTAATGAAAGAATCTACAATAACAGGGAAATGGTATTTTGAGATTGCTTATTTTTCAGGGAATGAAAAGATGTCATTTATGAATCTCACAACCGAAGAAAAATTTTTAGCATCAATGAAGGACGGTACTTTTGATTGGAGTACGCCAAGTGCCATTATGGAAGTTCCGGCATGTGGATTTATCTATCCAAGTAACTTGCACATATTGAGTGGGGATGGAATTAATGCGATATTACGTAGTAGTGATCCAAATACAACGAATAGACTGTATGCCAACTGGGTGTTTTATTTACGGGATGATAAAGATCCTTTTGTTTGCGGTCTTGTTTTTGACAGCCGCAAGGCCCTTGGCGACCAAATCCGTTGTGTGCGCGATGTAACAGCAGAAAAATAAAGAATACGTATGAAGAGAATAATCATCATAGGAATCTTGGCGGGAATGCTGGTAGCTTGCAACACCAATGAAGATGCCCCCGTATCTGTACCCGATGGCAAGGTGCAGGTAGAGTTCCAATTGCCCGGAACTTATGGCATTAGCATTTCTGATGCACAATCGAGAGCGGTAGATAACCTTGGGCCAAATGACTGGCATGATTTGCCTCAACCGACTCAGGAAGAATTATTGCCCATAGGCAGCACCTTATGGCTTAGTTATGCCAAACAGAATGAGGACGGAACCACTTACGGTACACCCAATTTACAAGGTTATGTGGTGAGGACAACCACCGGAGGGTATAATACGCTTTATCCTTGTACGACCCAAGAAGTGAATGGCAAGCTCGAAATCAATGCGGAAGAAATAGGCGCGCCTCTCTACTTGGAAGCAGGTACATACAAGTTCAAGATGATTTCGCCGGCATATCCGGTTTCTACAGACCTGAAGATGACCATTGATAATGGCATGTATCTCTATTCTACTGACGGTAGGTACAAGGAAACATATTCCCAACCTATTCCCATCGAAGTAAATACATCGGGGGTACAATATGTTAAACTGAACCCCATCATCAGCCAGGTGGCACGCTTCACCTTTACTATCCATAAAGGTAAAGGGGTCTACACCTTGGAACCGCTGGAAGCCGGCATTGAGATAAGCGGATTGCAGAATCCATTCAATCACGAAGCAGAGGGGCAATTGCAATACAACTGGAGTTCGGAAAACATCGCCGATACACTGGAGATGCGGATGGGAGACAAACGTTCGTGGGTGACATTGCCCGGCTCGGAAATAGAAACGGATGCGAATGGAACCCTGACCGGCGACATAGGCGTATTGCCTACGCTTACGATGTCTACCCCAGTCGCTGTATTGATAAACATGGCAGTCAACGGCGTGCCTACCCAATACATGACGTTGGTGAACGAAACGCACTTGCTACATGCTCATTCTTATAATTTTCGTTGGACGGTAAAAGTAGAAGGCGGACAAATCAGTGTGGTCACTTGGCAAAACCAGTCGTGGACTACCGATATAGAAGGAAATTGAAAAAGCACAAAGCATACAGATATGAAAGATAAACTAACGAAATACATCCTGTTGTGCCTGCTGGCGTGTATAGGAACAGGATGCGAGCAAACGGATACGCTAAGCAATGCCGAAATAGGAAAAGAGGTCAAAGTCCGGTTCTCGCTCGGCATGCTTCCGGCAGAAGGAACAGGCACCCGTGCGTCAGCTCCTCATGTGCCCGAAGTGGAAAATTTGATATACGATATTTGGGTGTTGCAGTTCAACGAGAACGGCATCTTGCTCGATACGAAAACAAAATATTATCCACGGGAAGGTGAATCGGGTTTGTTTGTAGAAAACTTTAAAGCCACTCTGATAGCGGCACAAAACAGTACGGTCTGCTTGGTAGTCAACACCAATGACCCCACGATTTCCTGGCCGAACAACTTTCCCGCATTCCAACGGATGCTGCTGGATGTACAGGCAAGCAACGACCTTTCCCGGCGCGACCGTATGCCCATGTGCGGATATTGGCAAGGCAATGTTACCGGAGACGGTCAGGTGCTTTCGGCATTGCTGTGCCGCATGATGACTCGTATCAATTTAGTGGTAAACAATCAGACCGGTGATGCATTGGCAGGCGGAACCGTCGCATTGAAAAATGTGCCTACAAGGGCATACGTTTATCCGCGTATCAATCAGGAAGCATTGCCCGATGACGCTTATACCAGTGAAAGTTTTAACGACAGTTTTGCAAGCATAGCCTCAGAAGCTTCGCAAGAATTTTACTATTACATCGCTCCCAACATCTGTTCGGGAGAAGGCCATGCGACAAAAGTGACCGTAACTTCCGGCGGTAAGACTTGGAGTGTCACCTTAGGAACAAGCGCACCCGATGAGTCAGACCGTATTTATACATTGTATGCCAACAATTATTATACGTTTACGCTAAACCTAAAGTAATCGACTGAAACCATCGTCAACTAAAAGAAAAAATATCTCTATCAATAGATAATGGGGAAGCGTCCCCGCACATTTTACTTAAATTAGTAATCTCGGAGCCGGTTCGCAGGGATGCGCGCCGGCTTTTTTTATTTCTGTGGTATCTTTCCATTATACTATTACGGCATGAATGTGTGCATTCCCTCGAATATTTCGCTCCGTTTCTACATCCGCAAAATGACACAAATAAATGCCGCAAGAAATATAAAACAAAGACTATTTTTGTTTTTTCGAAAAAATCCAGTACCTTTGCCGGAAAGTAAAACAAAGGGGTGCCCATGTCGGGCTGAGATTATACCCTACGAACCTGATACGGTTAGTACCGGCGAAGGGATTGTTTCTTCGGACAACACTCTTTACATACCTCCCTCTCCTGAAAGGTGTCTCTTTGGATTACTCCTTATTATATTTATACCTTATAACTATATAAAGCAATTATGACGATTATTGTAAACAACAAAGAGACCGATTTGACCCAAGGGAATACCATTGCCGATTTGGCAAAACAACTGGAGCTTCCTGAAAAAGGAGTAGCCATAGCTTTGCACAACCGTATGATTCCCCGTGAAAAATGGGCAGACCAAACCTTACAACCAAACGATAGTTTAGTTATCATCAAAGCGGCTTGTGGAGGATAATACAGCTATGGAACTGCAATTCATTACCCATTACACCGACCGATATACCTACTTCGACTCTGCCCGGATGGCACTGGAAGGCGGATGCCGGTGGATTCAGTTGCGCATGAAGGAGGCAACCGAAGAAGAGGTAGAAAAGGAAGCGATACGTGTACAGGACTTATGCCGCCAGTACGGAGCCACGTTCATCATAGACGATCACGTGGCTTTGGCAAAAAAGCTACATGCCGACGGTGTGCATCTGGGTAAAAAGGACATGCCGATAGCCGAAGCCCGCAAACTGCTGGGAAAAGACTTTATTATCGGAGGTACGGCAAACACATTCGAAGACGTGCAGATGCATTATGCCGCAGGTGCCGACTACATTGGCTGTGGACCGTTCCGCTTCACAACAACCAAGAAAAACCTAAGTCCTGTACTGGGACTGGAAGGCTACCGGAATATCGTATCACGTATGAAAGAGACAGGCATCAACTTGCCTATCGTAGCCATTGGAGGCATCGCCTTCGAAGATATTCCGGCTATTATGCAGACTGGAGTATCGGGCATTGCTCTTAGCGGAAGCATCCTGCGTGCGGATGACCCGATAGCAGAAACAAGGAGGATAATTAATAGTTAACAGTTAATAATTAATAATTAATAGTTGATATTGAATATATGAAAAAACTGATTATCGCCGATAAAGAATTCGACTCACGCTTGTTTTTAGGTACAGGCAAATTCAACTCGAATGAGATTATGGAGAAAGCTATCCTGGCTTCGGGCACGGAAATGGTGACCGTAGCCATGAAACGCATTGAACTGAATGATAAGGAAGACGATATGTTGCATCACATCGTTCATCCGCATATCCAACTTTTGCCCAACACTTCGGGTGTGCGTACGGCAGAAGAAGCTGTATTCGCCGCACAAATGGCACGCGAAGCATTCGGCACCAACTGGTTGAAGCTGGAGATTCATCCAGACCCGCGCTATCTTCTGCCCGACTCTGCCGAGACGTTGAAAGCGACAGAAGAATTGGTGAAGCTGGGATTCGTGGTATTACCTTATTGCCAGGCAGACCCTACTCTTTGCAAACGCCTGGAAGAAGCCGGAGCCGCTACAGTGATGCCACTCGCCGCCCCTATCGGTACAAACAAAGGATTGCAGACACGCGACTTCTTGCGCATTATCATCGAACAAAGTAACGTGCCGGTAGTAGTAGATGCTGGTATCGGTGCACCGAGCCATGCAGCCGAAGCCATGGAAATGGGAGCAGACGCCTGTCTGGTAAACACCGCAATCGCTGTAGCCGGAAATCCGGAAGAAATGGCTATTGCCTTCAAGGAAGCCGTGATAGCCGGACGCCGTGCTTACGAAGCAGGACTTGGCGTGCAAAGTGAGAACTTCGAAGCTTCTGCCTCGTCACCCTTAACCGCTTTTCTGAATAATTAATGTATAGGAAACAAGGTTTCAGTTGACAAAGTGACAAGGCTTTAGGCACATCAGCCAAACGATTCTGAACCTTGTCAACTTGTCAACTGAGACCTAATCACCTACAAAACATACCACCATGGAACAAGAGAACAAACCTTACGCACACCGCGAGAAAGCCTACATGCAAGGCACACTCTTCCCCTTCATCAAAGTGGGAATGCAGAAAGTAAACCTGACCCCTACCGTCACCATCCAAGACGGAAAGAAAGTGATGACTCCGAATGCGCCTGTTTATATCTACGATACCAGCGGCCCGTTCAGCGACCCTTCGGTAAAGATAGACTTGAAGAAAGGCATTGCCCGTATGCGTGAACCGTGGATTACCGGACGAGGGGATGTGGAGCAATTGCCTTCCATTACTTCCGAATATGGCAAGATGCGCCGGGATGACACTTCGCTCGATCACCTGCGTTTCGAACACATCGCCCTACCCTATCGTGCCAAAGCCGGAAAATGCTGCACCCAGATGTACTATGCCAAACAAGGCATCGTAACTCCGGAAATGGAATATGTGGCAATCCGCGAAAACATGAATTGCAAAGAATTAGGCATCGAGACACACATCACTCCCGAATTTGTGCGTGACGAGATAGCCGCAGGACGTGCCGTATTGCCAGCCAATATCAATCATCCGGAAAGTGAGCCGATGATTATCGGGCGCAACTTCCTGGTGAAAATCAATACCAACATCGGAAACTCTGCCACAACTTCGAGCATCGAAGAGGAAGTGGACAAAGCCGTATGGAGCTGCAAATGGGGAGGCGATACGCTGATGGACCTCTCTACGGGAGACAACATCCACGAAACCCGCGAATGGATTATCCGAAACTGCCCTGTACCCGTAGGCACCGTACCTATTTATCAGGCACTGGAAAAGGTGAACGGAAAAGTAGAAGACCTGACATGGGAAATCTATAAGGACACCTTGATAGAACAATGCGAACAAGGAGTGGATTATTTCACCATCCATGCAGGTATCCGCCGGCACAATGTACACCTGGCGGACAAGCGTTTATGTGGCATCGTGAGCCGCGGAGGAAGCATTATGAGCAAATGGTGCCTGATACACGACCAGGAGTCATTCCTCTACGAGCATTTCGATGACATCTGCGACATCCTTGCCCAATACGATGTAGCTATCTCATTGGGCGACGGCCTGCGTCCCGGATGTATTGCCGACGCTAACGACGAAGCCCAGTTTGCCGAACTCGACACCATGGGTGAACTTGTTGTCCGTGCATGGGAAAAGAACGTACAGGCATTCATCGAAGGTCCGGGCCATGTGCCTTTGCACAAGATTCAAGAGAACATGCAACGCCAGATCGAGCATTGTCACAACGCTCCGTTCTATACCCTCGGTCCGTTGGTAACAGACATCGCTCCGGGATATGACCACATCACATCAGCCATCGGAGCCACCCAAATCGGCTGGCTGGGTACGGCAATGTTGTGCTATGTCACTCCGAAAGAACACCTCGGATTGCCCAACCGCGAAGATGTGCGTACGGGAGTCATTACCTATAAGATAGCTGCCCATGCCGCCGACCTTGCCAAAGGACATCCCGGAGCACAAATCCGAGACAACGCCCTCAGCAAAGCCCGTTATGAGTTCCGCTGGCGCGACCAGTTCCATCTGAGCCTTGACCCCGACCGTGCGCTGGAATACTTCAACGAAGGACGCCATACCGACGGGGAGTATTGCACCATGTGCGGTCCGAACTTCTGCGCCATGAAGCTTTCGAGAGATCTCTCTTCAATTAATAATTAATAGTTAATAATTAATAATTAATAACGAGAGAGCGTCTACTTTTTTAGCTAATTACGTTTTAATCTAATAATAATCAACAATGAGAGAAAATTGATAATTAATAACAACAAGGATGCGGTCGAAAAGCATTATCAAACAAAAATCTGTGGCTTTTGCCTTGCGTATCATTAAAGCCTTCCGCTTTTTAAAAGAACAAAAAGGAGAATATGTTATGTCAAAACAATTGCTCCGAAGCGGTACAGCAATAGGAGCATTAATACGTGAAGCTGAATTTGCCGAAAGCAAAAAAGATTTTATCCATAAACTGCATATTTCATTAAAAGAAGCTAACGAAACAGACTATTGGCTGACATTGCTACACGAATCGGATTACATAAACGATATAGCTTTCCAATCCATTCAAGCGGATTGTACTGAACTGATAAAACTATTAACCAGCATAATCAAGTCCAGCAAATGCAATCCAAACGCATCCACCATTATTAATTATTAATTATTCATTATTAATTGAATAGCATGTTTAGCGAAGAATTAGAAAAAATAAGCTGGGAGGAGACGACCGAAGCCATCTACTCCAAAACAGAATCCGATGTGCTGCGGGCACTCGGCAAGTCACACTGTGATGTGAACGACTTTATGGCACTGGTTTCGCCGGCTGCCGAAAAATACCTGGAACCGATGGCACGCCTGAGCCGCAAATATACCGAAGAACGGTTCGGGAAAACAGTATCGATGTTTATTCCGCTTTATCTGACCAACTCGTGTACCAATTCGTGCGTGTATTGCGGATTCCATATCAGCAATCCTATGGCAAGGACTATCCTGACACCCGAAGAAATGGAGAACGAGTACAAAGCCATCAAGAAACTGGCTCCGTTTGAAAACCTGCTGATAGTAACCGGAGAAAATCCGGCAAAGGCAGGCGTACCGTATCTTGCCAAAGCACTTGATCTGGCAAAGCCCTATTTCTCGAACCTGAAAATAGAAGTAATGCCGCTGAAAACCGAAGAATATGCAGAACTGACCAGACACGGCATGAACGGGGTCATCTGTTTCCAGGAAACATACAACAAAGCACGTTATAACATCTATCATCCGCGTGGCATGAAATCGAAATTCGAATGGCGCGTAAACGGCTTCGACCGCATGGGACAAGCAGGCGTGCATTCTATCGGCATGGGCGTATTGATAGGATTGGAAGACTGGCGTACCGATGTCACGATGATGGCATACCACCTGCGTTATCTGCAAAAGCATTATTGGAAGACCAAATACAGTGTCAACTTCCCCCGCATGCGCCCTGCAGAGAACGAAGGATTCCAGCCCAACGTTATCATGAGCGACAAGGAACTGGCACAGGTGACCTTTGCCATGCGTATCTTCGACCACGATGTGGATATTTCGTATTCTACCCGTGAACCGGCTTATATCCGCGACCACATGGCATCGCTGGGCGTAACCACCATGAGTGCCGAAAGCAAAACCGAACCGGGAGGATATTACACTTATCCTCAGGCCTTAGAACAATTCCATATCAGCGACGACCGTACCGCCATGGAGGTAGAGTGCGCACTAAAGGCAGCCGGACGCGAACCGGTATGGAAAGACTGGGATGCTTCATTCGACTTTGTAAAATGAAGAATGAAGAATGATGAATGAAGAATCGGGTTCTGATGAACCTATATCCGCAAGCCGATGAAGCTATATCCGCAGACCTATGCATATAGCTACACCAGATTCTTCATTCATCTTTCTTCATTCTTAATTCTTCATTCAAAAAAATGGAAAGATACAACCGCCAGCTCCTTCTTCCCGAAATTGGCGAAGAAGGACAAGCACGCCTGAAAGCGGCACGTGTACTCATTGTAGGTGTAGGAGGGCTCGGCTCTCCCATCGCACTCTATCTGGCAGGTGCCGGAGTAGGAACAATCGGGCTGATTGATGATGACACCGTAAGCGAAAGCAACCTGCAGCGCCAGGTGCTCTATTCTGAAGCCGAAGTAAACCTGCCCAAAGCCCTGCAAGCCCAAAAACGGCTGGAAGCGCTGAACAGCACCATCCGGATAGAAGCCTATCCATTCCGGCTGACCGCTGAAAATGCCAAAGAAATCTTTACGCATTACGACATCATCGTAGACGGATGCGATAATTTCGCTACCCGGTATGTGATAGATGACACATGCGCCTTATTGAATAAGATATATGTATACGGAGCTATCCGCATGTTCGAAGGTCAAGTGTCCGTATTCCGATATGATAAAGGAGGGAAACGATACCGCGACCTCTACCCCGATGAAGAAGAAATGCGCTCCCTTCCTCATCCCCCCAAAGGAGTCATGGGGGTTACTCCGGGCATCATTGGATGTGCCGAAGCCAATGAAGTCATCAAGATTATCTGCGAATATGGAAACATTCTGGCTGGGAAATTATGGCAAATCGACCTGAAAACGATGGAAACCTATACGATTTTACTCTAATATGCGCAAATATTACAAACTTATTACTACCTTTGCGCATTCTATTGTGTTTATATAATGAAACTAATCGTTATAACCAGACCTACATACTTCGTAGAAGAAGACAAAATCATCACAGCCCTTTTCGATGAAGGGCTGGACATCCTTCATCTACGTAAAGTTGACTCTATTCCGGTATATGCCGAAAGATTATTGACGTTGATACCGGAAAAATACCGGAAACGTATCGTTGTGCATGACAATTTCTACCTGAAAGAAGAATACAAACTAAAAGGAATCCACCTGAATAGCCGGAATCCGTTTATCCCCGATAACTATTCGGGGTCTGTCACTACATCCTGCCACACACTGGAAGAAGTGAAAGAGAAGAAGCCCCATTGCGAGTATGTCTTTCTCAGCCCGATATTCGATAGCATCTCCAAAGAGGGATACCAAGCCGCTTTTACCCCTGAGCAAATACGTACGGCGGCAAAGAGCAACATTATCGATAAAAAAGTCATCGCATTAGGAGGCATTGATGAAAGCAACATCTTACAAGTGAAGGACTACGGATTCGGCGGAGCGGCTATCCTGGGAGGACTGTGGAACCAGTTTGACGCCGGACACGATTACAATTACAGCCAGCTGCTCGAACATTTCCGAAAGCTGAAACGGCTCGCCGACTAACGTTTTTGGAATATTCGTTTGTCCGGCTTGAAGAAATGGCGTAACTTTGCATTTAAATATTAGCCAATATTATCAAAAATACAATGAGCGAAACATCTACCTTTAAAGTATTCTCGGGAACAAACTCGAGATACCTTGCAGAAAAAATTTGTAAAAGCTTAGGTTGCCCGCTGGGTAACATGAACATTACACATTTCGCCGATGGCGAATTTGCTGTATCTTACGAAGAATCTATCCGTGGGCAACACGTATTCCTCGTACAGTCTACCTTCCCGAACTCTGATAACCTGATGGAACTTTTATTGATGATTGATGCAGCCAAACGCGCATCAGCCAAACGTATCATCGCCGTTATCCCTTACTTCGGCTGGGCACGACAAGACCGCAAGGACAAGCCCCGTGTATCCATCGGTGCCAAATTGGTGGCAGACTTATTAAGCGTAGCGGGCATTGACCGCCTGATTACCATGGATTTGCATGCCGACCAGATTCAAGGATTCTTTGATATTCCGGTAGACCACCTGTATGGCTCTACAATTTTTGCTCCGTATATCCAATCGCTGCACTTGCCCAATCTGGTTATCGCTACTCCAGACGTAGGCGGTTCGAAACGTGCCAGCACGTATGCCAAATACCTGGATGTACCTTTGGTATTGTGCCACAAGACACGTGAAAAAGCCAATGTGGTAGCATCGATGCAAATCATCGGTGACGTAAAAGGGAAAGATGTGGTATTGATTGACGACATGGTAGATACAGCAGGTACCATCACCAAAGCAGCTGACATCATGAAAGAAGCGGGAGCCAACTCGGTACGTGCCATTGCAACACATTGTGTTATGTCGGGCCCGGCTTCCGAACGCGTACAAAACTCGCAACTGGAAGAACTGGTATTCACCGACAGCATCCCGTACTCAAACCGTTGTGCCAAAGTGAAACAGCTTTCTATAGCCGACATGTTTGCTGAGACGATTCGCCGTGTATTGAGCCACGAATCTATCAGCTCGCAATATTTGCTTTGATTTCTTATGAAACGCAGATTAACCCAGATTCTCGCTGATTCATAATTAAATAATATAATATCCGCGTCAATCTGAGCTAATCTGCGTTTTTAATAAAAATTCCTCATGAAAATCCTTTGGCTTGACCTGAACAGTTCGTATGCACATTCCTCGTTGGCTTTGCCCGCCTTGCAAGCCCAACTCATCGGGCGTGCCGATATAGAGTGGGACATTGTTTCTGCAACTATCAATGAAAATCCGGGCATGGCGAGCGCTGAAGTATTCCGTCGGAAACCAGATATCGTAGCCGCTACCTGCTGGCTTTTCAATCATGAAATGTTACTTCACACTTTGGGACGTATCAAGGCTTTGCTCCCCGATTGTTGCATCACACTGGGAGGTCCCGAATTTTTAGGAGATAATGAAAGGTTCCTACGTAATTATCCTTTCGTGAATTGTGTATTCCGAGGCGAAGGAGAAGAGGTTTTCGCACGCTGGCTGGAAATATGGAATAAGCCGGAAGCATGGCACACCATAACCGGCTTATGTTATTTGGATACAGTTTCCACCTACCACGATAACGGACGTGCACAAGTGATGCATTTCGACCGGCTTGTCCCGCCCGAAGAAAGCCCGTTCTTCAATTGGAGCAAACCTTTCGTGCAACTGGAAACTACACGCGGATGCTTCAATACATGCGCCTTTTGTGTAAGCGGAGGCGAGAAACCCGTACGCACCCTTCCCATTGAAACCATCCGAAGGCGAATCTCCTTGATTCAGGAGCACTACATCCGGAATATCCGGGTGCTCGACCGGACTTTCAATTACAATACCCGTCATGCCCGCGCCTTACTCGATTTATTCCGTGAATTTCCAGACATCCGTTTTCACTTAGAAGTGCATCCCGCCCTTTTATCCGAAGAGCTGAAAGAAATACTTGCCGCCATGCCAAAGGGACAATTACACTTAGAGGCAGGCATTCAAAGCCTCCATCAGGAAGTGCTGACCGTCAGCCGGAGAGCAGGAGACTTGGCAGATGCCCTGTCCGGTCTGGAATTCTTATGTGCTTTGCCCAATTTGGAAACCCATGCCGACCTGATAGCAGGATTACCTTTATATCATTTAAAAGAGATATTCGATGATGTCCGTACGTTGGCTTCTTATCGTGCCGGCGAAATTCAATTGGAATCTCTAAAGCTTCTTCCCGGAACGGAAATGCGCCGGCGCAGCCCGGAATTAAGCATCAGCTACTCTCCTTTTCCTCCATACGAAGTGTTGAAAACCAACGAAATCACTCCCGACGAACTTCAAACGACACGCATGTTATCACGCCTCATAGACGGATTCTACAATGCCAAACCTTGGCAAGAAATCACTCGCCGGTTGATTGTGGAAGAGTCTGAATTCTTGCACCGGTTCTTGGAGCATCTGACTCGTATCGGCGTCATTGACCAGCCCATGAGCCTGGAACGGCGTGGCATCCTACTCTATAAGTTCTGTCAAGAGAACTATCCGGCTTACGAAACCGCCGTGACACTTGCATGGATAGAAGCGGGCATGTCGCTCAAGAAAGAACCAGCCTACCGCGTCCGTACCAAACACGTATTACCTCCCGAACATTGGGAGGTGCTCAATGGTACTTATCACGAAGAATTGCGTCTCTGCCTGCTTCCGCCTGCCGAAAACGAAGACATTACGTATTGGTTTGGCTTCGAACCTGAATCGCAACAAACCAAACCGGTATTCAAAGCAAGGACTTTATAAATCATTCATTATTAACTGTTAACTGTTAACTAAAAAAATACCATGAACCGAATTTGCCGACTATTCAACATTAAATACCCCATCATCCAAGGTGGAATGGTATGGTGCAGCGGCTGGAGATTAGCTTCTGCCGTAAGCAACGCTGGAGGGCTTGGCTTGCTGGGAGCAGGCTCAATGCACCCCGAAACCTTACGCGAGCACATCCGTAAGTGTAAAGCAGCTACCGACAAGCCTTTTGGAGTAAATGTACCGCTCATGTATCCCGAAATAGATACTATCATGCCAATCATCGCCGAAGAAGGCGTAAAAATCGTTTTCACGTCGGCAGGCAGTCCAAAGAAATGGACTGACTGGCTTCACGAACGGGATATCCTCGTGACACACGTAGTGGCTTCGTCCAAATTTGCAGCCAAATGTGAGGAAGCGGGCGTAGACGCTATCGTAGCCGAAGGATTCGAAGCCGGAGGGCATAACGGACGAGAAGAGACCACTACCATGTGTCTCATCCCTGCCATTCGCCGTACATGTACTCTGCCCCTATTGGCTGCAGGAGGCATAGCGACTGGCGAAAGCATCCTTGCCGCACAAGCCTTGGGAGCCGACGGCGTACAGATAGGAACCCGATTCGCATTAACCGAAGAAAGCTCGGCACACTTCTCGTTCAAAGACCGGTGCCTGCGCCTGAACGAAGGCGACACGATACTGACACTGAAACAACTTTCGCCTACCCGATTGGTGAAAAATGAATTCTACAAACGGGTTGAAGAAGCAGAACTGCGCGGTGCATCAGTAGATGAACTTCGTGAGATCTTAGGACGTGGACGAGCCAAGTTGGGTATATTCGAGGGTGAAATCTTCGAAGGAGAAATAGAAATCGGTCAAGCAGCCTCCCTCATTCACCGCCTGCAATCGGTAAACGAGGTAATGAAAGAACTCATCGAAGACTACAACGAAGCGCTCAACCGCATGCAAGCTAATCAACAGATGCAATTATAGTCAATCAGAAATGAATTGCAAAAAATCTGTGTAGTCCTTTGTATTGAACACAGAGACACGGAGAAATAAGAAGCTGTTTTGAATTTCTCCAAAAAGTTTTTCTTGGCTTGATGTATTCGTTTTCGTGTGTGCTTTGGGCGATTTTTTGGTCCTTTTCGCTCCTGTTCTTCGTCAGATAGCCCGCTATCTTCCTCATCACAGAAGCGAAAATGCCTCAAAAACTCATCCCAAATCAGCGCACGATAAATTCAAAACAGCTTCTAAATAGATAGAGTAAGCAAAGGCCATAGAGCCAAACTTTTGCTCCGTGAACTCCGTTCTCTCAAAAAAAATAACACTCTGTGCCTTTGTGTCTCTGTGTTCCATTCCATTTTCCGCAAACCTATTTTAATGCAAAATCAATAATTTTGCGTATATTTGCCTCACATAAAAGAACAAAACCATGCAAATACAGATTCTTAAAATAAACGGCACCGCTAAAGAATTGTATCCACTGGTCGGTCCGCTGGTAATGAACCCGGAGGTATTGAAATACAACAACCGATATCCCTTCAAGACAGGGAAAAACTTTGAATGGTACATAGCCGTAAATGAAGCGAATGATGAAACCGTAGGCTTTATTCCTCTTGAATACAAAAGCCACGAAACGTCCATCAATAACTACTATGTACAACAAGAAGGACACAATGAAATCCTCAACCGGTTAATAGAAGCCGTATGGCAAAATATGACCAAAGACATGCCGCAACTGACCGCATTGGTACAAACACGACACGCTGCCTTATTCAAAGAACAAGGGTTCACCACAACCAAAGAATGGAAACTTTACCTCAAAATGCAGAAAACTAAATGAAGAAAGAACAACCCATAACTAAAAACGTGTACGAACTGGCACAAGAACGGCTTGACATCATCTTCAAGGAATTTGACAATATCTACGTCTCTTTCTCAGGAGGAAAAGACAGCGGAATATTGCTGAATATGTGCATCGATTACATACGGAAGCACAAGCTAAACCGAAAAATAGGCGTCTACCACATGGACTACGAAGTGCAATACAAGATGACTATCGACTATGTAGACCGCATCTTTGAAGCAAACAAAGACATACTGGAAATATACCGGATATGCGTACCGTTCCGTGTGGCTACCAGCACTTCAATGTATCAATCCTATTGGCGTCCATGGGAAGAAGATAAAAAAGACATGTGGGTACGCGAACTGCCGAAGTATGCCATGACCGCAGACAATTTTCCCGGATTCAAGCAGGATATGTGGGACTATGATTTCCAGATTTATTTTGCCGACTGGCTCCATCGAAAGAAAAAAGCGTCACGTACCTGTTGCTTGGTAGGCATCCGCACACAAGAAAGTTTCAACCGCTGGCGGTGCATTTACCAAACTCCCAAAGTACTTTTATATCACCGTTATATCTGGACATGCAAAATCAATAATGACATTTATAATGCATACCCGATATACGACTGGCGTACGACCGATGTATGGGTTGCCAACGGCAAATTCAAATGGGATTATAATCATTTATACGACCTTTATTACAAAGCAGGCGTAAGCATCGAACGCATGCGTGTAGCAAGTCCGTTTATCAGCGAAGCCATCGAAAGTCTGGCTCTTTATAAAGCCATCGATCCCAATACATGGGGACGTATGATAGGGCGTGTAAATGGAGTGAACTTTGCCGCTATCTATGGAAGCAGCCATGCAACAGCCCGCCATCGCATCAAACTTCCGAAAGGATATACGTGGAAATCCTTCATGTTCTTCCTTCTTTCCACCCTTCCTGAAGAAACACGGAACGGATATTTACGCCGCCTGGACGTAAGTATCAAATTTTGGCGGACCAAAGGAGGCTGTCTGAGCAACGAAGTCATTCAGAAACTGATTGACGCTAAAATTCCTATTGAAATTGTCGATAAAAGCAACTATAAAACCACCAAGCATCCTGTACGAATGGATTATTTAGAAGACATTGACATCGCTGAATTCAAAGAAATACCAACTTACAAGCGAATGTGTATCTGCATCCTGCGCAACGACCATGCATGCAAATATATGGGCTTTTCGCCGACAAAGGAAGAAATCAGTAAAAAGAACAAAATAATGGAAAACTATAAACACATTTGGAGATGAAGAAAAAAGAAGAAACACTGGAATTGTTTCCCGAACAAGAGCAAGAACAAAAACAAGAATATAAAAGCCCCGTATATAACGTAATAGCCGTACCGATAGAAAAAGTATGCGCAAACGATTATAACCCGAATGTGGTAGCTCCTCCTGAAATGAAACTGCTGGAACTTTCTATCTGGGAAGACGGATTCACCATGCCGTGTGTATGCTATTACGACCACAATAATGACAAATACATCATTGTAGACGGGTTTCACCGCTATACCGTTCTTAAAAAATCCAAACGCATTTATGAACGTGAAAAAGGCATGTTGCCCGTGGTAGTCATTGACAAGGATTTATCCAACCGGATGGGATCGACCATTCGCCACAATCGTGCACGAGGAACGCATAACGTAGACCTCATGTCGCATATTGTTTCAGAATTAGACAAAGCAGGCATGAGCGACCAATGGATTATGAAAAACATCGGTATGGACCGCGATGAACTTTTGCGCCTGAAACAAATATCCGGGCTTGCCGAGCTTTTCGCGGATAAAGACTTTACGATACCTCAGTCAAGACCGGTCTACAACATTGACCCGGACAATGCGGAAGAAGGGCAAGTGAAAAACATTGAAAATGATAAATGATGAATGAAGAATGAGCGAATGGCTACACTTCTTCATTCCTCATTCCTCTCATTTCCCTCCAGCTTCGCTTTAATACGCTCCAACAAAGTTATGCATCCTTGCATTCTTTGGGTTTCACGGTAATTCTCCGCTTGCAATTTCAAATATTTTAATGTAGTCTGCAAATCAGGAATATAAGTACTCTTATCCAATTGCATGTTAGCAGGCAAATCCTGATTATCAAACCATTGGAATAGTGCTTTTAAATCTTCTTCTGTGTATAAATGCCTTTTGTATTCTTTCATTTTATCTTCATTTTTATATAATCAGAACGGATAACCGACAGCAAAATGAAAAGCAAAATCCCGCCCAAAATCAGGCGAAACAATCGGATAGCGGTCTCTCCCCGTGTACATCGGATTTATAGCTTTCATTCCTCCATCGAAACGTAAAATCAAGAAATCCAAATCGAACCGGATTCCCAATCCATAAGATACAGCCAACTGTTTATAAAAACGGTTAAACTTAAACACACCCTCAGTTTGCGTTCCTTGAGAACGGATGTTCCACACATTTCCGGCATCAATAAAAACTGCTCCATTCAGTTTCCAGAACAGGTATGTGCGGTACTCCACATTCAAATCAAGCTTTATATCTCCTGTATGATTAACATAATCAATCGTATTCCCGTCGCCCCGATACGAACCGGGACCTAAAGAACGGACCCGCCAACCACGCACACTATTGGCTCCACCTGAAAAATAAAGTTTCTCGAAAGGCAAGCTTTTCGAATTCCCATACGGACAGGCAATACCCAATCCTGCATGAAACACCAATGAGTTACGTTCATCAATCACAAAATTCTTGGCAAAATCAATGTCCATCTTTACATACTGTGCAAAATCAATATTCGCCAATTGATAAGCATCACCGTATCGGGGTTTCTTATGTACCAGCTTGGAAAGGCCATAAAGCAAATTACCCGACTCTTCAATATTAAAACGGATGGAATATGAATTGTGCTTGGCTGCATTTATCGCATTCCCCCCGACGCTATTGTAAGTATAAGTATATCCCAAACGGATGATAAACAAATCCTCATAACTATGCCGCAGCAAAGGATTTATCTGATCCATACGGTCCAAATAGGCATTGAACGCCTCCGACGTATAGGGCATATAGATATAGTTAATATCGAGCAAATCAAACCGATGCGTAGCTTTCCCTCTCCGAGTCCAGCGGTAACTCCAGGCAGCAGCAGCCAGTGTACGTTCAAATTCAGGACGAATCTGCCAATTATATTTCACACTTACCTCAGAAGTAGCCCGAATACGCCGCTTGAAATCAGAAGACAAAAACGGGAACATGAACTCCGGAAAGTTCAAGCTGCTCTCTATACCGTATTCCATGTAATGGCTGTTGGCATACCCTTCCAGTCCGCTTACCGCCTCGTATGCCCCTCGAAGCTCAAGAGTAAAAGCCTCCGAGCCTTTGAACAGATTGCGATGGGTAAAAGAGACGGATGCCGCCGCCCCCAGGTCTCCGGCAGAATTGGTACCCTCTATCTCGAACGATAAAGCCTTATTCTTGTTCTTCGAAAGAAAAATGTAAGCATCCAGCCGGGTGGAATCGCCCGGCAATGCCACCTCATTAAACCGGATATTCGAATATTTTAAGATAGACAAACGCCCCAATGCAGAATAAGTGTTCTGCACATTCCGATTACGATATAAATTTCCGGGAATCAAATAATTACAATCAGTCAACACTTTGGGACGTAAAAAAGGCTTTCCTTTATAAAACACGCCTGTACCGCCGGAACTTATCGAATCCAGCCCGCGCAAGGCATCTTCGGACAACTCAGAGAAATCAGCATCCAATACATAATTTACATTCCGAAGCGTATATTGGCGGTGCGGTTGGGGCAAGTCTTCCTTTGTGCGCCGGTATGGAAGGAGCTTCAAGGTCAAATCTACCTTATGCGTATTCAGCATCGTATCTGCCTGATAAGTGATGAAATCTTTATTGAAACGGTAATATCCCTGATTCTGCAGGTACTGGGTAATACGCTGACGTTCGGCATCAAGCACATTCACATCAAACCGCATGCCTTCGTACAAACCAGCACGTACCGGATCTTTAGCCAAATAATCAGCTATTTTCGCATCCGAGATATCATACGCCAAGCGTTCTACCACATACGGTTCGCCTGAACGGACCGTATAATACACCTTCATGCGGTTTCCGTCCGACACCTCCTGCAAGCCGACTGATGCCCCCATATATCCCATATTCTGCACCGCCTTCTCCATTTCGCTCCGGGTTTCCTCGGCTAAAACAGGGTCGTAAATCACCGGAGCCTCACCAATCTTACGCCAAAAACGGTTAATCCACTTGGTTGAGTCCAGCCCCGATGCACCATAAATATACATGGGAAGCTTTACCAGACTAAACCATTTGGCATTGGATTTCTGACGTACATACAGATTCATTTGAGAAGGCTTGATTTCCTTATTATCCGATTCTATCTTCACATTGTCCAACAAATAACTTCCCTCCGGAATGAATTTGCTGACCGAACATCCAGCCAACATCAAGACGAGAAAAGCCAACAGAATTAATATCGCAAGCGGTTTGTTCATATTAAAGGAAGACAATGCAAATTTATTCGACAAAGATAGGCAATTATTGAAAATATCTTCTTAGCTTTGCTCAGAATATTTGGTATTTTTAGAAGAAAACCGACATGCTCAGTAAAAACAAGATAAAATACATCCATTCACTGGAGTTGAAAAAGAACCGGAAAGAAGAACAAGCTTTTCTTGCGGAAGGCTACAAACTGGTAGAAGAACTGTTGGGACATTTTCCTTGCCGGATCGTCGCGGGAACAAAAGCCTGGCTTGACCGGCATCCGCATTTGCATGCCGAAGAAATTTTCGAAGTAAGCGAAGAAGAGCTTACACGCATCAGCCTCCAGAAAAACCCGCAAGAAGTACTGGCTGTCTTCGAGCAACCCGTATATGAGTGGAATATAAACACCGCTGCACACTCGCTATGCCTGGCGTTGGACGATGTACAAGACCCCGGAAATGTGGGCACCATTGCCCGAATAGCCGATTGGTTTGGCATTGAACACGTATTTTGTTCCCAAGGTACTGCCGACATCTATAACCCCAAAACAGTGCAAGCCACCATGGGCGCCATCGCACGGGTACAATTCCATTATTGCAACCTGCCGGAATTTATCCGGTCCGCCTCTGCTCAGGATATACCGTTGTTCGGAACATTCCTAAACGGGAAAGATATATACGGAGAAAACTTAGAAAATCATGGCATTATCATCATGGGAAACGAAGGGAATGGCATCAGCACCCCGATAGCCCAATGCATCACACATCGCCTGTTCATTCCCAATTACCCGCAAGGAAGATCCACCAGTGAATCATTGAATGTAGCGATAGCTACCGCAATCGTATGCGCTGAATTCAGAAGAAGAGGATAAAACGCGGTAAGCACGGCATGAAGCGCCGGCTTCATACGCCCCGGCTTGCCGCGTAATGCGGTGCAAGAAAGCCTGAAAATCTTCCCGACACTCCCGTATAAGCGGGAAAGGAGATACGATAAGCACCCCCGACAGCCATTCGGTATGCGCCGTTTCTTCAGCTAAAGGCAATACACGGATAACTTCTCCGGTTTCGTCCAACTCGATTACCGATGCGGATACCCATTCCGCCTGAGGCAAAAGATAAATACGATGCGCCGCTATCCGTCTCATTTCCGGTTCTCCATTTTCCGCATGGGCTGCATTTGCTTGCTGTCGATAGTCCTTACATTTTCTTTCTCTATCGGCTTTTGAACCTGCCCATCCGAATCCACGGTATCCTTTACCGCTTTTTCCGTACCGGAAGACTCTTCCGGTTTCCCCTGATTATGATAACGGGTGAGATGAATATCATCAATCAACAAAGATACATCCGGATGCTTTTCGTTCGAATAATAAATAAATCCGCTAATGCTTTGAATGGTAAACGACGAATCCGGACGCAGATACAAACGTTGCTTACCCGAACGGGTTACAATGCGGGTCAAACCTTGTACGCTGTCATTATCAAAATAAAAATTGAGTGCCATAACCGCTTGCCCTGATGCCGCTTTCGAAGGTATAAAATGGAAATCAGCCTGAAGTTCCATCGCATCCTGAGGCTTAAACGTCGTATCGGTTTTTAAGTCGAATACAAGCTTGTTGGTCAATGAAGAAGCGGAAAGCCAATACAGCGTACGGTCCTGCCATACATCAACCGTATCGCCCGACATAGATACATCAATCTGATTATCCCGCCTTGCCACCTGTTCCTTCATCTGTTTCTCCTCACGCCCCAAGCGTTCTTTCAGATTCTTGTAAATCGTAGCCAATTCCTCGGTATGGCGGGTATACCATACCATCGACGAGTCAAACTCGGCCTCGGTCACCTGATGCTTTTGGAAAACATAATCCAAATAAGCGTCTTTCTTGTACGTCTCGTTATAAGGAAGCGAAGCACTCATGGTAGAAGCCAAATGATAATCATACAACAAGCTTTCCATTGCATCCGGCTGGATGATATCATCGGGAATCTTCTTTCCGCACGCGGACAAAAGCCCTAAGGCAATCACTGTATACAACGCTTTCCTCTTCATGACTTACTTTTGCTTTACTTCTTCTTTTTTCTGAAACTCCAGCCCCAAGGTATGGCTATAGAAAATCAACAGGGCAATCATGCCACAACTGATGGAGGCATCGGCAAAATTGAATATAGGACTAAAGAATATGAAATGTTCGCCTCCACAAAAGGGCATCCACTCGGGCCAATAGGTATCAATAATCGGGAAATAAAACATATCGACCACTTTCCCATGCAGCCAATCGGCATACCCCTCACCCATCGGAACCCATTGGGCAACCGAATAGGAAGTGCTTGCACTGAACACTTCACCGTAGAAAACACAATCAATAATGTTTCCCAACGCTCCCGCAAGGATGAATGCCAGGCATACGACATAGCCTGTCTTCAGTTTCTCCTCCCTATGGGTCAGCTTATACAGATACCACGTGATAAAGCATACCGCCACAATCCGGAATAAAGTCAGGAAAATCTTGGGAAGGAATTCCATACCGAAAGCCATCCCGTTATTCTCCGTAAAAAAGATGTAAAACCAATCGGTGATACGGATATGCTCGTGCAAGTACATGCCTGTCTTTACACAAATCTTGATTACCTGATCGATGACTAATACCAATACAACAATTAAAGCCGCCAGACGCCCTTGCGTCAGAATCTTCTTCATCTATCCACTATATTATAGGTGACAAGTAACGAGTTGACAAGCTGACAAGGTTCTTTCAGACATTTTATCTTTCTATCTTAAAACCTTGTCACCTTGTCAACCGATACCTTGCCGACTCAACCATTTATTTTACTCCGTGCTGCTTTGCCTCAATGCTCAGCGTGGCATGAGGCACGGCACGCAACCTTTCTTTCGGAATCAGCTTCCCCGTCTCGCGACAAATGCCGTACGTCTTGTTTTCGATACGTACCAATGCGGCACGCAAGTTCTGGATGAACTTCAGCTGACGGGCTGCCAGGCGGGTTGTCTCTTCTTTCGACAACGTGTTGGCACCTTCCTCCAGCACCTTATAGGTGGGCGAAGTATCGTCCGTATCGTTGCCGTCCGTATTCATGATACTGCTTTTCAATTTTTCATAGTCGCGCTCGGCGAGCTGAAGTTTCTCCATGATAATAGCGCGGAATTCCTCGAGTTCTGCGTCAGAGTATCTTGTCTTTTCAGCCATAATGTTAAGTATTTTAAAGTTAATAATTAGAGTTTCGACACTTTCACATACAACGTGAAATCATCAAAGTTCAGTTCAACACCACCCGGCACCTCATCAGACAGTTCCAATGAGTTTGCCAACACTTGGTTGCAAATATACGTATTATATTCTTTTACCGCATCATCTGTATTCGGATTTTTTGACAATACCAAATGAATCTTGTCGGTTATCTCAAAACCACTGTTTTTACGGATGTTCTGAATACGGTTCACCAGTTCACGTGCTATACCTTCCCGGCGCAAGGATTCAGTGATGGTCACCTCAAGCGCTACGGTCAGCTTGCCTTCGTTTGCAACCAGCCAGCCGGGGATATCTTCGCTGTAGATTTCCACATCAGTGGCTTCGATGAGTGCCTCGCCGTCTGCCAGCTGAAGATTGTATTTGCCGTTCCGTTCCAGTTCGGCAATGGCTTCCTGCGACAATTCTGCCACAGCTGCCGATACGGCTTTCATCTGCTTACCGAACTTCGGTCCCAGCTTCTTGAAGTCACATTTCACCTTCTTCACCAGCACACCGGCTTCTTCTACAAACTGAAGCTCTTTCACATTCACCTCACTTAAAATCAAATCCTTCACTGCCTCGATGTGACGTTTCTGTTCCTCATCCACTACGGGAACCATGATGCATTGAAGCGGTTGGCGCACCTTGATATTCACCTTGCGGCGCAAAGCCAGTACCATCGAAGTCACATCCTGCGCCATCTGCATACGCGCTTCCAGTTCCTTGTCTATCAGGCTTTCATCCGCTACGGGGAAGTTTGCCAAGTGTACCGATACCACATGGTCACGCTCCGTCACCTTTATCAGGTCCATATACAGGCGGTCGGCATAGAACGGTGCAATCGGAGCCATCAGTTTCGCCACCGTTTCCAGACAAGTGTATAAGGTCTGGTAAGCCGACAATTTGTCTTGCGACATCGCGCTTCCCCAGAAACGTTTCCGGTTCAGGCGCACATACCAGTTGCTCAGGTTATCGTTTACGAAATCCGTTATCAAGCGTCCTGCCTTTGTAGGTTCGTAATCATTGAAGCAAGCATCTACATCTTTTATCAACGAATTGAGCAAAGACAGAATCCAGCGGTCGATTTCCGGACGTTCTGATACCGGCACTTCTTTCTCGGCATAGGTAAAGCCGTCTACATTGGCATAAAGAGCAAAGAACGAATAAGTATTATATAAGGTGCCGAAGAACTTGCGGCGCACTTCGTCCACTCCGTCCGTATCAAACTTCAGGTTATCCCACGGAGCCGAGTTCGTAATCATGTACCAGCGCAAGGGGTCGGAACCGAACTTCTCGATGGTGCTGAACGGGTCTACCGCATTGCCCAAACGCTTCGACATCTTGTTTCCGTTCTTATCCAATACCAAGCCGTTCGAAATCACATTCTTATATGCTACGCTATCGAATACCATTGTGGCAATGGCGTGCAACGTAAAGAACCAACCACGAGTCTGGTCTACACCTTCGGCAATGAAATCAGCCGGATAATACGAACCGCTATCTATCAGTTCTTTATTCTCAAACGGATAATGCAATTGCGCGTAGGGCATCGAACCCGAATCGAACCAAACATCAATCAAGTCCGCTTCACGCTTCATCGGTTTACCTGCGGGCGAAACCAGGATGATGTCGTCTACGTAAGGACGGTGCAGGTCTATCTTATTGTAATTCTCTTTCGTATATTTGCCCGGCACGAAGCCCAACTTCTTATACGGATTTTCCGTCATAAAGCCAGCCTCAACCGATTTCTCAATTTCATTATACAATTCTTCCACCGAACCGATGCAGATTTCCGCACCGTCTTCATCGCGCCAGATAGGAAGCGGAGTTCCCCAATAACGCGAACGGCTCAAGTTCCAGTCGTTCAGGTTCTCCAGCCATTTGCCGAAACGTCCTGTTCCGGTCGATTCAGGTTTCCAGTTGATGGTCTTGTTCAGTTCTATCATCCGTTCCTTGCATGCCGTAGAGCGGATAAACCAGCTATCGAGCGGATAATAGAGCACCGGCTTGTCGGTACGCCAGCAGTGCGGATAGTTGTGCACGTGCTTTTCCATCTTGAATGCCTGATTCGCTTGCTTCATCTTCATGCAGATATATACATCGAGTGACTCAGCCGCTTGCGCAGCCTTCTCATCATATTTGCCATCGACGGTGAAGGCAGGGTCGTATGCGTTCTTCACCCATCTGCCTTGATACTCCTTATATATATCGGTATTCACACATTCGGCAACAAACTTTTCGTCCAGTTCATCCAGCAGGTAGAATTTTCCGGTCAGGTCAACCATCGGGCGTGTCTCGCCTTTCTTGTTAATCATGAAGAGCGAAGGGATGCCGGCGGCTTTTGCCACGAAAGCATCGTCTGCACCGAAGGTAGGAGCGATGTGTACGATACCCGTACCGTCTTCTACGGTCACATAATCACCCGGAATGACACGGAAGGCTTTGGCAGAAGCGTCGCGCCAGTTTCCGTCTTCGTCCAATTCTACAGGTTTCACCCACGGGAAGAGTTGTTCGTATTCCATGCCTACCAAGTCCGGCCCTTTATATTCGCCTACCACTTTGAACGGCACTAACTTATCGCCTGGCTTATAGTCTTCCAATGCCATGCCTTCCGCCTTCTTGTTGAAGTGCGTGTAAAGCAAAGCCTTTGCCAACACTACCGTTATCTTTTCAGAAGTATAAGGATTGTAAGTCTGTACGGCTACATAATCTATCTTCGGGCCTACGCAGAGCGCAGTATTCGAAGGCAACGTCCACGGAGTCGTGGTCCAAGCCAAGAAATAAGGAGTTCCCCACTCAGCCATTTCGGGTTTCGGGTTCTTTATCTTGAACTGCCCTACTACGGTCAAGTCTTTCACGTCCCGATAACATCCCGGCTGGTTCAGTTCGTGCGAGCTAAGTCCCGTGCCTGCCGCGGGAGAATAAGGCTGGATGGTATATCCTTTGTAGAGCAAGCCTTTCTTATAAAGTTGTTGCAAAAGCCACCACAAGGTTTCGATGTAGCGGTTGTCATACGTAATATACGGATTATCCAAGTCTACCCAATAGCCCATCTTGTGGGTCAGGTCGGTCCATTCCTTGGTGAACTTCATCACGTCCGTGCGGCAATGCTGATTGTATTCAGCCACCGAAATGGTCTTGCCGATGTCTTCCTTCGTAATGCCCAACGCTTTCTCTACACCCAGTTCCACCGGAAGCCCGTGCGTATCCCAGCCAGCCTTGCGCTTTACCTGAAAACCTTTCATCGTCTTATAACGGCAGAAAGTATCCTTAATCGTACGTGCCATTACGTGGTGGATGCCCGGCATACCGTTTGCCGAAGGAGGCCCTTCATAGAATACAAAAGAAGGATGCCCTTCACGTTCTGTCATACTGCGGGAGAACACGTCGTTCTCGTCCCATTTCTTCAGCACTTCCTTATTGATGTCAGAAAGGTTCAGTTGTGAATATTCGGTAAATTTCTTACTCATATATAGAATGCATTTAGCTTTTTCGTCTTTTCCTATCGGGAATACCCTCCCCGAATTTAGGCTGCAAATTTATAAGAAAAAAGAATAAGCAAAAAACTTTTCAGCTAATATTCACATAAACAAGCGTTAATTTGTTTCGGAAAGCAATGGCGTTTTCAATGCAAATCACTATCTTTGCTACAAATTTAAAACAGATGTTTATGCCCACTCATTCATTCAAAGCAGCCTACAATACGGGAGAATCATGTATTAATTTGGTTTTAGGTGTATATATTTTCACTGAAGAGGGAATCTATATTGCTTATTGCCCTGCACTCGACATTTCCGGTTATGGCGAAAACGAGCAGGAAGCCAAACAATCTTTCGGGGAAGTAGTGCGCCAATACTTAGATTATTGCATCCACGAACACACATTAACGGAAGATTTACAAAAGCACGGATGGAAAGTAGAAAACATAAAACAACACAAATTCAAATCTCCTGATACAGTTGCAATGATGAAAAAGAATCCGGACTTCAAAAATCTGATAGAGAATAAAGAATATTCAAAATATATGGAAAATCTGTCCATCCCTTCTTTTGCATGAATACACAAAAATTAAGCAATATCCCGTTAAACGAGTTCCGCGAATTTCTTAAGAAATCCGGATGCAAGAAAATCTCAACAGAGGGAGGGCATGAAAAGTGGGTGCGAAAAGACTTAACCCGACCGATCATCTTACAAACCCACATCAGCCCTGTTCCTGAATTCATCGTCAAGAACACATTAAGGAATTTAGGTCTTACGAAAAAAGATTTCTTTGAAATTCTTTTTGATTGCAGACAATAAAACCAATATTTGCAACGCCCCTGTGATAAACCTTTATCTTATCCATAAGGAATCATCAAGCAATTACTTATCCTAAAATATCATCCGTTCACGTAACACCTAAGCCCGATTATTGCTATCTTTGCACAGTTTTTTTAAAACAACACAAATCTATGAACGCAATTGTGACGCAGATGGTTATTCTGTTCATCATCGTAATCATCGGCTACTTCCTGAGCAAAAAGAAAATGATGGACGCGGATTTCGACCGCAAGCTATCTGTTCTGGTGATTAACGTAACGTGCCCCAGCCTGATTCTGTCTTCCGTAATGGGCGACACGCTTCCCGACAAAGGCTTTATCCTGCCCTTGCTCATCGTGGGATTCGCTACCTATATCGTTCTTATCGGCGGAGCTTTCCTGCTTCCACGGCTCCTGCCCGTAAAGGCTGCCGACCGGGGTATCTATAGTTTCATGCTGGCTTTCGGCAATGTAGGCTTTATCGGCTACCCTATCGTAGCTTCTATCTTCGGAGCCAATGCAGTGTTTTATGCCTGCATCCTCAATTTCCCCAGCACCTTGCTGATATTCGTGTTCGGCACCCTCTTCGTTTCGGGAGGAGAAGGCAAGGTACGCTTCGATTGGCGCACACTCTATTGTCCGGCGATGATTGCGTCTTACCTTTCCATCCTGATTGTAGTGACCGGCTGGATACCTCCCAAAGTGCTCAGCACGCCTTTCGTCCTCTTGGGAAACATCACCGTGCCCGCCGCCCTGCTCATCGTAGGCTCTTCCATTGCCCAGGTCCCTATCTGGCGCATGTTCAGCAATACGGCTATCTACCTCATGTCTGCCCTCCGCCTGATGCTGGTTCCCCTCCTGATATTATACCTCTCGCGCCTGTGCCGGATAGAGGAAACCATCGCCAACATCAACGTGGTATTGGCAGCAATGCCCGTAGCTTCCTACGGCACTCTGTTCTGCATCCAGTATGGGAAAGGGGAAGTCATCATGGCGGAAGGAACCTTCATCACCACCTTGCTTTCGGTTATAACCATCCCGCTCCTGACAATGTTCTTATGAACATACATGCAAAAAAAGGAGCCGTCCCCGCTTTTCGTGAGACAGCTCCTTCGATACGCAACAAAAGTTAGAACTTAGTGAAATTTCTTATTCGCTAAGGTAGTTCCATAAACGGATTGTTCTTTTTGTTTTTCAATCTATAAATGCAAGATTTCCCCAAATACTGCACGAGAAGTGAAAATATTTTTATCAAGAACCAAAGATAAGGAAAAAGTTATAGCAAGCCTTGCGTATAATACATTTATTATATACCTTTGTGATATCAAAAGAAATATGCAATGAATCAAGAGGAACTAAAAAAAGAAATTGAAAAGAAGAAACGATTGATTGCCGATTATGTGCGGATAGCCCCGGCATTGGGTATCAGTCCAGAAGAACAAGAGCGGCAAGTAAACCTGATGCTGGACGACCTCGTCAAGCTATTGAAGCAAAAGAAATGAAACAACACAGGCATTTCCGACAGAGAACTGCCCTAAAAACAGACAAGATATGAGAACAATAAAAGACATTCTGAAAGAAATGAAGCCCTTAATGGGTACCGACAACCCAGCAGAACGTGAAAAGCTGGACGCATTGACGGCAGAACTCAACAACCGTGAACTAACCGAAGAAGAAAAAAACTTTGCTCAGGCATGGTGGAACAGCGGAATGGATGAAATCGAGCAAGACATCACCATCCTTCGCCAACAAATCAATGAAGATACCTACCAACTCATCCCCATGAGTTACATTGCCAAACATTATTTCGGCAAGTCTGCATCATGGCTTTACCAGCGCATTAACGGAAACAAGGTAGGCGGACGTCAGTACACGCTCAACGAGGAACAGAAAGCAACGTTCAACCGTGCCCTGCAAGACATAGCCAAACGCATCAGCTCGTTTTCCATTGCTTGATTTATTAATCTTTATTTGGCACCGAAGCCCCACAGTACGTTCGAACGCACTATGGGGCTTCACGTTTATTTCCTACCAGTCTGGAAACAGCAATAGAACTATTGCATCAGAAAATATAGCCTACGCCGATCATGAAATTCATATTCTTTGACCTGCCTCTATCATAACCTTCATCATACGGAGTGATAAATCCGTTCTGCCCGGTCAGGTGAATCAAGTAATGATCCGCCAGTTCCACTCCTACCCCATATTGTACGCCTACATCAAAACGGCGAAAAATGCCATTATCAAAAATGAGTTCTTTATCGGTTGGTATATCCGGTTTCGAATCTTCAAGACCGGTGACCCAGCTCACATCATACTGCCCAACAAGCCCGGCGGCAAAATAAAGTCCCGCATTGACTACAAATTTCACACGCTCCGTAACCGGCATCTTAATTGCACCCATCACCGGAAACTCCAGGTAAATAGGGCGAGCCTTAAACTCCCCATGTTTATAACCTTTAGAAGAGAACATCACGCCCGACTTCAAAGACCACCGGTCGGTAAAGGCATAGTCCAGCCCTACTCCTGCATTGAAGCCGACCAATGCATCCGCATTATCATCGTGAGTCAGGCTGCTCAAGTTCATGCCGCCCCGGATATCCCAACGCAGTTGTGAAAAACCCGCTAAAGCAATCATACCGAACAATACGGTCAATACAAACTTTTTCATACACATTTCATTTTAACGATTCGGTTCCTCCCCCAAAGAATCATACCTATTTTTATTCATTCAGAACGTGGAGAGATTGATTCAAAACGAAACACACATTCCGAAACTAATACGCATTCTTGTTTTTATCATCAACCTATAAACGCAAGACGCCCCCGAATACTGCACGAAAAGAGAAAAATATTTATTGAATTCCACATTTCACCCAATGAACTGTAGGGGCGTATCGCATACGCCCAAATGCATCAACTTATTCACGCATATGTTTTTCAAGCGTATGCGATACGCCCCCACATGGGATGTTTACGGATATTCAAAAAATAAGAACTTTGTGCTTCTACAGCTCTGCATTTCTTTAAGTTCATCGTTAAAAACGATACATCAATGAGACCGACGGCACAAATTGCCCGCCTCCAGTGTATGCTTGATATTTAGCTTCGGCTGCTGCTCCCCACCGCTCGGCAAAGTCCCATTGCCCACCTAAGCCCAAATTCAAGCCTGCTTCTCCATCGGAGATGCTAAAACCAGCCACCGAGGCTTTCGTATGCAAGTAAGTAAGCCCGATTAACGGATAAAGCTTATAAGCATTTCCCCGAAAAGCATTCCAATGAAAATCCAGATTAATGTCCCAATATTTTCCTTCCACCTCAAACGGCTTTGTGTCGAGCGTCCGTTTAAAATAATAATTAAATCCGGCCGCCAGCGAAAAGGCAGGCTTAATGTGATACATCGCACGCACTCCTACAAACCCTTTTGAAACATCTGTTCCATATCCCAAAGTTACACCCGCATTCCATTGACGGGCATTTTCTTGCGCAAAAACTGATGTCATTGTTTCTAATATCAATAACAGCATAAAAAACATTCTTTTCATAAACCTTTGTATTTTGAAATTACGAAAAAGGTCTAAGTGATTGAAAATGAGTTGCAGTTACCAACTCATAGTAGTAATAGGTTACGAATTTGTTAGTTATCTGCTGTTTTATTCTTCTGCGCGTTGCGTAACCTTCAAAGAACTCTTCGTATGCAAAAGTAGCACTTTAATGGCATATATTGAAATAAAAATCCAGCTTTTTAAGCTCCACAGACAAGTTTTTCCGTAAAAGCGAATTTATTCGTAGGAACATCATCATCAATAAATTGACGACCATGTTCCTACTATTGCATAAGCATAGAAAAGGGCTTTGCGTCACGCCTGAACCATGTTCAGACTGATGATGCAAGGCCCCTTTCTTTTTTTTGCTGATGCCACAAGCGGTGCTTTTACGGCTGTCACCTGTTGATTTTCTTTTTTTGTCGGTTCCTCTAATCGAAAACGGAAGTCATGGGTAACCACACCTTCCATAAATGAAAAGTGCCATTACCCATGACGGCAAACCGGAAAGAAAATTGCAACCGCATAACTAAACAGGTTTAGCCACACGGTTGCAACATACTTTCTTGGAATGTTTGCCGATTTCACGTTTTCGCCGCATCCTTTTTTTTGACATTTCCTTTCTTTCTTTTCCCGGAACATTTCATATCCAATATGCCTTCACATCCGTTTACCTCCATTTTGATGGTCTTTCAGGCAGTCGCATCAGGTGGATCGTTCCCGTTCTGGGTGCAAAGGTAAATCCGGGATTGGGATGCTCAATGGTTTTTAGAAAAAATCTCCAGCCCTGCGGGTAGTATTTTTTCTTTGAAAACCCTTGCTCTACCCACTCCCTACCTTTTTTGAAGCACCCGAAACGAAAACGACCGAAGCGACAGAAAGACGCATTAAAAAAAATGTCGGATAAACGGGAGGCATATAAGGTTGGAAACTCAACTCCCTCAGCTCTTGAATCCGCATTAAAAATAAAAACAAATGGATATGGAAGCAGCAGTAGCAACAAAATTCGTGAAGTGGGAAGTTCCGACATTGGAAAGCCTACATGAGTGCAAGGTTTACAGACTTCGTATGAAAGTGAATAATGGCGAGGTGCTGAACAGAGAGGAAAAGAATTGGATAACCGAAAAGGTAAACGGCAATACCTATTTCAAAAGTGCGATACCATTGCAAGGATGGCGGTTTGACTTCTCCGACATACTGAGGACATTCCTTGTAAGCCAGTACGGACAATGGAGAGAATACAAGGCTATGGACAAGACGGCACTCCGCAAGATATTGTACGGAAGAATTGACAGAATTGTAGAACTTGACAAACGACACCCAAAATGACAGCAGCAATGAACATAAGACAGACAGCGCAATCCGTTGGACTTGCAGTATTCGCATTTCTGTTGCGCTGTTTCCTTTGGATAGTCAATATCCTTTGGTACATCATCAGAGAAATAGTCTGTGGAGTATTCCGAATGGTTATCAATGTAATGGTATTCATCATATTCCTCATTGCCATTTTCGGCTTTTTCCTATGGCTACTGACACTTTGAATTAACTCCCAAAAGCATAACATTATGAAACGATACAGCAAGACAGCAGCGCAGCAATGCAGATTTTACGAGGTGGACAACATCTTTGAGTATATGGTGGAAACCTACATCAACGGCAACCATTCAACCCTAAGAAGGCTATACCACGAACTCAACAAGGAAGCGAGAAAGGATTTTATCGGTTTTCTTTTGGTGGAATGCCCCCCACAATACCACACGGAGATTTTACAAGAGATTGTCTGACCACATAAAGGAACGGATATGAACAGGACAACGGAAAAGATACCCACATGGAGTTTAGCCTACATCATCAATGGCGATGCAACCGCACTCACAGACGATGAAGTTCAGACAATAGACAGATGGATGAAGCAATGGCAAGTACAAGATGTTTCACCCCTCACAGATGAAGAAGGGAACGCACAGCCTTATTTCACCCATTACCCCCTTTTCGGACTTCCCACAGAAGTGGAAGATTGCGAGATACTTTATTTGAACGACAACCCGACTAAAATTTGAGATTATGAAAGGAACAGACCATTTCAAACGAACCATACAGATGTTTTTGGAGCAGAGAGCAGCGGAAGATGAACTATTCGCCAAAAGCTACCGCAACCCAGCCAAGAACATAGACGATTGTGTCACATACCTGGTTGCTATTGTTTTCTGTTTCATGCGGGTTACCTCATTTTGTTTATAGTTTCTCCTATGAAAATGCAGCCCGCTTACCTTACGGTAGCGGGCTGCGGTGTCTGTATGATGTTACCGGGCACAAATGCTCCCGCCCGGAATGGGAGTTCTTAATACTTTGTTACGGTCTTGCCACATTGACAGACATGACGCTTGCTTGCGAAGCATCATTCTGCCCCTTCACATACGCACGGAAAGACTTCACCTTTACTTGGACTCCATCGGTTATCGGATAGAAGTTGCCGTTCTTCAGGAAGTAGCCCGCGGTGGGTTTATACACACTCATCGTACCTACCATGAAGCTGTCTGTCGCAGGGGTGGTTACCAGTTCCACGCCTGCGGCACTTTCGGCGCTGAAGGTGATGCTGCCTGTACCGGATGTTTGATAGAACAGCGGCTTGCCGGCTTCAAAATCGGTTTCTACGAGGGTAATCTCGTTGCTTCCCAACTCCAAAACCTGATAGTAAGTAACCTGATCGGCAGTTACAGAAGTAGGAACGAACGGCAGACAGATGGTTCCATATTGGGAGTTAACTGGCAGGGCACGGGTATAAGTAACCTTTTTGCTTTTCAACTTGAGGTGGTAATCTTCATACGCGCCAATACCCTCATCGTCAGTCAGCGTTATTTCGCCCAAAACAAGATTTCCTGTTCCTGTCAATTCATTTGCATTTTCGAACGTACCTTCCAATACCAGTTCTCCGTTTACAACCAACTGGTTGGCATCGGCAGTCAAAGTCTTATCTTCCGGAATCGTCAGGGTGCTGCCCGCCGGGATGGTGAAGGTGTTCCCGTTTTCAATGGTGAGGTTCTCTTCCAGGGTATAGTTGCCGCCCACGGCGCTGGTCTGGTCGCTCTGCCCGTAGATCAGCCAGCTGCCGTCGCCGGTGGGGGCCAGCGGATTTTCATTGAAAGACGAATCCCTAAATATCACACTGTTGGTCAGCAGGGTGGAATTCTCCCCGACGGTTACGGACCTCGTGCTGCCAAAGAGGTTCTCGAAGTAGATGCCGCCCGCCGTGTTCGTCGCTGTTCCGCTCCGGGCGGTGAGGGAACTGCTGCCGGATAGGGTCACAGAAGGGGAAGAGGACTCAATATAAAGGCCATAACTTGCATACCCAGCAGACCCGCTGGTGGCGGTCACGGTGGCGTCGCTCACGGTGACAGTCCCATTCGTAGAGATGCCGTAACTACTACCGGCGTTACCGCCGGTGGCGGTCACGATGGCATCGTTCACGGTGACAGTCCCATTCGTAGAGATGCCGGAACTACCGTAACTACTACCGGCGTTACCGCCGGTGGCGGTCAGCGTCCCGCCCTCCACCGTAACCGTGCCATCGAATACATAGAGACCTTCCGAATAATAGTTTTTGCTCGTGCCGCTGATGGCGGTGACGCTGCCACTTTGCTGGGTGAATGATCCAACGACAGAGATGCCATAATTGGAGCCTGAGCTTGTCTCAGCCCCCTGCGCGGTCAGGCTGCCGCCGCCTTGGATGGTCAGATTCCCAGACACACGGATGCTCTGGGATTCGCCGTATGGATCCACAACGCCCTTGACGGTGCTGCTGCCCTCCAGCACGATGGTCAGGTCGCCCTCGGCGTAGATGCCCGCGCCGACATGATCGGTGGTAGCCGTGCCGTTGATGGTGGCGTCCTTCAGGGTCAGGGTGCCGTTGCCGTCGTAGTAGACATTGTAGTTGTCTGCGCTTGCCCCGTCGGGGGTCAGGGTGCCGTCGGCGTTGGTCAGCCAGTAGCCGCCGTTAAGTGCATTGGTGCCGCCCACGGTGAGGGTGGTGGGATTGCCTGCCCATGTCTGTCCGGCACCGAATAAGCCGAGCAACGCTGTCAGCAGACAAAGGAGGCGCAGCCGGCTCTTATCATATAGTTTGTTTCTCGTCTTCATTTTGTTATTCCGTTTATTATTTTATGATCTGAATTTTATTGTATGTCAATCGGCGAGGATATATCCATCGCTCTCAGTTGCCAGTCCGTCCGTCGAAGTCTGGATGCTGAATGAAAGGGCTGTGTCTGCCGTGCCGCTTTCCGTCCAGCCGCCGGTACCCCAGTCGCCAACCGTAACGCTGTAGATGGTGGCACCATTCTTACCTACGGTCACGTTGAAGGTATAGGCTTTGCCCGATTCCAAACCGGTAGTCAGTTGTTGTACATTGGCCTTGACGGTAAGCGAAGTGCCGCCTTCCATGTTCAGCTTGACAAACGTATCATTAGTAGTATACTTGCCCGGCAGCAGGACGGCGGTGAAGCTGTGTTTGGCTTCTGTTGAAGCGTCCTCGCTGAATAGTCCGGTTACTGTCGTTCCACTATTGGCAACGGTCAGTGTCTTTCCAGAAACTGGAGTCTTTGTGGTAGGTACCGTGAATGTAGGAGCCTGGAATACAGGTTTCTGTGTGGCGTACTGGTTGCCGTAACCGCTTATCTTCACGGTAACCTTGGTCAGGTGGTGCTTGAATGTCAGGTTCAGCGCGTCGCTCTTACTTTGTGACGCTGCCGCCGTCATATAGTCCGCACGGCCTATGTAGTTGTCATCGTCAGGATCGCTGCTGTTCTGGTAGGTCGGAAGCTCAAACTGTTCGTAGGAGTCTGTTTTCCCTTCCACGACGGGATAATAGGCTTCAAAGGTGTTTTCGACATCGTCAGACCAGACTATGTAGTCTGTTCCTTCAGGCACCCATGTGCCGCCGTTGTATTTGTAAACCGCCTTGTCCTTGCCTGTTACCGCACCTGTCGAGGTATTGGCTACCGAAATCAGGTCGCCTGTTTCCCATGCGTTGCCTGTTCCTGTCGTGTTCACACGGGTCTGCAGAGCCTCGATGCCTGCACGGATGTGTACAGCCATCGGGTCGTTGGCATAGTCGGAAGAGATGAAATCATCTTCACTTTGGCAGCCTGCCAACACCAGTGCGAGGGCGGCAGCCGGAATATATTTTGCTATTTTCATTCTTGTCATGTTTATGAACGTTGTTTACTTTTATTCTGTTACTAAATCGCCGCCTTGCTGTTCGCTACCCCATGGGTCGGCAGAAATGGTGCCCGTCGTCACTTTGTCGCGGCCTACGGTAAGATTCAGCGTGTATTCTTCACCACTGGCAAACGTAAGGTCTTTGTTGGATGTGAATGTATATATCTTTCCGTTGTTGTCGGTAATTTCCACCTTCAGGCTCTGAGCGAAGGTCTGCGGTACGAGGATGCACTCGTATTGCTTGTTTTCGGTTGTAGCATACAGGGTGATGGTCTGTCCGCTGTTGGTAGTCTTAACGATTGTTCCTTCGAGCAGGTTAACGACAATTTTCGTGGCGCAGTTGGAGAGCTTTACCGATGTGAAGGTCACTCCGTCTTCAAGTTCAGAGCCTTTTGTCAGTGTCACGTTCAGCTTGGACAGCGCATGTTTGAAGTTGATGTCGAGTGCCTTTCCGGCTGTGGCGTCCTGTCGTCCTCCGGTCCAAAGCAGGTCGGAAGCCTTGACGTTGTTCTCATTGCGCTGGTCGGTCTGCACCGTAAAGGTATAAGAATCCTCATTGTACACATGTGTTCTGGGCATATAAGCGTTATAGGTTACTTTTGCATCATTGCTTTTCCACAGGAGTTGTTCTCCGTACTTAAACGTCCAGCCATTGTTATATATCACTTCCAAGTTCGTGCAGTTGTAGCGGCTGTCGTCGTTCGTGCCTTCCGTTGTCAGGTAAAGTCCGAAACTGCTTCCGGTCAGGTTATCGTTGTCATAACCGGCACGGGTGGCCATCGGGCCTACGTTCACATTCAGTCCGATAGGCGTGTCGGCATAATCGGGCGTGTTGAGCACGTCGCTGTCGTTGGAGCAGGCTGCCAAAAGGGTGGCCAGCGCTGCTGTTGCCAAAATGTTTGCTTTTTTCATTTGAACTATTTTCTGTTAAGTTGTTAATTATTTATCTTTCAAAGATTCCTTTTTCGGATGGAACCGGAATCCCGCTCCGGCGGTTTATTATTACTCCAATGTCGGCAGCGCTCCGTTGAGTTCGTAGTGCCAACCTGAGCCTGCGCTCTGCAAGGCGGTGTTCATGGCGGCAACTGCCGTCTGCCAGGTAACGTCAGTGCCGTTCACCTTGGTGGTTTCGATGGTGGTGCTGCCCTGATTGTCGCCGATGCCTTGTCCCTGATTGTTTTCCCAGTAGCAAGCCGTGATGGTATAGTTGTTGCCATCGAAGGTGCCGGTGTATGGTCGGCTTTCAGTTCCTATCGGCGTCCATTCGATGCCCGTCAGGTCGATGTCGTTGTCGAGGGTGATGTTGAGGTCGGTATCACCGCTGTTCACCACATCTGCCGCTACCTTCAGTCCTTCACCGCTGTAAATGGTGATGGTTTTGGTATTGGAATCGTATGAGTAGGCTTCGGTCGCTTCACCGCCATCAATGGCAGTACCGTTTTCCCAGTCGGACACGCTGATGCCCGCATCGTCCAGTTTGATGTTGTCGCGTCCCAGCACAAGGTTCACCGTAGTATATCTGCCCGGTTGCAGGTCTATGCCTGAAGGGTGGGTATAGGTATATACCTTGCCGTTCTCCAGCGTGACGTTGATGGTGCGGAACCCGCTCTGCCCGGGAATCATGATGCCGGCAAAGCTGGCGGATGTGCCCGTGAAGGGAATCACCACAAGGTTTTGACCGGTGGCCGGGGTTACCTCGACAGGATTCTCTAAATAATTCACGGTGGCTTCGGTGCATGCGGTTGCCGTTACCGAAACCACTTCGGGAGCGATTGTCCACTCGTTGCGGAACGAAAGGTTTACCACGAGCTTGGCCATTACATGCTCAAATTCCAGTTTCACGGCAGAACCGGTGGGCTTGGCCGTGGTCCTCGCCACCAGCAGGTCGCTCGCGGTCTGGTTATTGAAGTCCAGCGTATAGGGGTCGGCCTTGTAATCGGTAGTTCTGTTGCGCTCGGGATAGATGCCGAGGAAATAGTGGTCGGACGTATTGTCGGCCCAAAGCATCTGCGGCTCGGCGGTCCATGTGCCGTCGCCGCCTAATGTATTGATGGAGTTGTCCACCACAAGCCGCTGCATGTCGTTGTCGGCTCCTAACCAGGCATAGACACTGATGCGGTCATTCGTCTCGAAGGTGGTCGAGTTGCCGCTATGGGCCACACGGGTCATGGCTCCCACGGATGCCGTTACCCTTATCTGTCCAAGGTCTTGCGGTGGCAGTACATCGCTGTCGGTGCTGCACGCAGCCAACAGGATAGCGGTTGTTGCCAATAATAGATTCTTTATATTCATACGTTTGCTTTTTTAATCAGTTATAAATATATAGTCAGCACAGCGGTTTACACATCCGGAAAAAATATGTTACCGCCATAGTCGCCTTCGAGCGGAGCCCAGTCGGTGATGGTGATGTCACCCACCGTCAGTTCCGGGTCGGGGTCGGGTTCCGGCCAGTATGGCGGAGGAGTAGGTTCAGGGTCAGGAATCTCTATGGTTCCTTCCATTTGCAGGGTGCTTCCTGCACTCAGGTCGGCCAGTTTGTCCGTCACGTCCAGACTGAACGTCACAGTCCTTCCGTCTGTCAGTTCCAGGCGGAAGGACAGGGTATTCCCGGCTTTCGGAAAGGCTCCCAGCGAACACAGGAACAGTTCCAGCCCCTGAATCTTCTCTGCCCGTGAGCGGGTGAGCTGTTTCACCTGGAAGACGGCGGTCACCGCTTCGCCCGTCGGTGTGCCTTCTGGCAGGAGGACAGCCCCCGTCATACCCGTCAGGGTGATGTCGCCTTGTTCCTTGATTTCCACCGCTTCATCCAGCGTCAGGCTGATGCGCAAGGTGCGGGTCCGTTCGTGCATGCGCAGTGTCACGTCCGTAGTGTCGCCTGCCGTCACACAGTAGAGGGTGTCTGCCGTCCACAGCCGTTCCGGCATTGACAGCAGCTGTCCCGCCTCATCCAGTTCCAGGGTGGCGAGTCCGTCGGACGTCACGGTGACGGCTTCGGGGATGTTCCATGCCGTTATGTGGTATTCACCCGCGGTCAGAGTGTCCGGGTAGAGACAGGGAGTTCCGGCAGGAACGGTGAGCGCCTTTCCGGCCAGGTTCAGTACAAAGTCCGCAGGCAGGTCTGCGGTGCCTGCCGTCTGTTCCCAGAGAGGAGTGAAGACCAGACAGCCGGCCGTGGGTGCGGGTTGCGGCTCAGGTTCTGGCTCCGGTTCTGGCTCCGGTTCCGGCTCAGGCTCGGGCTCCGGTTCCGGTTCCGGCTCGGGTACAGTCTCCTCGGGAGTGACCGGGTCATCGTTCCCGCAGGCAGTCCATAGCGGCAACAGTATGAGCAGGAATGCATAGAGGTAATGTCTGATTGTCTTTAAGTAGTTCCTTTTTTTCATTGTATAGTAATTATGTTATTTAGGGAATTTTTAATGGGGTAAACGTGACATACGGATACGAAAAAGGGCGGAAAGCTCCCGTAAAAAGGAGTTTCCACCCTTGCATGTATTGATGATAATAAGTATATTAACGCGCGAAGATACGCCGGTCGCAATGTGTGTGTGTGTGTGTGTGTGTGTTTACACAAATCTCACACATTTCCAAATTTGCAACACACTTTTTTGAATATAGGTATATGCACGATGCAGCGGACAACGGAATGTTGCCTGAACAGATTGCCATATTTCCTGAAATGTGCTGTAAATCAAAATACATTGTCATTCAATTATTAAATTCCGTTTGCAAAGTTAGCGGATTTTAACGGAAAGTGAGAGGACAATCTTAGAAAATTTGAAGGACAATTCAAGGAAAAATGCTCATAATGAGGGACAATTCAGGGAATTTCCTTAAATTGTCCTTCTGTGTTCTTGTCCTGCATCCCGGATTTCAGGTTTCGGCTGTAAGTCCTTACATTGGAAAAACCGCAATGTGTAGCAATTTCTTCACGGCTTGCCGAAGGGTGTTCTTCCCGGTATCGGACAGCGGCCTCAATCCTGAGCCGGTTCAGTTCCTTATAAAAGGAACCGAAACGTTCTTTCATGACAATGGATACATATTTCCGGTTGCTCTTTACCGCATCTGCCAGTTCGCCGATTTTCAGGTTCGGATTCAGGTAAAGCCTGTCCTCGGTCAATGCCACACGTATTTTGGCTTCCAGTTCATTCATGGCATCAACAGACAGCAGGCTGCTGCCGCTTTCCCGGTCGGACAGTACCGTTTCTATTTTTTCCGCTATGAGTTCTTCCGCTTCTTCCATCACCTCCCGATATTCTTTTCGTTGCGGATGCAATATCCGTATCAAAAGAACGACGTGCATGACTGAAATGGCCAGTTGGAACCACATGTTGTAATCATGGTCGCCGGTGATAAACAGCCACCATGCAGCTCCCTGATACAGCACCGGCATGAATACGACAAAACCGGCAAAACGTACCGGAAAATCTTCACTGTTGGAATATTCTTCCTGCATGTGTAGGCGAATCTGGCGCAACAGCCAGCTTGTGGTATGCAACAGCATGGCTGTAAGCAGCAGGGAATATCCTCCGATAAGGAGAAGAAGCATATCACGATGGCGGTAGAGGGTATCTCCGCCAATCCAGCCGTATATCCAACAGACCAGTATAATGACAAGAGGAATGATACCGGACAATACAAATATCAGTCTGCGGTGTCTTGTCTTGCTGAAGAAAAACCGGCGGAACGACAACACGCCCGCACCGGGCAACAGCAGCATAAGAAAAACACGCATAAAGAAGTATGCGTCCGGGCTGTCCATGCGGAAAAGCCATACCACAGGCAAGGCAAAACAGGCATAGATAATTGTGACGAGCTTGCGGGCCGGATAAAAATAGGTTTCTTCCTCGTCAAACGGACGGCACATGTGGAAATAACGCACCAACGCACAAAACAGTGACGTAACGACCAGTATCAGGCAGGATGCCGCATAATATATTTCAGGACCTTGTATTATCATTTCGGATTTCTAAAAATTTTGCGAATTTACAAAAATCCGTTCGTATTAGGCCTCTAATCAGAGCTTTTTATCATCTAACCCCCTTATTTTTCATATGTATGTCAAAGAACAATGGATTATTTCTTTATTTTTATGGCTTTTACTAAATGAAGCTCCTTTATACCGAGTTTACGAAGTTCGGGTGAATGCACATAAATGACACCGACCTCATAAGTGTCGGGCTTCACATGAAAACTGTAAAGCAGATAACCGGTATATGGTTTGGCAAGCAGGCACGCATGGTAATGATACTTTCCGTCACTCACCGGAAAAATATACTCTTTCCCGCACAGACGCCTGAAAATGCCGTAGGCTTCGTCCTCGCTGAACACACGAACCATCCTGATGTCCGTGCGGTTGCGTGTATAGGGCTGACCGATGGCCTTGCCGTCCGGGAAAAGGACGGCAAGGATGCTGTCGGAATCTCCTTTCTCCGACGCAAATGACCTGATGTCGCCTGCTGACAAAGCACTCTTCATCGTTCTAAAATTTTTTTGGTTTCAAATTTAGTTCGTGAAGAATCCTTCGTCGCTACGCAAATCATTGAGGAATACTGCAATTCTCGTTCACGCCTCATTTTCTTGCGTGAGTTGTTAGTAACTCACTGGAAGTTAGTATTTTCTATATTCTTCCAACCTCATCATAACCTGTTTTGAGCATGGTCACGAATTGGTAACGCTGCGATGTCCTAACTTGGCTTTTTCATTGCTTTTTCTGTCTTTCATTTTTTCAAGCCATCTTCCTAAAACGCCTATCTGCCAATAACTTTGCTACATTTTTCTGTTTATCACTTTTTATTCGTACTTTTGTACAATCAATACATATCTTTTAGGCTGGTACGATTGCAAGACAACCTTGTCTTGAGTGTATTCCACCACTAACCATTGTCCGACCCACCCCCCTTTAAAGGTTACTATATTGTCATGAATTTCATAATCAAATTCTGATGTCCAAGCGAGATTTCCTGAATCATCTCTTTCGACTATTTCACCTCGAGATTCAGAAAGGAACTGAAAAATATAAGTATCCTGCAAAGCTATACTTCCATCTTCATTATATACTGTTTCTGTGGCATTCCATACCGCTTGATATAAGACATCTGCCAACGAAGCAAGCTTCACATCGTCATGATCATCACAACCGGACAGGAAAGCGGAAAGAAAAACGAACAAGCAAATACAAGTCTTAGACATAAAAGTTTTCATAATTTAAAATGTTTAGAATTTAACAATCAAATAAACGTTCATTTATCCCATAACGGATTGAAAAATATTGTTGAATAGCAATGTTTTCACATAAATAGCCACATACACAATGCAACACAAAAGGAGACAAAGAGCCAATACAAGATTTCCGCGTTTACTTTTAACAACTTGTTTCCAAAACTTGTTATAATACACAATGAATCCACCGGCAAGAAATGTAATGAAATCTACAATTGTAGGAACAATCCTTTCAGAAAAGATAGAACCACGTTCTAACATATCTTTAATTGAAAGGATATACAACAGTATGAACAGAATCAACTTAAAGTTCATACTATTTTTACGAATATTAACCATAGGCGTACTCATTTAAGCTATCCAACTTTCATTTATCCACTTCGGATAGTATTGCAAAATTACGCTTATCTTTTGTAGTTTTGATCAAATCACATAGATTCAGCGTACTCAAGCCACACTTGATTTTCAACAACTTATAGACTTTGACGTATACACGAGCAATTATTCAACATTTCATCTTCCATCGAAAAAGGAATAATTTCTAAATTTGCAAGCAACTATAAAGACAGAGTTATGAAGAAACAAGCTACATTTTTTGTCTTGATTATTGCAACCATTTTAGGTGGATGCAATAACCATCCGACAAGCCCTACTATATTAAATAAAATAGAAGGCCTAATGCAATCACAACCAGACAGTGCCTATTCCTTATTATCTACAATAAACACAGATACACTGAATGCCGAAAGTTTAGCACATTGGTATTTGCTAAAAGCTGAATTATCACACCGAGCTGCAAATGTTCCCTTACCATCATCCACAGACATGGAAATGACATTCAATTTGTATCGAAAATATAAAAAGAAAGAAAAAGCATTGAAGTCCGAATTCTATTTAGGCATGGCATATGCAGCTGAAGGAGAAACAAACAAAGCAATGGATACGTATACTCACGTATATCAGAAAGCAGAAGAAAACAATGATTATCAACTAATGGGATATGTGTGTTCGTATACAGCAGACTTGTATTCAATTAACGAATTTGCTTCAGAGTCACTAAAAAAAAGAAAGGAAGCTGCGCTCTTGTTTAAAAAAGCCCAAAACCAAAGAAGTTATGTCTGTGCACTAAGAGACATTTGCAGAAACTATGCTTACATGGATTCATTATCAAAAGCTTTAACATACCTCCAAAAAGCAGACTCAATAGGGAAAACATTAAATGATAAAAATGTATATGCCTCTTTATTAAACGCATATGGAAACATTTACGCTATGAAACACAAATATGAAAAAGCAGAATCCTATTTTCATCAAGCATTGGCTATAAGCCAAGATTCGATATCGGATTATTGGGCATTGATAGACTTATATTTCCAAATGCAATCTTACAATAAGGCAGAGGCACTTTTGAACAAGATTCCACAACATTCTGCCCAAAGTTTACTTCTAATTAATAAAACAAAGTATCTACTCTGCAAACAACAAGAGAACTATGCTGATGCCTTAAAGCACCTAGAAGAATATTCACTTCTGAAAGATTCTTTTTTCATCTCCTCCAACGAATCGAAAATACTCGAAATAGAAAACCGCTACAAGCACCAAAAGCTGATGACCGAGAATGCCGAGCTTCGGCTCAGGCAAACGGGCTATCTGCTGGCTTGCGCCGTATGCCTGATAGTGGTGTTAGCCATGCTGTGGGCATACTTCGGCTACCGCAAGCGGACGGAAAAGAAACTCCTGCTGCAACAAGCGGACATACGCGATACACGCAACCGCCTGCTGGAGCTTTCCATCGAGATGGAACGGAAAAACGCCTTGCTGAAACATTCGGAAGAAGAGGAAAAGGAACTGGAACGGATGCGCGAAGAAATGGAAACGCTGACCGCACGCTACCGCACCCTGCGGGAAAACATGCTGGAAAGCTCGCCTGCATATAAGAAACTGCACCAGCTGGCAAAGCAGAGGAAGCCGCAAAACACCCGGACGCTCATTAGCGAAGAGCTATGGGAACAAATCAAGCAACAAGCGCAAAAAATATATCCCGACCTGCGGAGGTACGTCATCGACTGCTGCCCCGACCTGAGCGAATCGGAGTGGGCATACTGCTGCCTCTACATGTTCGGATTCGACACCAACGACGAGGCATCGCTGCTGGGCATCAACCCCTCTTCGGTACGCACCAAAACCCTGCGCCTGCGCACACGACTGAACATCGACCTGCCCGCACAAATGTCACTTTATGAATATATTACCATGCAGATATAAGCTGCTTCTGCACACATGCCGGAGTGGCAACCGCCAGCCTTTCCGATAAAACCGCCCTTGCATTATCTTTACAGCCTGTTTATACTGTGTGCGGCATTTACATTTGTACATTTTGTGTATACTACATAGTAAAGACGATGTGCACATCGTCTCTACAGAAACGGTGCGAAATGCCCGTATGCAAAATGTTCGGAAGAATACACAAATCCATACCGCACATAGTATACATTATCATTCCAGCCTATTAGGTTTTATGTTCCACGGGCTGGAACGTATATTCCATGCCGTAGAACGTATATTCCAGCCAATGGAATGTACATTCCAGCCCGTGGAATATAAAACTCAGGCTACCGCGAACAGATTATCAGCCTTGATTCATTGCATTAGCAACAAGCTGCAGGAACATAGAGCAATGAATAACCTCTATGAAGAGGCATAAAAGATATGATTTTACGACTCATGTTCTACCGCTTCTTAAGATTTATCATTACCTTTGTGAATACGCATACTATATGTGAATTGAATGCGAAACGGTATAGAAATGGTGAGGAAACAGTAGAGACGATGTGCACATCGTCTCTACAACCACGACCATCACAACAAGCACGTTGGAAAACAGAAACTGTTGACAATAGAATGCGAGAAATATCAGAAACTGTTTTGAATTTATCGTGCGATGATTTGGGATGAGTTTTTGAGGCATTTCCGCTTGTGTGATGAGGAAGATAGCGGGCTATCTGACGAAGAACAGAAGCGGAAAGGACCAAAAAATCGCCCAAAGCACACACGAAAACGGATACATCAAGACGAGAAAAACTTTTTGGAGAAATTCAAAACAGTTTCTCACATAAGCGTGGGGCATTATCTGTTGTTATCGGAGGATTTAAACGTGCTATGACCTGTTATTCCCGCCAAAACAACATCCCTTTTGCATGGCAATCCCGTTTTCATGAGCGCATCATCAGAAACACCGATGAGATGAACCATATTGCCGAATACATTGAAAACAATGTTGCGAAATGGGATTTGGACAAATTAAATAAAACCAATAATGATGTCCGCATTTAGCTATACCATGCATGGTATAGATTTGTATATTCCCTCTACTATTGCAAACATAAAAAGAAAGCATCGCAAAACATGCTTTTGCATGCCTGCGATGCCTCTCACTTTATACACCTTTAAACAAAATGAACTTTCGTTCCGAATCTTTCTTTATTTACGAGCTTCGGCAATATAGCCTAATGCTTCTTTACACTTGTCGGTAATGTATGCCCAGTCCTCAGCCGCTACCTTGTCTTTCGGGAACAGCTTCGAGCCCATACCTACGCAGAATACGCCTGCCTTAATCCAAGCGGTCAGGTTTTCTTGAGTAGGCTCTACACCGCCGGTCACCATCAGTTTCGACCAAGGCATCGGAGCCAACATGCCTTTTACCAATTTCGGACCTAATACATCGCCCGGGAATATCTTGCACAAGTCGCATCCCACTTCTTGCGCGAAGCCTACTTCGGATACGCTTCCGCATCCCGGCGTATAAGCTACCAAACGGCGGTTGCATACCTTAGCGATTTCGGGATTGAACAACGGACCTACCACGAAGTTGGCTCCCAACTGGATATAGAGTGCAGCCGTAGCAGGGTCTACTACAGAGCCTACGCCCAACGCCATTTCAGGACATTCCTTAGCGGCGAACTTCACTACTTCGGCAAATACCTCGTGAGCGAAGTCACCACGGTTTGTAAACTCGAAAGCACGCACGCCGCCATCATAGCAAGCCTTAACCACTTTCTTTGCCACTTCTGCGTCTTTATGGTAGAACACAGGCACCATGCCGGTTGAACCGATTTTGTTCAACACAGCTATCTTATCAAATTTTGCCACAATTTAAAGTTTTAAGTTTATGATATTCTCACCACAGATTACACAGATTTATTGGTTCAAAATAAAATAATCTGTGTAATCTGTGGTGAATAAAAGGATTTTATCGTTGTACACGACCGCTTGCATCACCGCCAGCCAGTGCTTCTACCTCTTCTACCGAAACAAGGTTGAAGTCACCGTTGATGGTATGTTTCAATGCAGAAGCAGCTACGGCAAATTCCAATGCTTCGCCTTGGTTCGGCTTCGTCAGCAGACCGTGGATGATACCGCCTGAGAACGAGTCGCCGCCACCTACACGGTCGATAATGGGGTTGATATCGTAACGCTTCGATGTATAGAACTCTTCACCGTTATAAATCATAGCTTTCCAGCCATTGTGAGTAGCCGAGAACGATTCACGCAAGGTAGAGATAACATACTTGAATCCGAATTCTTTCGCCATGGCAGTGAAAATGCCTTTGTAACCTTCTGCATCGGTCTTTCCGCCTTCTACATCAGCATCGGGCTTGAATCCCAGGCAGAGTTCCGCATCTTCTTCGTTTCCGATGCAAACATCCACGTATTGCATCAACGGGCGCATGATAGACTGGGCTTTTTCCTTGGTCCACAATTTCTTACGGAAGTTCAAGTCTACAGATACCGTTACTCCGTGACGCTTGGCAGCCTCGCAAGCCAATTTGGTCAGTTCTGCAGCTTTATCGGAAATAGCCGGCGTGATGCCCGACCAGTGGAACCAGTCAGCACCTTCCATGATAGCATCAAAGTCGAAGTCAGAAGGCTCAGCTTCAGCGATAGCTGAGTGTGCACGGTCGTAAATCACTTTACTCGGGCGCATAGAAGCACCTGTTTCAAGATAATAAATACCCAGACGGTCACCGCCACGAGCAATGTAGTCGGTCTTTACGCCATATTTGCGCAAAGCGTTGAGGGCACATTGTCCGATTTCATGCTTAGGCAATTTAGTCACAAAATATGCATCATGACCATAGTTGGCACAGCTGACAGCTACATTCGCTTCGCCACCGCCGTAGACAACATCAAAATTATCAGACTGTACGAAACGGGTGTTTCCCGGAGTAGACAGTCTCAACATAATCTCGCCTAACGTAACAATTTTTCCCATTGCTAATAATTTTTATACTATTTATACTAAGTTTGATTAAAATCAAGTTCTTATCCTTTGCCAAGCACACAACTAAAAAATATCCTCATTGTGTACGCACACAAAGGTACGATTTATTTTTTAAATACCAAAAAAAGTGATATATTTGTATCGATATTTTTTCGTTGCACGCAGCGAATCCTCTTTTTCAACATATTTTTAGGTATAAAGACATGGATAAACCAGAAGAACGAATCCGAATTAAAGATATAGCCCAATTAGCGGGAGTATCGGTAGGAACCGTTGACCGTGTATTGCACGGGCGCAGCGGAGTATCTGAAAAAAGCAGGGAGAAAGTAGAAAAAATCCTGAAGAAGCTTGATTACCAGCCCAACATGTATGCAAGCGCGTTAGCTTCGAACAAGAAATACGTCTTTGCCTGCCTTTTGCCACAACATTCGGAAGGTGAATATTGGTCTTACGTAGAAAACGGCATGAAACAAGCCATCAAAGATTTTTCAGACTTCAACATATCGCTTGCCCTCGCCTATTACGACCAATACACTTTAGGAGATTTTCTGAAATCAGGCAAAAAGCTACTGGAACAATCGCCGGACGGACTGATTATTTCCCCCACCATCGAATCGGAAACAGAAAGCTTCATATCCGAACTCCGGACGCATGGCATACCTTATATATTTATAGACTCGAATATTCCGAAACTAAATCCTCTATGTTTTTACGGACAACATGCCGAACAAAGCGGGTATTTCGCCGCACGGATGATGAGCATGTTGATGCAAGGCGCAACAGAACTGGTCATCTTCCGGCAAATCAGCGAAGGCAGATTAGGCTCAAACCAACAATTGCACCGCGAAGAAGGTTTTTACACGTATATGAAAGAGCATCGCCCGAACCTGAACATGTTCACCGTAAACCTGTATGCCAAACTCCCCGATGAGGATGAAACGATATTGGACAATTTTTTCAAGAAATATCCGGGCATCCAGTACGGAATCACCTTTAACTCAAAAGCCTATGCCATCGGCGAATACATGGAAAGACACGGGAAAAAAGATTTCCACTTAATGGGATACGACTTGCTGCAACGCAATGTCGACTGCCTGCGGAAAGGAAGCATCGACTTCATCATTGCCCAACAGCCAACCCTGCAAGGGTATAGCAGCATCGAAAGCCTCTGCAATCACCTGATACTGAAAAAAGAGATAAAAGCATGCAACTACATGCCCATCAATTTGCTAAGCATAGAAAACATTGACTTCTACCTGAGCGCACACCGGAAAGACAATCATTAAACGCAAAAATATTTTTTAATAATAACTAACACATAACGTATGGAAACAACTTACCTGAAAATCAACCCGGCAGACAATGTTGCCGTTGCAATTACCCCACTGAAAGCGGGAGAGACCATCCAAGTGGACGGTCAGAACATTACCTTGAAAACAGATATCCCTGCCGGACACAAAGTTACATTGAAAGACTTTAACGAAGGGGAGAACATCATTAAATACGGTTATCCTATCGGACATGCCATCAAGCCCGTACCGCAAGGAAGCTGGATTTGCGAAAAAGAAATCAAAACCAACCTTGCCGGATTACTGGATTACACCTACAGCCCGATAGAAGTATCGCTGGACATTCCGCACGAAAACCGGACCTTTAAAGGATACCGCCGCAAAAACGGCGATGTAGGAATCCGTAACGAAATATGGATTATCCCGACCGTGGGTTGCGTAAACGGCATTGTCAACCAGCTTGCCGAAGCTTTGCGTAAGGAAACAAAAGAAGAGGGCATTGATGCCATCGTAGCCTTCCCCCACAACTACGGATGTTCGCAGCTGGGCGAAGACCATGAGAATACAAAGAAAATCCTGCGCGACATGGTGCTCCATCCCAATGCAGGAGCAGTATTGGTCGTAGGATTGGGATGCGAAAACAACCAGCCCGACATCTTCCGTGAATTCATAGGTGCCTACGATGAAGAGCGCATCAAATTCATGGTCGCACAAAAAGTAGACGATGAATTCGAAGAAGGCATGAAAATCCTGCGCGACCTGTATGCCAAATGCAAGCAAGACGTACGCGAAGACATTCCTTTGTCGGAATTGCGCGTAGGTCTGAAATGCGGAGGTTCGGACGGATTCTCCGGAATTACCGCCAACCCGCTGCTGGGTATGTTCTCTGATTACCTGATAGCACAAGGCGGCACTTCTGTACTGACCGAAGTACCCGAAATGTTCGGAGCGGAAACCATCTTGATGAACCGTTGCAAAACGCCGGAATTATTCAACCAAACCGTACATTTAATCAACGACTTTAAGGATTATTTCCTCTCGCACGGCGAACCGGTAGGCGAAAATCCTTCACCGGGAAACAAAGCCGGAGGTATTTCTACACTGGAAGAAAAGGCATTGGGATGTACTCAGAAATGCGGAAAAAGCTACGTATCAGGAGTTATGCCCTATGGCGAACGCCTGCAAACCAAAGGCTTAAACCTGCTTTCCGCTCCGGGAAATGACCTGGTGGCAGCTACGGCTCTTGCATCTTGCGGATGCCATATCGTATTGTTCACAACAGGACGCGGAACGCCTTTCGGCACGTATGTACCTACCATGAAGATTTCAACAAATTCAAATCTGGCAGCTCATAAACCGGGATGGATTGATTTCAATGCGGGAGTGATTGTAGAAAACGAACCCATGGAAGTAACCTGTAAACGCTTTACCGATTATGTAATCCGGGTAGCCAGCGGCGAATGGGTCAACAATGAAAAGAAAAACTATCGCGAAATCGCTATTTTCAAAACGGGAGTAACTTTGTAAAATAAAGAATGAAGAATGAAGAATTTAGCGGATGTCTGCTAATTCTTCATTCTTCACTCTTCATTCTTCATTTATTTATATTCGTCCCAACTCTTGATGGCAATGTCATCAATGCTCATCGAGCAAAATGCATTGATAAACGCACTTGCCAGACGGGCATTTGTTATCAACGGGATATTCAAGTCAATAGCCGCACGACGAATCTTGTAACCATTGGTAAGTTCGCCTACCGACAAGTCACGCGGAATGTTCACCACCATATCGATTTCTTTCTTGTGAAGCATCTCAAGTGCCTGCAGATGTCCTTCTTCGCTGGGCCAGTACACACGGGTATTCTCAATGCCGTTCTCGGTGAGGAACTTCGAAGTACCGCCAGTAGCATAGAGATTATAGCCTTTCGCCTTCAATGCACGCGATGCCTGAAGCATATCCACCTTCTGCTTGGTGCTACCCGTAGAAAGCAGAATATTCTTTTCGGGGATACGATATCCCACCGAAAGCATCGCTTTCAGGATGGCGCATGAAGTATCATCACCCAAACAACCGACTTCGCCCGTAGATGCCATATCCACGCCCAATACAGGGTCGGCTTTCTGCAAGCGGTTAAACGAGAACTGGCTCGCCTTAATGCCTACATAATCCAGTTCGAAGAGGTTCTTTTCGGGTTTCTCTACCGGAAGCCCGAGCATCACCTTAGTGGCAAGTTCAATGAAGTTTATCTTGAGCACCTTGCTCACGAACGGGAACGAACGGGAAGCACGGAGGTTACACTCAATCACCTTAATGTCATTGTCGCGGGCAAGGAACTGGATATTGAACGGTCCGGAAATGTTCAGTTCCTTGGCTATCTGACGGGAAATGCGCTTGATACGGCGCACTGTCTCCACATACAGTTTTTGGGGAGGGAACTGAATAGTAGCATCTCCCGAATGTACACCGGCAAACTCGATATGCTCGGAGATGGCATAAACGATAATCTCACCGTTCTGAGCCACGGCGTCCATTTCCACTTCTTTGGCATGTTCGATGAACTGGCTCACTACTACCGGATGTTTTTTCGATACATTGGCGGCAAGCTGCAAGAAACGTTCCAGCTCATCCTGGTTGGAACAAACATTCATAGCTGCTCCTGAAAGTACATACGACGGACGTACCAATACCGGGAAACCGACTTTCTGAATAAAGGCGTTGATATCATCCATCGAAGTCAATGCGCTCCATTCGGGCTGGTCTACACCGATGCGGTCGAGCATAGCCGAGAACTTATCGCGGTCTTCAGCATTGTCGATACTCTTGGCGGATGTTCCCAGAATGTTCACCTTTTGTGCATCGAGGCGCATGGCAAGATTGTTTGGAATCTGACCGCCAGTCGAAACAATGACTCCATGCGGATTTTCCAAGTCGAGGATATCCATTACGCGTTCAAATGTCAGTTCGTCGAAATAGAGACGATCGCACATATCATAGTCGGTAGAAACCGTTTCGGGATTATAGTTAATCATTACCGAACGATACCCTTCCTTGCGGATGGTATTCAATGCCTGCACGCCGCACCAGTCAAATTCCACCGATGAACCGATACGGTAAGCTCCCGAACCAAGCACCACAATACTCTTGTGGTCGCCCAAGTAATGCACATCGTTTGCCACACCGCTATACGTCAGATACAGATAGTTGGTCTGTGCAGGATATTCAGCGGCAAGGGTATCAATCTGTTTTACGACCGGAAGTACACCGATGGCTTTACGGTACGCACGCACGGCAAGAATGCCGTCTTCCATCTCACCTTGATAACCGATGGCACGTGCCACCTGAAAATCGGAAAATCCCTGACGTTTGGCTTTATAAAGCAATTCTTTCGGAAGTTCGGAAAGCTGTATATGATTGTTCCCCCATTCGTGCAGTTCTTTGGAAGTCTGCATAATGTTCTCCAGTTTGTAAAGGAACCATTTGTCTATCTTGGTCAGGTCGTGGATTTGGTCAACGGTATAACCGGCACGCATCGCCTTCGAAATAACAAAGATACGCTTGTCGGTAGGTTCGCGCAATGCCTTGTCGATATCGGCAATGACCAGTTCTTTGTTTTCTACAAAACCGTGCATGCCCTGCCCTATCATACGAAGGCCTTTCTGAATCGCTTCCTCAAACGTACGTCCGATAGCCATAACCTCGCCTACCGACTTCATCGAAGAGCCTAACTCGCGGTCTACACCGTGGAACTTGCCCAAGTCCCAGCGCGGAATCTTACATACCACATAGTCGAGTGCAGGTTCGAAAAATGCCGATGTGGTCTTGGTCACTGAGTTCTTCAGGTCGAACAGTCCATAGCCCAATCCCAACTTGGCAGCTACAAATGCCAGCGGATACCCTGTTGCCTTCGATGCCAGTGCAGAGGAACGGCTCAGACGGGCATTTACCTCAATCACACGATAGTCTTCCGATTCAGGGTCGAAAGCATATTGCACATTACATTCGCCCACGATACCGATGTGACGGATGATACGGATGGCAAGCTCGCGCAGCTTATGGTATTCACTGTTGGTCAGCGTCTGGCTCGGAGCAATGACGATACTTTCACCCGTATGAATGCCCAGCGGGTCGAAGTTTTCCATATTGCAGACCGTGATGCAATTGTCGAACCGGTCACGCACTACCTCGTATTCCACTTCTTTCCATCCTTTCAGGCTCTTTTCCACCAAAACCTGCGGAGAGAAGGAAAATGCTTTTTCCGCCAGCACATTCAGTTCTTCTTCGTTATCGCAAAAGCCTGAACCAAGACCTCCCAAGGCGTATGCTGCACGGATAATAACCGGATAGCCCAAGTCGCGTGCCGCCTGGCGTGCCTGCTCAATATTCTCGCAAGCCTCGCTCTTGATAGTCTTCACGTTGATTTCATCCAGCTTCTTCACAAAGAGTTCGCGGTCTTCCGTATCCATAATGGCCTGTACGGGAGTACCCAATACCTGCACGCCGTATTTCTCGAACACCCCTCCCTGATAGAGAGCGACACCGCAATTCAATGCCGTTTGTCCGCCAAACGAGAGCAACACCCCATCCGGACGTTCCTTATCGATGACTTTCTCCACAAAATAAGGAGTGACAGGAAGGAAATAAATCTTATCAGCCACACCTTCCGAAGTCTGCACCGTAGCGATATTGGGATTGATAAGCACCGTTTCGATACCTTCTTCCTTAAGAGCCTTCAGTGCCTGCGAACCGGAATAATCAAATTCGCCAGCTTCACCGATCTTCAATGCGCCGGAACCCAGCAACAATACTTTCTTTATGTTATCTTTCATTGATATTTCTATAATTAGTAGTTAGTTCTTATTCCTTTTTTGAAACGCAGATTAGCGCAGATTCACGCAGATTAAATTTTTTATTAAAATAATCCGCGGAAATCTGCGTTAATCCGCGTTTTATCCTAAATCTCAGAGCAGTTTCACGAACTCATCGAAAAGGAATTCCGTATCTGTAGGCCCGCTGGCTGCTTCCGGATGAAACTGAGCCGAGAACCAAGGATTGCATTTGTGGCGGATTCCTTCGTTCGAGCCATCGTTCATGTTGATGAAAAGCGGTTCCCAATCGGCTCCCAAGGTATTATTGTCCACCGCATATCCGTGATTCTGCGAAGTGATGAAACAACGCTCCGTCCCTACCATACGTACCGGCTGGTTATGGCTCCGATGACCGTACTTTAACTTATATATTTTTGCACCTCCTGCCTTCGAAAGCAACTGATTCCCCATACAGATACCGAAAATGGGAAGTTTTTCGTTCTGCATCGCTTTGCGGATGTTCTGCACAGCCGCATCGCACGTATCAGGGTCGCCCGGTCCGTTGGAAATAAAAAGCCCGTCAAAGTCCAGTCCGTTAAAGTCGTAATCCCAAGGCACACGGATAACCTCCACACCGCGCTTGAGCAGACAACGGACGATATTGGACTTCACCCCACAATCCACCAACACTACCTTCTTGCGCCCGTTACCCTCGTTATAGCGAATCACTTCCTTACACGATACTTTATCCACATAGTTCACTCCGGCGTATTGCGCTTCGGGAACGTTGTCCGGTTCATCATCGAACACAATCTTTCCCATCATCACACCGTGCTCACGCAACACCTTCGTAAGTTCGCGTGTGTCAATGCCTGTGATACCGGGAATCTGCTCACGCTTCAACCAGTCTGCCAAGCTCTCCACAGCATTCCAGTGGCTATACCGCTCGCTATAATCACTCACGATAATCGCCTCAGCATGTATTTTTTCACTCTCCATAAAAGTAGGCAAACCGTTCGCCTCGAATGTGAACGGAGGCACCCCGTAGTTTCCTACCAGCGGATAAGTCAACGTCATCAACTGACCTGCATACGAAGGGTCTGTCAGGCTTTCCGGATATCCGGTCATCGCCGTATTAAACACCACTTCACCCGCTACCGGCTTCTCATAACCGAACGACTTGCCGTGAAACCGGCTCCCGTCGTCAAGGATTAACGTCACGTTTCTCATTCTAATCTAATTCGTCTTTATTGTTTTGTGTTTTTTTCTTATTCTTAGAAACTGTTTTGAATTTCTCCAAAAAGTTTTTCTCGTCTTGATGTATCCGTTTTTCGTGTGTGCTTTGGGCGATTTTTTGGTCCTTTCCGCTTCTGTTCTTCGTCAGATAGCCCGCTATCTTCCTCATCACACAAGCGGAAATGCCTCAAAAACTCATCCCAAATCAGCGCACGATAAATTCAAAACAGTTTCTTAGTATAAAGATAAATTCCTATAGCAACTAAACAAAGGCCTATCAGCAAATTATCCGCTATTATCGCAATACCCATACCTAAAGCTATAAATACAAGCCAAAGATAATTTTTGTCCTTTTGTTCACTCATTGCTTTTTATTATCTTTCTTTCCTTTCAAACCGAAATCAATAGTGATGCCAACGAGTAAGCCTAAGGGCATCCATAAGGCTATGTTATCAAGGCAAACACCGATTGTCACTCCCAGCATCAGCCCTACTGCCAAACCATATCCGGCATCAAATTTCGATTTGTTTTTCTCTTCCATATCACTTTTTCATTTGTTCATCCGACCATTTCTGAAGGCGTTCGTATTCCTCTTTCGTAAGCCGCATAAACGAACCGTGCTGAGGATGGGCTACACCTTCAAGGGTAACGGGCGAATGGAAATTCTGAAGGTATTCATCTGCCTGGCAAATGCGGTACCGCTTGGGATTGGATGAATATTCGATATAAGCAACGCGCCACGTAGAATCGCCCACCAGCTGGAATGCCGAGCAGCCTTCGCACTTCTTGTTGCCCTCGAACTTCACATAATCGTTTTCATCCTTTATCTTATAAGGTCCGGTCAGTTTGTCAGAAGTAGCGGCAAAGATGCCCGGCGTGCCTCCCTCTTTCTTGATAAGCATGTGGTAAAGCCCGTCGGCAGGCACATAGTTGATGTCAGCATCAATGGTAGCATAACCCCAGTCGACCAGCACACGAGGCTTGGTCAATCGGGTGAACGAAGCATCGGCGTACGAATAAAATACCCGGTCGTATTGGTCCTCGGCAGGATTGAGCAAGGAATAATAAATCATGTATCCTCCTTTGGTTCCGTCGGGCCATACATAAGCAGGGTCCCAAAAGATTTGAGGTGCCCATACCCGCTTGATGCCGGCATAATCCTTATACACATCCGGTGAATCGGGATCGCAGAAAATATCCGGTCCCTTGCGGAAGTCGAAGGTAGTAGAAGTCCAATGAATCAAATCATCGCTACGGAGCAGGTTGATGCCATAGTTAAACCATTGCTTGCTCTTTCCGACACACATGTCAGTAGTAACCATCAGATAACCTTTCCCGTCCGAAGTGCGGCAGATAAAAGCATCGCGCGCGCCTCCCTCAATAGGCGAAAGCTTCTGCACATCATACACGGGACCTCCGTCCAACAGGTCGTGATAGTTCAGTCCGTCGCGGCTCAAGGCGTATGCCGTCCATTCCCCGCGTCCGCTCATGTGGCAATACAGATACCCGTAATCGCCTTTCTGCACATTTTGCGCATGTCCTCCGGCAAGAGCCAAAGCTGCAACCGAAGCCAAGAAAAATCTTCTCATACCTTATTATATATAGGAGTTAAAATTGGTATATTTGTTCAATGTAATCAATAAATGCCTTGTTGACCAGTTTCACGCCCCCTGGAGTAGGATAGTCACCGCTGAAGTACCAGTCTCCTTCATGGTCGGGACAAGCCTCGTGCAAGCCATCGAGCGTCTGGTAAACGATTTCCACTTTTGCCTGTGTGCCCACAGGGGTAAGAAGTTCCACCATCTTGCGTGAGATTTCCTCATCGGTAAATGGTGCATAGATTTCTTTCACATAATTCACCATCTCTTCTTTAGGCAAGCCCACTTGCTCTTTCGACTTACGGTATGCATCTTCGATGACGCGACGCATCCCCCTGTCCTCCAACAAGGCAATAGCGGCACGGAAAGCAATGAACTGCTCCATACTTGCCATATCAATGCCGTAATAGTCGGGATAACGCACTTGGGGCGAAGATGACACAATGACAATCTTTTTCGGATGCAAACGGTCGAGAATACTAATAATGCTCTGCTTCAGCGTAGTTCCCCGCACGATGCTATCATCGATTATCACCAGGTTATCGGCATAGGGGACCAGACTTCCATACGTTACATCATATACATGGGCGGCAAGGTCGTTCCGCGTATTGCCTTCGGCGATAAATGTACGCAACTTGATATCCTTGATAGCTACCTTTTCGCTCCGGATGCGTTGCGACAGGATTTGTTCCAGTTCCGTATGGCTGGGCTTATGCCCCAATGCCTCGATGCGCTGCACCTTGAGCTGGTTCAGGTAATTGTCGAAGCCTTCCAACATGCCATAGAATGCCACCTCCGCCGTATTCGGAATAAAAGAAAATACGGTATGCACCACATCGTAATCGATTACTTTCAGAATCGGATCCACCAGTTTCTGCCCCAAGAGTTTCCGTTCGCGGTAGATATCCATATCGCTTCCCCGGCTGAAGTAAATGCGTTCGAACGAACAAGCCTTCTTCTTCTTCGGCTCATTGATTTGCTCCAGACGCATCTGCCCCTTCTTGTTCACCCAGATAGCCTGCCCGGGCAAAAGTTCGTTGATGCTGTCTGCAGGCACATTCAGTACCGTCTGAATGACCGGCCGCTCGGATGCAAGTACCATAATCTCATCGTCCATATACCAGAATCCCGGACGGATGCCCCACGGGTCACGCACGGCAAACGCTTCACCGCTTCCCGTCAGCCCGCATATCACATATCCTCCATCCCACTTCGGAGTAGAAGTCTTCAACACATTGGTAATGTCAATACGGTCTTCAATCGTATGCGTAATGTCCATTCCTTCCAGCCCTTCCGCCTTACATTCATTATAAAGGCGTTCCACTTCGCGGTCGAGCCGGTGCCCCACCTGTTCCAGCATGATATACGTATCGGCATACTTGCGCGGATGCTGACCCGCGGCTGTAATGTCGGCAAATATCTCATCGACATTCGTCAAGTTGAAATTGCCGCACAAGGCAAGGTTCTTTGCCCGCCAATTATTGCGCCGCAAAAAGGGATGCACATACGAAATGCCACTTTTGCCTGTGGTAGAGTAACGCAGATGCCCCATATAAAGCTCGCCGGCAAAAGGCAGGCATTGCTTGGCATATTCCGCATCTGCCATCTGTTCGGGAGTAAGCTCTTTGAAATAACCGTGCACCGTTCCGAATATTTCGGTAATCGCTCCCGACCCTAACCCTCTTTCACGGAACATGTATTCCTCTCCCGGATTTGCCTGAAGCTTTACACACGCCAGTCCGGCACCTTCCTGCCCGCGGTTGTGCTGCTTTTCCATCAACAGATACAACTTGTTGAGCCCATACATCCATGTTCCGTATTTCTCTTGATAATATTCCAACGGTTTAAGCAACCGTATCATCGCTACTCCGCATTCGTGTTTAAGTGGTTCCATATTGCTCGTTTTCGTTTAGTCGCCGTTAAGATAAAAAAAATACCTGAATTACCGAATCGGTAAGTTCAGGTATTTTTTTTATGAATTAATGTCTTTATGTCGAAGTATAAACTACACATGATTCTTCTTTTGTTCGGATATAAAAAAAGACCCACGATTTGTGAATCCGTGAGCCGAAAGCGGGACTCGAACCCGCGACTTACTCATTACGAATGAGTTACTCTACCAACTGAGTTATTTCGGCGTGCCTCATTTTCTGAAAAGCGATGCAAAGATACGGCTTTCTTCGAATATACAAAAGAAATCAGGACTTTTTTTCAAAGAACCTTTAAAATACGTCGCAGAAAAGAAGACACAGAGAGGCAAGAATCCATACAGCAGCCCATGTCCTATCCCCTCTGTGTCTGCCTCCTGTGCACATAAACACTCATTATTTGATTGTCATTTCATCTATCAGCCTTTGGATGCCCGCATACTTGTCGATGATGAACAACACGTAGCGGATGTCCACACAAGCGGCGCGCTGAAGCTGCGGGTTATAAGCGATATCCCCCGTCAGCCCTTCATAGTTCCGGTCGAAACCGATACCTATCAGTTCGCCTTGAGCATTGAACACCGGTGAACCTGAATTGCCTCCGGTATTATCGGTAGCCGTCACAAAGCAAACCGGCATACGTCCGTCGGACATTGCATACGGACCGAAATCTTTCGTGCGATATAATTCCTTCAGCTTATCGGGCACAATAAATTCAGGATTGTCCGGATCTTCTTTTTCCATCACCCCTTTCAGCGTGGTGTAATACAGATACTCTTCTCCATCCGCAGGTTCATACGAGCCTATCTTGCCGTACGTCAGGCGCAACGTAGAGTTGGCATCCGGATAGATAGCTTTCCCTTCCTTTTGCTTCAACGCCAGCATACCTGCCACCCACGTCTTGTGCGCACGGTTATAGGCATTGGTTTCGGCTTTCATCTCCTCGCCTGCCTTCCGATAACCTTCCTTTACCGAACGGGCATATTGCACCATCAGGTCATTCTTCAACTTATCCGCACCGGGATGCGCCAGGAATGCTTCCAATGCTTCGGGAGTGCTGAAGATTGAACTATCGAAACAAGCATCTACAAAGGCATCGGTATTCCCTCCGAACCGTTCGTTTACCACCTCAAAGATACCGATATGTTGTGCCGCAGGAACCAACCGCGCATAAAGGGCAATCAATTGCTTCGATACTTTCCGGTCCACTTCGGGACTGTAATCCTTATTGAAGAACTTCGCTCCCTCTGCCCGCAAGGCAGATACCGCTTCGTCTATCTCTTTCTTCTTTCCATTCTCCAAAGCATTCAACAAACCGTCTGTATCAGGCACTTTCGAAAATTCCGTTCCCAACATCAACGCCTCATAAATGGCTTGCTGGTGATAAACGGCATCATGACGTTTGGCTACAATCTGCTTAATGGCACCGTAGGCTTGCTGATAGGCATCGTTTCCCGTCTCACGCCCGTATGCCAGCAAACGCTCTTGCTCTGCTTTCTTGCGGTCGAGCACTTTGAGGCGCACCAGCCCTTCGTTCATGCCAATGGCGTTCTTCCAATAGTTGGCAGACGAAGCATACTTAGCCGCATACTGGATGCGGGTCTTGGCATCCTTTGCCATTTCTTCGCCCAATACCCGAAGCCGCACGCCCCGCACGGTATCGCGCATAAAGTTCGTGGTACTCATACGCTCTTCCACCTCATCGCTAATCATGTAACGCCAATTGCGTCCGGGAAATCCCATCACAAACGTGAAGTCACCTTCCTTGATGCCGCCGGCATTGATAGTCAGATGCTTCTTCACCTTCAGAGGCACATTCTCGGAAGAATACAAAGCCGGCTTCCCATCTTTCGAGGCATAAATACGGAAAATAGAAAAGTCTCCGCAATGGCGTGGCCACATCCAATTATCGGTATCAGCACCAAACTTTCCGATAGACGAAGGAGGAGCACCCACCATACGGATGTCCTTATAAACGGTCTTGACGAACAGATAATACTTATTGGCACCATAAAACGGTTTCAGTTCGAGTACCGTAAAGTCATCGGTCTTTATCTTTTCTTTCTTGGCAAACCGAACCGCCACTTTCTCCAGATAGGAAGGCGAAAGATAATTCAGTCCTTCGGGGTCTTCGTCTTTCTTTAATTGTTCCAATACATAATCGGTCACATCAAGGATGCGGTCGATAAAAGTCACGGTCAGCCCTTCGCAAGGAAGCTCTTCGGCGTATGTCTTCGCCCAAAAGCCATCGGTCAGGTAATCGTGTTCTACAGAACTGTGTTGCTGGATATAACTGTACCCGCAATGGTGATTGGTAAGCACCAGCCCTTCCGCCGATACTACTTCGCCCGTACAGCCTCCGCCAAAGTGAACCACCGCATCTTTCAGGCTGATGCCCTCAGGACAATACACCTTATCAATGCTGATGTCCAGTCCCAAATCTTGCATCACCGCCGCATTCTGTTTCTTCAGGTCGGTCAGCATCCACATGCCTTCATCGGCATGAGAAGCCAGGAAGCAAGCGGAAAAGAATGTTATCAATAGGGATTTTCTCATAATGCTTATTCATTGAAAAACGCAGATTAACGCAGATTTACGCAGATTATTTTAATTCTTTATCAATCCGCGGAAATCTGCGTTAATCTGCGTTTCATCTAAAATATATCACTTATTCTACAATCGTCATTTCATCAATCAGGTTCTTGCATCCGCCCAATTTCTCCACGATAAACAACACATAGCGGATATCTACAGCAATGCAACGCTGAAGGTTGTTATCGAAATTGATGTCACCCGAAAGCGACTCCCAGTTGCCGTCGAATGCAGCGCCAATCAACTCACCGTTACCGTTCATTACCGGTGAACCGGAGTTACCGCCCGTAATGTCGTTTGTAGTCAGGAAACAAGTCGGCATCTCCCCGTTGGGCAAAGCATAGCGTCCGTAATTTTTCGTAGCGTAAAGTTCTTTCAGCTTCGCCGGTACAACAAATTCCGGATTATTGGGGTCTTCTTTCTCCATTACACCCTTCAACGTAGTATAATATTTATAATGTACGCCATCCTTCGGGTCATACGATTTCACATTACCGTAAGTCAGACGAATGGTGAAGTTGGCATCCGGAGCTTTCGGCGTAGGAGCGTACATCTCGCACAAGCCGCGCACATAAGTTTTGTGCAACAAGTCGATATCACCACACGCCTTGTCGTATGCTTCATACAATTTTTTCATCATCTCGTTCTTGGCGGTCGAATACTGGACAGCCAAGTCCGTATTGATGGCTTCCAGTGTCGGATTAGCCACGAACGCATCAAAGTTCTTCTGATTCGAGAAAATGCTGGTATCATACAACGCGTCAATATAAGCATTGTAATCACCGTTGAATTTCGTCTTAATCGTTTCATAGAAAGCGGGAAGCGCATCTGCCGGAACGCTCTTTGCATAAAGCGGAATCAGGACCTTAGCTACCTTGCGGTCTACCTCGTGGTCATAATCCTTATTGTGCACGTTGGCATATCCTTCTTTCAGTTGTTCGAGCGCTTTTTCAATGTCTTTCTTCTTATTCTTTTCGAGTGCAGTTTTCAGGTTATCGAAAATCAGGTAAGTAGCGCCAAACTCGATACCAGAACGGAAAGTCTCGGTGAAATAAGTCAGCTGTTTGGCAAGCGGAGTCACCCGAGTCACATACTCATCGATTTTTCCTACTACCGAAGCATAATCGGCATTGTTCTTTTCCTTGGCAAACTTAGCGAAGTTGGCTTCCTGCTCTGCCTTGGTTTCCAACACACGGTTGTCGACGATAGCCTTATTCATTCCAATCGAATTTTTCCAATAGTTGCTGGAAGAAGCAAACTTGCTGGCATACTGGATACGTACCTTATCACTTGCTGCCATTTCCTTGCGCAACACTTCCTGACGTGCCTCGCGCACCTGAATGCGCGGTGTATTGGTTCCGTCCATGCGGAGCTTCACCTCGCTTTGGGTCAGATAGCGGCTGGTGCTTCCGGGAAATCCCATAATCATGGCATAGTCGCCTTCCTGCAATCCTCTCAACGAGATGGCAAGATGCTTCTTTACCTTTAAAGGCACATTTTCGGCACTATAAGGCGCAGGGTCCCCGTTCTTGTCGGCATAGATACGGAACATCGAGAAGTCGCCCGTATGGCGGGGCCACATCCAGTTATCCGTTTCACCTCCGAACTTACCGATAGACGAAGGAGGAGCTGCCACCATACGCACATCGCTATAAGTCTTGATGAAGAACAGATAGAACTTATTCCCCTGATAGAAAGGCAATGCCAGAGTTGAGATGCCCGGTTTTCCTTTCAGGTCGCTCTTCTTCAACGCCTCATCCGCCAGCTTCTTCAAGTATTCAGAGCCGAATGAATTAAGTTCCGTCACCTTTCCTTCCTTAATGTCTTCATTTACCTGCTCGGTTACGTCTACAATACGTTCCACAAACTTGAAAGTCAACCCCGGAGTGGGAAGCTCTTCCGAACGGCTCTTTGCCCAAAAGCCATCTGTCAGGTAATCATGTTCTACCGAACTGTGTTGCTGAATGGCATCGTATCCGCAATGGTGATTGGTCAAAATCAGCCCGTCGGGCGAAATGATTTCACCCGTACATCCGCGCCCGAAAATACCTACGGCATCTTTCAAAGCCACATGATTCGGACTATAAATATCATCCACGCCTATCTTCAAACCTTGCGCCTTCATACGGTCGGCAAGGTTCTGCTCCTGCATCAGCTGGAGGAGCCACATTCCTTCATCTGCTTTCACGGGCGCAAACAGTGCGCAAACCAGCGCAAGCGCCCAAAGTTTCAGTTTTTTCATTTTTAGTATTCCATTAATATTCGACTCAATTCATTAGCGAGCGACAAAGATAAGCAAAAATATGGAAAATTCGCTTTATTCAGAAACTGTTTTGAATTGCGGGAAATAGAATGGAACGCAGAGACGCGGAAGCGCAATGTTTATTTTTTTAATATCCGCATTCCACCCAATTGCCTTGTAGGGGCGTATCGCATACGCCCCGAAGACATCCGCATGGGTTAGTTGATGCATTCGGGCGTATGCGATACGCCCCTACATGGGATGTTTGCGGATATTCAAATTATTTTTTTGAGAGAGCAAAGAGCACAGAGAGTAGCGTTTGGCTCCGCGTCTTTGCGTCTCCGCGTTCGATTTTTTCGCAAACCAATTCTGTTCTACTATAACCGAAACACTGCTTGCACGAAAGGATGCACTCCCGGCCAGTCCACAAAGGTCTTGTAATAATCCCCTATTAAGTTTAATTTTTGATAATTTATTTCCACGAAAAACCGAAACATTATACCTTTGCCCCGTGAATTCTAAAAGGCTTTTGTGCATGTATAAGTTGTATTTATTCTTATTCTTCTGTGCGATTTTCTGTACCTCCTGCGGAAAGAAATATAAGATAGAAGGCGTATCCTCGGTGTCAAGCCTCGACGGGAAAATGCTTTTCATCAAAGTTCCTTCGGGCGACAAACTGGTCAACATCGATTCGGCAGAAGTCATACACGGATTGTTCAAAATGGAAGGGAAAGTCGACTCGACCGTTGTAGCTTCCCTTTTTATGGACGATAATTGCATCATGCCTTTAGTAATCGAGGAAGGCAAAATTGACATCAACATCAACAATGCAGGGTTTACCATCAAAGGAACGCCGCTGAACGATAGTTTCAACCAGTTTATTATCCAACGCAATTCGTTAAGCGACCGTGCCGATGAGGTGGAACATCTGGAAGCACGTATGATTTTGGATGGGAAAAACCCTGATGAGGTGCAAAAAGAAATCGAGAAGCAACGCCAGGACGTGGCGGTTCAACTGGACAGCCTTGCCAAAAGCTTTATCCAAACCAATTACGAAAACGTGTTAGGACCGGAAATCTTCATTATCATGTGCTACGGCATGCCCTATCCAGTCCTTACTCCCGTAATGGAAGAAATCATCGACAACGCTCCCGCCTCATTCAAGGAAAATCCGATGATAAAGGAGTTTATCTCCATCGCACGGACCAATATGGACAAGTTACAAGCAGCACAATAAAACAAGATTATCATACCCCATGCACAGTATGGATTTGTGCATTTCCTGTACATCTCGCACCGTTTCTGTAGAGACGATGCGCACATCATCTCTACTACTATGATAACATCCACAAAATGCGCAAATTAATGCCGCGAAAAGTATAAAATCCGAGCAGAGTCTAAAACCTACCTGTAAAACCGATTGCAGCAAGCTGCATAACCGGCATGACCTATCTCTGTGCGTCAACGCATATAGCTGCATCGCTTGTAAGATTAATAACCTTCACGCTGTAAGATTAATAATCTTCCGGCTGTAAGATTATTAATCTTACACGGCATGCAGCTATATGCAACAAGCGAAACAAACAACTTCATGCGGATTTCCAGACCGCTTCCGGCTACCTCTCACCTGTCCTCTCCGATAAGTTTCCTTATTTCAGGCTATAGGGTTTCCGCCATCAGGACGTATATAAAGAAAAAAGGCGATTCCGCTTTTAAACGAAACCGCCTCTTAACTAATGTGTAAATGCAATCTACTTTTACCTTTTTATCCTATGAAAACTACTATTTATATTGTTAATTTTGTGCCAAGTCTACGGCATAGTTGGCGCGCTTGCCCGACGGATAGACACCGGTCATGAACAATACCTGGTCGGGCGACTGGGAAGCCGCTTTCATCACGTCTTCCAAATCCTGTACGGTACGAAGTTGTTTGCCGTTGGCTTTCAGAATGATGAATCCTTTGCGGATACCGCTGTCTGCCATACGTCCGTCGCTTACACCTGTTACCTGTACACCATATCCTAAGTTGAGCTGGCGTTTCAGTTCGGCAGGCACTTCGCGGAAGGCTGCTCCCAGCAGTTCCATGTCGGCTTTCTTCACTACTTTCGTATTACCTTGAGCATTCTTCAGAGTGATGGTGAATTCCTGGTCTTTCTTGTCGCGGAATACTTTCACTTTCACCTTGTCTCCCGGACGTTTCTTGGCAAGGATGCCTTGCAAAGAAGCCATGGTTTCTACCTTCTCACCATCTATGGCAATGATGACATCGTTTACTTTCAAGATGCCGGCAGCCGAGCCTTCTTCTTGTACTTCTACAACTTGTACACCATATCCGATGCCCAGTTCTTTCTGCTCCTTACGGATTTCTTCCGGAAATTCTTCTCTACCCATATCGCGTCCTCCGATGCCCAACAAAGCACGCTGTACGGTTCCGTATTGCTTCAGGTCGGTCACCACCTTGGTCATGATGCTGGTAGGTATGGCGAAGCCGTAGCCCGAATAAGCTCCGGTGGGAGAAACCAGCATGGCGTTGATACCCACTAACTCGCCTTTTGCATTCACCAGTGCACCACCACTGTTTCCTTGGTTGATGGCGGCATCGGTCTGAATGAATGATTCTACCTGATTGGCACCTAATCCACGTGCCTTGGCACTTACGACACCCGCCGTTACGGTAGAGCCCAAATTGAAGGGATTACCTACGGCAAGCACCCATTCGCCTACCTTCAAGGCATCCGAGTCGCCTACCGGAATGGCAGGAAAATCATCGCCTTCTATCTTCACCAAAGCCAGGTCGGTAGTAGCATCGGTACCGATAACCCGTCCTTTCATTTCCCGTCCGTCGTGCAGCTTGACCGAAATCTCGTCGGCATCATCAATCACGTGATTGTTCGTCACGATGTATCCGTCTTTCGAGATAATAACGCCCGAACCGAAACCCTTTTGTTCGGGAGTCTGGACCTGCTGCTGGCGTCCGCGGCCGTCACCGAAGAAGAAATCGAAAATATCCGGTTGGGTCTGTATTACCTTCGTCTTACTCCGCTGGATAGCCATGATGTGTACTACAGAGTTCAGTGAACTTTCGGCTGCTTGTGTCAGGTCGACGGGCTGCATTTTCGATGTATCGAATGCAGCATATTTGGCTGGAGTAGCCGTTTGGAACTCTTCGTAGAAAGAAGCGTTCTTTGTATCTTTAGACTGGAGGATGGCATACGAAGTCACTCCTGCCACTCCTGCGCTTACAGCAATCAGTGCGACTGCTCCTAATGCGAACTTAGTTGTCTTTTTCATATCTATAACTGGTTTAAATTGTTAATTTCGTTATTGCTTTAACATTTCATCTGCTAAAGTAGAACAAATATTATGCGGTTGTACTCCTTGTGTGTTCTTTTTTCTCTCTTTTAACAAAGCAAGACAGCTCCTTAACCGCGCTTAACGGGGATAACTGACAAATTTGCATTCATTATCAGTCACTTTTGCAGTCGCAAAAGATATTTCTCGTAAAAATGGCAGGAGGTATGCATTTATTGCGTACCTTTGCAGTCAGAAAGCAGTCGGACGGTCTGTCGCTGGTGTTTCGGCACAAGAGGAAAGTCCGGGCAACGCAGAGCATCCTACTTCCTAACAGAAAGCTATCCGCGAGGGTAGAGTAATGCAGAAGAAAATAACCGCCGCTCCTACCCGGAGAGGTAAGGGTGAGAAGGTAGGGTAAGAGCCTACCAGCCGCGTGGTGACACGCGGGCTGTGCATCTTAGGAGTTGTAAGGTCGTGTAAACCGGCATTAACGAGGGTTGCTCGCCCCACGTCGGAGGGTAGACCGCTAGAGCCTTTTGGTGACAAAGGGCGTAGATAAATGACAGACACCTTATATTATATAAGGAACAGAACCCGGCTTACAGGCCGGCTGCTTTTTTTAAATTAAGAATGAAGAATTTGACTTCGTCCGCATGGCATTGGCTTACGCCGAATGCTGTTTCTTCATTCTTCATTTAAAAAGTTCTTCATTCTTAATTTAATGACTATGAGACTGCAATATTGGCTTCAATTCTTGACAGACGGCATCTGGAGAATCACCGAAGATGAGGTAACTCCAGTGAGGAAGCGCCTGTATTCGTGTGTGAAAATCATTTACCTTTCGATAGAGCAGTTCTTGAACGACCGCATTCCGGTGCGTGCTTCGGCACTGACGTATAGCACATTGCTGTCTATCATCCCCATCCTTGCCCTGCTGTTCGCCATTGCCCGCGGCTTCGGTTTCGATGCATTGATGGAACAGCAAATCAAAAGCGGTGTGATGAGCCAGCAGAGCGAGCTGGTGTTTTCGTGGGTCAATTCTTACCTGCAACACGCGCAGAGCGGCATCTTCATCGGCGTGGGCTTGATTATGTTGCTGTTTACCATCCTGATGCTGATAGACAACATCGAGCGCAGTTTCAACGCCATCTGGCAGGTAAAGCGTCCCCGCACGGTGTTCCGCCAGATAACCGATTATTTTTCGATGCTGCTACTGCTTCCGTTGCTCATTGTTATCTCCAGCGGTCTGACCATCGTGATGACCACGTACGTGAAGGATTTGGAAACCTTCCTTCTGCTGGGACCGATGCTGAAGTTCCTGGTGCGTCTCGTCCCGTATGCCTTAACGTGGGGGATGTTCATCGCGCTATACGTGTTCATGCCCAACACGAAAGTGAAGCTAAGCCATGCCTGGTTTCCGGGGATACTGGCAGGTAGTGCCTTTCAGGCTTTCCAGTATTTCTACGTCAACAGCCAGATATGGATTTCGAACTACAATGCCATCTACGGAAGCTTTGCCGCCATCCCGATGTTCCTGTTATGGACACAGGTGTCGTGGACCATCTGCCTGTTCGGTGCCGAGATGAGCTACGTCAGCCAGAACCTTTCTTCGTTCAGCTTCGGGAAAGAAACGGCGCATATCAGCCGGCGCTACCACGATTTCTTCTGTGCCATCGTGCTCTCCGCTATCTGCAAGCGGTTCGAGCACGAGCAGCAGCCCTATACGGCAGAAGAGCTGAGCAAAGAGCATAAGATTCCCATCCGGCTGACAAAAAATATCCTCTACGAGCTGACCGATGTCCGTCTGGTTTACGAAACTTCTGATGACGATAAAGAAGGAAACATCCGTTATTTGCCCGGAATGGACATCAACCGCCTGACCGTAGGTGTGCTGATAGAGCGGCTGGACAGTGCCGGCGCCGAAAACTTCAAGATAGACAAGGAGGACTATTCGGCTTCGTGGCATGCCCTGATTGAGGCAAAGCAGGCGTACCTGTACCAAAGCGGGCGCATTCTGGTGAAGGATTTGTAGCCGGAGTACGGCATTCTTTTTTTAATCATCAAAAATCCCAATGTCGTAGAAAACAGTTATATCATTATTAGGTTGTATGCTTTTCATGTAAAATTCAAGCGCAACATAAGGTGAAGCAAAGAACTTGATATTTTGTATCTGCCTGTAGTCTTGGCTAAGCAGATATAGATAAATGCCCGCACATATTTCTTCTCCGCTGATACCTGGCTCATATTTTATGTCGTATGCTTCGCAGATGTTTTCTATTTTCTGGAAACGCATGCACTTAATAACCTCATCCATATACATAGGGTCAATATATTCAGCATAGCTGCCACAGATACCTTGAAGCCTCCCGGATGCCAATTTTTGTCCAATCGGAACATATTCCACCTTATCTACGACCGGCTTTTCAATTTGGTCGGACAGGTTTTGAATGAATAGAAGCTCTTCCCTTTCCTCTTCATTTTCAGCATTAGGGATGAGATGCGTTACATCTGTTTTGATATGATTCTCCACTACCGCTTTTTTTACAAGCGCTATGATTTCCTCTCTTGTAAATCGTCCTTCATAACATTTCACCATGTCTTCCAATGAAACATGTGAATCGCGGAAACTGGCAGCTATAAGTCCATGTATGTTTTCCTCACAATACGTGTTAAAGCCCTCTATCATATCCCCAAATTCGTCGTTCGAATCTTCTATTCTGTCGGAAAAATAATTGCTTTGGATTTCTATGTTGTCGTTCGATCTTTCTTTTATAAATTGCAGTGCATCCTTGTAGTCTTCAGACAAGCACATTTCATCGTCCATCAAATAATCGACATGCAAAACAATTTCTTTATTCACGATGTCTGCCATTCCCTCGAATATGTCTTCCAAATCCATATTGAGACTTTGTGATAATTCCTTGAAAGAAAGGTGTTCCTTTTCTATTTTATCGTATATTTTTGCCAATGTTACATTATCCATAAGTCGAAGCTTTTTAGAAGCTGTTTTGAATTTCTCCAAAAAGTTTTTCTTGGCTTGATGTATCCGTTTTCGTGTGTGCTTTGGGCGATTTTTTGGTCCTTTTCGCTCCTGTTCTTCGTCAGATAGCCCGCTATCTTCCTCATCACAGAAGCGAAAATGCCTCAAAAACTCATCCCAAATCATCGCACGATAAATTCAAAACAGCTTCTAAAATTATCAATATTTTTTATTCAACAAAGTTCCTGCATACTATCAACAGGTTGATGCAGTTATACATTTTTTCGTTTCTCATTTACCAAACGTACGCACACGTCAAAAAAGTGTTCAAAGCGTTGGGATTGTTCTTTTGAGAAATCCAACTGTGCTTTGATGTTGTCCGGGTTTCCATAGTCAACCAAGCATTCCATTCCTGTATAATATTTTGCTTCGATAAATTTGTCCCAGCCGTTTAATAATTCGTCAAGCACCTTCGCATCTTTAGAAAAAGGCAGTTCGGAAATCTGAAGACTATATCCGAACGTAAAACTTTCTTCTAATAATTTAGCTTGTAACTTACGCCTTATCGTAGCTGGAATTTTTTTGAGTGGAGCAAATATATCCGTACACGAGGGATGGAAATGCGTATTGCCCAAGCCTAATGAATGAGCCAGATAGCAATCGTCTGTGGAATCCAAAGTGAGTGTATATCCTTTTCCATGCTTCTCTTCCAACTTTTTATTCCGTTTTTCTATCTCTTGAGGAGTCCAAGGGAGTGAGGAAATAATGCTCAATTCGACATTTCCATACATAAACACTTCCACAATATCTCCTGCCTTGAACCGAATCTTTTCTTTTGGGCGACCATAAAAAGGAAGCAGGTCTGTACCCTTTTCATCCTTCCAAATGCATTCATCATTCAATGTCCCGTCGCGTGTGTAAGTGCGGACAGAAATGGTATCTCCATATAGGATGTCCAATTGTTTTTCATGGATGCTATATCCAAAAGTAAATGCATAGGCATAATCCTTATCACCTTCCTTTTCACATTCTTCTTTCTCCTTTTTCGATTCGACAACAAGTTCTTGCAATTTCTCATAAGCATTCTCGAATGTGGAATACAACCCCAATTCAGTCACCCGTACTTTACGTGAAGGATAGCGCAACGTTTCCAAACAGATTCTATTCAGTTCAAATACTCCCATTGTATTAGTAGATTTTGTTGTTAATATACTTCCTCTTTCCTTTTCTCTTTCAACAGCTTTTTACACTTTGTATAAAAACGGTCAAACCGCTGAGCCTGTTTGGGAGAAAAATCCAATTGTGATTTTATCCAATCGGCTTTGTCTCTGATGAGCAGACAATTTATTTCATCATAATCTTTTGTTTTAGCGACTTTTTCCCAAATGTTCAATACCTCGTTAAGCACTTTCGGGTCTTTGGCAAATGGCAGTTCAGACATTTGAAGATTGTGTCCGGCTGTAAAATTCTCTTCTATCAGTTTGGCTTGTAATTTAAGTCTTATTTTCGCCGGAACTTTTTGGGTAGGAGCAAATAGATACGCCGCTTGCGAATGACCGTGCGTGTCACCTATTCCCAAAGAATAAACTAAATAGCAGTCATCGATAGAATCCAATCTCAGTTCATGTCCTTCCCCATATTCCTCCACCAATCGCTTATTCCTTTTTTCTACTTCTTGAGGAGTCCAAGGCAGCGCACAAACAATATGTAATTCGCTTGTACCACATTGCCAGACTTCTACAATATCTCCTGGTTTGAAGCGTATCTTCTCTTTGGGACGGCCATAAAAAGGCTTATCACAGTCCGGGTGTTCTTCATCTGATATAATTTGCTCATCGTTCAACTCGCCCGTTCTTGTATATGTGTGAATCGATACTTCCAGCATCGCCCAATTATCCAATCTTGTTTCTGTGACGATATATCCCAATGTATACTTCTTGTTTTCTTCTGCCACCAAAGTTTGTAATGCTTCGTATGCCTTGTCAAGAGAAGAATAGATACCCCAAGTGGAAGTCCTTGTTTCACGTACAGGATAATTCAAATCTTCCAATGTAATTTGTTCCAGTATAAATACATTCATTTAATCCGATGATATTGTGTTATAAAGTTACGTTTACATAAATCGTTTTCCCAATCCGTAAAGGAGATTTATTCCCTTTGTGGCAATGTCCGAACAAGGCATATTGCGGTTCAATTAATAGAATTTGTTTTGCTAAATCCTTACATCCTTTTCCTTCTTCATCCTGTATGCCGAACGGTGCTCCATGCGTAACAAGCACATCTATCGGTTCGTATTCGATAAAGCATTTCAGCTTCGGCCTTGCGGCGATAGAGGCAAATGTCACACCTTCAATCTCAATCAGATTGTTTTCCAAATAGATGACTGACTTCGGTATCATATTTTCCAATTCTTGATTTGCCGTTTCGAAAAGCGTATCGTGATTCCCTGCCACAAAAATCTTGTATCGTGCAGGTTGCGCTTGATACCAGTCGAAAAAGTCTTTCAGCTGTTCTTTATTCCCAAAATTGCAAGCATCCCCGGCATGAACCAATACGTCACAAGCAGGGACGGATAGAGTCCGATGCCGTGCATGCGTATCGGATAAGGCTACAACTTTAAGACCTTTGATTTCAAACCCAAACATCAGTCTTTCGCTTTAAAGAATGGAAACGGTTACATCTTCAATCTGTTCCGATGATTCGATAACGGGAAACTCTTTGGCTATGTCCAACGCCTTGTAGCTGGACAGGGCTTCTTTGTGAATCGGGATAATGCCCAGACGGGGACGGAGGATGCGGCATGCTTCTTCCAGTGTCTCCACATCGGCATGTCCGCTGGTATGAAATCCGTCGTAAACCCCATCCAAGATATGGCCGGGGAACAGGCTGCGAAGCTCCACTATTTTCGGGTTCACTTGTTTCTCCGTACCATTGTAATATCCTTGCCATAGGGAATAAATAAGATAAGCAGGCTCATCGTTGTATATTGCCAGCAAATTCTTGATAAATTCCATCTGACTTACACGTACAGGCATCAGAAAACCTTCATTACGTAATTTTGCCATCACCTTCGGATTCGCAACCTGCTGCCTGTACATCACGAATGCATTATCGAAATGGAAAAGCCCATGTCTCATGTATCGGGAAAAAATGTCAAGAACAGATTTCTGGTATGGGTCACACAAGAAATTTCTATGGGTCTCTTTGCATGCCTGGTGAAATGAAGCCAAACGATCTATGTCCGTAGACGAGCAAAGAGCAAACACATATTTATGTTTCTTGAGCAAGGAAACCGTATTCAGCTTGATGTCATTTTCCCGAACCACCTTTTCTTCTTTTCTTCCCAGCATGGTTCCTTCGATTATGAGAAAATCTACATTGTTTATATAAGTACACAATACTTTGAAAAGCTCCTTTCCCAAATAGCCATGGCGGCGGAAGTCTCCGGTGTGGAGAATGGTTTTCCCTTCCGCTTCTATTTTGAACATATAAGCATCGAAAGCCGAATGGGAAACATAATAAGGAGTAACCCGAATCTGTCCTTTGATGTCAATGGGGACATTGGGCGTATAAAGGTGGAAACGCTCGATGGCGATAAGCTCCTTGCTACGGTCTTGATGCTTGTTGAGTGCACGGTATTTGCACAACATCACTTCTTGCGCTCCCTTGCCAATGTATTGAGGAATGTTTTCGGGCACAAGGGGGAACAATCCCACATGATCACCATGATAATGGGTATAAAATATGGCGTCTGCATCATTCGTAAGTCGGGCTACATCGGACGCATCCAGTTCTTTTTCCTCACTATCGGGCAAATTGGCACCCAAGTCGATGAGTATTTTGGCGTTGCCGCTTTTGATTTCGGTGATGCATCCTCCTATCTGGTGTGCACCGCGGTGGATAGTTATTTTCATAAAGTGGTAGAATTGTAGTTTTCACTTTTCGTACATTCCCTGCTATACTTTACAAAGTTTGTTGTAAAAGTATAGCAGAGATGTGCGGAAAGTCTGCATGCATAGAAAGATATTATTTTTTTATGGGAGCAGAAATAACTTTTTCTGTAATATTTCCATCGCTTAAAGAGCAGCAACGGAAAATATCTTCATTCCCTTCTATCTTACCATGGAGACTTGAATATGTTCTATCATTAGCATTTTTAACAATCTCAATAAAGTATCTTAATACGCTATCATCTCCTTCTTCTTGATTATTTAATTTCTTAAAATCCTTTGCATGATCATACTCATCTGCATTATTAGCTTTGAATTCAATCAAAGCAATACGTCTAAAGTTGTTATCATGAATGACAAAATCGAAATTTGCAGATTGTCCTGCTAGTAATGGCATTCCATTACGTTCCCTTTCTCTATTTATTTCTTCTATCTCTTTTCCATATAAAGGTTCTTCAACATCAGAGAAACGATATATATCCTCAGTTGGGGTTTCAACAGAATAATATACATTCCAATTTCCTTTGCTAATTTTGCTAATTTCTAAATTTAGCTGCTCTATAAAGATTAATTTTAACTCTTGTTCACTGACCCTTGTGATTGTTTGTTATCATTATCTTCTTGACGCTTTTGGGGGAATATTATACGACTCAACTTATCAGAAGAAATTTTTGGTCCCTCAAACTTTTCTTGTTGATAATCATACACTTCTTTGATGATTTTAAAAGTACGCTTAATAATCGCTTCAATGTGTTCTTTATGTTCCATAATCCAATCATTTATAAAGGTTAAACATATTAATATAAATGTCTCTTCATTTCTGTTCTCAGACTTTCCGGTTACATTTTTGATACAAAGGCAATATAATTGTTAGTTCCTACATAGGATGTATCTACCACCAAAACAAAGATAGTAAAGTTTGGCAAAAAAAACATTTTCGCTACGGAACAGATGAAATGGCAAGAAAGAAATCTATTTCTGCTATTGATTGGATTCTGCTTAATGTACAACTTGAAATAATGATTAGGCATGTTACAATGATTAAAAAGTAGTTTTCCATTTTTATGTTATTTTTTTACTATAAATATCTTTCAATCAGGTAGTCACAATATGCTTCATTGCCTTTGTAGAAATCTTTAGCCAGCTTGGTTATCAATTTCTGGATAGAGATTTGCCTGAAGTTAATGAAATCTTTTTCGGCTATTTTAGCAAATTCTTCAATTTCATTTTTGTGCTTGATTCCGTCTTCACCTAAAACATCGTACCAAAGATATATCAGGCAAAATCTGCGACGAATCGTCTCATTTGAATAACGGTCTGATTCTTCATAAGTCTTCTTCAATGCAATGATTTCTGTTATCAGCCGTGCCACGTCCAGATAATAGAACCGTTGATTAGATGAAGATATTTCTTTTGCCAATTCGAACAAATGAGGAAGCTCTTTCCAAAAAGATGGCTGGTCGATATACCATTTTGCCAAATTTGAATGGGGAGATTTATATGGTGCGGCAAATTGAGTTTCGATAATGAAATCAAATCCGGCATGTATGAATACATCCACCGTGACGGGATGCGGGTAAATCCGCTTTCTTTCATCAAATTGAAATTTCTCTTTCAATTTGATAGGACAAGTTGATGGGTTTTCATCCTCCATAGAATAATTTGAACTCTTTTTCGAGGGAAGACGAAGAGCATTCAGTAATAGATAAATATCTTTTCCTTGCCAATATTGGAACAAATTGAGACAGATAGCGGACGTTGAACAAAGTTCTTTCATTTCCTTTAGCTCTTTTTGTCCGAAAAGATTTGCGTTCGTTTCAGATAAAGGCATAAAGAGATTTTGATGAGGGTTTGCCAAAAGATAAGTTTCGTGTTCTGTTCCGGCAAATTGAGTTTCTCTGGTAAGCCCTTTCTGTTTTGCCCAAATTTGTTGCTTGAGTTGAATGTCGTTGAAAGTATTCATACTTGAAAATTTCTTTTATAAATTGATAATACGAAAAAGGAATTTAATCAGCGAGTCAAATTAAACATATATTCACACTTCTGGGTCTTACTTGAATCATCTGTTCTTATGTTTGTTGCTGATAAATAAAAGGATAAACAAAATTCCGTCTTCTCTTCAATAAATTAGCATTAATATTTTTTATGAATTAGAATAAGAGAATTTTAGCTATCAATGAACTATTTAGTAGAAAAAAGGTCTTTTGCTTTTAAGACGTGTGTGAGATAAGCAAACAAAAAACCGATTATAACCCCCTTTTGTTTAGATGAGTTATAATCGGTTTTGTGTGTTTATGAACAAACCGTTCAGAAAATGCTTACTTCACCTGATGCCAGCAGGGTGACATGATGAAGGTAAATTCATAATCGCCGTAGGGCAGGCGGTTTTTCTCCAGCGGGAGGGCACCCCAGCTGTTGACACATCCCAAACCCATCTGCGCCTTGTCGATACACAGGCTGGTCATGCCGGCTTTGTCCAGTTCGCCTGAGTGGCGTTGGATTTTCACCCAGCCTTCATCAAGGTCTTCGATGCGGTAGGGCAGAGCCGATGCCGAGAAGGGAGCTTCGGATACGAACATCAGTCCGTTGCCCGCTTTGTTGATGACCTGCCACCAGCGGAGATCGGTCTTGTTTCCGCTTTCCTGCGGACGGATGTACGGATAATACTGGTCGTCTACCTGCTGGCGGTATACACCCAGCGGCGTAGAGTGGTTGCGGTCGGAATAGTTCTCCCACGGGCCGCGGCCATAGAACGAAATGGTTTCGAACTGGCGGGGCATCATCAGGTTCATGCCGAAGCGGAACATGTCTGATACCTTCGCGTTCGGGTCGGCTTTCATTGCCTGTACCACTTTTACCGCACCCTTGTTATTGATGAGGTAAGTGAGCGAGAGAGTCGCCGAAACGGCTTTCAGTTCATAGTCGGCACTGACCTTCACCATGTCGTTTTCCATTTCACTCTTCAGCGAGGTGAGGCGGATGCCGGGGTCCTTCCATGCCACATATTTCTGTTGCAGTCCGGCTCCGAAATCGTTGTCGGTCGGTGCACGCCAGAAGTTGGGTGCCAGTGCGGTGCCCGGTTCGAGATAGCTTACGCCTTCTACTTCATAGACGGTGAGGTAGCCGGTGTATTTGTTGAATTCGATATCGAAGTTTTCGCCTTTCACTACCAGGTAATTGCTGTTGGTAGCATCGATTTCCGGCACGATGATGTCCTGGTTGCTTTCTTTTACATTGGCAAACTCCAGTGCCGGTGCTTCGTAGGCTTTCAGAGTCAGCTGGTCGTAGGCTACGGTATGACCGGCGGGCAACATGCCTTCGGCGTTTTTCAATACGTATTTCACGTTCAGCAACCATTCGCCTTCGGTACCGATGGTGCCATAATCCAGTGTCACGTCTTTAGTCTGGTGAGGAGCTATGCTGAGGCTTTCTACTGAGCCTGTGCGTACAATACGTCCGTCGTGAAGCAATTCCCATTCCATGCGGTATGCCGAAAGGTCGCGGAAGAAGTATTCGTTATACACCTTTACAATGCCTTTTTGTGCATCGGCAAGGGTGGTCCAAATGTCCTGATAGAAGTAGCGCACTTCGTAGGCATGCGGGTTGGGCACACGGTCGGGGCTTATCAGACCATTGTCGCAGAAGTTGATGTCGCTGGCATCAAAGCGGTTGAAGTCACCTCCGTAGGCATAGATAGTCCGTCCGTTCTTTCCGGTCCAGCGGCACGACTGGTCTACAAAGTCCCAGATAAATCCGCCCTGGTATTTGGGATATTTGCGTACCAGGTCCCAGTATTCCTTGAATCCACCTTCCGAGTTGCCCATGGCGTGTGCATATTCGCACTGGATGAGCGGTTTCTGCTTGCTGTTGTCTTCGCAATAGGCGATACATCCCTTGTAGTCGTAATACATCGGGCAGAAGATGTCGGTCTTTCCGTCTTGGCGGGCTTGTTCGTACTGCACGGCACGGCTGGGGTCTTCTGCCTTCACCCAGTCGTAGGCAGCTTCGAAGTTGGGTCCGTATCCGGCTTCGTTCCCGAGCGACCAGAAGATGATGCTGGGATGGTTGAACGAGCGTTGCACGTTGCGCTGGTTGCGTTCCATGTGCGCTTTGGCATACGAAGCGTTTTTTGCCAATGTCTTGTCACCGTATCCCATACCATGCGATTCGATGTTGGCTTCGGCTACCATATAGAGTCCGTAGCGGTCGCACAATTCATACCAATATGCATCATCGGGATAGTGGCAGGTACGTACGGCATTGATGTTAAGCTCTTTCATGCGCAATACGTCTTGAAGCATACGTTCGCGCGATACATAGTAACCGCCATCGGGATCCATTTCGTGACGGTTGGCACCTTTAAACAATACCGGCTGGCCATTGACCAGTATCTGTGCGTTCTTCAGTTCGATTTTGCGGAAACCTACGTTTACCGGAATCACTTCAGCACCCGAAGCACCTTCCATCTGTGCATAGAGCGTATAAAGGTAAGGAGTCTCGGCGGTCCACTTGTGTGGGTTTTCAACGCTCATCGTTACCGTTTCCCCTTTGGTCGAAGCCGAAGCCACTTCCTTTCCTTCGGCGTCTTTCAGGGTCAGCAGCACGTTGCCACTTCCTTTCAGCTGTACATCAACGGCAAGTGTACCGTTTTTGTATTCGGCATCCAGATCGGGGGTGACGCGGATGTCTTCGATGCGTTTCTTGTTGCGCGCATACAGATAGCAGTGGCGTGCCACTCCGGTGTAGCGGAAGAAGTCCTGGTCTTCCAGGTACGACCCGTCGCACCAGCGGAATACCTGGAACGCGATTACGTTTTTCTGCCCCGGTTTCAGGTAAGAGGTCAGGTCGAACTCGGCTTCCAGCTTGCTGTCCTCGCTATATCCTACGAATTTCCCGTTCACCCAAAGGTACATGTTTGAGCTGACGGCACCGAAGTGTGCGATAATGTCTTTCCCTCTCCACGAAGCCGGAACGGTGATTTCCCGGCGGTAAGAGCCTACATGGTTCTTTTCGGTGGGTACGTAGGGAGGATTGCTTTCGTATTGGTTCCGCCAGGCAAAGCCGGTGTTTACATAGATGGGGTCTCCGTATCCGTTCAGTTCCCATACGCCGGGTACTTGTATGTCATCCCATCCCTTGTCGTTGTATCCGGTTTTCCAGAAATCAGTAGGGCGCTGGTCGGCATTTGCCACCCAAAAGAATTTCCAGGTGCCATCCAGGCTCATATAGTTCTGCGATTGCATTTTCCCATTTCCGATAGCTTCTGCCGACTCGTATGCGAAATAGTCGGTATGCATCGGCGCACGGTTGATGGCGTTTATTTCCGGGTCTTGCCACTCTTTGAATGTCTGGGCGTTCCCGGCAAGAAGAGAGATGCCCAATAATCCCAATGCAAATGTTTTTCTCATGTTTTCAATTTTAAGTGTTAATGTTATGTTCGTGTTTCTATGTGTTTTATCCCACCAGCTGCATCATGCGGCTCAGGTATTTGCCGATGATGTCAAACTCCAGATTTACCACGCTTCCTATGTGCAGCGTGTGGAAATTAGTATGTTCGAAGGTATAAGGGATAATCGCTACTTGGAACGAGTCTTGCGTCGGGTTACATACGGTCAGGCTCACCCCGTTGACGGTTACCGAGCCTTTGTCTACGGTAAAGTATCCGCGTTTCGCCATTTCGGGTTGGAAATCATACTTGAACGTGAAATACCAGCTTCCGTCGGCATCGTCAATAGCCGTGCATACAGCAATCTGGTCTACATGTCCCTGCACGATATGTCCGTCCAGCCTGCCGTTCATCAGCATGCTCCGTTCTACGTTCACTTCATCGCCTTCTTTCAGCAGCCCGATATTCGAGCGTTCGATGGTTTCTTTCATGGCGGTAACGGTGTACGTATTGTTTTCGATGTGAACCACGGTGAGGCACACACCGTTGTGCGACACGCTTTGGTCTATTTTCAGTTCATTTACAAACGAACACGTCAAGGTCAGATGCAGGTTTTCCTGTTCTTTGACTATCTTGACTACTTTGGCACATTCTTCTACTATTCCTGAGAACATAGATATTGAGTTTTGAGTTTTTAAGTTTTTGAGTTCTTAAGTTTTTGAGTTCTTGAGTTTTTGAGTTCTTGAGTTTTTGAGTTCTTGAGTTATGCTTTCGGTATGGGTTTGCTCCATACGGTTACTCCTTCCGAGTCGATTACCGATATGGTACCTCCGGCATATTCTTCGATGTAGCTCCCGCCTTTGGCGAGTATGTCTTCTGCCATGTGGATGGCTTTCTCTTCGGTTTTGATAGAAAATCCCTTGTTGTCGCTCGAACTTTGGTCCGAGAAATAAATGTCATACGTTTTCATTTCGTTCAGATGTTTAATATGGTGGTGCAAATATATACAGGCTATGGTTAGCAACCAAAAAAACAGAACGCTTTTTGGAAGAAAGCATGAAAAACGAAAGAGAGAGACTGGCAGAACCAATCTCTCTCTTTACGAGCGGCAAACGAGACTCGAACTCGCGACCCCGACCTTGGCAAGGTCGTGCTCTACCAACTGAGCTATTGCCGCAATGAAACCCAAAATAACTAACGTGAGCGGAAAACGAGACTCGAACTCGCGACCCCAACCTTGGCAAGGTTGTGCTCTACCAACTGAGCTATTTCCGCAATGATGTGCCCAGAACAGGACTCGAACCTGCATGCCTCTCGACACACGCACCTGAAACGTGCGCGTCTACCATTCCGCCACCTGGGCATTATCATGGAGCGGAAAACGAGACTCGAACTCGCGACCCCAACCTTGGCAAGGTTGTGCTCTACCAACTGAGCTATTTCCGCATCAACGGGTGAAGAGAAGGAGACTCGAACTCCCACGACATAATGTCACTACCCCCTCAAAGTAGCGCGTCTACCAATTCCGCCATCTCTCCGATAAACAAACTTAAAAAGAACGTGCCCAGAACAGGACTCGAACCTGCATGCCTCTCGACACACGCACCTGAAACGTGCGCGTCTACCATTCCGCCACCTGGGCATTATCATGGAGCGGAAAACGAGACTCGAACTCGCGACCCCAACCTTGGCAAGGTTGTGCTCTACCAACTGAGCTATTTCCGCAACAAGCATTCAAAGAACGGCAAAACTTTTTTTGATTTTGCGGTTGCAAAGGTAATGCTTTTTCTCAAAACCCCAAACAATCACGGAACTTTTTTTGGAAAAAATTCCGCCTTTTTACGCTATCTGCGCCAATGCCAGCTATATACAAGTGCAAACGCATATAGTCTCGATGGCTAACGCAACAGGCTTCGATGCCCAACGCAGCCTGTTGCGTCAGCCATCGAAGCCTGTTGCATTTAGGAACCTCTCCAGATGTCAACACATCCGGTCACGGTAATCCTCGTAATGGAAAGTGCGATATACTTCCAGCTCACCGTTGCTATGACACAAGGCGATGGAAGGATGATGGATGCCGTTGAACATGTTCGTCTTTACCATGGTATAATGAATCATGTCTTCGAACACAATCCGCTCGCCCACCTGCAACGCATGACCGAACTTCCAGCTTCCCATGTAATCCCCGCTCAGGCAACTGTTTCCGCCCAACCGGTAAACATGCTCATCGGGACGTGCCGTCTTAACCGCCTCTGCCGGAAGCGACTCCGCCCCGCGCACCGCAGGCTGGTAAGGCATTTCCAGGCAATCGGGCATGTGGCAGGTAAAGCTTACATCGAGAACCGCGGTACGGATGCCACGGCTTTCTACTACATCGACCACCGAAGCCACCAGCGGGCCGGTCTGCCAGGCAAAGGCTGAGCCTGGCTCTAAAATGATTTGCAAATGAGGGTAACGCACCTTCAACCCTTGCAATAAGCCTATCAGATGCTCCACATCATAATCCTTACGGGTCATCAGATGCCCGCCTCCCAGGTTCAGCCATTTCAATTGAGGGAACCAACAGGCAAATTTTTCTTCGATATGCTTTAATGTACGTTCCAGTTCGTACGAACTTGACTCGCAATGGCAATGGCAATGAAAGCCTTCAATCCCTTCGGGCAAACGGTCGGGCAACAAATCTGCCGTCACCCCGAAACGTGTGCCCGGCGCACAAGGGTTATACAATTCCACCTCCACTTCCGAATATTCCGGATTGATGCGTATGCCACAAGACACCGGTTCGGAACTTGCCTTCACTTTCGGATAAAACCGTCCGTATTGCGATAGCGAATTAAACGTGATGTGGCTGCTATATTTCAGGAAATCAGCAAAATTCCCATCGGTATAAGCAGGCGAATAAGTATGTGCCTTGCTCCCGAACTCTTCGAAAGCAAGCCGTGCCTCGTATACCGAACTTGCCGTCGTATGGCGAATGTATTCGCGGAATATCGGAAACGACTTCCATAGGGCAAACGCCTTGAAAGCAAGGATGATTTCCACCCCTGCCCGTTCCGCAACCGATTTTATCAGGCTCAGGTTCTTCCTGAGCAAATCTTCTTCCATAACATAACATGGAGAAGGAACTTTCGTTATATCCAACATAATCTATGCATTTTCTTTCACCTTATGAAACAACTTTAAACCTCGCAAACTTCAGCAGGAGCTGCTTGGTTCCGGCATGACGGAACTGAACCGTTGCCTTGCAATTATCGCCCGTTCCTTCCACTTTGATAATCTCGCCGATGCCAAAACGCTCGTGCTCGATGGTCTGCCCTACTTCAACCGCCGCTCCCGGCTTAGAAGAAGGCATTCCTTCCGGAGCTGGAGAAAGAGATACCTTACGCAATACACGAGGCGGTTCGGGCTTTGCGAAACGCGGAGCATCAGACATCACCCGCTTCGGGCTTGCGGGAACGCCCCCGTCCAAAGGCAATTTCAAATAGCAAGCATCAATGTCCCGCAAGAAACGGCTGGGACTGCAGAATTCCATTTTTCCGTATTTAAACCGTGACTTGGCGAACGAAAGGAAACAATGTTCTTCGGCACGGGTAACCGCCACATAAAACAGACGCCGCTCTTCTTCCAGCTGGCGGTAAGAACCGGACGCCATAGGACTGGGAAACAGGTTCTCTTCCAGCCCCACCACAAACACATTCTTGAACTCCAGCCCTTTCGCCGAATGGATGGTCATGAGCGTAATCCGCGCCCCCTCCCCTTCTTCGCTATCCAAATCGGTAAGCAATGAAATCTCGGACAAATAATCGGAAAGCGAAACCCGCTCGTTTCCTTCTTCTTCACGGCTGGCACAGAAATCATGCATGCCGTTAATCAACTCTTCCACGTTTTCCTGACGGCTCAAGTTCTCCGGCGTACGATCCCGATAAATCTCTGCAATAATCCCCGACCGGCGCACAATGTCCTGCCCCACTTCGTAAGCATTCTTCCGAACAGCATCTTCCGCAAAACCCGCTATCAGGTCGCGGAACCCCTGCAACTTGGCACAAGTATTTTTCGCCAGCGACAAACCATAGGCAAGCGGTTCGTTCAATACCGTCCAAAGACTTACATTCGCCCGTGTGGCGGCATCAATGATTTTGTTTAAAGTCGTATCGCCAATCCCCCGGGCAGGGAAATTGATTATCCGCTTGAACGCTTCCTCGTCATTGGGATTCACCACCAGCCGGAAATAAGCTACAATATCCTTGATTTCTTTCCGCTGGTAAAACGAAAGTCCTCCGTAAATGCGGTACGGAAGCCCCCGCTTGCGCAAGGCTTCCTCAAAGATACGGCTTTGGGCATTCGTGCGGTACAAAATCGCGAAGTCATCATATCCGTATGCACCTCCAGCAGCCAATTTCACGATTTGATTGGCAACAATATCGCCTTCTTCCACATCGCTGTATGCATTGAAGACCGGTATCGGTTCCCCTTTGGCTTTCTCCGAGAAAACCTCTTTCCGAATCTGTTCGCTATTCTTGGCTATCAGGCTATTGGCCGCATTCACAATGGTTTGTGTAGAACGGTAGTTCTGCTCCAGTTTAAAAAGACGCGCCTCTTTATATTCTTCCGTAAACTTGAGAATATTATCAATATTGGCTCCGCGGAACGAGTAGATGCTTTGTGCGTCATCCCCCACCACACACACCCTGCGGCTCTTCTCGGTCAATTGCCACACGATGCGGTGTTGGGCAAAATTCGTATCCTGATACTCGTCCACCAATACAAAACGGAACCGGGAAGCGTACTTCTCGCGCACCTCAGGGAATCTTTCGAAAAGCAGATACGTATATACCAGCAAATCATCGAAATCCATTGCGTCACTCTGCCTGCACCGTTCCCAATAACGAGCGTAAATATCCCGCAAGGAAGGCATTTTCGCCTCTAAGTCACTTTGATACAATTCGGCATTAGCCGCATACGCTTCGGGCAATATCAAATGGTTCTTGGCATTGCTGATACGGCTTTGAACCGCTCCCGGACGATAAACCTTATCGTCCAGATGCATTTCCTTAATAATCGATTTTATCAGGCTCTTGGAATCTGCCGCATCATATATTGTAAAATCAGAAGAAAAGCCCAACGCCCCTGCTTCGAACCGCAAGATACGTGAGAAAATGGAATGGAATGTCCCCATCCATAAGTAACGTGCCCGGTCTGCCCCGACCTGTCCGGCTATGCGCTCCTTCATCTCCCGTGCCGCCTTATTCGTAAAGGTCAAGGCAAGAATAGACCAAGGCTCATAGCCCTGGTCTAACAAATAAGCGATTTTATAAGTCAGCACACGCGTCTTCCCCGACCCTGCGCCCGCTATCACAAGCGAAGGGCCGTCGACATACAATACCGCCTCACGCTGACTTTCATTCAGTCCGTCTAAGAAATCCGCCATAGCCGCAATTAATTCTTAAAGCTATGTATCGGAGCCGGAATACGTCCGCCGCGGTTTACAAATGCCTCACAACTGAAGCGGTTGACCGGCATAATCGGCGCATATCCCAACAAGCCTCCGAACTCGACCGTATCTCCGACATGCTTTCCTTCTACCGGAATAATACGTACCGCCGTAGTCTTCTGGTTCACCATTCCGATAGCCGATTCGTCCGCAATGATGCCGGCAATCGTAGCCGCCGAAGTATCACCCGGAATGGCTATCATATCCAGGCCGACCGAACATACACAAGTCATCGCTTCCAGCTTCTCAATGGTCAAAGCCCCGGCTTCTACCGCATCAATCATTCCCTGGTCTTCACTTACAGGTATAAAAGCACCGCTCAGCCCGCCGACATACGAAGAAGCCATTACGCCACCTTTTTTCACCTGATCGTTCAGTAATGCCAAAGCAGCCGTAGTACCCGGTGCGCCGGGATGCTCCAAACCGATTTCTTTCAAAATATCTGCCACACTATCCCCGATAGCCGGTGTAGGGGCCAAAGACAAATCGATAATCCCAAACGGCACGCCCAATCTGCGCGAAGCCTCTTGCGCCACCAGTTGACCCACACGGGTAATCTTGAACGCCGTCCGCTTAATCGTTTCACACAAAACTTCAAAGTCGGCATCCCGAATCTGTTCAAGCGCATACTTCACGACACCCGGACCGCTTACGCCGACATTAATAATCGCATCGTCTTCTGAAACACCGTGAAAAGCACCTGCCATAAACGGATTATCATCCGGCGCATTACACAACACTACCAGCTTGGCACACCCTAACGAGTCCCGGCTGGCGGTCATACGTGCCGTATCCTTGATAATGTCTCCCAACAGGCGCACCGCATCCATATTGATGCCCGTCTTCGTAGAGCCAACATTCACCGAACTGCAAATCCGTTCCGTACAAGCCATCGCTTTCGGAATAGAACGAATCAGCAATTCATCGCTCCGGGTCATGCCTTTCGACACGATAGCCGAATAGCCTCCTATAAAATTCACGCCCAACTCCTCCGCCGCACGGTCCAAAACCTGAGCAATCTTAACATAATCATCGGGGGTCTGGCAAGCCGCGCCTCCTACCAACGAAACCGGCGTAATCGAAATGCGCTTGTTTACAATAGGAATTCCATACTCCTGCGAAATATCCTCTCCTGTCTTCACCAAGTCCTTGGCAAGGCGGGTTATCTTTTCATAAATATTCCGGCAAAGCACCTCCAGATTGCTATCAGCACATTCCAGCAAGCTGATTCCCATCGTAATGGTACGCACATCCAGATTCTCTTTCTCGATCATCTTGTTGGTTTCAAGAACCTCTGATATATTGATCATAAGCTAACTTCTTTTTAAATCCGGTGCATTTTGTCGAAAATCTCTTCACGCTGGCATTTTACCTGAACGCCTATTCCGTTCCCTACTTCTGCCAACTCCTTTGATATTTGTTCGAACGGCTTTTCGATGCGTGCCATGTCCACAATCATCATCATATTGAAATATTCCTGGACAATAGTCTGCGATATATCCAATATATTAATATTGTTCTCTGCCAGATACGAGCATACCTTTGCGATAATGCCGACCGAATCTTTTCCTACTACCGTAATAATTGACTTATTCATTTTCTCCTTTTTATTAAATAATACCGCGGCAAAGATAGGCAAATATTAGCGAATTTTCCTCTTCTACGAACTTTTTTTGCCCGAACGCTTGCATATTCAAAAATAATGCGTACCTTTGCAGCGCTTTTGAAAAACAAAAGCACTTGACAAAGAAGTTTGGAGAGGTGGCAGAGTGGTCGATTGCGGCGGTCTTGAAAACCGTTGTACCGCGAGGTACCCGGGGTTCGAATCCCTGTCTCTCCGCCAAGGCTCCGAACGGAGACATTCAAATAAGGGGTCGAAAAGCTTATAAAGCACCGTAAATCAAGCGATTACGGTGCTTTTTTCATGTATATACGCCAAATCTTGACGGTATAAATGCATCGGTTGGCAGTCACATTTCGGTCATTTCCTGCTACATTTCCTGCTACAGGAAGACCAACCGCCAAAAAAATGTAGCAGAGACGTACTTTTGAAGCCCATATTGACGCCTTGTAAGTCGCTTAATAACAGATATTTATGTTTAACTTTGTGGCCAAAGTGCTACACAAATAACGTGTTATTATGAGACTTATTTTTAAGGTGTCGTATTATATACGCACAAATTACGTGAACAAGGAAGGTAAATCACCGTTGATGATACGGATTTATCTTAATGGGAAAATGCTTACTGTCGGGTCTGCAGGAATCAACGTTGACAAGACAAAATGGTCAAACGAAACAAATCGCCTTAAAGGACGTACTTCCGAGGTCTTGAACACCAATGCCCAAATTGACAACATTTCATCAGATTTGCGGAATATCTTCCTAAAGCACCAGTTTGACAAGGATCTTACCCTTGATAAGATAAAGAGCATTTATCTTGGCAAGAACAAGGAATGTACAACTTTCCTCGATTTCTACGGCAAGTATCTTGAGGACATCAAGGCTCAAGTTGGTAAAGGGAAAACGCTGGCCACATATCACAAATATTCTGCGGCTGGAAAACACTTTGAGAATTTCTTGAAACTGAAATATGGTCGCAAGGATATAATGCCGTCTGAATTGACCCATGTAATCATTCATGACTTTGATATTTACCTGCGCACAGTGGTCAGTCTTAAGCCCAATAGTGCAACCAAGACATTGAAGTTTTTTAAGACCGTAGTCATATTTGCACAAAAGTGCGGCGTATTGACGCACGATCCATTCGCCCAGCATCGTTTCCATCTCGAATCTGTTGACAGGGGTTTCCTCACAGACGATGAAATTACAAGAATCATGGAAAAAGAGTTTTCCACTCCACGTTTGGAATCCGTCCGTGATATATTCATATTTTCGTGTTTCTGTGGGCTTGCATACATAGATGTGGCAAATCTGACCCAAGACAACATTGTAACTCTTGACGGGAAGAAATGGATAATGACAAGGAGGCAGAAAACCCATGTCGAAAGCAATATTTTATTGCTGGACATTCCTTTAATGATTATCAACAAGTACAAAGGCAAAACAAAAGACGGGAAATTACTGCCCATTCTTTCTAATCAGAAGATGAATGCGTATTTGAAAGAAATCGCGGATTTATGTGGAATAAAAAAACGGTTGACCTATCACCTCGCAAGACACACGTTCGCCACAATGATGCTCAGCAAAGGGGTGCCCGTAGAATCAGTATCAAAGATGTTAGGTCATGCAAATATAAAAACAACACAAATTTATGCCCGCATCACCAATAAAAAGATAGAGCATGACATGATGAATTTATCTGAGAAACTAGATTGTTTCAATGATGCAGCTACACATTTAACATCAGACTAAACAATAATTATCTGAATTAGTCAAGATTTAATCTGACTGTTAATATAAAAAGAGTAATTTTACAACATCAAACAAATTAAGTTATGACTAATTCAGTTCTGATGCAGGGCGGAGCAATCCGTCCTGCATGATATTTTGTGTCGGGTTGTTCCTATTTTACCGGTTGTAAGTTACAAAGAAATGTCGGCTTGAAGTCTGCCGTTATCCTTATATATATGCTTACCAACCCTTTCTATAGACCTTGCTTCTCAAGCCTCTTGCCCTTTATATCAGTCCGAACATTCCATGTTGCAGCCTCCATACCGTCACCGCCAGAGGTTTTATCTTGTGCGAATATAGGTTGCCACGCCTGTTCCCTCCGTTTTGAAGTGCATTTCCGGCAAATTCTTCCTTGCATTGCAAGAGTAATTTACCGGAAAAAACATCGGGAATGGCTTTTTCGGCAACCTTTTACTGCACCGAAAAACCGAAGCGGCTTCCGATTGAAGGACGTCGAACAGAGGGAAAGTAAACTTAAATTCAAAAACGGATGAAGACATTGGAAGAATTGCTACAAGGAATTGGATGTGTCGGTGAGGTATTCGACAGTACGGGAGAATTTACGGAAGCCGGAAGTAAGGCATATCACTTTTTGGTGGATTTGCTGTATGACATTGAATGTCTGACTGGAAAAAGTGTATCATGTATAATCAGGGAACTTGATAACATATGTGAAGAGAATTATTAAAAATCAATATTATGGAAAGGAAAATTCATGAATCGAAAGAGTAAAGCTCGCAAAGGAGTGGAAAAATGACGGTGAACTGCGTCAGTCGTGTTCTGCATATTGTGACGCATGACGACATCCTTCCAGATAATGGAATCAAATAGTATGTCAAGGCAATTGCGTGTCGTCAGAAGAGAGTTGACCTATCAAGTGTACAAAAGTAGTGGATTCAATTTGTTTTTTCCTTCCAAAAGAAAAGTTATGGCTGTTGTCGGTGAGTACTTGTTGACTGATTTGCCTAAAAGCCCTACCCGGACTTGATTGCGCAAGCAGGAATTTAAAAAGTAGGTTTAAATTTTCTTGTATATACTACAAGGAACGAAGTAAACCTCTTGCAACATCTCTTTGGTAATGAATAATAATAGTTTTAGAAATTAAGTTTAATGACATCTTGTATATATAGAACAAGGAAAGGAGTAAACCACTTTGCCAGTTGCACCAGCCTTTCTTTTTTGAAGGCAATAGAATACTGTTCAGACTTTGACTTTGATGACTTCGTTAAGGTTTGTGGAGTATTGGGCTGACTTGTGTTCGCATTTCAAGTGCCAACGTTTGTCTGTGCCTTGGCTTGCCACTTTTACGGTATTAAAACCATTCCGTTGGTTGATGGCATCGATAGCCGCTGAAAGGCGAGCTTGTTTGGCACGGTCTATGGAGTCAAAGAGGACAGTTTGGACGGCAGTGTTTGGACTAATGTCCCACACGATGACACCGGCTTTCTTGTAGTGGTATCTTCCATTCTCACGCCATTCGGTACGGAGTGCTTGGACTGCTGCGGCTACCAACTCCAATTGGTCGTTGGTGGGCATGGGCAATGTAACTGTGCGGTTGATAATATGGTTTGGCACATCGTTGCGGAAACGGCTGGTATAAGCGAATACGGTCAGTTGGCAGCAACGACTCTTTTGCTCACGCAACTTGCGGACACATGAAGCGGCAAAGTTGGCTACTGCTTCTTCCACCACTTCCAACTCAGACAAACCTTTGTCGGGAAAACTGCGGCTGGTACAGATGCTCTGCTTTTCGGGCAGTTCGCTGATGTTTATGCAACTTTCGCCACGGAGTTCCTTCCATGTCCTCACACCTGTGACGGTAAGCAACCGTCTTACCCGGCTTTCACTCCACTGCGTGAAATCCCATGCGTTTTTGACTCCATGGTATTCCAACTTCTTGGCAGAGCGTCTGCCAATGCCCCACACATCGGCGATGTCGAAACCTTGCAATGCCTTGATGCGCTTTTCTTCGGTGTCAATCAGGCAGACACCCCCGTAACCTTTGTATTTCTTTCCATACCTGCTTGCCACTTTTGCCAAGGTCTTGGTCGGAGCTATGCCAAGCGTTACCGGGATTCCTGTACCCTTGCCAATGGTACGCACGATGCGTTTGCCGTACTCACGCAATGCTTCTCCACCGCCCATGCCTGTAAGGTCGATGAAAGCTTCATCGATGGAATATTGCATCAATTCGGGCGTGAATTCCGAAAGCAGCATCATCACCCTGCGGCTCATGTCACCATAAAGTGTGTAATTGGAACTGAACACGGCAACCTTTTCACGCTCCAGCAATTCTTTTGCTTGGTAAAAAGGCGTACCCATTTCTATGCCCAACGCCTTTGCCTCGTTGCTGCGGGCAATGATGCAACCGTCATTGTTAGACAGCACCACCACTGGCTGTGTGCGCAATCCCGGATTGAAGACCCGTTCACACGAACAATAGAAGTTGTTGCAATCCACTAGACCGAACATGATTCACTTCCTCCGATATTGGCGTTTGATGTTGTAGGTCAATACTCCCCACACGATGAAATTATTTTCTTCCGTCACCTTGATAGGCGGATAGTCCTTGTTGGCGGGCATCAGCCAAAGGCAATCACCCTTGACATCGAACTTTACCCGCTTCAATGTAAATTCCCCATCAATGTAGGCCACCACGATGTCACCCTCCTGCGGATCGATGGCCTTGTCTATCACCAACAAGTCGCCGTTGTCGATGCCACAGTCCTTCATCGAATCACCTACGGCACGGGCATAGAACGTAGTGGCGGGATGGCGAACCAACTCGCGGTTCAGGTCGATGCTCTCCGTCGTGTAGTCTTGTGCAGGGGATGGGAATCCTGCACGGATGCCACCATCGGCAAAGTCCAACAGCAGCTCGCTGCTCAGGTCGGCCGAATAGAGGATGAGCCTTACCCCGTCCTCCTTTTCTACTCCGGATTCATTGACGACTGTTTTATGTGAATCTTCCATTTCCTGTTCTCTTGTTGCATTACCATTCGTTTTGCAAAAATACCATTTTTATGCGCTTGTCCGTCCTTATTTTATGAGTTTCCACACTTTTACGCCTTTTATTGGCTTACATTTCGCCAAAGGCGACCGATGCTCTTTCCCGATGGCAGTCGTGCGCCATTCTTTCATCGTATCTTGGGTTTAGGTTGATAGCCGGCTTTCCTTAATTTCTTCCGTTGCCTCGGAACCGGCACACCGACAGCTGTTCTGTCCACATTCCCTATCCGTCAGTCTTATCTTCAGGCATCTCCTCTCCAATGGTAGAGCGGCCTTTTTCTGGCAATATCGGTATCGCGTCCGCCCTTACGGCTTCCATAATGAAAGAGGTGGTTGGAATCGCCGTTTCATACTTGACCCGTTGCAGAGCCATCGGAACGGGCTTTTTTCTTTTGGCAGGCGGATTATTAGCATCCTTCATCACAACCTGTGGCTGAATTTCCGTGTTGCTTCTTACATGGCCGTCGTTTATCGAAGCCACAATATTTTTCCATGATGCAAAGATATAATGCAGCTCGCCGATGGCGTTACGGGACACTGACGTTCTGACCAATGGCGTGTCACGAAAATCTTCCGACATTTTCCGCTTCACATAAAATGTTGCGTATTTGCGTGCCTCCCTTGGTGCTACCCTATGCCTGCAATATCTTCTTGCATCCGTAAAAATTAATTGTTCAACTTCTAAAAACTTACAGTCATGAAGCAAGTAGAAAATTCTTTCATCATCACAGGTTTTGTAGCAAAGGACGCTGAAATCCGCACGTTCACCAACAACGATGTAGCCCGTTTCCCGATGACAATCGGCCGCAAGGAAACCAAGGACAACGCCACCAATCGCGTGTCCGCCTTCATCAACGTGGAAGCCTGGCGCAAGAGCGGCAGCGCATCGTTCGAGTTGCTGAAAAAGGGTACGCTACTCACCATAGAGGGCTATTTGAAGCCCGAAGAGTGGACCGACAAGAACGGTGTGAAGCAGAACTGCATCAAGTTCGTGGCCAAGAAGTTCTACGAGGCAGTGGAGAAGCCGGAAAAGGCCGAGAAGCCCCAACCTAAGACTCGCGCCAAGAAACAGAAGGAGGCGGCATAGACCGATTCCCTCGTCGAAAAGAGCGGCTTCGGCCGCTTTTTTCGTGCTCAATGCACGTGAAGCCTTGCTCCTTTTGAAAATGATTAACTATCTATTCTACCATTACCCGCTTTGTTATACCGGCTATTCCTTATCCCGCCCTCCAGCCGTCACCGTTTAGTTTTACTGATGCAAAGGTCGGCCATCGCGCCTGATGGCGGCGGCTTGAAGTGGATTTCTTGCAAATTCTTCCTCCTTGCGGAGCGTAATTGGCAAGAAAAGCCGCCGCATGAGGCTTTCCCGATAGCCGAGTAGCCGCATCGATAAAACCCAAAATCGGTCACGGCAAGAAGAACCGATGACAGGGGAAAGTATGACATCAAAAACATACACCAATATGTACGATTACGACAACAGAGAAGATTTCGAGGACTACGGCAAGCATTGCTGGCTGTTGACCCCATGGAAAGGCTACCGCTCGGCAACCATTGTCGGACAGACCGACAATGGTTATATCGTCCAAGTGAGTAGCGGAGCGGAGATAGTGGTTTATCCTGACGAGATAGAGATTAATTAACCCCAAAGCATACCCATATGGAAAAGACAATCGAAAAGATACCGACATGGAGCCTGTGCTACCTTGTCAATGGAGATGCAAGCGGACTGACAGAGGAAGAACTACAAACCATCGACCGCTGGTACAAGGACATGGGCGTACAAGTAGTTTCGCCCGTCATGGACAGTGAATGCAACCTGCAACCCTATTTTTCACCTTGCCCTGCTTTCGGCTTGCCGACAGAGGTAGTGGACTGCGACATCTTTTATATCCAACCCACCAAACAATGACAACTATGAAAGGAACTGAACATTTCAAACAGGCCATCAAGAGCTATTTGGACGAAAGAGCCAAAACGGACGAACTCTTTGCCGTGGCTTATGCTAAGGAGAACAAGAGCTTGGACAATTGTGTGACATTCATACTCAACCAAATCAAGGCACTTGCTAATGAGGGCTGTGTAGGCATGGCTGACGATGACGTGTATTCGCTCGCTTGCCATTACTTTGATGAAGATGACATCGAAATCGGCAAGCCAGTCAACTGCGGCGTGATAGTCAACAGACATATCGAACTCACCGAGGAAGAGAAAGCCGAGGCACGGCAGAGGGCTATCAGCCAATACCAAGCCGAGGAATTGCGCAAGATGCAGCAACGCAAGAGCAAGCAGGCGGCAAAACCGCAGGAGACCAAACAAACAGAACCTAACTTATTCGGCTTTTGAACATGAAACCACGCAACAAATTCGAGAAAGCGGTGCTTGTCCAAAGCGGCAAGCTCCGCCCTTTGACCAAGGCGCAACTTTCGTGGGCGTTCCGTGAATGCGTCAGTCACTTTGCACACCGACTGCCTAAAGGCCGGACTACCTGTATGGACTGTGGGCATCAGTGGGTAATGCGGAAAGCAACCGACCATTGCGTCTGCCCCAAGTGCCACGCAAAGTTGGAGGTGAAAAATACCCTTGTCCGCAAAATACAGCAAAAGGCATATTTTACCCTGCTTGAAAAATGCGGTGAATACCAAACCCTGCGTATGTTCCTGTTGGTGGTTGAAATGGAGAAAGGTTGCAGGGCTGCCCCATACGCTTTGGAAATCGGGCAGTATTGGTGGAATGCCGATGGCAAACAGACCCTTGTAGCCATTCAGCGCATATTGGGGCGGTACTTGGACACCTTTTCTTTCGCTTCACCGATGACCATTCGGGGAGATAACGGAGTGTACCGCCATATTGCCACTTTTGACACCTGTCCGAGATACAGCGTCATTGACACCTTGAAAAGAAATGGTTTCCGCAGCGACCTGCAAGACATTGAACCGGCAAAACTCATACCGGCATTGCTGACCGACCCGAAAGTTGAAACTCTACTGAAAGCCGGACAATATGACCTGTTGCGCTATTGCCTGCACTCATCAACTCGTCTGGATGATTACTGGCCGTCTGTGAAAATCTGCCTGCGGAATGGATATACCATTACTGACGGCTCAATGTGGTGCGATACCATCGACCTGCTTAGGCGAATGGGCAAGGACACCCACAGCCCGAAATATGTCTGCCCTGCCGACTTGAAAGCGGAACACGACAAATTGGTGGAGCAACGCAACCGCAAGGAGGAACGTGAACGCCTGGTATTGCGCCGAAAGGAAGCCGCCCAATACGAGAAAGACTACCTGTTGCAGAAAGGCAAGTTCTTCGGCATAGTCATTACGGACGGGATGCTGAACGTCAGAGTGTTGGAGAGCGTTGCCGAGATAGCGGAAGAGGGTACGCTGATGCACCATTGTGTATATGCCAACGCATACTACCGCAAGGAGAACTCTCTGATATTGTCTGCCACCATCGGCAATAAGCGCATTGAGACAGTGGAGGTTGACTTGAAAAAATTATGCGTGGTACAAAGCCGTGGCGTGTGCAACCAAAACACGGAATACCACGACCGTATCATTGACCTTGTGAACAGCAACATGAACCTGATTAGGCAACGGATAAGTGCTTAATCGCCATGAGGCAAGGCATATCGGGAAATACCCGGTGTGCCTTGTCGCCACCTTGTTCCCCGCCGTTCTCCTGTTATATCCCTGTTATAAAGTTTTCACTCCTCTTATATCCATCTTCGATGCCCACGGCTTGCCTTATCATCATAGGAATAACGGTCTGTGCCTTAGCCATGCCGCTGTGAACGGCGGCGCGGCTTGCGGTATGGGCAAACGGGAACACGCCCATATCCCAGTCGGCGTACAAGTCCGCTGACTGGGAACAGGCAAATTCCCCTATCTGTTTGCCCGGCAGACCGTCCGTTTCTTTCGGACAAGCCGTACCACCTGTTATAGCCCACTTATATTTTGCTTTGCCTCTACTGTTTTAGAGCGGTATGTCTCCTTTTCTACCTTTTCATTTTTTTGTCATCCTGCCATTCGATGCCCCGCAGGTTATTTTGCTGCAAAATAAATGTGGCGTGGCTTGCCGTTGCAAACCGGCCTTGGCAGAAATCTTCCTTGGGGCTTCACTCCAAGCGTATTTCTGCCGTCTGATTTGCCGAAAAGCCATTCCGCCCCATTCCGGAGGCAGAAAAATAACCTACAAGAGCCATCGAAATATGGCCGATAGCAGGGGAAAGAACAAAATCTGTCAAATATGAAGAATATGAACTACAACAAATTGCAAGCATTGGCGGCGAACACAGTAGCTATCGAAACAGCCTATCGGGTGCGGAACGAGAAAAGGACGGCGACAGCAGCCGAACGTGAAACCCTCTCCCTGTATTCGGGATTTGGGGGCATCAAGGAAGTATTGGATTTAGGAACAAATGCCCCCATGTCCGACAAGATGAAACAGACTTTAGACCATCTTGTGTGCGTATTGCAAGCCATAGCACAAGACGACGAAACACTATACAGGGAGCTTGTGGATAGCATAAAGGCATCCGTCCTCACCGCTTTCTATACCCCGAAATTTCTCATAGAGGCGGTGACCGACCAAATACGAGCCACGTTCCAAGCCAACGGTTTGTTAATGAAATCCTTTCTTGAACCGTCCGCAGGAATTGGCGGCTTTCTGCCAGTTTCCATGCCCGACACTTACAAGGTAGCGTTTGAAAAGGACTTGGCGACAGGGCTTGTGCTTTCAGCCTTGCAACCTGATACAAAAGCGGTCATTGGCGGCTTTGAAACCATAAAGGCGCAGGAGTTGGAATACGACACGTTCGATGTGATAGCGTCCAACATACCTTTCGGCACGATAAACGTGTTCGATGCGGACTTTGAACGCAGGGGAACGCCTTACAAACAATCCCTTAAGGCCATTCACAACTATTTCTTCATCAAGGCAATGGAACTGTTAAATGAGGGCGGCTTGCTGGCTTTCATCACGTCAAGGGGCGTGGCTGACAGCCCATCCAATCGCTTTGTGCGTGAATATCTGGTGCATCACGCCCATATCATCACCGCCCTGCGCTTGCCCGACACGCTTTTCATGCAGACCGGCGGCATCGAGGTAGGCAGCGACCTTATCATCTTGCAAAAGGACAGCCACAAGCAAAACCTCACCACAAGGGAACGCCTGTTCTTGGAAACGTGCAGGGAGCGCACATCGCAGGGGCTGGAAACAGAACACGCAAACAAGGCCTTCTCTTTGCCGCAAAGCACGTTGTCCACAGGTACGGCCATCGGCACAAACCAATTCGGCAAGTTGATGCGCAAGTACGAGTGGAACGGCACAGAAGAAGCCATACACCAACGGCTTGCCGAGATATTGAGAGCCAATTTCACCCACTATTTCAAGCCCTCCCTGTTTGGTGGGCAAAAGCAAGCGCAGCCGCAGCAGGAAGCGATGCTATCCCTCTTTGACCTTTTCGGGGAAGCCACGGCAGCGGTACAGTACAAGCCAAACACAGGCAAACGACCCTACACGGACGAAATGCCCGGTTGGATGAAAGACGGTGCGTTGGTGCTGTTCGAGGGGCAGCTTGGCACCATACAAAGCAGAAGAACCGACCGTTTTTCCGAAATGGCCGCATGGTTCAGTCCTATAAAAGTCAACGGTGCGGACATGGAACGGGCAAAGGACTATTTTCCCGTGCGAAAGGCTTACTTCGAGTTGTCGGAAAGCGAAGCGGAAACAAGGGAAGAACAACCCTTGCTCCGTGAACGGCTGAACAAGGCATACGATGCGTTTGTGACCAAGTGGGGCAATTTCCACACGGACGGCAACAAAGAAATGATGACGCTTGACAGCTTGGGCTTTGAGGTGTATTCCATCGAAATGCAAGCGCATGGCGAGGTGGTGAAAGCCGACATCATGCGCGAGCCTGTTGCTTTCAAGAAAATAGACACATCGGTACGCCTTGCCCCGATGGAAGCGTTGGCAAGCAGCTTGAACTATTACGGCAGGGTGGATATGGTTTACCTTGCGCAATCGACAGGATGCAGCGAGAGCGAGGTGATAGAGGCGTTGGAGGGCGAAATGTTCTACAACCCCGAAACCAGCGCATGGGAAGAAAAGGGGCGCATACTTGCAGGTAACGTGGTAGAGAAATGCAAAGCGTTCGCCGGATATATCCATAGCCTTGCAGGACAGGCAAGGGCTTGGACTGAAAAAACGGTAAGGGCGTTGGAAGAGGTCACGCCCGAACTGATACCTTATGAGGAGCTTGACTTCAACATGGGCGAGCGGTGGATTCCGACAGAAGTCTATGCCGACTTTGCCGAATACCTGTTTGATGTCAAGGTCGATGTGGTGTACTTTGACGTGAACGACACCTATGTTATTTCCTTACATGGATATTCCCCTGCCGCATACAACATCTATGCCTCGCACGGTTACACAGGCGAGAAACTGTTTGCCCATGCCCTGCATGACACCATACCCGAAATAAAAAAAGAGGTGATGCGTGGCGGTGAATGGGTGAAAGTACCCGATGAAGAAGCCATGCAGGAGGTGGCAACCAAGATACAGGAGATAAGGGGCAAGTTCAACGCTTGGCTTGACAGCCAGCCTATCGCTGTCCGTGACGAGTTGGTAAGGCTCTACAACGAGCGTTTCAACTGTTATGTGCGTCCGTCCTATGACGGTTCGGCGCAAACATTCCCCCGCCTTTCCTTTGCACAGTTCCCTTACGATGACTTATACCCCTCGCAGAAAGACGCCATCTGGATGATTAAGCAGAATGGCGGCGGTGTGTGCTGGCATGAGGTAGGCGCAGGTAAAACAATGGTGATGTGCGTGGCGGCATACGAAATGAAACGCTTGGGGTTGGTACAGAAGCCTTTGATAATAGGGCTGAAAGCCAACGTGCATGAAATAGCCGACTGTTTCCGCAAGGCTTACCCATCGGCAAAGTTGCTCTATCCCGGCAAGGAGGACTTCACTCCTGCCAACCGTGAGGAACTTTTCAGCAAAATCAAGAACAATAATTGGGACTGCATCATTCTGACGCATGACCAGTTCGCAAAGATACTGCAGTCGGAAGAAACAATGTTCGGCATCATGCAACAGGAACTTGACGATGTGGAACGCTCCTTGCAGGTGCTGGAAGAAAGCGGCATGGGGTGGCGCAACCGCCGTATGCAGAAAGCGTTGGAGAAGCGGCAAGAGAACCTGTCGGCAAACCTCCTGTCGTTGAAAACACGCATTGAGGATAAGAAAGACGGAGGTATAGACTTTCATACGATGGGCATAGACCACATATTTGTAGATGAATGCCACTACTTCAAGAACTTGATGTTCCAGACACGCCACACGAGGGTTGCGGGCATCGGCAACAACCAAGGTTCACAGCGTGCTATGAACCTGCTGATTGCCATCCGTGACATACAGGAACGCACAGGCAAGGACTTGGGGGCTACATTCCTGTCGGGTACGGTGGTCGTAAATGCTTTGACCGAATTGTACGTGCTTTTCAAGTACCTGCGCCCGAAAGAGCTTGCCAAGCAGCGTGTGAGCTGCTTTGACGCATGGGCTGCTATATTTACTAAGAAAACGACTGACTACGAGTTGAACGTGACAGGTTCTATCAAACGCAAAGAGCGTTTCCGCACCTACATCAAAGTGCCGGAATTGGCGGCTTTCCTGCGTGAAATCACGGATTACCGCACGGCAGAAATGATAAATCTTGATATCCCCGACAAGAACGTGCGTTTCCTTTCGGACAAACCGACCATGGAACAGGAGGTGATGATAGAACGGTTGGTACGTTTTGCCAACAGCGGTGAATGGTCGGATTTGGGCTTGGAAGCCCCTGCGCCCGAACACATGGACAAGGCAAAGATGCTGATTGCTACCAACGTGGCAAGGAAGATGGCGTTGGATATGCGTCTGTTGAGTGACCAGTTCAGCGATGACCCTACAAACAAAGCCTCACGCTGCGCACAGACCATCTATGAGTATTATGTGAAATCGAACGCTCACCGTGGTACACAGTTCGTTTTCAGCGACCTTTCCACTTACAAGCCTAATGAGTGGAATGTTTGCCAAGACATCAAGGACAAGCTGGTGGCGATGGGCGTACCTGCCTCTGAAATCCAATTCATCCAGACCGCCAAGACCGAAAAGGCGAGGAAGAAGATTTTTGAGGGCATGAACAACGGCACTATTCGTGTATTGTTCGGGTCAACTTCCATGTTGGGAACAGGTGTCAACGCCCAGCAACGGGCGGTGGCGGTGCATCATTTGGAGATTCCCTGGCGCCCTGCCGACTTGGAACAACGCAACGGTCGGGCGGTGCGCAAAGGCAACACCGTGAAGCTGTGGGGCGGCAACGTGGTTGACATCATCATCTACGGCACGGAAAAGACCTTGGATGCCTACAAGTTCAACCTCTTACGCAACAAGCAACTTTTCATCAACCAAATCAACAACGGCACTATCGCTGTGCGCCGCATAGACGAGGACGGCATGGACGAGGACACCGGCATGAATTTCGCCGAGTTCGTGGCCATCCTTTCGGGCAATACCGACCTTTTAGACAAAGCGAAGCTCGACAACAAGATTATACAGTTGGAAAAAGAGCAGGCGGCTTTCAACAAGGAACGTTACCGTGCGGAACGTAAGGCGGAGGGCAACCGTCAAGAGATTGACAACTGCAAGTGCAACATCGGGCGCATGACAGAAGATTGGGAGCATTTCAACACCCGTAAGGAGGATCGCAACATTGAGATAAACGGCAATGCCCAACTGACAGCCGAAGAAGCAGGACGAGCCTTGCACTCAATTTCAAGGAAACACCGTGGCGGCTTTACCCCCATCGGTAGCTACAACGGCTTACGGTTGTTGGTGAGCAGCGAGTACCGTCTTGACGGCAGCTTTGACCGCAACATTTTCTTTGTGGAGGGCAAGAGCGGCTTGAAATATAAGTGTGGAATGTCCGGCTCATTGCCACCGAGTTTTGCGGCGGCTGCGGTATTTCCACAGGCCACTTTGGAAAACATACCCAAGCTGATGGAACGACAAGCCGAGCGGCAGAAACATTTGGAGGGGGAAATTATCGCCTTGCAACAAGTGATGGCACGGCGTTGGAGCAAGGAAGAAGAACTGAAACGGCTCAAACAGGAATGCAAGGAGTTGCAGGAGCGCATCAACCGCACCCTTGAAGAAGCGGAACGCCCAACCGTGCCGACACCCGGCACCGAGCCTATGACAGTACCGGCGGCATAGCCATCATTCATATTTGACACCCTTTCCCCTGCCTTGTTGGGAAACACGGAAGGGGATTTTTCTGTTTGCTAAAGCAAAAACTTAGTTTGCAGTTCAAGCTGTCGGGCAGACAAGCTGCCCTTTCTTATTACATAATAGGTGTACAGTCGCCACCTTATCCTGTGGTTCCCACCATTTGTATTTTTCCCCTACCTTTTATACGGGCTTGCGAAATCAGCCTTTTATACTATCTCCCCCGGCTTCCCCAACCCGAATAATCAGCGGAGGCCTGTCCTTGCGCACGTCTGTCCCTTGGCAGACCAACGCAAGGAGGGGCAGACGGCCGCACGTTGTCCTTGGCTAGCACACGGGAACTTCAGCCCTGCTGAAACAACCTCGTGTGCCTGTTCCCGGCCAACAAGCGTCCTCTTTTGTCTGCCTGGCAGGGATTGTTTGACCCACCCAAGCCAGAATACTGTGATAGTCCAGTTTTAGCTTTCTTTTTTAGAATCTATCAATTTGATTATCAGCTTGTATACTTCTGTCGAAGGATTTTCAAATTCTTTCAGGCGCATTGCCCTTTCCATAGCTATCTCGGTCTTGTCTTTCAAGAATGCCTTTTGCGTATCAGAAAAAGAGGCCTTATTGTAATTTTTCCAGACAGATGTACTGTTTTTCAACTCCTTGATGACAGAATCTGCATTAATCGCCGACTTATGGTCTTTCGAATGCAGCAACAACCAAAGCTCAAAGCATGGGTTGCTTAACAACAACTCAGCCTTGCACTCTCGCAATTTTGCATTGATAGCTTCCACATCCATGTCATACATCAGATATGTCTGTACATTGTCATGCGGAGAGATCTTAAGTTCCCGAGTTCTATTTTCGACAAGGGACGGTGTTATCTTGCTTCCCTCGACACGGGATATAACTCTTATGGGCGACTTGTACCATTTTCTGAGCAGCGTCACATAATTCTCCTCTGTCTCTCCCTCGCAGATAACAAGGATGACTTTCCGCATTTGCCTTGACAAGGCTTTCTCTCTTTTACTCCCCATAATCAGCCCTCCAATATCTGCCTGATGCTCTCAACAGAGGAATCAACATAAGGCACAGCATCAAAACGGCCTTGTATGTACCCTTTTTCCGCATCCATGTTTTCTCGGAAATCCTTGAAATCATACAAGGAATATACGCAAGTAGCCCCTTGTTCCGACTTGTTTACAAATACTATCTGGTCGCGCCTCAATCTTTTGACATCTATCAAGTTTGTGTTGTGCGAAGTGAACAATAACTGGTTATTGGAAGAGGCGTGTATCAGGTCAAGTATGAAATCGGCTAAACGGGTGTGAAGCCCCGTGTCAAACTCGTCCATCATGATGCTCTTCTTGTTCTTGACCACATCGAGTAGGCGGATAAGGATTTGGAATAATTTCCTCGTGCCGTTGGACTCCTCCATATCCAAGTCAAACATTACATCACTTTGGTTACGATGAACCGTCTTGAAACGAAGTACATCCACTAACTTGAAAGACAATTCCGTCTGACCAGGCATAGGAAGTACGGGAGCCGGTATTTGTTCTTTACGGACTTCTATGTCCGTTATGTCGGTATCGCATATTTCAAGTGCTTTGAGGATTACCTTCTTGTACGTTTTGAAGCTGTCAAGCACTATTAAATCGTTCACGTTTACAAGACCGAGCAGAAACTGGTTCATGAAATACCTGTAGAGCTTTTGGGGCACATCCCTGTTCATGGAACTGGCACGGCTTAGAAAGAGGTTTTTGTCGCTTGTGTTAAGTGCGACATCCATCGGCTTGGCTATAATGCCGGTGCCAAAACTGTACTTCCCGTCTGCTTCACGCACAAACACTTTCGCACGTCTGCCTACAGGATAATGGTACAGGCTCTCACGTACAATCCTATCTCGTGTGAGTTCAAAGGAATATTCGTATTCCACATTCTCACAAACAAAGTCAATAAGGAACCGGCTAGGCTTGTTTCCAAACCCTTCAAACTTGAACGGCTCAAAATTGAAGGTCACACCCTCATTATGCAAATGAGACTCAAGAATCATTTTACAGCAGAACGTGATGGCTTTCAGGATGTTCGACTTGCCCGATGCATTCGGTCCAAAAAGTCCGATGCTCTTAAGCACAGGAACTCCATTCCATGACATGACATTGTAAGACAGATTCCGGGCAAGCGCAGTATTGATGTTTGCCGCCCTAAAATCAATTCTTATCCTGTCTTTGATGGAAAAGAAATTCTCCAATTCGATTTTAAGTATCATCTTGTATTTGATTTTGTAATTTTACTGCAAAAATAAGGATTAAATTCGATATACTGACATATAAGAAGTGATTTTCTATTTTCAAAACCGTCATTTTAACTTTTATATGTAATCTGACTTTCTGCATAACCATTTGTACTTTGTTACTCCTCCACTTGTACCAGTCTGATTCTATTCCGTCCGTCCCTGCACCTGCTTCGGGTTATTTTCCTGCAAAGCTAACAGGCCGTGTCCAATCCTTGCAAATACGGCAAGCCGCCACGGGTGGTTGGTGGAAATCTTCCTTTCCGCTGCACTTAAAGCGTATTTCCACCACCGGATTTGCCGGTTGTCCTTTGCCCATTGACGGGGCAGAAAAATAACCCCGATGCAGGCTTGTAAGGAAGCCGAAGACAGGGAAAGAAGTTAAACCCTCAAAATTAATGGCGATGGACAAAAACATAATAGGACAGGCGAACAAAATAATGGTGTGGCTGATGAAATACTATCCTGTACGCATCAAGAACGTGGGTGAGCAGCAAAAGGCTGACCGGCAGACCATTTGGGATTTCAAGGACGGACGGGCATACGAGCAAGTAGCCCAAATGACTGCCAGACACTTGCAAGAACTTTTCGGCAGTCGGATTACAAGCATCGTGTTTTCGTGTGTGCCAGCGTCCACGGCAGAAAAGAACGAACTGCGCTACAAGCGTTTTTCGGAAAGGGTGTGCGAACTCACCCATGCCATCAACGGCTATCCACATATGCAAGTGTCGGCAGGGCGGTTGGCAGTCCACGAACACCGAAGAGACGAAACCGAGGCACGGACGACACAAATGGCAGACTATGACACTGATTTCTTCAAGGGCAAAGATGTGTTGCTTTTTGACGACATCATCACCAAAGGCATATCCTACGCCACCACAGCCGACAACTTGGAAGCGTGTGGCGCAAACGTGTTGGGCGGTTTGTTCTTGGCAAAGACATTCTACAAGGTAAGATGATGATACGGACAGACATTACAAAGGCGGCAGCGTTCACAGGACACCGCTTTATCCGCTACAGCGACAGGCAGCGGTTGAAAACCAATCTTGAAGGGGCTATCACGGCTTGCTATCATTCGGGCATCCGCCACTTCCTTTGCGGCATGGCGGCAGGCTTTGACATGCTTGCGGCTGAAACACTGCTGGCGATGAAAGCCAACTATCCCGATATTCGGCTGACAGCTGTAATCCCCTTCCGTGGGCAATCCTGCAAGTTCAACCCTACGGACAAAGAGCGGTATAGCTCCATTCTCGGCAAGGCAGATAACGTGGTATGCTTGAGCGAGACTTACTTTGACGGCTGTTTTCTCAGACGCAACGACTATATGCTTGAGCGAGCCAACCGCATCATTGCCTACTACAATGGCGAGCCGAAAGGCGGCACGTTCTACACTTGCCGCAGGGCGGAGCGCATGAAATTGGATATAACCAACTTATACAAACACCATTTAACAATACAAACGCATGATTACAACAAAAATTGAATTTGGCGGTGTGAAGTACCCATGCCGCATGGTGGAAGACAACCAAGGCGAGTATATGATTATAGGCAGCACAGCCCTGCTTGACGCTTTGCAGCCCGGCAGTTTCGAGGACGAAAACGAAGGCTTTGCCAATGAGGAAGCATCGGACATCTACGATGAGATTTTCTTCTTCACCGATGAGCGTACCCTTGCCTTGCCCGACAAAGAGCTGGTAGAGGAGTTAAAGAGGGATAATCCCGAATGGTTCTAATAAGGGAAATCCATGTGGGAAAGTCGGCTCACGGCTTCCCTGCATGGACTACCCAGCCCGGTTCCACTTATAGCGTTGACCACTTATAGCACTTGCTTTACCCGGTTTTATCCCTGTTATACTTGCCTAATTCCCTTATCCTCTCATAGTCAGCCATTACTCCTTTTATACCTGTCTGCATGGCATTCCGCCTTTGCCCTTCACCGTTAGGTTTTTCGGCTGCAAATGTCGGGCATCACGCTTGACCTGCCACGCTTTGAAGTGAATTTCTTGCGGAATCTTCCTCCTGCGGAGCGTATTCAGCAAGAAAAAGCGTCAGGTGAAGCATGGCCGATACCCGGACTAAGCATCCGTAAATCCCAAACAGGCTTCGGGGAAAGGAGCCAATGAAAGGGAAAAGTTTCACTTAAATATCTATGGACATGAAGAAGATTGACAACCTCAGAGAAACGAAAGAGTACCGCCTTGCCATGCAGGTGGAAAATGCTTTGAATGACTACGGCTTTGACTATGCGGTCTTTGCCGCTTCCATCCCACTGATGCACCCGACCTTGCAGCAAAACCTCTATAAGCTGTTGAAAGAGTGCCTTGTAGTGATGGCCGATGACAAAAGGCGGTATGATGACCGCAACCGTGCATCGCATGAGGAAGCGAAAGACATCGTGGCTTACTTGGAAGAGAACGGACATTATATCCCACACATCTAAAACATTGGACTATGGAAAAGAACGCAGTGTATCTGGTTTACACCTTGATTGAGCAAAATGACTGCGTGTCGGATTGCCATGCCTTGTATGCCACCCTTGAACGTGCGAAAGCCGCCATGAATGTGGAGATAGAGGGAGCAATGGAGAATTTCGGCAAAGGCGAAGTGTTGCACGACCTTGAACGGCTGTATGAGTTCCGCACGGAGGACGGCTATGGATTTACAGTAGGAATTGACGAAATGATGCCGCTATGAATAGGAAACGGTACAATTACATTCACAGGCTGGTGGAGAAAATTACCACCAGCCCCTCCAACAACATGGAATTCTGTTACTATGGGCATTTGGTAAGCCTGCAAAGCGGCACGACCGATTATGTGGACGTCACGGTTTACAACACGACAGACCGCTATTCGGGCGAAACGGCTGATTTCAGCTTCGACTATTGGACGAAGGAGCTGGACATAGGGTACACGGAAAGCGACAGGCTGTTTGATGTCATAGTGCAAGTATTTCAGCGCATCTATGGCAAAAGGAATGTCAGCGTAATCATCGAGGAAGAAGAAAATTTTGACTAATCATAATAGAATTGAATATGGATAAAGATTTTGTATTACAGATGGCGAATACCATCAAAGACCAACTGGTGGGCATGACCTCGCTGAATGTCATTCGTTCATGGGGCATCGGAAATTTCGTGGCAACGGAATACAAGAGCATGGCTGCCCTCAAATTTCCTGTGAACGGACGGCTGTTCCGTGGCAATGTCATCATCGCCTACAACGCACTTGACTACTACGAAGTGTATTTGCAGAACTATGCCGGCACGGAGTGCATCGGCGAGGAAGTGTATTTTGACGAACTTGGCTGTGTCATCGATGAAGCCGTCGAGCGGGGCAAGGACGAAGCCGAATACCGACGGTTTCTTTTGAAGGAATGTTTTTCATAAACGGACAGCTTATGATAACAAGAACATCCATGCCCCAATCCATCGGGACTGTCCTTGACGGCATGAAGCGAAACGCCCTGCAAGCCGTCAGGCAAACAATGCAGGAGAACCGACTCCAATCCGTGCCAATGGGGATTGATGTCCGCATGGGCTGGACGGACGAAGACGGACGCACTCGTTGCGGAACGGTAACTGGGCTTAACCTTGACGGAGAACGACTGAAAGTGCAAGTGAGAGACCACTCCCTGCCCTTTGTCCTGGACGAACAGCAACTTCCATGCGGTAGCCACATTTGGCTGATGCGGCTGAATGATACCATCCGAAACGCCTTGGCGCGGAAAAGGCAGAGCGCTTGATTGATGTACCAAGGAGTAGTTTGGGCATGGGATTTCAAGTAAACCATGCCCATCTGTCTTTTTTTAATATACAATTTATTAGTTTTAGTATATCATTATCTGAAAAATCAATCTGTAAAAGTAAAATATGGACGTAACTTTTCGCCTTCTTTCTTAAATAATTCTTTTGCCTTTTGTATTCGCTGTTCTTGCGGTATAATTTGATTTGGAGGCATTATTTTTGATACAACCTTAGCAAAAAAAATAGGGTCTCTATCGGGATTGAATATCTCATCAAAAGATTGTGCTGCAGACATTATGAAAAATTCAGTTTTTCTTTTACCAGGTTCTAATTCTTCAGAAAAATCAATAGATTCATTTAATGCTTTTAACCCTTTTACAAAGTCTAAAGGTGAGCGATAACCTTCATAGAATAATGGGAATCCTTTTCTCGCATCTTTAATCAAAACATCTCTTGTGTTACCTATAAAAGCCATATAAGGAGCGCGTTGCGTAGGATCTATATAAGAAAGTATTCCACCACCAACGCACGAAGATAAAACAATCAATAATGTATTATGCATTTTTATATTGAGTTGTCTAGTGTAATAAAAAAGCTCTTTCCACTTTATTGAGGTTGATAAATCAGTTCCTAACCCATCTTCATATCCATGTGCTACTATGTGCAAAGTAAAAATAGTCCCTTCTTCCAAAGTATCAATCATCTTTTGTAAAGAATCTGTGAACTCTTTCTGATTTGTCGCCTTGTAAAATGTAACAAAGAAATTATCAAACTGTGTTTCCTTGTTTCTAATTTGAAAGTACAATTCTTCTCCTAATTGAGGATCCTCATTTCGTAACCATTGTAGAATTACAATACCAGTTCTATTTATGTTTAAATCTTCCATGCTACTATGTTTTACTATGATTTTACTATGATTTTGCTAAAGTCTTTATCTCTTTTTTCGTTTCAGTTCCACTCCCGCATCCTTCAATACACGGAACACGGAACTGCGGCTACGGAAGCCGCTGGTCTTCCAAATATCATCAATGGTGTAGCCGCTCTTATACATGTTCACCACCCGTTTATTCCGTTCCACACGCCCGTAAGCGGCTTGCGAAAGCACCTTTGTCCCTTTCGTCCACCGCCCCGGTTGGGATGTCATCTTGCGTACGGCGTTAGCCTCTTCGGGCAACTGGGCAATCACTCTTAGCAAGTCCGATGTTTGGGTTTCAGGGAACAGTTCATTGCCCGAATCGATGCCGTCATGCAGGGCAACCAGCCGGACTGATTTTATCCTGCAAAACTCCAGAAAGAATGATAACTGCCTTGCGCCCTTGACGGCGTGTGCGAGTTTGGAAACGACCAGTGTGTCACCCTTGCCGATGCTCGCCAGAAGTGTGTCCCATCCCATACGGTATGTTCCTTCTTCGGGCTTTTCCTCCACGATGCGGTCACAACCGAAGTCCTCCATCCATTTCCTGTCAGCCGCTCCCTCCGCATACTTGGGAAGATACGGCAAATAGCCTATTATAGCCATTGAATTGATCTGATTAGTGTTACGGCTGCAAAAGTATGATTTTTTTTTCGGAAAAAACGGTGGATTTCATAGGAAACTTACACTTGCGGCTACTAACTTCTATACACGGAACTGTCGCCTTGTACAGCAGATCCCCTGCACAAGCTGTCACCCTTGCCGACAGTTCTTTCCGGCTTGCTTCATCGACCAAACACCCTTTTATATCCTTTGACCCAAATAATTCTTTTTTGTGTCATTTATTATCCACTAACAGACTGACAAACAATTAGTAAAATCATATTCCAAGTATGATTTCATAAGAATAAATAACAACACAATGCCCATATGCGCATTGTTAATCCCTTGCTATAATTTTGCGCCGTCAATAACAAATTTACTCCAATGGAACAGACAGAATCAAAAGGACGGTTGATCAAGTGGCAAGTGAAACAGCCGCATATTTCAGATGGCATTTGCCATTCTTTACCAACCCTAAAAAATCATACTGTAAGCATCGTTTGCCTGCTCTTGATGGCGGCACTTCTCTTAGGATGTCATCCTTCCCATAAAGATGCCCGCACCACGGCAGAGGAAGCGATGGCCGCTTATAACGATTTCTTCCAATCGCTCAAAGGCAAAAGAAATGCCGACACGGACGAAATTATTTCGTTGACCAAAGAATGGAGAAAGCTGGATGCCGCCGTGTCATTCGCCCTGTCAAGTGACACGGCAAACAACAGACACGCCCATGCCAACAGCAACCATATCGCCCTTGGCGACTCCATCGCCGTGCAAATGGCACTCTTGATAAACAGCCAAAAAAGGAGCTTTGCCGATTACCTCTCCGTGGTACGCGGTTTGAACGATGTGGAAGTGGACTCCCTGTCACAAAGGCTGGCCGGTTCCGTCCATCTGTTCTACCGCAAGGCAAGCGCAATCCCTGCTTATAAAGGCAGCGGCAAAGAGGTAATCCGTAAGTATGAGAGGCTATTGGAAAGCACGCTTGCCAATAGCCTCCGAACCAAGGAAGATGCCATTGACTTCCTCCGGCAAGAAGATGTGGCGTTCCGCTCGTTCCTGCTTCACCTACCTTCACTCAGCTCCGGGAATACGCCATTGGACGGCATTACCCGAAACACCGGGAAAGTCATACGCGGCATCATCGCCCTTGCCGGCAAAGAGCAGCCTGTGTTCGGAAAAACCGAGGTGGTCATCCTGTTGGCGATGCGCAATAACAGGCGGCTTATACAGAACGCCGAGGCTTGTGTGGACGGCTTGTCACGCTTGCGTATCACGGACAACGGGCAAGCCGCCGCTTATCTCTGGATGATCCTGCAACCGTGGATTTCATTCGACAGCTTCGCCTATGCGCTCATGGACGAGGAACAGTTGCACACAATGGAGAAACTGGCAGAACGGATGCCATCGGCTTTGGCCAAACTGAAAGGCATTGACTTTCCTTTGGAAGCGGAAGAATTGCCCACGCTCCTGATGGAAACATTCATTTTGGGATGCCAATAAGACTGTCACCCATAAACCGAAATTAATCAAATCATCAAACGACCATATGCAAAAAGAACAAATCGACCGGTTCATCACGCTTGCATCCTTGGAGATGCCGGCGTTGGTTTCACAAAGCCTTTTCCAAGGGGCGGAGGTGTACGAGGATTACGCCTTGCTCACTTTCCGCCTGCCCAAAGTTTATCCCATCGAGGAACTTATCGACGAGCTGGAGGACCAGATGGAGCTGGAACTCCTTTACCACCATGTGCCGAGCAAAGACACCCCGTTCGGCCAGCGGTGCTGTGCTTACTCCAATCCCCGCTTCGGCCACATGCACAAGTTGAACGCGCAAGCCGATGACCGCATGGAGTGCGACACGCTCTATGTGACCCTCTACGATTCATTGGAGGTGATGGGCAGCGAACTCCGCGAGGAACTTACAAGGGTAATGAAAGGCGGCAAACTCCTGTACGCCGTCACGGAAGAGGAACTGCTCAAAGACTTCATCTGCTTATGAAGGAAGTCCTGTACAGTCAACTCGCCGCCACCATCCATGAATGCCGCACTTGGGTGGACGTGCTGGATACAGACCGTGAGTGCAACTTCATGCTGCACTCCGGCGGAGGACTGCACCCCATCCGTTGCAGGGTGCTTTCCCTAGTGGCACGGGCGGCACATGGCGCATACCCCAAAGGGCATGTGTGGGATATTCCAGAATACCGTCTTGACCGTGCGGTGAACTCGCTCAAACGGCGGCCGGGCTTCAAGGAACGGTGTCGCTTGGGAACGCTATCCATGCAGGATGCAGAGGACATCATCCGCCTCGCCTCGCACAAACTCATCAACTTGGAACTTGAACTGTAACCCTCAAACCACAAGACAATGATTATTCCAATCCTTTATATGCTTTACATCCTTGCATATGCCGCCGTGCCGTTTTTATACAAGAGCAAACGCCCTGCCATGCTCCAGTTTTATTTGCGCATGGCTTGGAGGCGCAGCTTCCGCAGATGCTATACGCTGGGAATGCTCGCCACACTCATGGTGTTCCACTTCTACCATCTGAATGTCTTTGGGAATGTCTATGAACTGGCCTTGTCATCCATTACCTGTTTGGTCCTGTATTCCCACAAAAACGCGGTACGGGCGTTTGACTTCCTGCAACAGAAGCATCGCCTTTTCTGGACGGCAATGGCGACGGTAATCCTGCTCTTCGTACCGCATATGCTACCTCTTGGCATTACGTTGGCCACAGTCGTATTCGGCACCGTGTTTTATCCCTCGCAGGTGGCTCGTAACACATTTCCTGACACGTTGGATGACTATTTGGAGTTTCCTCATAGCATTGTAGACACCTATTATAAATGGTCATAAGGAACTTAGGCTGTCGGAATTATTACTTACATGTAAGTCCTTCCCCTGCCATTCCATTTTTACTCAATTGAACAGAATAACGCTTAAAACAGCCCCAAGAATGAAAGAAGAAAAAGCTGCAAGATGCCGCATCCTAATTGACAGCGGATTGCTTGCATACCTCAATCCCGAATCGAACGAGAAGCACTCGAAACTGGCGGCGTTCCGCAACTTGATAGACCTCTCCATCAAGGACAAGAAAGAGTTCCCTGCCATCGCCAAGCCTTTGTCACAAGGGCAGGTGGCATTGACGGTCAGCGGGCTTGCCAAGCATTGGAACTGGCATCGTAACACGGTGCGCAAATTCCTCACCGAATTGGAATTATCGGAAGTCGCCAAGGTTACAGGACGCAGTGGGTATTTCATCCTCTCGATGACTTGTGTATTGCCAGAAGACGGACACATAAATACCCCTTTGTTGTCGGAGGAGGAACTGCTCTTGAACCGCTGGCTGTGTGGATACCTCACCATTGAAGAATGGGTGGAAATGCTTGTACACTTCATAACCGAAACTGATAAGCTGTTCGTAACCGAACCGACAGGCAAACGCTCCGACCGGCAAGCATCCACAGGCGAACGTCTGCATAAGCTGATAGCCCATACCATCCTCCAACGCACAGGCATCATTCCAGCCAACACACGGGTGAATGAAGCCCTTGAACGGCTGTTCTTGGAAGAATGCGGCAAAGACCTTGCGTGTTTCCTTCAGCGGCTGACGCTTGCCGGACTGCGGCTCATTGAGGCTGAGACCCCACTGAAAGCGCAAGCCACTTGTAGCGGCGATGAAACCGCCGACATCATTCTGCAGTATTATCTTCCTTTTATAACGCAAGAAAAGCCCCATAACGGACTTAAACCGCACGAGGGAACCAAGTCCACAGGTGGAACAGATAACCAAGTTTAAACGTCTTGCTTCCCCCGCGCTGAGTTTCGTCAAACCAAGTGCATGGTATCCCGACAGACGGGATGGGTATTAACGGAGGTCTTGACCTCCGACCCTGACGACAGGGCTTGCCCACGAAGACAGGCTCTGCCTGCGTAGCCTAATACGCACTTTGCCCGGAAAGGGCAAAATGCAGGAACCGCCAGGGCGGCAGCAAGCTGAAAAAAGAGGACTGAATTATGGCTAATGACATCAAACAGGTATTGGATATAAGACCCGGAAAGGGCATGAGTGTAGGCCAAAGCGACGAACACCAGCGTAACTGGACGGAAAAGGGTTGGGACTGGGCAACAAAGCATGGCAACTATGATCGAAGCCGCGAACACCTCAATTTCGAGATTGTGAAAGGCGGCATTATCCAGCCGGTCGATAAGTCGAGGACTATCACCGGGCGCATGGCGGACAATCTGCGGGAACGTGGCATAACTGACCCGAACGCAAAATTGTGCGAACCGCAGTACCGTACCGTAGCGAACATCATCTTTGGCGGCTCAAGGGAAAGAATGCACGAGATAGCTTTTGGCAACCAAAGAGTGAACTTCACGCACGGGGCTGACAACTCGCTTATCCGGCGTAACAAGGACATAGAGCGTTGGGCAATGGATGTGTACAGGTTTGCGTGTGAACACTGGGGCGAGGAAAACGTCATCGGCTTCTATGTACACCTCGATGAACTGAACCCACATGTGCATTGCACCGTGATACCGGTGGATGAACGAAATAAAATCTCGTTCAACAAGGTTTTCGGAGGGAAGATTTATGATTCCAAGAAGCGTTTCTTCGCGCTTCATGACGAGTTTGCCAAGGTGAACGAGAAGTGGGGTATGAAACGAGGCACGAGCATCGCCTTAAGCGGTGCGAAACACCGGACCACTGAGGAATACCGCCGTGCATTGAGCGAGGAATGTACAACCCTGGAGGAACAGGTTGAGAACAACAGGAAGTTGCTCGGCGAGTTGCTTGCCGACATCCGTTTTGCCGAGAAACGGGTGAAAGGACTGGGCACGATGACCGTCAACTTAGAGGAGAAAAAGAAGCAGATGATTGCCGAGATTGAAGCCCTTGCGGAAAAATTGAACGCGGGCCGTGGCGATTCGGAGGAATTGCGCAAGAAGATAAGCAAACTCGACCTTGACTTGCAGAAAGTGCTTGACAATCTCACCGACAAACGCGGCAAATTGGAAGAAGCGAACAGACAACTTTCCGAACTTAGACAGATAGAGGAAGAAACACGTGAACGTGCGGTTGAATACCGGCGAGACCTCAAAGCTGCGACCTACGACTTGGAACATCAGGTGCGCTACCGGCTGGCCGATGCGCTGTTGGGCGACATACTGAACGAGTTCAAGTCATTGCTTCCGGCATTGGACGACGAAGGACAAAACCTGTTCGACGGCACGCTGCTGAAAGATGTGGCCGAACGTGGCGAGGACATCTTCAAATGTGCCATCTACCTCTTTGCGAACTATGTGGACTTGGCCACGACATTTGCCGAAAGCCACGGCGGTGGAGGTGGTGACAATGACCTGCCTTGGGGACGGAAAGAGGACGAGGACGACCGGGCCTGGGCAAGACGCTGCCTGATACAGGCAAGCCGGATGATGAAGCCCAAAGGTGGCAAAAGCGTCCGCCGGAAATGACAAGGCAAGTGATTTTCAATAGCCTATTTCCTATGCCTTACAGTATGATTGACAGTATGATAAATTGCCGCTACCGAAATTCTTGTTAAGCACGAGTTGAAAGAGGCTTTCGGCCTCTTTGCAGACGCAGCGAATCATTTCTTTTGCAAACAGAAAACAAATACACAGATAAATATGATAAGGAGATTTTTATTGCTATCTGTATTGTCCCTGCCACTCATGGCAAGGGCGTACAATGTTCCCATGACGGACACCATCCGATGGGAGATCCTTCCGCAGTGGGAGGAATTGTTACAACCGTTGGAGCCGGCCTATTTGGAGAATGCCGTGGAAGTTTCCCCTTGGCGTGGCAACTGGTTCGTGAACGCGTCCGGCGGCGTGTCGGCATTCGTCGGTTCACCGCTTGGTTGTGGTGACATCTTTGACCGAACAAAGCCAGCATTGTCCGTCTCCGTGGGCAAGTGGTTCACACCGGCCATCGGCACACGAATCGCCTTCCAAGGCTTGCAGTTCAAGGACGCACAACTTGAATCAAGAGACTTCCAACATCTTCATGCCGACTTGATGTGGAACGTGTTGTCGGGCTTCTCACGTACCAAAGAGGATTTCCGCTGGGACTTGGCTCCCTACGTTGGCTTGGGCATCCTGCACAATGACAAATTAGGCCGCCATCCCTTTGCCGTTTCTTACGGGGTACAAGGACGATACCGCTTGACCGACCGCCTGCACCTCACGGCTGAACTTGGCTGTGCCACCACCTTCAAGGACTTTGACGGCATGGGCGCAGGTAACAAGTGGGGCGACCGTCTGCTATCCCTGACCGCCGGATTCTCCTATACTATCGGCAAGAAAGGTTGGAAACGTGTGGTTGATGCCGCCCCTTACATCGAGCGTAACGAGCGGTTGACCGGCTATGCCCGCAGCTTGCGCAATGAGAATGACCGGCTCTGGCAGAAGAGCAGTAATATCACCCGCATCATTGCCGAATTGGAGAAGATTTTGAAGTTGGAAGGGCTGCTTGACAAGTATGCGGACAGGTTTTCTTCGATGAAAGATGAAGTTGAAGGCAAAGGATTGTCAATCGGCTATCCTAAGAATAATTACAGCGGGTTGAACTCGCTTCGTGCAAGGCTGCGCGATGCCCAAGCGAACAAGGACAAGCATAAAGGCGATACCGCTTTTATCCACAGTAAAGACACCGTTTATATGGCATACGACATGGATCCCATTTATAGAAGTGGCGGCTCCTTCCAAGGCAATGATTCCATTGTTTCATCCTTTCTTGTGGACGGCAGATATATCGGCCCGCCCATTTATTTTTTCTTCGTGCTGGACACCGACAGGCTTACCGACAATTCGCAGTTGGTCAACCTGGACGGTATCGCCCGGATTGTCAAGAAGCACGGGTTGCGCATCCAAATCATCGGTGCGGCAGACAGTGCCACCGGCAATGACTCCATCAACAATAGCTTGTCGCAAAGGCGTGCCGCATACATGGCCGGAGAGTTGCGAAGACGTGGCGTGGATGCCGATAAGATAGAAACAGTTTCAGTCGGTGGCATTAACGATTACAATCCCGTAGAAGCCAACCGCAATGTTTGTGTAAGGTTGCTGTTACCATCATCGGACACGACAGATTAGGTGCTTGTTGTTCATAATATAAGAATGGCTTGAAATAACTTATTTCATTGGTTTGAACCAAGGATTCTTAGGGGTTGGCTGGCTTGTGAAAGCCGGCCAGTCTTATATCCGCAAGTCAAATTCAGACAAGTTGTCGCTGCAAGGTTCATCGCTCTCAGGATCCAACGGCAAGATTTCCTTTTTTACCACTACATTCTTCCCTTTTCTTTTGCCATACCACAAGTTTATCATGCTGTTCCCATGAATAATCGTCCTGTCGGGCATCCAATCAATGTCTTCCGGTTCTTCATCATAGACACCCCATTTACGACGTTGGTATGGATAATCCACAACGGTATCTTCGGGCTTGGATTCATATTTCCCCGCATCATCTTCCGACCAGCCTAACGCTTCCAAATAACACCAGAAAGCATTGGGCATTTTGAATGTCTCGGCGGCAAAAATGGCACCTACCACCTTGCCACCGTCCGCTTCCACTTCCTTTCTGAAATCTTGCAGGCTATTCCCTGTTGTAAGGATGTCATCCACCACTAATACCTCCTTGCCCGCCAAGTCCTCTTTGAAGAAATAATTTTTCTCCAATGTAGCATTTCCTCTGTCCTTTTGCAGGTGCAAACTCTCCCTGTCGCCCGTGTAACGGACATACGATATGCCGCACACAAGTTCCGGATATTCGTCATGTACATAGTCCACCATCGTTTTGAACCGCCTCCAATATTTGCGCTGTGTACTGCACGGCATGAACATGACAATGGTACCTGGTTGGGGTTTCAATCTCTCTATTCCGGCCACAAGGAAACGGATGCCATCATGCTTGCCGTCCTTGAAATCCAAAATGGATTGGCAGAACTGTTTTTGTGCTTCGCTTAGGTATGGGTTGTACCTTGACTGGAAGTAATAGTCCGTGAATACACATGGGATTTTCTTCCTTTTGAACACTTTGGGGTGGCTGATGGTCGGCAGCAAACCTCGCAACGGTGATGGGGAAAATCTACCTCGCTTCCTGATTGCCCGCCAACACAGCCTTGCGGCCGAACTCCCTGCGCAGTTCCAAAGTAGGCTCATATTGGGCGGCGGCACAATAGGCTTCACCCAGCTTTCTTCTCCAATACCATGTAAGTGACAGTATCAGAATGAGCAACACTATGATGATAAACCGTTCCATATACTCTTATTTGCCTGCATAAATGACTGCAATAATAATAAAACCGATATTTTGTGGAACGGGTTTTCAAGAAAATGTCAAATCAACACTTCCACTTTGCCATCCTTTTATATACAGACAGTCATCCGATTATACAGACTTTTTACCACTCGCGCCATACCCTTGCCGCCGGGCGTATTTTCGGGTGCGAAGTTCAGTCGCCCGCTGTTGATGCCGAAAACTTTTGGGACAAAGGCCGGACTAAGCGGTTGTTCCCGATGACAGGAATCTTCCTTTCTCCTTTGTCCAAAGCGTATTCCTGCCAAAAAGTTTGCGTCATAGGCGGACGGCTCATCCTGCACCGAAAAATAACTTCCTCTGGGCAAGGACAAACAGCCCGAAAGCAGGGGAAACAAAAACATTCTCATTATGAAATTTACAGTATCATCAACCGCAATGGCAAACAAACTGGCTACAATGGCCAAAGTAATGAACAACAAACCGGCACTGCCCATCCTTTCCACGTTCTTGCTGGAAGTGAAAGAGGACGCACCGCTGGAAGTGACCGCCTCCGACCTGGAATGTGTATGGCACGGCTCGCTGGATATCACAGGACAGGAGGGAGCAGGCAAAGTGTGCATCACGGCATCCACCTTGTTGGACGCTGTGAGGAACCTGCCCGAACAACCGATTACCTTTACCATTGACGATAAGGACAAAAGTGTGACCATCCACTATTTGAACGGGCATTACGGCATGGCAGGGTTTGGCAGCGATGAATATCCCATGATGCAAAACGAGTGTGATATTCGTTTCGATATGGACGCAGCCACATTGTGCAATTCCATTGACCAATCGCTCTTTGCCGTTTCTTACGATGCCTTGCGCCCCGTGATGACAGGGATAAACTACACTATTTCCGATGGTAAGTTGGAGTGTGCCGCATCCGATGGGCATAAGTTGGTGCGCAACACCTATCCCTTGGCAGGAAATGCGGACGATTGCCGTTTCGTCTTGTCGGCTAAGGCAGCAAAGATTGTCAAGTTGTTGTTGCATAAAAAGGAGGGTAGCGTGGAAGTGGAATACAACGGGCGGAACATTGTGTTCAAGACCGACACGGACAGTTTCAGCACACGGCTGATAGAGGGAACATACCCCAACTACAATGCCATTGTTCCCACCAACAGCAACAAGGAAGCTACCATCGACCGCCAAGCCCTGTTGTCTGCCATCCGTCGCGTAGGCGTATTCGCGGAAAGGACGAGCCGCCAGCTTGTGTTGTCCTTTTCGGGCATGGCCTTGCTCCTCACAGGGCATGATTTTGACAATGCTACATCGGCCGAAGAAACCGTGTTCTGTACTTACCAAGGCGATGAAGTCCGTATCGCTTTCCACGCAGAGAACCTCAAGATGATACTGGAGAACATGGATACAGCCGAAGTGCGTTTCCGCATGAGCGAAGCCTGCCGTGCCGCCATCATCGAACCCGTTTCAGGCGATGTGCAGTCGGAACACTTGGCTCTGCTGATGCCGATGATGTTGCCTGAGTGAACGACAAAAGGTATAGGGTGTTCCTAACGCCCTGTACCCCATCCAAACATAATGTATAACTAAAATCATTTACAATCATGCCTAATTGGTGTAACACAGCCCTCGTATTCGAGGGTGACAAGCAAGAAATCAAGACCCTTTACCAAACGATGAAAAAGTTGGAAAGGCGCAAAACTCCATTGGTAGCAAATGACTTTGGCTCAAACTGGCTGGGTTGCCTTGTCGAAGCCTTGGGCGGCCAATGGAAAGAAACCTATTGCCGTGGCACATGGTATTCCTTGAAGTGTCATGGGAATACCTTGCGCATAGAAACCGAAACCGCATGGGATCCCTGCATCGAAACATATGACTTCATCTGCAAGGTATTTCCGTCACTGACCTACTACTACCGTTCGGAAGAGCCGATGATGGCGGAATACCTGACAAATGATGGCGATGGGCGTTATTTCAAGGAGCGTTACATCGCGGACATGAATGTTCCCGACGGCGAATTCATAGTGGAGTATTTTAACCGCATAGAAGAAGCCCTGCAATGGATAGCAGAAATAAGCGGGTGCAACATCGAGTCGGAAGCAGACGTGGAAGCCCTCAATGAGCAGTGGCATACAGGCGACAACGAGGGATATTGTTACCTGCATCATTACCGAGTGGTCTAAACAGAAATTAATTAAGAAGGAGTAAATATGGACAAATTCGATTTTATCAAGTATGGTGCCGCTGTTTACTGGCATGACCCGGATGGAGGTTTATCAGATGGAGAGTATAAGGTTATCTCCGCTCCAGAAGAGATTGAAGAGGACAGCATCATTTTAATCGCTTCCAACTATTCGGAAGTGGAGGTATTTCCCACGGAATTATCACCGTTGTAATTGTAGAGAGGTTTGGCATATTATAGCCATTGAACAGTCAGCCGTGGAATTTTGGTTTCCACGGCTGGCTGCTCCTCATTAATTGTTCATGCCAAACATTGGCACGTTTCCCTATCAACTAACCTGTTCTACCGTCCCCGGCGGTATGGCACATAGTCATCCGACGCTGCACCCACCAGTTCCCTGTCCTCATGCGCCACCTCCAGCGTGTTCCCGTCGCCGTCCACATCCATGATGTCCGGCTTGGCCTCGATGCGCTCCTGTACGGCATCAATCTGCTGCGAAATCATCGAAGTCGCCCTTTTTACATCGAACAAGGTCGTTTTCAGGAACTCCGGTGACTCTTTTAGGCTGCCCAGCCACGACTTCAAGTAAGCCGCCGATTCCTCTTTTACCTGCTTCGCCATGCCATAGCGTGAAGCCAACAGCGCACTGCCCAGCTCGGCCACCAATTCCTCCCTTGCATATTCCTCCGACCCGAAAACGGCGGGTTTCAAACGGTTCAACCGGCTCTCATGCCCGGAGCTGTGGGTCATCTCATGCAGCATGGTGCCGTAATAGGATTCCCCGTCCACAAACTGCGCCTTTTCAGGAATGACAATCTCGTCTTGGCTGATGCTGTAATACGCCCGGTCTTGGTGCATGGGACGGATGGGGCATACCCACAGCCCTTTATCCACCATCTCATCAAACGGGGCGAACAAGAAAGTCAGTTTCACAGCTTTAAGGGTATTCAGTTTCTTTCCGGAAGAAATGTCTAAAAAGCTTCTCTTTACCATGACTAAGACGGAGGTCTTATGCTGGCTTTTACGTCTGGGTTTCAACGGACAGTCTTTTGATGTTTCAAGCAATAGAGAAATTTTAGTGCGAATAACTTGAAATATCTCTATTATCTATTTTTAAAACAAATGAGTATAGACTTACTTCGCTTCTTTAACAATAGATTGTTTCTTGTAGTAACTATTCAAAAAATATATTCCGGACACTTCTTCTTTATAAAATGAAGCAAGCATTATGGCATTTGAAAGTTCTTGTATTGCTTTATATGTACAACGTTCCCCTGTTTTTAACCTAAACGCCATTGCTATTAAATACACTATATAATGTATATCAAACACATTATGCACATATGTTCCTGTTGACAAATTTTTATCATCAATAGAAAAGTGTTTTAATGTATGCATTAAGCCTCCTATAAAATCAGACTTTGTTGGATCTTCCTTATTCTTTTTAATTAGGCGAAGTATATCTATTCTTAAAATATCCTCTTCAAATTCGTTATTCTTACGGTAAACAATATAACAACAAGGATGATCTATTAGGAACCTCACATATTCATCTTTATCTCCGAGTTTGTCAAATGCACTTATAGCATAAATTGCATCAATAACATCATTTGCGTTTCCTGTGCCAAATTTCTCTGGAAATTTTTCCATTGCTTTCTGAATTTTAGAATAAATCAAGTTCAAAAAGGTACTGTTAAAAACCAAATAAAAATCATAGTTATCATCTATGTAGTAATGATCAATATCCATGATTGAAAAGCCAAATTGAAATACATTAAGAGGTTCTTTACCTTGTTTTTTTCTTTCATTATTTTCGTGATTCCATAAACTCCTCAGTTTAGGTTGCATAAACTTCATGAGTTCATCGTATTCTTGTTTTGATATAAGTTTCATTTGTCATTTATGTTAATTGTTAAATCTTTTTCCTCATAACTCCCAAAAGAAAAATCAATACCATATTCTTCTTTTTCAACTCTGTCATCTGAGGATAAGTCAAGTAATTCTTTAATTGGTATTTGTGTTATATCTTCAGGCGTAGGGATAAAAATAAAGTTACAATCCTTTCCTTGTAAGAATTTATCGTTATCGCAAAATGGTATATATAGCTGAAAAACAAAGTTTCCATATGCTATCATAAATAGATATTGCGGGACATTCTCTTTTATTCGCTTTTCTTTTCGTTTATATAAAAAGCATATGGGTTTGCCAAAAGGATGTATTCCCCCATATTGCCTATATAAAACAGGCAGTTTACACATATATTTTTTCCGTCCCATTAAATAATCCATTGCATTTTGGACATTTGGCAATTCTTCTTCTGGAATAATTGTTAAAGCCATTTTGAGCAGGCACTTATAAACCATAGATGGTTTATAAGTACGTTTCCCTGAAAAATGAATAATGTGACGTTCCCTATCAAAATTTACGATTGCATCTTCATCTTCTTTTTGTGCAACAGAAATCATATCTTTTATATCAATTCGAGAAAAGTCTTCAACCCTATTTTTGTAGGAAGGAATCCCATTTTTCCCATGTATTTGAGATACACAATGTCTTAATCTCATATAATTAGAAAAGTGGCTTTCAAATTGAGTAAAAAGAACTCCATTACATTCATCGCATTCGTAATAAGAGAATAAACGATTGTTTCCAATTAAATTTGATATTGCATGAGCCTCTTTACGGAATTTTGTTTCTCTTTGGTTTCGGTTACAGAACCGGCAAGATCGATTTTCCTTATTTCCTATAAAATGTTTATTTTCTATATCGGTATCATACTTTACAATACAATCATAGTTTTCATAAAGATTATTGCACATCAAGCGAAACCTTTGAGGTATAATAATGTTATTCATAATGAAGTAATCAAAACTTATATATCGATAAAATATTGTCAAACAACGTGCAAATATAATTATTCATTATATTATGAACTACCAAACTCATTCTTACTTAAAAAAAACTCATAAACATTATAGCTGCAAAGATACAATAAAACATGAAATGCATCTCCATCTTTCTGTAGTTAACGCGGTTTTATATCGAAAAGCAGTCTGATTGAAGTCCGCAATGCCATTCTCTATAAGTTAAAAATCGAATGACAAAGAGAACATCTTCCCGTGAAGAGATATTCAGCGGCAAGATTTTGAAATACGGTGCTGTATTTCACCATTATATAATACCATTTATATAAACCTGTTGGCGGAATTAATTGGGGCATGAAACCCACGGGCGGAGATATCTTCGGGCCAAGACAGAGATATCTTCGGACAAGGACGGAGATATCTCTGGACAAAAGAGGAGATATCCGCCCGCAAAGCCGTACAATGGACCGACAGATAAAGTGCATATTGGTTATAATTCCGCCAACGGGTATTTATATAATAAATAGTGTAGTTATCTTAGCGTCCCCGGCGGTATGGCACATATTCCTCCGCCACCGTACCCACAAGCTCTCGTTCCTCATGAGCCACTTCTTGTGTGTTCCCGTCGCCGTCCACATCCATGATGTCCGGCTTGGCTTCGATGCGCTCCTGTACGGCCTCAATCTGCTGCGAAATCATCGAGGTCGCCCTTTTTACATCGAACAAGGTCGTTCTCAGGAACTCCGGCGACTCTTTTAGGCTGCCCAGCCACGACTTCAGGTAAGCCGCCGACTCCTCTTTTACCTGCTTTGCCATACCATAACGTGAAGCCAACAGCGCACTACCCAGCTCGGCCACCAATTCCTCCCTTGCGTATTCCTCCGACCCGAATGCAGCGGGTTTCAAGCGGTTCAACCGGCTCTCATGTCCGGAACTATGGGTCATCTCATGCAGCATGGTGCCGTAATAGGATTCCCCGTTCACGAACTGCGCCTTTTCAGGAATGACAATTTCGTCCTTGCTGATGCTGTAATACGCCCTGTCCTGATGCATGGGGCGGATAGGACATACCCACAGTCCTTTGTCCACCATCTCGTCCAACGGGGCGAAGGAGAATGACTCGCCGTCCAATTTTACGGGCGGTTTCAGTTCATTGGCAGACCGAATCTTCTCGTACAGTTCGGGACGAGCCTCGCGGAGGTTGGTCTGGTCCACATTGAACACGTTATATACGTTCATCTTCGGATAAACCGAATATCGCTGTTTTTCTTCATCGGACAGCCTTTTATAGTCCTCATACTTGATTTTCTCTTTCGTTTCCTTGTCCACCACGGTAAAGGTGGTGATAAAAACCGGGAAGGATCTCTCGCCTTTCTGCACGGACACCAACGACAGCTTCTCTCCGTTTTCATCCAGCAAAGGCTGCCGCGAGCCGTCCTTCTTCTTGCTGTAATTGAGCGACAAGGCCGCATCGAAGGTGCAGAACACGGGAAGCTCATACCCCCTTTTCTCACATTCCAATGCCAACATCAGAGCGTTCATCCCGTTGTACTCCCTGCCCGAAAGGTTCTTCGGCCATTTCATCATGCCAGCCGTAAACCAAGGCTTCGACCAGTCCTTTTGCAGGGTGGAGATCTTCTCTATCATCAGTTCCGTGAAACGCTCCAACGCCCGATCTTCGGCTGACGGGCCATCCCTGTGATAATCATTCCTCTTTGACATGTTTATACCTGGGTTTGATAGTTATTATCCTTTTTTACCCATTCAGCCAACTCTTCCACCCGGCAAGCGATGTTGAGCTTGTCAAGGTAGGCTGACAATTCTAGCTTGCCCTTGGCTGTTATACCCGTCTTAGGTGCAAGGAAAGTCCCCCGCTCTGCAGAGAAACGGATGAAACGCACCCAAGTGAAAGCGAAGGCTTCTTCGTCTTTCTCGGTGCTGAAAGCCGAGAATACAAGATACTTGCCGCCTTTCTTGTCGGTCTTTTCCTCCACCTGCTTGCCGATGGTGCCGCGAAATTCAATGTCGCCCGTTATGCTGTCCTTGTCGGATACAGGGGCAAAATCCACTGCTTCGGCATGGAAATTCAAGTATAGGTTGTCGCTACGCTTACGGAAAGTAAGCGTACCCTGCATTTCCACCCTTGCACCCACGGCATACGAGGTGGTATCTGTTTCTTCTCCGTCCATTGATACGGAGATTTCCACTTGCTTGCCCGCACCCGACTTGGCGGGAATGGTTGCCTTGACGGTAAAGCAGATAAACGATTGTCCCTCGCTGTTGGTCCGCACCGTCGCCGCCCGGCTGACCGTGCCGTTGATTGTCACATTGCATTTGATCATAATTGTTATCCTTTATTGGTGATGTATTCGTTATTTCGCTATTCTGTCTTTTATCTGATTTGCAGGTTCTCGCCTTGACCATTGTGTTGTTCCATTCCCTGCTCATAGTTCCGTGCCACTTGGCCGGAAAGGGCAATGCTGTTCACTATCGCCGCCACTTGGATGCGTTTCTGCTCTGCCGTGGTACCCGTATCGGAAAGGACAAGGGAAAGGCGGTTCATCTCCGATGCGGTCAGTTCGTGCGAGAAGATTCCGTTGCCATTGTCCATATGCAAGATGGGGCGGCCGCCGTCCTGTATCTCCAACACGCATTCCTTGCAGGCGGCCAGCAATGCCGAAAGGTCGATGCGCTTGCCCAAGGCCGCTTCGGTGGCCACTTTCATCTGTTCATCCTTGTTGTCAATCTGCATGGCCAATGCCATGAGCGAAGTGAACATCGTAATGGCCATCTCCACTACGGGATCAGTGCCGTAGCCAAGACGTGCACCGCTGTCCTCCGAGGAAAGCAACTTTTTCATCCATTCTTCCGGTGACAGGGTTGTGTTGACGGCCGCACCATCAGCAGCCTTGTATTTTTCCATCAAGTCCTTGCCTTCATACATCAGTTGCAGGTTGATGTTCCCCTTTTGGGCGACATCGGCCAAGTATGCTGCAGGATCGATATTACGCCTGCTGCCGTCCGTGGAGATTTGCACCACACCGAATTGAAGGTTGTCCCCCGACACGCCTACCTGCTGTCCGGCGTTTACCGTATCGCCCACTTTGGCATTCGTGTTTGCCAAGTCTTGGTAGCTGACCTGATAGGTGGTGCCGTCTGTCCGTGCATACTCTACCGTCAGTGATTTACCGCTGTCCACCGACACCACCTTGCCATTGTCTTCCGTGGCCAAAACGGCTTCATGGTCTGTTTGCAGGGTGATGCTGCGTTGTCCGCCGAACGGCGCAGTCACCAACAGAAACTCCAAACGTTCCAATGGAAAGGCATAACCTTTGCCCTCTTCGGTAAGGTGGCTTTCCATGTCCTCGCCAGGTGTCCGGCCTTGTGCTTGCATCTCTTCCATTACCATGCGGTCGTACTTGTCAAGCCCGTTCCGCTCGATGATGCCAATGAGAGAGGCAGCGTAGTTGCCTCCCGTGGCATATCCCGCCTGTTCCAACCCTTTCGCCCAGCCCTTGTAGTCATCGGCTTGCAACTTGAAACATCCGGCATACCGTTTGTTCTCTACCAGGAAACGGGAATGGTGTTCGTAGGAATCGGCCACGCTGTCATAGCTGCAAAACTTCTCATTGGGTTTGTCATCTGTATACAAGCCATACCTGCCGCCACCGTCCAACCAGCTTTGCGTGGCCTTGATGCCGAAATGGTTGTTCTCTTTCTTTGCCAAAGTGCTTTCGCCGTTGCTGCTTTCCAATATGCCCTGCGCCAGTGTCACGGAGGCCGGTATTCCGTAGCGGCGCATCTGCTCCATCGCACATTTGGCGTATTGCTCCGCATATATTTCGTTCTTGCTTTTACCCATATTTGAATCTTTTGATTGTCAATAATCCCTGTTATCTCCCACGCCCCACACGTGCCTCATTCTCATGGCTTACCGTTTGCTTGGATTCTTCCAATTGGTCACAAATTGCTACCCGTTGTCCTGCACGGATAAGTTTGGGAAGATGGGTGTCCAAATCCATGAAGGGGAATGAAATGGTATCCGCCTTATCTCCCTGTTCCACATCAAGTTCCAATATCCGTGAGGCGGTCTGTGCATCCTCCTTGTAGGCCACATAGTTGTCGCCGGTCCGGAACAGCAGCAAAGCATCGGGGTGTTTGGATTTAAGTTGGCCGAACTGTTCCTGCATGGACGGGGTGAAAGAGTGTCCTTTGGCGGTGGCCTCAGATGCCATGTTGGTTTGTTCTCCTTGTTTGGATTCCTGTGACTGGATTTGCGCGTTTGCCTGTTGCAACACATCGGCAAAGAGCATGCCTGCCAGATTAGTTTTGTATTCGGCCATATCCTCCGCCGCCCACATCCGTTGCCACTGTTGGGGCGTCACCAGCCTCGGCTGGACCTTCTCCACGCCGTCAATGACCGGGGCGCAGAGGATGCGCTCGTCCTTGGTGCGGAAAATATTCACTCTTTTAATCCTTGACAGGTCGGCATTCTCGATGTGACCAGCGAACAAGTCCGTTTTCAGTTCCGGCTTATTCTGCGCCAAGGCGTAGTATTTATTGGCCAAGCTGCGGCGGACTTCTGCGGACGCTTCCTGTTGCCCTTGCTTGATGGTGGTGAAGAAACGGTTGACATCCTCCTTGTCGGGATAGACGCTGAATGACGCCTCTCCCTGTGGTTTAAGGTACAACGCCCACCGCCCGTCATCGTCACGCAGCATCTGTATGCGGTCGAACTGCACGGTGGTCGCGTTTTTCACCGCCTCGGACACGTCGATGTGCGAAAGTGTCCGCAGTTCCTTGCCCTCTAATTTGGCCGTAGTTACCTCCTTGCCCTCAAAGTAGCTGTCATCGGGACGGAAACCCAGTAAGCCGTCCTTGTTAAAGAAACGGACGAATGCAGCGCCTTGCGCCCGCAAGGCACTCTCGATGCGTGGCTTGGAGAAGCCGGGCAGGTTGTTCGTCACCGCCTTTGCCCCGCGTTCCGACCGTTCTTGGGCACTCATCACCTCGTCCGGTGTCAGGCTGTACGGACGTTTGTCACCGTCGGGCAAGACCACATGGCCACCTTCCAACGCCCCGCCAGGCAGCACGACATCCACGAGGCCCGTCTGCTTGTCGCGCACGATGACCATCTCCTTGGTGGAGCGGTCGGGTATCCCTTCCAAGCTGTCAGACACCGCATAGCTGCCCTTGGTATTCCACTCGGCAGGAATGTACTCCTTGCAGGACTCCGCCATCTTGGTGCCGTAATTGGCGGCTTCGGTAAAGGCGATTTCCACCACTTCGGGGTCTTCGTCATGTACCCTCGACAATGCTTCTTCCACCTTTTTGTCATAAAAGCCCAGACTAAACTTTTCCATGAAGCCCTGTTTCTCGGCGGGAGAGGCGAAATTGCGGCTGTCCACGCCCATGCCTCCCTTACGGATGATGTCGAGCAGGATGGCGCTCTCCCTTGAATCTACTTGCGGCTTCTGTTTCTCGCGCAGTTCGGTGGTGCGTTTGTGATCCCGCAAGGCCGCGTATTCTATCTTCTCGCCACGCTCCGCCTTGCGCATCACCTCCACGGCATTGTTCATGTCCGTTTCGATGGCTTCCAGCAATATGGGGTTCTCGTGCAGTTCCTTCGTCCAGTATTCCACCAAAGGCAGGTTCTCCGCTGACATCTTGGCCGGCAGACCGAACTCCGTCATCTTCACGCCAGCGGCGAGTTCAGCCACCAGTCGTTCATATTTCACGGCATCTTCCGAAGGTGCCTTGCCGCCTTGCATCACCATGCCTTCACGGGCAAGACGTTGCTGATGCCCGGTGGCACTTGCCACTTGGCGCACCAATTCCTGCACATAGTCGGGGTAAGAGGCAAAATGCTTTTGGTCTGGCATATAGACGGCATCCTTGGCGGTGTCGTAACGGGGTATGCCTGTGCTGTCCTTGCGGATAGGTACGAGGTTTTCCTTGACCTGCGCCACGAAATGGTTGACGGCGTTCCGCAACTGCCGCTCTTCCGCCTTGAGGTTGCCCCGGTCGTTGATGCCGCCATAGCTCTCCAGCAGGGCACGGTAGGTTTCGGGATTGGAATCGGGTAGCGTGGTCTGGTCCACGTTGAACAGGATGCGTATCTCCCGGTTGCGCACTCCTTTGTATTGTTTCCGCTCTTCCTTGTCCATCCGGAGGTAATCCTCCCTCGACATCGTGTCGTTCGGGTCGTTGCGGTTAACATACTTCTCCCATTTGTACCAATGGAAGGGCACACCTTTTTCACCTTGCAGCACCGCTTGTCCGTATTTCTTGGCCTCGTTGAACGAGAAATAACGGGCGGTCTTGTAACCTCCACGGTCGGTGTGCATAGCGAGTATGAGAGCGTTGAACGGACTAACTTCAGGGCCTTTCGGGTAAAACATGGGAGCCGTCCTGCCCGAAGCGTTCAGCCAGTAGCCGCCGCTGCTTGCCGCTCCGTTTAATGCGCCTGACAGCAGTTCCTTTTCCCTTTCCACTGCGGCTTTCTCTTGAGGACTTTTATTCTTGCTCATTTTTTTCAGATAATGTTGTTACTTGATACCAAATGTCCTTTCCCTGCCTTCCTCCAATGCCTGCTCCGAGGCACGAAAGTTCCCTTGGGCTATCCGCTTGGTTTGCTCATGCTTGGCCAGCACGGCATTGGCAAGGGTATTGATCGGCAATGCCCCCTCCCGGCAGGCTTCGGCGGCATTGTGTGGCAACAGGACGCTGCACGGCACACCGTCGATTTCCATAAAGAGGTGGTCGCCTTGAAGCACGGGATTGGCGAGCCTTGCGTTCAGTTGTTCATCGGGATAAGGCTTGTATAGCTGTCTGGCAGGTGTTTCTTCTTGCTTGTCAAGAGCTTCTTGCCCGGCCTTGTTGAGCAGGTTCAAGCCGCCCATGCCTATCAATACCATTTTCAGCAAGGGATTACGGACGAACATGCCCAGCAATATGGAAGCGACGGGCAACAGACTGTCCTTTACCCCGAAAGATTTCGTATGACCGGTGAACAAGCCTATCAGCACATCGGGGAGCATGGAAACCACATAGCCGAGGTTCTTGCCCACGCCGTCCAGCCCGTCCAACCCGAATGTCCTCAGAAAAGAATCCCAACCGCTCTCATTGGTCTGTTGCTGGTTTTCGTTCTGGCCGCTTTCCGGTGTTTGTTCCTGTTGCGGTTGTTGTCCAGTGTGTTGTCCTTCGCTTTCCGATTGCACGGCTTCCGTTTTCTTCTTCTGCGCTTCTTCCTGTTCGACCAAGGTCCGGAGGTATTCCTCCTCATGCCCAGGCGCGACAATCATTGGCACGTCCTTGTAGCGTTCGTCATCGCGCTTGTTTTCCGGGATAAATGATTTCAGATCCATATGGGGTAGTTTGTATTGTTCCGAATAATCCGCCCATAACGGTTTTTCCGTGAGGATGCCCATGGGCTTTACCAGCCGGCTGTTGACGGAAAGCACATAGTCATTCTCGTAGGAAACGATTTGCTTCCCTTTTTGGCGGAAGCCCGTGAACACGTTGCCTTCCGCACCGAACACGCCACGGCTGATGCACTCTTCCACGGTCGGTACTTTTACGCCTCCTTCTTCATCGCCGTCGATATACCGTTCCACACCGTAGGAAACAGCTTCCAGCCCCAAAGTCCCCGCCAGTGCTGTCCATGAGGAGATGCCGCCCGTGGCTGCGGCATCCGCCACGAGGGAAACGCCATGTCCGGCTGCCCTTTCTCCTTTGGACGGCTTATAGGCGGCTTCGCTTCTTGCGTCGATTTCCTGTTGTAGGGGAGATTTCATCAGGGAGTCGGCGAAACCGAACAGGCTGCCCTCCATACCCTTGCGCAGCACGTATTCCACCGACGACTTGGGCATCCGCTCGGCCACCATGTGGTCTATCATCAACTGTTCCATGCGGTAGTCCACATAGGCGAAAGCCAGGTCGCCCCCTAATCGGGCAGAGAGGCTGTCATACCGTTCCCTGCCTATCTCGGTCACGACCGCATTGCGCCATTCCCCGGCAAGCAGGGTAAGGTCGGAGGCGATGTCCTCGTTTCCGGCAATCCTTTCCCTGCACATCTCCACATAATCCTCGGCGGTCTTGCTGTTCCATTCTCCCGTGAGCCGCAGGTGTCGGAGCGTGTTGTCGGGCATTCCTGTGGTTCCGTTTGCAAGACTGCCCAGTAGTCCTGCTGGACTCATGGCGTATTCGCTTGTCTCCTCCGCCTTTTTCTTTCCGATGTAGTCCTTTACGTCCTGCATGACAGCCACCATATGAGTGTCGAAGTAGCTTTGCAGGCAGTATTCCACCTCGGCGAACCGTCCGTCATGTCGTATTCCATTGCTCATGTGATGTTCAGTTGTTTCATCAGTTGTTCTCTTGTCTGTTCTATTGCGTGGCGGCAGGCCTCCATCTGCTTAGGGTAGTATTTCTCCAGCATCGCGTCCTTGGCTATCTCATCGCGAATGAAGCCCACCGCCGTCTGCCGGTTGATTTCCACCGAGGCTTCCCCGTCCTCTTTGTTGTTGAACCAGGCCTTCGTCCACCACCTCAGTCTGGCGCGGTCGGGATAGACGGTCACTAATCTGGGTATGTCGAAACTGCGCACGTCAATCTCTAAATCCGCCAGCGGGTCGGTAACGCCGATGGCGGCTACCGCTTCGTCAAGTCTTTTTTTTACCGTTTTCACCCAAGGTGGAGAGGAACACCCCGTGACGGAACGCCAAATAGTTCAGGAAGTCGCTTATCAGCAGGTTCTGCACCTTGGCGGCGATGGGCATGGCGCGTGTGCCGATGCCGAGCGGGTTGGCCAATGAGGGTATCACCTCGTAGAAATAGTTACGGACGGCCGAGAGTGAGAAGATGTTACGCAGCGATTGGGCGGTATACTCCGGCACACGGTACAACCCGCGTCCTATTTCCGACAGGTAGTCCGGGTAGAAGCGCAGCATCAGTTCCTCCACCTCATCCTGGTCATCGTCATAGTCTGTGGGGATGTCCATTTCGATGGTCTCAAAATCGGGCATCCCGGTATGTCCTTGTTGCCGCATCATTTTCAGGTTGCCGTACAGCATGGTCAGGAAGTCTATGGGATTGATTTCCTCACCGTCGTACCTTACCTCCATATGTAAGAGGTTTCCGCTGATGGCCAGAATGTTGCCGGCTTTCACCTTGGCTCCGAATGGGGCCATCGCCCTTGCCAAGTGGGCGTATGTCACTTCGTACTTGCCGTAGCGTGTCGTCAAGGACAACCCGTGCGTGGAGTTGCTCCCGATACCGCTCACGATACCGTCTGCCACAGCTGCCAACAGGTAGCGGTTCGTGGCGAAATCCACACCGTGATGGAAGAATTTCCCGCCGGTCTTGGGATGGGTCTGTTCTCCGTAACCCAAGGCCAGCCTCACTTCCCCGTCGCGTTCCTCGAACGGCATGCAATAGCCGCTTCGCGATGCGAGGTTCATCTCTTGCGTATAACTCATATTTCCTGTCATTGCCAATTCAATTCTCCATTTCTAATTCTTAATTTATCTTCTCCTTCCTCCCTGCCGTTCCTGCGCTTCTTCCGGGTTTTGTGTTGCTGGTTGCATCCGTTCCACCTTGGAGTTGTTGCCAATCAGCATCATGCCTAGCAGGAGGCCGCCGATCTTGCCTAACCAGCCGAAACGTCCGAACACCAACAAGGCGGAAGCCACCAAGCCGAGCATTCCCAAGCCCGACACGTTTCCTTTCCCCAAGTTGGAGAAGAAATTGCCGAACATATCCAAGCTGTTCCCACCGGTCAGGTTGCCTAAGAATGTTCCGATGCCTCCCCATGTCCGGTTCATGGTGGAAACGCCCTCCTTTACGCCTTGCAGGGCTTCACCGGCTTGTTCAACAGCCTGTTCCACACGGTCGGCGGCTTGTCCGGCCATTTCCACTCCTTTGTCCACATTTTCCTCGCCGACCAGCACGTCGGCCACGGTGCGCACCACCGGCTTGTCGTTCACGATATTCTCCCACGCAAGGTAGCCCATGCCGCCTCCGACAACAGCCGTTTTGGTGGCATGGCCTAATCCGGCTAGGGTGCGTTGGGGATGCACTACCGCACCGCCTAATGAGCGGGTGGCAGAGTTGTTGACCAGTTTTTTGCCAAAACCCAGTATTCTTGCCCATCCTGCCATATCCTAGTACTTATTTTGTAGTTGTTTCCATCCGTTTATAAATCTCCGTTTCTTCTCCATCTGCGCATGGCGGCACGGGCTATTTCCGCCTTGTCCGCTTTCTGCGGCCTTGCCCCTTCATCGATGGTCGCCCACACATCGGCCAGCGAGGTGTATTTCACCGCCAATGTCAAATGGCGCAGTTTCCGGTTCATCGCTTTCAGCTTCGGCCGGATGCCGAACACCAATTCTATCCGTTGCTTCTCGGTCATCTTGGTGTCACTCAGGCATACTTGCCGGATGTCGTTCACGATTTCCACGCTGCCCAATATCAGCTCTTGGTAGATGCGGTTGCGGTTCGGGGTGAGTGCCACAGCAATGGCGTTTCCCGCATGGCTGCGCAATTGGTCGTTCAGGCTCCCCATATTTTCGGCCAGTTTGCCTACCTCGTGGTAGAAGCCGTATATCTGTGCCGCATAGCTGATGATGTCGCGGAAAGAATCGAGGTAGTCGTTGAACTTCCGTTGGATGTCCGTCGTGCCTTCCACTTCCTCCCGTGTCCAGATATGCCCGGTGGTCTGCATCAGCATCGCCCGCTCCTGTGCTTTCAACTGGTCTTCCGCCTTTTCGGTATAGAGGTACACCATCCCGGCCAGGGTCGGGTCGATTTGTGCCTTTAATTGCAACGAGCAAACAAGCAGCAAGCCCATTATCACGATGTGTCTCATTATCCCTGCCATTCTTAATTCTTCATTCATCATTTTTCATTCTTCATTGGATAGTCCTTGCCGCCCTTCGCCATCTGTCCAAGGCGGCATGGGCAACTTCCCCGTTGCTCCTGTCTATCATCCCGGCGGTAACATTGTTCCATACATCGGTCATCGTATAGTAGCGTATGCTCAGATGCAACAAGTGCAGTTTCTTGCTGAAAGCGTCCAACCTGTCGGACAAAGCCCAGAGGGTTTCGCTCCGTTCCGCCCCGGTCAGCATATTCTGCAGGCCTCCTGTGGCCACGGCATTCCTGAGCAGCGTATAAACTGAAACCAATTCCGTAGCCGTTTCAATGTAGAGGTTGTTCATACTCATCGTGGCGACAATGCCCTGCGGATTACTGGTAACGGCCTTGCGCAGCTTACCGAGGGTGATGAAGATGCGCACCCCGTCCTCATACAGGGTGGTGGCTGCTTTCAAGGAGGAGGCATAACCTTCCACCGTCTGCAGGTAATCGCTGTACTTCCGCTCCCATTCGTGGATACGGTTGAACTCGGCGGCTATGGTGTTTTGCAAGACCGCCGTCTTGGTCTGCCCCTCTATCTGGTCTTGTATCTGGCCGTTGATGGCCTCGTTGCCTTCCGCCAGGGCCAGCCATTCCAAAGGATTGGTCTGCACGTATTGCGCTTGTACACTGATACTGAAGCACAAGGCAAATACAATAGTCGGTATCTTAACGGTTCGTGATTTCATAGATTCCTTTTCTTCGTTTGTTCAATTCTACCCGTCCACGGATGACAGACACCAGGTCATTGTTCATGTCCATGCCGATGATGTCAAGCCGGGGCGTGGTGCGGTCGCCCGAATGGACGCTCACGGTTTTCAGTCCGCAAAGCTGTTGCAGCAGGTTGCTCCGCTCGGCGAAATCCACCACCCGGTATAGTTCCACATAATCGCTGCTCCGGGTAATCACCCCGTGCTCGTATATCAGTTGTTCGTCCGTAATGCGGTAAATCATGCGTTTGAGGTAGATAAAACGGTAAGCCAAGACCAACGACATGGCCACTGACAACCAAAGCAACAATCCCTTGAACAGCATTCTGTCCATCCCGGCACAAGCGTAACCGCACAGGTCGAGCGTCAGCAACGGCAGGTTGTCGATAAAAAACTGCAACGTCCGTGGCCGCAGTTGCAGGGTGTCGGGTCGCGTAAATGGCGGTTGTGAAGTAGTTTGTGTCATCGTCTGAATCGGGTTTGTCGTTCTTCCGTATTTTCTTGTTCCTTATCCTCATCCATCCGTTTGCCCATAAGTTGGTCGTTCCAGTCCTTGTAGCCCTCGCTGGGTGGGCGGTAGTCAATGCGTCCTTTCTCCAAGCCAAGTTCCTTGCAAATAGCTTCAAAGTCAAATGTGCGAACGTCCAGTTCCGTCCTCCCGTATTTCCCGGTTAGGTCAGTCACCACCAAGGTGTCTTTCTTCGTCATGTGTGAGTTGAATACCCGTCCGTTCATCTGCAAGGCGAAGTTCACGGCATAGAGCTGTCCCGCCTGGTCGCGGTCGAAGCAGAGGTGGTGGTTGGCATCAGGGGTCTGTTCCAGCATCCCGGCAAACTGCCTGATGCTCGGCGTGCCTCCCGTGGAAACGAACACGGCATTGCCCAAGTCGGCGTATGCCACAGTTTCCTTCTTTTCGATTTGGTAGAACGCCATCGCATCGAAGGCACTCTCAAACCAGTACACGTCTTTCACACCTGACAACGGGACGTTGAAACCGACATCACTGCGGTGGCTGTTCAGCTGGGCTATCCACATTCCCTTGGTGGCGTTGCTCCCTGCCGCCATGCCTTTATAAGCGGTCTTACCCTCGGCATTGGGGCGGCTGCGTTCTTCCAAGCCGACAATCTGTTTGCCCGGCCATGCGGGCAGTGACAATGGAAAAGCGAGGTTGGTAAATACCTTGCCGTCCGTCCGGTGCTTGGAGGCAAGGAAGAAATGACTGCAAAAGGCGCGTTGGGTGTCAAGGTCAATGCCCCGGTTCTTGAAATAGGGATAGAACTTTTTCTGGCTCTCCCAATCGTCCATGCGGAAGGCTTGCAGGTCGTATTCATCCATGTCAAACGGTTTGCCATTCTTGTTTGGGTTGAATATCCTTGTTTCACGGATTTCTTGCGGCTCGTTCAACAGACGGCGGCATACGAGGTTGACCAACCGGTCGGCGGACATCCCCGGAGTGTATTCGGCAAAGAAGTGGGGATGTTCCTTGATGAAGGAAATGACATTGTAATTCTTGCGTTCGGGCGGCTGGAAACAACAGAAGCCGTTGGCCGTGACGATGAACTTGTCTCCTCGCACACGCCGCCCATCGCTGTCAATGCGCACATACGACGGATAGCGCAGGCCGTCACGGCGGTTCAGCCGATAGCCCGCGTCCACCAGCAACTCCTGGATGCTCAGCCGCCTCTTGTAATCCTCGTAGGTCAGTTCAGCCATGATTGGTTCTCAATTCTTCATTCTTAATTTTTCGCTCTTCGTTGAATCACATTCCATGTCTCATTTCATGCTGCATCCGTTCCGTGTTCACGGCTGCTTCATAATTGCGTGCCGCCACGTCCATAGGGGTGTCCACTCCGGGCTTGAAGTAACACCGGTGAGGCGGTGGAGGGCCATGCTTTTCCAGGTAAATGTCGGGGCGTGGTCCACGGCCCAGTTCGCCCATGACGGCTACGCCCGCCAACAAAGCCGCCCCGATTTTCGTTCCCAACGGCACGTTGTCCCTCGACTTCATGTCCACTTCCCCGAATATCTTGGAAAACAGTTTTAGGCGGTGGTAGTCATCAATGGCCATGAACTTGTCATATTGCTTTTGGGTGATTTCGTGGCTCACTGCTTCGCCGTCTATGACGGCGGTCATGCGGTACTTGCCCTCAGTTTCGGTGGGTTCTACCCGTATCTCGTCCACGGTCACCTCCCGTCCATGCCGGCCCTCTCGGAACCAGCCCTTGTCCGGGTTGATGTAGGCGAGGTCGTTACCGTCCATCACCACCGTTCCCTTGTGCAGTACCCTTTCTTCAGGCTCTACGGACAGGCCTTCATTGACATATTGCCCTTGCCCGCCTTGCTCTATTTGCCCCACTTGGGAAAGCTGGCGGTCCAAGTCTTCCTTGACCGCCGGATGCAGTTCGATGGCAATCATCTTGTCACTATTCAACATGTCCATTGTGATAGGTGCGGAAAAATCCTCCTTGATGATGCCATTAATGATTTCCAGCCGTTTTTCCACCGGCACATCCTGTGCAGAGTTGTTAGTCAAAGCTGCCAATTCCTCGTCTTTCAGGTCATACTGCAAATCGGCAGAGACGGAGGAAGACTGTATGGTCAGCGTCTTGCGCTCGGAATCTATGAGTATGCCGTGGCTCGCTAAGCATTCCTGCCATTTCTCGTTGGTGAAATAGACGGGGGAAGTGATGAGCGTGTGGTAAGGCTTGGCCGGTTCGGTGGGTCGTGGCCTGGGTTGCAAAGGTGTGATGACCGTTTCCAGTTCCTCCAACACATCCTGTCCGGCTACTGTCGTGGTGGGTTGCCCCTTGTAGTAGAAACCATAACCGCCGCTTTGCAGTTCTCCGGGTTTCATGCGTCCGTCGGGGCGGTTAGGCACTATCGGTGCGCCGGGAAAATAGAGGTTGCCGCCTATGCGCCGCAGGTGGAAGCCGTCCTGCTGCCGGGGTGTCCAGCCGAGAAAACACGCTCCCCATGGGTGGCGGTACATGGGATGCGCCCAACCTGATCGTCCGTATTCACCAGCGCCGATACGGTAGCCGTGTAAGCCCATGGCCACCCGTCCGTTGGCATTCCGTGCGTGTACGAAATCCCTGGGCAGGTCGAAGTCCGCCGCCACAATACTTGCGAAGGTGTTATAGCACTTTCGGTTTGCGTAATTCGTACCCCAGTCGGTCAGTGCTTGCAGCTGTTTTTCGGTGATGGGATAGGAAAGCAACGGGGAATCATGTCCCTGCACAATCAGGACAAAACCCTCGCTGCTTCCTGCTATATGCCCCCTCATGCCGTTGCGGGCCAGCAGGTCTCGCATCTCCGGCGGCAGTTCCAAAGGGCGTGGGTTAGTGTTCTTTCGTATGCTCATTTCATATTGTTGTCATGCGGTTATATGCTCATCAGGCATCGCCGTAGGCGAGTGCCGTTTCCATCTCCTCCTGCTTCATGTCGAGGAAGCGCAAGGCGGTGTCGTCGTCCATTGGCAGGTCACGCAGGCGGCAGTACTTTTCGTATTCTGTTCTCCACTCCCTCGAATGGTACCATACATAGTCTTTCCAACCGTACTCACCGCTTTGCACCTTTTCCACGAGGGTCTCTTCCGGATAGTATTCTTCCTTTGCCATGATGCCTTACATTTTGGGAGTGTTGGCGTTCTGCATCCTGCGCTGGCTGCTCCGCTTCAACTCGTTCCACATTTCTTCGGTGTAGTCGTCCTCATGCACATAGTCAAGTCCGCCTTCGCCGTCTGCCACCCAGCAGCCGAAACAGCCGAAGTTATACTTGTCCCACTCGCGTTTCGCTTCCTGTTTCCATTGTACGCCGTCACCCACACATACCAAGATGCCGGTCGGCTCGTTCAGGTCAATGCCGATGGTCATCAGGTCGTCGCCCTCAGCCACGGTTAGCGGTTCACCCACTTGCAGGCAGTTGATTTCCGCTGTAGAAAGATGGAATTCATCAGCTATGATTTGCAGGTTGCGTCCGATGACGGGTGTGGGAACGGAAAGGATTTGCTTCGTGCCGGAATCTATCTGGTGGAATGCCTGTACAGGGGTAGCATTGTCGCCATGCATCGGTGCGATGACCGCCTTTCCTTCCAACAGGCGTTGTTTTTGTTCATCACTGAACCGCTCTAGGCGGCTTTCTACCAGTACTGGGTAAAACAGCACGTCGGCTGTGCCGTCCTCACGCCGCACCAACGAGAAGCGAGTTCTTGCATGGATGGTGTTGCCTTCCGAATCATCCGCACGGATGGGCAAAACGGGTGAGCGGCGGCCTGAAAGGATGGCTTGCAGTACATCCACCGGCAGGTCACCAACCATCTCCCTTGTCAGCCCGAATTGTTCGAGAGTACCGTAGGGTACTTCCTCTTCCGAGAATTTGTATCTGTTCATTCGTCCAAATTATAGTTGTTACACTTGGACAAATGTAAGGCGGTAGAATGAAGCAAAGTAAAAGCCGGGAAGAAAAATGCTCAGATTTTGGGTTATTTATAGCTGAAGAGAAAAATCATACTATCAATCATACTCAAAACGAAGAATGGGGCTTCCCGGCATGAACGTGCCTTGGGAAGCCCCATTCGGGTATAAGTGGTTATGTTTATAGGTGCAATTAGGACTTTTCAGTCTTGGTTGCCACATACATTTGGTTTCTGCTGGTTGGGCTGTCGGGGTCTGTCATTGACAGCAAACCTTCCGCAATCAAGGGAGAAATATACACTCGCTTGAAGTTTACCCTGTCTTTCAAATTGAGCAAATTCATTATTTCCAAAAAGTTTTTGGGCTCTTTGCAGAAATCCAATATTAACGCTCTCATCAAGTCCTTCTTGATGGGGCTTTCTTGATGGGGCTTGCCGATGGGTAACGTCAACACCACATAGTCGGGTTGCACTTCCTCGGTCAGCCTTGACTTTATAGACACTCTAAATCTGATTCGTAGGTCTGATTCCCTATAAAATCTTATAATATGACCATTCTCATTGCAATTCTTCCCTTTATACGCATCTACATATTACTTTTGTGCCATGAAAAAGTCATGGCTATTACTCACTTTATCATTCTGTTGCTTGTCCTTACAAGCACAGTTCCATACCATTGCATATAGCAAGCCACTGTACAAAATGCAGGGAGTGGCCGAGCCTACAGAAACAAAATGCCTCCCCGGAGATGGAGAAGCAGACAAACTTGTTTCCTTTACTTCGATTGCAGGGAAACAGCCAGATGAAATGCGGAGCCATTGGATAGGCTGTTATATGAGCGTGTCTTACCCTTTGAAGAAAATCATAGTCACTTCACCTTTTGGAAGGCGCAAAGATCCTTTTACAGGCAAACGTAGCAACCACAAAGGGTTGGACTTGCGGGCAAACAGCGAGGAGGTCTATGCCATGATGCCTGGCGAGGTCATAAAAGTATCTTCTGATAAGCGTTCTGGCAATTACATTGTCCTCCGTCACGGTGACTACACTGTCAGCTATTGCCATCTTTCAAAGACATTGGCAAAGAAAGGCGCACAGGTCTTACCAGGAGAAGTAGTGGCTATCAGTGGCAACACGGGGCGTAGTACCGGTCCGCACTTGCACATCACCGCCAAATACGGCAAGAAGCACATTGACCCGGCCATCTTGCTTCAGTTGATTAAGGAAACCCGTGAAGAAGCATTGGCACGTCTGGCAATCGGCTGAGCTTACTTTCCATTTCCTTTTAAGAACTGCTCGTAGTCATATTCATTCATCCCCGGCTTATAGGTCTTTCCCGACAAGAACATCCTTGCTATCAGGGATGGCCAGAACACGGGTATCAGCCACATGACCGCCCGGTTGATAATTGAATTTACATTGCTTTTCCTGTTATACCTGCGCCCCGGATGCCTCTCATAATATATTCCAATCGGTATCACAATGTACCGCCACGCTATCAACAACAATCCGACCCATTCCAACCCGAACAGGCACAACCCGATGACAACCAACCAGAAAGCGGTTGTCTCCGGCGATAGGAAATGCCTTAGCATTTTCCCGCACAATTTCAAAAGAATATAGGCAAAAGCCAGTAATACAATGTACTCCATACCTTTGATTATTAGACTACTAAGTTAAACAATCTTTCCATTTATGCAAAAAATCCTGCTTGTATTTTGCCACTTTTCTTAAAGATATTTCGAAAAAAATGCCATTCCTCATTCCTTCATGATAAGGAATAGGGAATGGCATCCACTACAAGTCCGCAAAAAACAACAGGCAAACTTCAGGACTATTTTAAATTCACCGTCTTTGTTATGCCAGGGAAGACGGTCAACCGGGCTGTCCCGCCATTGCTTATCTCCACATTCGTGTACCGTGCCTCTACCACCACCTTGCCATCCAGCCTGATGATGCCCCATTGACGGGGATTGGTTTCCACGACACAATAGTTGCCCACGGGGTTCTGTATGCTACGGTAAATGGGCGGCACGATGACGCGGCTGCCTGCTCTCAACCCCCATTTCAATCCCGATTGGAACGGAACGGCATCTTGTATTTTAGCCAGTCGCATCTGCTGTTTCTTTTCTTTTTCCCGTTGATGGTCCGCTTTCATCTTAGCGGCTCTCGCCTCGGCTTCCGCTTTCAGTCGTGACACCGCCACATCAAAATCCTCGTCTTGTGTTTTTGGGTGCTCGCAGGCGATGTATTGCTTCTCCTTGCCGTCCATGGCATGGTGGTAATTTCCCTTTCCGTCCGTAATCACGATGCTGCCGTCTGCAAGTTCGCCGCAGAATCCATAGTATTCTTCTTCGTCATTCGCCAGGATGCACACACAATCCTGATGAAGGAAAGCATCCTCGCTGTCTATGTGTCTGAACTTACAGTTGTCGGTCAGACTGGTATAAATCCGCAAATAGAAGCCACGTGGCACCAAGTCAAAACTGTTTATTCCCAACGGACTCTTATAGACATTCTTGGTGCGGCTATAATACACCATTCCGACCCTCAGCATCTCAATCCTCCCGTATTTCAGCACTTCCGGTTTCCCGTTATACAGTTTGGCTGTTTTCAAATCAATGTAAAATGTATGTCCGGTATTGTCCGTCACGGCAACAATGTCGTCCGGCAGGAATTTCATGTACCGATACCGGTTGAGCTTCATCCGTATGTTCCCGTTCCCATCCGTGATGCCGACCCGGTTGTCTTCGAACCTCACGGCAGCACAATTGTCTTTCACGTCAAATACGGTGCGGTATTGCGCTTTGGCGGTGATAGTCTGTCCCATTTTCAATCCCCAAAGCCCGCTTTGACGGTCTTTATATGGTGTCAGAGTTTCCGCTTGCGAAGCGTTATTATCAAACAGGGAAGAACCGTTTTGCAGGTAATCCATCAACTGTCCGTGCGATACAATCGTCTCCAGCAAGCCGTCCGCATTCAATGTCTCGTCTTTCACTTGTCCGGCAGCCATATAGGAAACATTTCTTGCGTTTGCGGCGGGATAGCCTTTTCCGGCCAGCCGTCCTTCGAACATCGCCTGCCAGTCACGATAGGCAGTCGGCAGGCCGAACAGGCGGTAAAGCCCCACGTTGTCGATAATCATGCAGCTTTCCTTTCCCACCGTTTTTCGTAGTCCGCGTCCCACCTGCTGCAGGTACTTGGAAAGCGAGAGGGTAGGGCGTGCCAATTGCACGAACTCCACGTCCGGGCAATCGAACCCCTCGCTGAACACATCCACGTTGACCAGTACCTGTATTCCGCCTTGCCGGAAATCCTCTACAAGTCGTTTTCGCTCTTTTGCAGGTGTCTTGCTGTCTATGGCGACGGCGTTCATTCCGTGTCCCTTGTAATATTCCGCGATATTCCGTGCGTGGCTGATACTTATTGCATAGATTATGCCTTTCTTTCCGTCGGCGTATTGTCTTACGCTTTCATACAGTCTCTCGATGCTTGGCCGTTTGTTCAGCACGGTATCCATCTCCTTTACTTGGAAATCTCCGTCCGCCCCACGTTTTTCCAAACCGTCTATTAGCTTTTGGTCTTCACTGTCTGGACGTATGGATACATAATCAAAAGGCGAAAGCCACCCTTGACGGATGAAGTCCGCTATGCTGTCCGATGTGATGAGCGTGTCAAACAAGTCCGTGAACCCCTTGCGGTTCAGTCGGCAAGGCGTGGCGGTCATACCTAATTTCTTCGCTTCAGGATAGCGTAGCCACAGTTCCTGGTAGGTTTTCGCCAATGCATGATGGGCTTCGTCTATCACAATCAGGCTCGGCCTTTCATCATCCACGTCCTCCCAATGCCTTGACAGCCATTGTATGGACAACACTTTCACCTTTCCATACTCTTTGGATATGCTGTATCGTGCGACGGTCGTTTCTATTTGCTCTACAAGTTCACGACGATGAGCGACAATCCAAACACATGATTCTTCATTCTTCGTTCTTAATTCTTCATTCACGAGGGAGGCCAGCAGGTGTGTTTTGCCAGTGCCGGTGGGCATCTGTACCATCACGAACGGGTGTTGACGCCATGCGTCAAGGACACGTTGCATGGTGCCCGTTTGGTAATCGCGGAGAATGCAGGAATAGTTTTTCATAGAAGAAAAGAACGGGGTATTCCAGGTTTTAATACCAGTATAATCATTCCGTGACGAAAGCATATAAGCGGGAATTATGATGCAATTCTTCTATATATGCAATGGCCTCTTTTGTGCTCATTCTTTTTGCATACACAAATTGGCAATAAATGTTGCAATATTCGTTGTAAATATTCGTGGCGAATATTCCTGCATCGTCTGTACCAACCACGATAGGTGGAACAAGTTTCCCTTGCTTCCTCCATTCCAACCAATTATACAAATGGTAAGTCGTGTAATCCCTATGTACGCCGATAACCACATTACTTGTCGGCAATGTTTCAATTACAATTTCATGGTGGAACATATATTCCAGCAGCATTAATTGAAGTTCAACAAGTTCATCTTTCGCGAAAGCCCCGAATGTTTCTATTTCGATGATTTTATCATATCTATCCCTTGTCTCTTTCCAATGGTAGAAGAGAAAATATTTCAGCGGAATATCCCGGTAGGATTTTACGGATGTACCATTGTAATCCGCTTCAGGATTTTTATACCGATATAGCCAAGACTCAATTAACAACCTCAGTGGGATATGTTCACCATATACCTCATAAGAGAAATTGTTTATCGTCAATTCAAGATAGGGAAGGCGGTTGTTTAAATGTTGATTGTTAGAATGTTCTATCAGGTGGTATGCAAATAGTAAATCGTCAAGATACTCACCCTGCCTGATGAGCATCTTTTCTCCTATGTTGTCACGCCACAATTCAATGGGTATGCCTGTGGCGGAGGCATGGCCTATCCTGTCGCCGCGTTTTAGGTCCAGGAATATAATGGCTTCGTAAATGGCTCTCAAACCGCTCAATACGTGAAAGAAATCCTCCCCGGCATGGTACGTGAAGTGTTTGTATCCATGTTCGCGAAGATACCTGTATGCCGGTGCGAACACTTCGGGTGGGGCATCAAACTCGCTTGCCGCAGCGTCTATACCGACAAGCATTTTAGAGTAATTGTCATTCCTCTTCTTTAGTTGTGCCAAGATGGTTGCCTTGTGCATGATTTCTCTCCGCAACCATTTGTGCCGTACATATTCGTCCGGTTTTGTGTCCGGCCGCTTGATAAGGTGGGCAACCAATTTAAGTTCCAGTTTTATGCCGTCGCCAAGACCTTGGTTCTGCCGCTGCCTGCCAAGCTCTCTCCAGCCTATAGTGATCCGGTCTATCAGGCCTTCAGATTTCAGCAATGAGTCCTTGGGGGAGAACCGCCCTTCAAGCAAGCGTATGTTTCCCAATTTGTTACCTGCTATCTGTAGAAATCTCCGCCTGTATTCTTTCTCGCTGTGTTCACGGAACCCGTTCATGGTGTACTTCTGGAATTCCTCGAACCCGAAACTGTCAGGTTGCTGTACAAGCATCTTGTTGGTATGCCCTAAAATAAGCAAGTAATAGTGGAACAGAGAAGCCGTATAGTCATCGGCATTGTTGCGGCAAAGGTGTTCAAGCACCATCACATATAGCATGGCTTCCATACATATAGGATTACAGTCTTTCCCAACTAAATAGGCCATTGGGTGGTGTGAATCCGGCTCCTTTTTGTCGGCAATGGACAACTGTTTCAGCAGAACACTCAACGTCAATTCTTCGCCTATGCCATGTTCACCTGACACCAAGCTCTCACATAGCACCGACCTCAAGACACGTGCCACTTGCAGCAGCCTGCGGAAGGCCAGTGGCTTGATATAAGGCGACAACTGTAGGTATTGTTCCTTCACTTTTCCCGTGTCGGCTGCCACTTTCAATTCCATATATACCCTGTCGGGGTGCAGCAGGAAATCCTGCCATGTTGTATCGGTTTCCAACGTTCCGTTCAAGTGCATGTGCAGGTCGCATAGGCCATGCTCCCTTTCCCTCAGCTCTTCCAACTGCCGTATATGGGGCGATGGTATGGCCGTGAAGCGCAAATTGGGAATAATGTAGTTTGAAATATATTCAACAGTGGACATACCGCATGGCGGGCGTTCTTTCCATATTCTTGCTGAAACCATGATCAATGGTGGCATATAAGGAAGAAGCAGTTGCCATTGGTTTTGCCTTTCGGCATTGACATAAACCGTATTATTTTCCCATGACAGATATTCGTCGGCCATTTCAGACAATCCGACCGTGAACAATTCGCCCAGATGGCTTATATTCTCAAATGTTTTTTCCACCCCTAATCTATAATGGTGATCCGGGACATGGACATCTGACTCGCGTTCCGCAAGCATAAGGCTCATCTTCACATCCTCAAGGGAAACGGGTTGCGCCTCCACGAAGTATTTGTACAACGATTTGCTGTCTGTCATCAAATGCTTTATGAATGATTGTGCATTCATGGTAATCGTGTTTTTCCTGTTAGCCTACAGCGGTGCTTACCGTGTTTGTATTGTCCTTTGCGGCCTTGTTCCTACCCTGTCCAATATTTCGTATACGGATATTTCTTCAAAATGTCCATTCCGCTCTATAATGCAGGTTCTGTTTCTTTCCCAAAAATTAGCATCAAAGAAGGCTTGGATAAGTGGGCATTCAGCCAACCATTTGGTAAACCATATTCTGTCACCGAGTCCGGCATCGGAAATTTTCCCAAGGTTGTTCAAGAAAATCCTGTCACTGTTTGTGGCATTTGAATTGTTGAGCCTGGGAACATCGTGTTCGCCTTGCAGCTCCAAGGCCTCTTCTATCAGGCAGGCATTAAGCAATGTTACCGTGTATTGATACATTTTAGCCCCCAGGTTTCTCGCCCTAATTTGGGACGTGGTCGAATATAGACGACTTACGATGCGACCTAAAGCGTATGGTGGAATTGTTTGGCCTTCAAATCTATGAGCCCAGGCTTCCAAAGAGGAAACAAGATTATCCATGGAATTATCATCTCCATCATCCCCATTATTCTCAGAGAAATTAAATACATCTTCCAATCCGGAAGCCTTGGCGTTGCTATCAAGTATGGAGTAATACCGCAGCAACTGCATCTTGTCAAGCTCTGTCCGGATTGTATCTCTGCCGGAGGCGACTTTTAAAACTTGTCCGATGGCAGCCAGCAAGTTGAATATGGAGTAATACAGCCTGCTTTCATTTTTTCCTGAATATTTCAGGGCGCAAAGAGGGATGAAGCCGATTGTCTTTTGTGCGGCTGTGACCCCGTCTGCACTAAAAGCGTCATCTATGCGTACAAGGTCTTCCCTGTGTCCCTCCCTTGCATATGCAGATAGGCCATAGACCAAGGCATGCTCTTTCATGTCATAATATTCTTTGTGGGAAGCGAGGTATCCCATGGACATACCGACAAAATTCTTCAGTGAGACATCTTGGAATGCTCCTGCGTAGCTGCACATACCAGAAAGGATATCATTGCTGTTGCTCGCCAATAAAACATTCCGCACATATCCGATGCGTAGCATATAGTCAAAAATCAAATAGGGTACGCAACGTTGTTTTTCCATGAAAAGGAATGTAAGCCCCGTTACACAGGCATTAATGCCTTCGTTGTCATCGGTCGGAAGCAACAAGTATGAATTGTTTAATATATTATAACGTACCAAGTAGTCCAGTATGGGTATATTACACATCCATGGATTGTTGATCATCAGGTCTATGTCAATCTTGGCAGCATACATCCTCGACAGGAATGTGTCCACGCTTGCTATACCGTGTGCTTCACCGGTGCTTTCGTGTATGTCGTTCCGCAATATGTTTATTTGTGTCCGCAGGGAAAGCCCCAACATATATTTCAAGAAGATTTCTACAGAGGAAACATTTTCGATACCCCGTCTGTTCAGTAAGTCTGTATATTTATCTTCCAATGCAAAAATTCTTTCCGTCCCTTCTGTGTACTTGACGAAATACCGTCTGTTGTAAGTCTGGATGGCTTCGTGCAGGGAATGGAGATGGATGCGGTTTTCAGCTTTTAGCACTTTAATTAGGTATTGCCCCTCTATTTCATTCACTTGGGCATTGAATTTTCCCATCATAAATTTATCCGAACCGCCATCTGCCTCGTATTTTATCAATAAATCCAGTTGCCTCCATTGCTGGATCCTTATATTATTGCTGTAAAATCTCAAGTTTCCTGACAGCAAGGTTATAATCCTGGGCGTGGTAAGGTACTTACGGATGCATTCCAGAATTGGCCATCCTTTTTTCATGTCAACGTCTATGTCATCAAAAGCAAGCATGAAATAATCCTTTCCAAGGATGTGCAACGCTTTATCAACGAGCCGGTGGAATGATAATTCCAAGTTCAAGGCGGCATCAACCTGTTCCAGTCCTTTTTCCATGATGAAATCATCATCCTGCCAACTGGCGTTCCTGTAGTCCGAACCAACAGCATCCAACGAGGGGAGGCCTTGTGCCAATTTTGACAATGCTGTTTCCCAATCTTTGCGTACCATGAATGCCTCGGAAGTCGGGGAACATCCTTTGGCATCAAGAACCTTGCAAACCCGCTTATTGATTAAGGAAACAATGTAAAGGAAGATATGGCCCTTTTCCTCAAGGATTGTCGGATCGATTATTCCCAATACTTCTATTGACTTTCCGGTAACATTCAGTTGGTCATAGTGGTCAAGTATGGAATGCAGGAACGATGTCTTTCCTGTTCCCCGGCCGCCGAATACGGAAATGGTATTATGGAATCTGTCGTGTAAGACGGATGCCTTTGCGCTGTAAGCCGCGAACATTGTTATTTGGCCGTCAATCAGCCGGATGGCTCTTTCATATTCATGCTGGTGTATTCTGTTCCCCTCTCCAAAAGCATGGGCGTATGTGCTGTCATTCAACACGATTACGATGTCATTGCCTGCATCCCTGTTAATATGTTCTCCGTTCATAAACTTTGAATTTTGGCTGTAAGATTTATCTCTGATACGTATTGATTCCTCAATATCCCCACCGTTCGTACCGCTTATTTGTCCTTTTTCCCTTCAGGCATATACACATTCCAATGTAAATCCGGGAAACGCTTATGCAACGGGAGGCGGCTTTCATTATCGGCGCAGAAGCTTTCTACATCATATAATGAGTTGGTTTCAAACTTCATCAAGTCTTCCATGCATTTGTCTATGTATCCAATTAATTCTCTTAATCATTAAATATAAAAACAACGAATATCAACGAAAAGTATGCAATCAAACAATTAACTCACGTATAGCTTCCAATAACTCTTCCCTGTGACTGACCCAAGGCTTGTACTTGTGTGTCTTTGCCTTCTCAATCAATTCCGGCAAGTCTTTCATGTCCGTACAAATCAACACGTCATACTTGTCGCGCATCAGCGTGGCGATTTCCATTTGATGGTTGTCCACATGCTCATTATATTCATGTAGCCGAGGACAAACGACCAACGGTTTGCCCATTTCCATACAAGATATGATGGAGTTTACGCCACTATGAGTAACCACCACCTCAGCTTCTTGCATGTAACAGTCGAAATCCTCGTGGGGAATCAGCCCGAAATGCGTAAACTTCGGTTTCACGGGGTAAAGTGCGGATTGCATCACTATCTCGTCAGCTTGATATTTGCCTTGGTCAACCAACAGGTTCAAGGCTGTGATGATACGCCCGAAAGGGAACTTCTGTGTTCCCAATGGGACAAACAACTTAATCCTGTCCATAATTCAAATAAGTCAAAGAACGAAAGTGGCTTTATCAGGAAGCTACTTGTATAAACCATCAATAAACGCTTCCGCCATAAATGGCTTTCGGATAGACTTTCTTCATTTCCGGCCATTGCACGAAGAAATAGTCGGCAAACGGATATACCATTTTGCCAGTAACGGATTCGCTGTCTAATTTGGCAAAGCTCTCCACATAGATAATCCGTCGTTTGAACAACCGTGCGAACAAGCAGGTAGGATAAGACGCACCGGCCCCCGTGGTGATTATTGTAGTCGGCCTTTCCATTACAAAATAAATGAATGAAAGGAGAATGTTCCATCCGAACTTAAAAATGAAACTAATTCCTCCACGTTCTTGCTGTACCAAATAATGATGTGGATGCTTCTTTAACGCTCCGGTTGATGCGACATTCTTCTCTGTCACGATGTAATATCGCCTGCCTTGTACTAATGGAAGCAGTTGCATCAGTTCCATAAAATGTCCGCCGCAGGAACTGACGAGGCAGACTTTAGACTTCTTGTTACTCATTATCCTATTCATGGTATTACTCTCCACATATTTTAATAATCTCCTGTGCTATATGCTCGTATGTATTCTCTTTCCCTGCAAAAGGGATTTTCTTACTTATATCTATATCATAATCACTTGAGCATACATCTTCTATACTTTCGACTCTTGGAAAGCATTCCTGGAAAATTGGGTCGTTTTTTACTGTAGGATAGTCCAATATGATAGTAGGCTTTTCAAAATAAAGTGCATACAGCAATGCTGTGCTATAATGTCCTATGATAAGAGATTTATCAGTAAAGCAAGAATAGTTGTTAGGTGATTGTATAATAGTAATTTGAGTATCTGCAAATCGTTTTTTGTATGCGGATAAGTTCTCTCGTGGATGTAAAAGGACTATTAATCGTTTGTATTTGTTTAATAGCTGTTTTTCTAAATCCAACAAATACTCCCTTTCTTGCTCATAGGTAATCGTAGCATATCCGTCCAAAATAAAAGGTTGATGCACGTACAGTGCTTCCCCATTCATTGTTAATCCGGCTGAGGCCGCTTCTTTGTCTTTTTCGCTTGAAAATATGGGATAGCCTACCAACGCAGTATTGTTTTCGTCCAAGGAAAAGATATTGGATAACAATTTATATTCACGTTGACTATAGATGAAATAATGGTCAAACGGCGATAAATTGAAATCATTTTTAAAATAGACATGTTGCAACACTCGCCATTCCTGTGATTTCTTGTTTGTGTTGTATAGCAATCCTACATATTTCCGCCAAAAATTCAATTGGCGATTAATTGTTTCCCAAATGTGTCTTTGGGCTTTTTGAGTTTTAAAATGAAGTGTGTTTTGTGAAAAAAATCCATGTTCCAAATATATACTTTCGATACCTTGTAAAGCGCATATTCTTTGAAACAACAATTCAAACAAGGATCTGAAATTAAGACTTATCCATAGATCAATTTTTTCATCTTCTATAATATCTATTATTTCAGAATAAGAACAAAAACTGACATCATAGCACTTAATTCCTTCAATGGCAGGTAGCTTTTGTTTTTGTAAGCTTGCAATATGGAAAATCACAATCTCGCAATTCTTCCAATAAGGCATTAATTTCTTTATCCAATTGGATATAAAAGCTAAATTATATACCGTAAAAGCAATTTTCATAGCAGGTAGTTTATAAATTCTCTCACACATCCATTTCCACCGTTATAGGTCATCACTCGAATACCAGCAATCGCTTTCACTTCCTCACAAGCATCAGCTGGACAAGCCTTCATGCCAACAGCTTTCAACAAATCCACGCAATTCATGTCATCACCGATATAAGCCACCTCGTCCAGCGTGATGCCAAGCCGTTCGCATATCTTTTTAGCGACCGCCAACTTGCCGCCATCTCTTTTTCCTTGATAGAGAAAATCCACATTCAGTTTCTTGGCACGGTTTTCCACAATTTTAGTATCTTCTGATGTGATAATGCCGGTTTTTATACCAGCTTCACGGAGCAACTGAAAGCCCATGCCGTCACGGGTGTTGAATTTTTTTAGTTCGTCACCGTTTTCAGAGTAATACATGCCACCGTCTGTCAGCGTACCATCTACATCGCATAAGAAAAGCTTGATGGATTTTCTTGTTTCTTTGCGTTTTGCCAATACGTGCTTGTGCATCAGGTTCTCCAATACAATCCAGTCGTCCGGCTCGTCTATCTCTGTTGCCGTATATTCAGGCATCTCGTAAATGCCGATATGTCCGCTTAAACGATTGCCCGATTCAAGGATATTCCCTACCTTATTTATATAGAAGGCACCGTTCTCCATCAACATTCCTGAGAAGTTCTGTCTGCGGGGACGGTTCATATAATCGTAATTCATGCTTGTACCGTCTTCATTCCAAAAGAAACGGTAATTACGTACACAAGTCAAAATAGAATCATATTCCCCTTTGCCATACATAGTAAGTGCTTCCATAAAGTGAACTGTTTCAGTCAATGGGGAGGTAGCTTGCACCAGCATAAAGATATCATCACTCGGAAGTTGTGCGTAGTGGATATACTCTAACATTACGCTTTCCGTGCTTGCCGTGTCACAAGCGTTCTCTGCAGAACGTCGGTAGACCTTTGTCTTCTTGTATGCTTGTGCCGCCACCGTCTCTTCTATTTTGTCAGAATCAGTGGCAACAATAACTTCATCCACCTCTGGACAGTACTCCAATGCCTCAATGTTCCAGCACACCAAAGGCTTGCCACAGAACGGCTTAATATTTTTAAGGGGGATAGACTTGCTACCGCCCCTTACTGGAATGAATGCGATTACCATTTCACTTGATTTTTCTTCAATTTGTTTCTTTGTACTTTCTCGATGTCGAGGATATCCTCTTTCTTGTATGCCAAGGCCTTTGCCACGGCACGACAGTCACGAGCCAACTTGCGCACACCATCGGGTTCCAAGGATGCAGCATGGTCTGTCCCTTTCCAAGTACGGTCAAGGGTATAGTGCCGTTCTACCCATTCCGCACCAAGAGCTACAGCAGCACTATCTACGGCTATACCCAAATGATGTCCGGAAAAACCGATGGCTTTCACTCTGTCTGCATACAGTTCACGCAAACGGGTGATTTCAAGCAGACAAATGTCTTCAAAAGGCACAGGATAACCTGATGTACAATCATAAATAACCAAATCCTTGTTACGACTTTTGGATTCGAAGAACTGGATAATCTGTTCTTCTTCATCACGGGTAGTCATGCCAAAAGACAAATGGATTTCACCGCCGAAATTATCGCACAGGTATTCCAACAAGCCTTTGTTCAAGTTACAGGCAGAAGGAATTTTTATCAGGTTCGGATGCAGGGTACAGATTTCCTTGGCCGAAGTGATGTCCCAAACGGATGTAGAATATTCCACGCCGAACTCATTACACCATTCCTGCAACTGGCGGTGCTGGTCAAGATTGAACTCCAAGAATTCCCGGTGCTCGCCATATGTCTTACCGTATGAATTTTCCGGATGAGGATGCGGAGCATTGTACTCTTCAGGAGTCAACAGTTCTTTATTGCAACGTTTCTGAAACTTAACTACATCCACTTTACAATAAGTGGCGGCAGTCATAATCATCTCTTTAGCGATTGCCATATCACCCTTGTGATTGCAACCGATTTCCGCAATAATTTTTGGAGCTTTCATTTCAATGAAATTTTTTTAAAGATTTAAGTGTTTCGTATTTTTCTTTATCCCTATATTTTATGATTCTTCCTCCTGCATAGATAGCTAAGGGAGGAACATCTTTTGTCACTATGCTTCCAGCACCGATAATAGCACCTTCACCTATGTGTACATTACCAATGATAAGCACGCGACTTCCAATCCACACATTGTCATCAATAACCACATTCTTTATTATATATGTACTATCGTATGGAAGTTCATTACCGTTGTAATTATGGCTTTGTGCTAATATCAGCACCTCTTCACCACTATGTAAGTTGTTGTGTATCAACACATTACCTCCCCCTATTTTCATTCCATTAAAATGACAATTATCTCCGACACTTACGTTCCCTGCGAATCGACAATAATGATTGACCGTCAAGCTTCTACCGTATTGTTTTAATTGCAGTTTGGCAAGAAATGTAAAAAACATAGTCCTACATTTCTTTAAAAAAATTTTTATCATGTTCTGTATGGATTTTAATCTTGCTTGTAAAGCATTTTATTTGCAATCATTTTAGTAAGAATCTCATCCATGAAAGGTGTTAGATCTGCATATATAATACCGCATTCCTTATCCTCATAGACAAACGACAGCTGACCGTTCTGATAATTCAAACTACAATAACCGTATACTACTCTGTTGAATGGAGTAAGCAAGCCCACTTTAGTCCAATGTGTAAAATCTGAGGATACTTGCAGCATTAAATTCTTCCGCTCTTTTCCAGTGGTATGCGGATTACAAAACAGTCCGAAACGGTATTTATCATATTGACAAGCTATGAAGGAAGCGTTGCAAATCGGTTCAATCAATTGTTTATCTGATTCATGTAACTTCCATTCATTTATATGCCAGTCTTTTCTCTCGCTTTGTAAGGGGGTAACAGGTACAAAAACGCGCCGTCCTGGATTGGGACTTCCCCACTGAACTTCAGTGCCTCCACGTGCATTAATCATAATTTGATTGGGGGCATACTCTGCAATAGTCGTTTCATTGGCAATGATTGTATCTGGGGTTACTGCTGTAACTTTCCATGTCTTTCCAAAGTCAGCCGAGTACACAACCGCATTCGCATTTTTTGATATATCCTTTCCTAAACCATTCATCAAGATATAAGGAGCCGCCAAAATGCCGTTTTCAAGCTGGATACCTACTGTGGGTGAGGCGTAGAACTTCTCCCAACCTTGTGGTTTTTTGATGTTCATCGGCTTAAAATCACTCCATGTCTGCCAATCATCCGTAGAGACCGAATAGTTCAAGCCATGAAGAAAGAAAATGCGATCGTACTGTTTATCGTAAATCATACTCAGATTTGTACCTTTGCAAATCAGTCGTTTATTGAATGTTTGACCACCATTCTCGCTTCGGGCAATCACAACTGAATAATTTCTCACACCATTTTGTTCAAGAATAGAATTACAAGCGACCAATATGGTTCCATGTCTGGTCTTGAGATGGATAGGTATTCTGAAAAATGGTTGACTTTCATTCCTATTTTTGCCTGTTGCATTGATTCCTTTGATTCCCATTTTGCTACAAACAGAATCACTAGGTACAAATACGGGAAAGAAATTGGGTGTCAATTCTGAGAATAGATTTGCATTTAATCTCTGCGTGATTTCATGGCTTTCTACCAATAAAGCATGTTTTGTTCTATTTATTGAGGAGTACAATCTTGCTCCATATCTTAATCCTGCCAAATCTGTTCTTTTGCTTAATCTGACAAACGAAGTAGCATCAGGTATTTTCACTTTAATTACCCCACCTTGTTCAGTGTTTATACCTGAAATAAAGCGTTTACCCTCATCATAAAATGCCACTCCACCGCCTTTGCTAGGAGGCAAATAACATTTTATGATATCACAATCGGCAACGCTTATAAAATCAGTAGACAAGTAATTAGGAGGATTGCTATATAACTTGCCATCTGTAACAAGAATATGGCCAGGGATTACATACTCACTTTCCGCTACAATTTTACGGGAGTATAGTTGGCTTATGCTTACTGTTTTGTCTGATATAGTTTTTTGCCCGTGTATGAAAGGGGCAATGATCCAAGGCAAGGCTAAAATAAGCCAATAGCTGATTGTTTTGTTTTCAGACATAATGTTTATTCTTCAATCGCTTCACGTAAAGCATGAATATATCCCTTTCCAAATTCAATGTCTGGTTCCATATAATTGCCTTCTCCCCATTCGTTCCACGACATCAGGAATAGAATTTTATGCTCCATGGGTTTATCCTTAATCACATCAAGGGCAATCTCCACTTCCTGTTTAAAGAATTCCGGATTGTTGTGGTACCAGACAATCGCGTTCTTGCCATTCCGGGGAGTACGGTCCCAATTTGGTATAAGGGTTGGATATACATTGTTCCACTTGTCTTCCTCCGCGAAGAGCAGTTTGCTGACTTTCTCAAAATCATACTTGATAACTCCCTGCCATTTAAAGAATTTCTTCAGACCTTTCTTGATGTAATACTTCAGCATGGAGTCGTAGCGGATATGTGCCAGATTCATTCCGCGTGAATTGATACCGTCATAACCGGCATCAAGCACACGTTGGAACAAAACCTTTGTCGTGTTCTTTCCGTCATACATCATCTTTTTCCCGTTATTAGAGCTGTTGGAAAACAAGCCCAGACTCGATTCCACCCCAACGAAATGGAAACCGTTCAAACCCTCCTTTACAGCCAGTTCATTCCACAGCTTTGTAAATTCCTTGCTATCAGGTATGTCAAGGGGACGGAAAACAACGAACAACAATTTGCCGTCTACCGTGATATAGCGGCGGTCTTTGAAGGCAGGGAGTAAGGCATAGAAATGCATCTTGTGTTCTTCCATTCCCGGATAGGTTTGTTCCATAATCATGGAATCCTTTTGAAAAGTCCCGCCGACAGTCCAGGTCCTGTTTGTCCAGTGATGGTTCGCCCACCCCAAGCAGAAGGGGAAATCAGGCTTACCTGTGCGCAACACTTCATTGAAAGGCATTTCCAGCAGTTGCTTGCCGTTGCCAAACCAATAGTGCCAGTAGCAGAATCCTTCTATTCCCGCTTCCTTCGCTAATTTGGCTTGCTCTTCTCTTATTTCCGGCAAACGAAGGTCGTAATATCCCAAGTCTGCCGGCACCCGAGGCTGGCTATGTCCTCGGAACAATGGTTTGGCTTTTCCTACATTTCTCCACTCCGTGAACCCTTTGCCCCAATATTTGTCATTCTCCGGTATGGGGTGATACTGGGGCAAGTAATATGCGATTACTCTTGCTTTCATTATGTATTATAATTATACTGTGTGATTATTAATGATTCGAATCGGATTACCTACTGCAATCGAATAGGACGGTACATCTTTTGAAACAACGGCATTAGCTCCAATGACGCTTCCTCTGCCAATCGTGACTCCAGGTAAAATTGTCGCTTTATCACCTATCCAAACATTGTCTTCAATGATTACAGGCCCTTTGCTTTTTAAAGGACGTTTTACCGGGAGCACATCCAGTGTTTCCTTGTCTGTTTCCCCGTGAGAGTTATCTGTGATTGTTACCCATCGACCTGTCAACACGCCATTTCCTATCACGATCCGGTTTATTGCCGTAATATGACAATAGCTTCCTATACTGACATTATCACCGATTTCAATGCTTGGGGTAAATCTGTCATCGCCGAACGTATCCCAAGCCGTTAGTTCTGCTTGTACACCAAAGTGTGAATTATGACCGACAGTAATGTACCTCGCCCCTTTTAGCAGCCTCATTTTATAACGGATAAAACTATTCTTCCCTATATGCCTAAGCGAACTCGTAACTATAAGAGAGTACAAATGATCTATTACACGAGATATTATTTGACTAAATGGGTGAAGCAACTTAAATAGAGAATAACATATTACATGACTCATAATATATTGTATTACAATTAGACTATTCTATCAAGAAGAAAGGAATAATATTGAATAATTTTCTGTATATTTTTTTCTATAGAGTAATTATCTACAGCAAAACATTGTCCTTGTATGACACGTTGAGAATATGTGTCCTCATTCAGAGAACACACATCATTCATAGCACGAATCAACCCGTTTGTATCATGAAATAAAATACCGTTTGTGTGTTCAATAATTTCTTTTGTACCTCCTGTGTCACGTCCTAAAACAAAACATCCAGCAAAAGCAGCCTCTGCCGTCATTCGGCCAAATCCTTCAAATTTGGATGCCACAATCAATGCTTTGGCATTCTGCATACATTTTACAGTTTCAGGTACGGTTTTATAGCCTTCAAACTTTATAAGCTCCTTGCATCCCAATTTTTCAGCTAATTTATGCAAGTGGTCAATAAATTTTTTATGACCATCACCAAGTATAACCAAGCGATAATCAGGGTGGTATTTACTGAAAGAAGCAAATGCTTTTACAACGTCTTCATGTCCTTTGGATGCAACCACTCTGCTTGCACATAGGAAATATTTTTGTTTTTTGGGGTTATATGTTATTTCAGTTTTGGATAATATTCCATTGTATATAACCCTATCTTTAGCAGTGGATAACTTGAAATGGTTAAATATTCCATGGGAAATGGCAATCACATTACTTGCTGATAACGCATTGATAAATTTCTTTTTAGATGGGTAGATTGTCCATCCAAAGTCCAGATCTTGATATTCACGTAAATGCCAAACATGGGGTATTCCCAATTTTTTTGCAGCAAAGAAACCTTCGTGAATGATTCCTGTATTAGTATGTATGAGGTCTGGTTTTACTTTACGAACCAATCTTTCAAATGACTTTGTAGTTTTCTTTAATCGAATTGTGAGAGTGGCGAAATGATAGAAATACAAAATCTTATTTTTTAATGAACTTGTATTTAAAATAAGAGGCGTTAAATCCATTCTGATATGTTCCAAATCATTCTGCTTAAGTATGCTAATAAACGTCTCGTTATAATCTGGATAAACGATAACAGGTTCATAACCTGCCATTTTCATGCCACATACCATATTTAGAAAAGAAATAGTTGCACCTCCCATCTTGGAACTATGTACTATGTACAATATTTTTTTCATGTCATATGAGATTTTTTGCACCTAAATTTTTATACACGTGATTTTTATGCCAAAAGAGAATAATTACACTAAACATTCTCGTTCAATCGTATTATGTTTTTGTTGACGCAGCATAGCTTGAGGTCTGTAAATATAAATGGAAGTTATAAATGGAATAATCCATGCAGGCCAACTTGGATAAGCTCTTTGCCAAAAGGATAGGCAATACAGTAAAAGCATTAAGAATGCGAATCGCCGATAAGGAGCGTTCTTTGCCAATACATAGTAAAACATGAAAATGAAAAATGTTCCTATTAACCCTCTTGCTATGATATGTATTTTATATCCAGATCCTGTAACTTTGCCAATAGAAGCAAGGTGGGATTGTTTATCACGTCCAGTTCCAATAATGAATGAACCATCACTTATTATATTTTTAAAATAAGTATCCGTATAGTCATTTACCCTGTTATTCCCCTGTACACCTTTATCTTCATCGTATTCAAGGCGAGCGATGATTAATTCGTTCACAAAATTGTGCCCGCGATTATAACTCATAATACCTAACATGGCTATAACCATTACTATAACGTATGGAATCAGTTTCTTGAATACTGTTGTTAATCTGCCAGCTAAAAGCAAATTGAACATATAGCCTACTATCGTCAACACATAGCCTGCCAAAGACAAAGTAAAACCGATGACAATCAACAGCACAATGTTATACCATTTCTTCATATCATAACGATTGGCAAATAAAAAGTAGCTTGCTATCATTGCTAAATGTCCAGGCTCTCTAAATATGGCGTTAAAGCGAATGTCATAGAAAGCTCCTTTTAATAGAATAATGTAGTTCGTATATGAGTAATTTTCAGCAGTTTCATCGGAAATAATTCCCACATTGGGCAATTCTGTAAAGAACAATAAAATAAAAGCTATAAGTGAAATGCCCGAAATGAATGCTAATCCACAAGAACAAAAAGAAAGCAAAGTCCTTTTATCTTTTGTTGGCATCATCAGTACTAATAAAATTGGGATACAGGGCATAATATTGCCAATGTTTATCTGAGACATAATATCTCTGTCCCAAATGCTATATAGTATAAGGAATAAAAACGCATATATAAAATGTCTCGAATTATACAGCTGTTTCTGCGTTTTGGCATAAACCAAACCTATCAAGGTCACAAGTAAAGACAAGGGGCCAATGCTGACATTCCAAAGAAAATATGCCCCCATAGATTTTAGAACTAACAAGAAAATACCAAGTGCAAACAACCAATATGCAACAACCTCTTTCTTCATAATAGTTAACAATCATTATTTAATGCATCACCTAAATAAGCGATACTTTCCTGCTGAAGCAGATTTAATCGTTCCATAACATTAAGGTAATCAATAAGATGACAAGTGCGAGGTATTTGGCTCATGGGAGGAAGCAGACGCTCGCTTATTCCCAGTTGTTCCAAAATGGACTTAGCTCGACCTTCATTTTTTGAAAAAGAAGCCCAAAATGGTTTGTTGTAGATAATGGAAAACATCAACCCATGAAACGAAGAAGTAAAAACAAATTGCGCATTCCGAATAAGTGCTACAAAGTCATCTGGTGCTACTGTGCTAATTTCTTCATAAGTTTCTTGTTGGATAGGTACTCCGTATAAAACTCTTAGAGTGCAATGTTGTGATTTTGCGAAATTTCTAACTTCTTCAATATCAAAGGAATTAGGCATTAGATTATAGTAGAGGATATAATTATCATCTGCAGAATCCTTTTTCTCTATATCCAATATCTTATCCCATTGCTTATGTGAAAGCAATAACGTTGGGTCTAAAGTCACCGACACATCAGTAAAGCCTAATCTACTCAGATAATTTTTTAAATCCATCTCCCTTACAGAGATTTTATTCAGATGGGAAACTAAAGTTCTTATAATCTCATTCTCTTTCGGATTTTGTGGTAACAGGCCCATACTGGCAGAAAATGAGACATGCTTTTTACAACGGATCTTGTTTGCTCCAAAATACATAGGATTATAGGTTAACAAGCCAGGTTGTTTTCTCCAAATTTGATCGCTTCCGTATACCACAACATCAAATTCTTCTTGACATGAAAGGCAATGAGGTTGTATATACTTTGCGATGAAATTCTCCATATTATTAATCCGCAATTTCCTATTTTGAAAAGTTTTCATCAAAATCTGCGTTATATATTTGTAAGCCCTATTTATATGCCAAGAAAAAATATTTCTCCAATTAATCAGGGCATACATACGTCGATGGTATTTGGGCCAATAGTCTACATAATACACTTCATGTCCCATTTGCTCAAGGAAAATTCGTGTAGCTATTGCTTGCAGCAATGCGCCATAATTGTGACTGCGATGGTATGTGAGAATTCCTATTTTCATGTCTTAACTTAAAATGGATTTTAACTTATGCTTTACCTTGTTTGTAAGATCAGTAATACTATCTTTTACAATGTGCCGATAAGCATCAACCGCAGTTGTCTCATCACGATAATCTGTGAAAGCTTCAAAGACAATGGGTTTATCTGTCTTTTGTAGAGAAGTGAACCCTTTATAAAGGTTTAAAAATTCCTCTTTCGATGATGCTTGCATATAATCAAAACCAAGATTTTGTACATAATCTCTAACCAATGTTTTCGACTGACAACCAAAATGTCCAGCGGCGGCCATAAATGCATCTGCATCATCTCCAAATACAGCGCAAGCATGATCTTTTTTTCGGAACTCAGTGCCACGACCATTGTTAATCAATAATATACGCAAGTTACTATTGACATGTCGATTCCCTAAAGAGTTCAAGTCATAGAAAAAAGCCAAATCACCTATTATTAAAAAATGTAGGATATCAGGATGAGCAAGTGTTGCACCTATGGCTGTAGACATCGGACCGTCTATGCCGAATCCACCAACATTACAAATAGTGTACACTGGTTTCGTAATTTTAATAAAGTTCCATGAACGTAGACTGTTGAATATGCTTAGATGAAGATAAGAACCTTCGGGTATCTTATCACACAACATCTTAGCGACCCAAATGTTGGAATATGGAATTTCAGGTTGCTTACCATAGATATATTCATATTCCTCTTTACATTCGTTGAAGTACTCTTTTGATTCAGTCGCACTATTCTTTTGATAGAAATTGAAGAATTCTGTTTCTTCCATAGAAAAGACATACTTCAGCGTATGAAAGGTGTCTTTGATTAAACCATCATCAGACACACGCCATGTTTCCTTTGCCTTTAACTTCCCTTGGGTGTATGTATCTCCTGACACTTCTCCGATATGAATCAATAAATCAACATTGGCAGTCGGGGAATTGTAAGATTGTTGAGCCGCAATCAATGAATAATCGATTCGATATCTCCCATAATAGCCACTTGTTTTATCACACAATACAGCTGCATTGTGATGGTCGCAAAATGAATCTATCAATTCAACTTCTTTCGTATTCATCATTTTATGCGAACCTATGAAAATTGCGATTCTTCCACATGGGAAAGGCGGCAGATTATCAGTCCTTTTAAACCGTTTTATAACACGGACATTGGGCAATTGTTTTGTATTGTAAGTATTACATGAAAAAGGCAAGTTGATATGCACAGGACCACCACCATCACGTGTGAGCTCCAAAATGGCTTCGTTTACCTTTACATTCACATACCATTCATCCGTGGGTTCTTGACACTTGCCTAGATCTATACTCATCCGTATTGTATCATTGGGAGCAACCGATCTGTCAATGGACTGAGGCTTTAAATGACCTACATTTTTGCTTCCATGAGTGCCTGTTATGGCCAATATTGGAAGTTTGCGATAATAAGCCTCTGTAAGACCCGGAAAATAGTTGCGTGATGCAGTCGCCTCTGTGCAGGTAATAACAACTGGTTCTCCAGATTCATAGGCTAATCCACAAGCCATATATGCTGCGGAACGCTCATCAACTGCTGAATACATATCAAAGAATTCATCTTGTTGCATACTACCAACCAAGGCTACATTCGTAGTACCAGGTGATACGATGATTTTACGTATTCCGTGAGCTTTTAATAAAGACAATACAATCTGTGTTGTTTTATCATCTGTATAAAATGTTTTCATTCACTTGTCCGTTTAATAGGTTAAAATCGTGTATTTATAGTTTTGCCATTGTTGCAAACAATAATTTGTCCCGAAAGGCAATTGGAACAATCCGAAAGCATAAAGGTTGCTATTTCAGCAACTTCTTCAGGCAAATAAGCTCTTTTCGTTTTATTAGTTTGCACGAATAAATCTTCGTTAGGATTAAGACCTGTCATGTTGGAACATGTAACACCTGGTGAGATTGCATTAATACGGATACCTTTTTCTATGAAATTGGATGCAATTCCTTTTACAAAGCTATTCAAAGCTCCTTTTGTCCATCCGTATGGACGGTTATCTGCCAGTTCTCCAACTTCTGACGATATGAAAAGAATGTTACCCGCTTTTTCTTGTGACAATTTAAGGCGCATGAATTCTTGTGCAATGAATACGTTTGCTTTCAGGTTTGTATCAATTTGACAATCGAAAGAATCTTCTGTTATCTGAAAGAAATCCTTTTCATGTAAAGAAATGCCAGCATTGCAAACCAAGCATGTGATGTCGCCTAACATTTGATAGGCTTTTTCAAAAAATGGTTTGATAAATTTAATGTGGGTAACATCAAGAACAATATAGCTACAACCTATCTGTTCTGCCGATTTTTTAAGGCTTTCTTCATTTCGCCCTGTGATTAGTACATCTGCTCCTTCCTCTGTGAACTTCTTCGCCATGGAATAGCCCAGGCCACGATTTGCTCCAGTAACTATAATCTTTTTACCTTTCAATCGGTTATTAGGTTCTAAATAACTGATTTGGGCATATATTGGCGGCCTTTCGCCATGCAATAGGAATGAAATGATACGTTTGATAGTTCCTTTTGTATGCATATTGCTATTTATGTAAAAATCTTCTATACTTTAATATTGCTTTTTCTTTAATTAATGTGCGCTCGCTATTTGAAAGCCCCAAAAGATAAATAACACAGCTTATCGAGAATAGACACGTTAGTGCCGTAATGATTAAACGCTCGAAAGATTCTTCAGGCATCAATACAATTACCAAGTAAGGCAAAATAACGGCAAAAGGAGTGATGATTATTATCTTCAATAAAACTTCACGGATGAATAACACTGGAGGGAAATTCAAAAGTTTTTTTGACATGAGTATTTTTACTAAAAGTACAGCTATGTAGACTAAGATAAAGATGACATAAGTGCTTTCAACAGGAGAACCACATTCATAAGCCAAAATCGTGAGTGGGAAAACAAGTACTCCTACACTTGATACCCATATTGTATATTTCTTAATGTTTCCTGTTGCCATACAAGCGGTCAGCAATGAGTTGCCTAGTATATTAAGCATAGAACCTATAATGGTTAACCGCAAAAACAGCACAGTATGATCAGGAACGTTTTTCAACCATAATGTTAATATGTAATCAGTTTCTAACATTATAGGTAATGCAAAGAATAATAAGAGATAGTACGAGAATTTTGCCCCTCGACAAACCAGCTTGAACATATTATCAATATCCCCTATGGCATAGCATTTGGTAATTTGAGGATTGATGGCTGTCATGAAGTTACTCACAAATTGCTGAACTGCAGCATCTACTTGTGTCGCAATGCCTCTTGCTGCATTTAAGGCCACTCCAAAATAGAGATTGATAAGAATATTCACTCCTTGCGTATTGAATAACCACGAAGTGTGAGTCAAAAACTGCCACCCGGCAAAACTTCCCATTTGTTTAAGCAAGGCTTTATCATGAACGAATTTGTAATGGCATTCTGCAAAGTGTCTGTTGCAATATAGTCCATACACTAATCGGATAACGAACGCTACAATAACAAGCAAAACTGCATACGAGATTAATTTATCAAAGGGTGAAATGACTATAATATAGCAAACCAACAGCTTTAAAGATGCTTCTAGTATACTCACATAGGCGAATGCTGTCATACGTTCATGGGCTATGATACAAGCGTTATATGGTATGCTTATTAAATTTATGCAAAACATTAGTAAGGAGCAGTATAGCACCCAGTTGGCAGCAACCAATCTATCAGAAGGAATGCTCATGTGGGTGTTTAAGAACCACCCGCCACCTACAACGCCTAGCAACATTATCAACAGAGACAATCCTGCTTGTATATTGACACTGGTTGAAAATATAATTTTTAGCCTTTCTGTGTCTCCTCTCCCTAATTCAAATGTAATATAACGGCTGATAGCATTTGACAACGACCCGGAAAGTAAGGAAAACATAGCGACCACGCCACCAACGACATTATAAATTCCATAGTCTTTCACACCAAGTGCGTTGAGAATAACACGGCTGGTATATAGTGTTATTGCCATTATTAGCAGAGTGCGAAAGTATAATAATATGGTATTCTTGGCAATGCGTTTGTTGTTAACTGTAGTGGCCATAGTAGTCTATTATCCAATCAGTAGAAAGTAAAATACACATCCAAATAATATTAGAACTTTCCCAATATTATCTTCAGATATTTGGTATTCAATAATTTGGATACAATAGTGCATGATAATATTACAGACACTATTGTAAGAAACCAATAAAGAAAAGAAAACTCATTCAGAATATCTCTATATATGATTATGTAGAAATACAAAAATTTAATATGAATGCAATAATAAATTAGGCTGTTCTGACCTAAATAGATTAACAACCGATTTTCCTTAAGACGCTTGGTTGTTTGTATTATCATGTATGCTCCCCAAACTGAAAATATCAGATGAGGAATTAGAAGAACATTATTTATAGTTACATTGTGCGCTATATGTGGAGATTCATATCCCAAAAGCAAGACAACGCCAACTAAGGCAATAAATGCTACCCAACTAAATAATAATGTCTTATCTTTTATGCTTATCTGAAGTTCCTTTAAGGATTGACCTACATATAAGTATAATGTGAGCATCATAGCATGTTGAAAATACCATATATTATAGCATATTGAGTTGGTAAATAGAAAATAGCCAATAATATGCATAATTATAAGAATTATACTAATAGCATATCTATTGCTTATTTTATTTATCCAATAGTATGATAATTTCGAAAGAAACAAAGCTGCCAAGAACCAATATCCGCCACTTATTAAGAATCGTCTTATACCCCAGTGAAAAAATGAGCCTATAGATAGGTCTGAAGCATATAACAAACCTATCCAGCTTGCTATAACTCCAAGAGTAAATGAAGGAATTAAGATACCTTTTATATTGGAAATAAGAAATTTACGATAGGGTTTATTGAAGTTGCTACAAAAGCCTGTTATAACAAAAAAAGCAGGCATGAAAAACGGTCCCCAAAACCATTCCAAATGATCTATATTGATAAAGACATCATTTTGAACACCCAATTCCTTACATACATTCTGCATGTGGCCAATCATTACCATAATAATAAGAAGCCCTTTACACATATCAATGTATGGCAGTCTTTTATTTTCAACATACATATTGGGACTCTTATAATCGTTAACCATCTTTTTATTATATAAGTATATGCGAAAATTCAAATAGTGCAAATATTCATCTATGATAATATACTTGCTGTTGTTAAAGTATTCCTAAACATGATTCGTAATACTCTCTAAATGCTTGAAGAAGAGGGCATCATCCACTATTTTATGTTTAGAATCCTATCTGCTAATATAAGGCCTTCTTTAAAGTTTGATGAAAAGCGAAGTGATGAAGTGTTTTCTGTGACCACAATCTGTTGCAAATTATATATATCTGTTTCAAACAGTTCATTTCTTCTTGTTTCCACTCTTTTTATACGTCCTGATACATTACCATATTCAACTAAAATATCATTGTATTGGATTGGTATGTATCGTTCAGTACTTCCAGAGTAATGAAATATAATCTCATATGTTCCATTACTTGATTTCTTCTCTATGTATGTAGGACGTTCAACTACACCTAACGTAGTTTCGATATCCATAATATTGTCTTGAATGATCGTTGCATCTCGTTCTATTACAATCCGAATCTTGCACATATTATTTCAAAATTTTTAAAGTATAACTGAATATTTTCTGATAGCTGGCAATATGCTGTTCTAATAATTCTTTATAAGAAATCTGTTCTTGCGAATCATTGTCAATCATCATCACACCCCATATTTTTTGGTCTTCAAGAAATATGGGAACAGCATAAAGATTATTTGCTATTGTATTCATTCCAAGCATCGTACTGTAGTATTTTTTATCTATATATGATTCAGACATATATTTTTTTATTCTTTTGTTCGCCGATACATAATGTTCAGGTAGTTTCTCGTTTGAGATAGAAACAGTACATACTTCACTATCCTTTTCTTCCTTGTAACATTTTACAGCAAGACCATTGTTTTCATCTCTATTTGTTATTAGAAAATGCGTATAGGATGTCATCTTATCTGAATACCCATAACGTGCATAAACGGTTAAATAATCGCAAAACAATTTGTATGGTATGTTTTTACAATATGCTTTGTTGCAAATCCGATGCTGCTCTAAGAACAACGCTTTTATAGGATATACAAACAAATATGGCATTATTATTTCATACCCTTTACGAGGTCTCAATATACTTATACGAGTTTGGAAATTTCTTCCTCCAAGATGCTCTTTAACGATATGCTTAAGAAAGCTATTAGACCATTTTTGTACGGCATTTTGTCTTTTACAATAGGCAATAAAGTCATTAACAAAAATAGTAGATAATACGATTACCAATGCTATTAATGCAACTTCATATTTATAGTTTCTTAGAATTTTGTCAAAATATGATTGCGATTCTTGTGGTACTTCTTGAAGGTACCATAGTAGAATTGAAAAGAGAGTCCCTATGACTTTGCATACAAATTTCCACATAAAAAGTTATTATTTCTCATATTTATCACTCTTTGGAATGTTTATTACCCTGATTATTATGCATTTCAGTCCCTTCTAAAAATATCCCGTGTATACACTTTTTTTTTCACATCATCCAAGCAAGCGTCATATCTGTTCGCGATAATAGCTTGGCTTTGTGCTTTGAAAGCGTTTAAATCATTCACTACCTTGCTGCCAAAGAAAGTGCTGCCATCCTCCAGTGTCGGTTCGTAGATAATCACCTCTGCACCTTTCGCCTTTACCCGCTTCATTACGCCTTGAATAGAAGACTGGCGGAAGTTATCGCTGTTCGACTTCATTGTAAGTCGGTAAACGCCTATGACACATTTCTTTTCTTCTGATGGATTGAAATCGCCACGGTTGTAATAATCATAGTAACCAGCTTTGTGAAGCACACGGTCGGCAATAAAGTCTTTCCTTGTTCGGTTACTTTCTACAATCGCCTGAATCAGGTTCTCAGGAACATCGGCGTAATTGGCAAGAAGCTGTTTCGTGTCTTTGGGCAAGCAATAGCCACCGTAACCAAACGAGGGGTTGTTGTAATGCGTACCGATGCGTGTATCAAGGCAGACACCATTGATGATGGCTTGCGTGTCCAAACCCTTCATTTCGGCATAGGTATCCAGTTCATTGAAATAAGAGACACGCAAGGCCAAATAAGTATTGGCGAAGAGTTTCACCGCTTCGGCTTCGGTCAGCCCCATAAACAAAGTATCAATATTTTCCTTGATAGCTCCTTCTTGCAAGAGTGCTGCAAATATATGGGCGGCTTCATCCAAGCGAGTATCTCCTTCGGGTCTGCCTACGATGATGCGGCTGGGATAGAGGTTGTCATATAACGCCTTACTTTCACGCAGGAACTCTGGGGAGAAGATTACGTTCTCCGTATCCAGCTTCTTGCGAATGCTTTCGGTGTAACCTACGGGGATGGTACTCTTGATGACCATGATGGCATGCGGGTTGACGCTCTTCACCAGTTCGATGACTTCCTCGACATGGCTGGTATCGAAATAGTTCTTTACCGGGTCGTAGTTGGTCGGTGCGGCGATAACCACAAAGTCCGCATCGCTGTATGCCTTTGCTCCGTCTAAGGTAGCGGTGAGATTTAGGTCTTTTTCCGACAGATATTTTTCGATGTAGTCATCTTGGATGGGTGATTTGCGTTGGTTGATTAAATCAACCTTTTCGGGTATTACGTCTACAGCAGTCACCTGATGGTGTTGGCTCAAAAGAGTTGCTATACTAAGTCCTACGTAACCGGTTCCGGCTACGGCTATTTTGATATTCTTGTCCATAATGATTATTTTGATTGTCTTTCAAACTTTTCCCACATATTCAAAGCATACGGTACGCCGTAATCCTCGTATGCCTCTGTATGCTTCAACTTCTCCAAGTCATCTCTCAACCGCTGCAAATCTTTTGCTGGAAGATTTCTGCCTTTGATAGCATTGATAATTGCCTCCATCATGCCTTGGCAGACATAATCGGGTGAATACATATCATTGAAATAGTTGTAATGCTCATCTTTCACGAAGTGGTATGCAAGGCTTTCAAGGACTTCAAGCAGGATGGTGACGGCTTCAGCATAATTACCTTGACTAACCGATTCACGAACCGCTTCCCGATAAGTAGCAAGCAGTCTTGCTATGGTATCGCAGTCTTCGTCTATGTTACGTTTGCTGAATACAGCTTCGATTTCCGCTTTCAGCGGAGTCGGTTCGATGTCGGTACGTGGCTTGTCCGATATGCGCTGACGAATGCATCTCATTTTTTCAGATGGCATATTGTATAGTTTTTATTGATTCTCATGAAGTAAGGATGCTTGTCTAAATATTCAAGGATACTTGATGAATTATTATTGAATACTTTGCCATTTATCCAAGAGTCTTGATTTGCGCCATTTTTTGACAAAACAGAATGGATTTTGAAATCATTTTTATCAATTCTAATCCTATATATGGAAATGATGACAGCCGACACTGTTTTTACCGGTAAACGTTGCTAAAAACGGCTGAGCCGTGAAAGCTGCCATCATTAATCATACTTTCTAATATATCTTCTCCCGTTCCACCATCTGGTTCAGTTGTGGCATCATTCGTTCAATCACGTGGCTGCACACCTTGCTGTTGCGGTCAAAGTCCATGTCATCAAGGATGTCATCCACAGTGTCGTCGTCCATGTCGCCACCATATCCTGCGGCAACCATTCCGATTACCTGCAGCTTCCTGACTTTGGATGCAATGGCCGCATTGCGTTCCGCAGCTGCCAGTTCGTAGGGAAACATATCGTATAGGAGGTTGCAATAACGCAGAAGTTCGGGAAACTCGTCTGATTCGGTCAGGTATGCCGTCAGCATCTCTTCCTCCAACTTGCGCAACATGTAAAGACCTTTCAAACTTGGCAATTTGGTCGCCAACGGCTTGCTCGTCATCAGGAACAAGGCGTGAGAAACGATGATATGGTCTTCGTCAGGATGCAAGGCAAACATCCGTTTTTCCGGCTTGCAGGTTTTCTGCAATTCGGCTTCTATCCGGTCGAACATCTCCTTGCGCATCTCTTTTTGTGAATCTTGTTTCATTTTGAAAAGGGTCGTGTTTCAATCCCTAATGAGCCGAATGGAATAACAGCCGACAGGGGGAGGCTGAATGAGGTATCGGAACTCTTGTCTTCCGATGTTCTATCCGCATCCGAGGCTTCAACATGAGGATGCTCAAGTCTCATCTCTATCAGGATGGATTCAAAAGCATCTTTAAGGCCATGCTCTTTCAAGAAGCGGGTCATATACATAGCCAAGGCTGCTTCAGCATTTTCAGTTGCGTTTAAGGAACTGCCGATGAGTTCTTTCCAAGGAAGACCGGTAAATTTTTGAGCTACTGAGGGCAAATCATTTTCCATAAATGTCTGATGATGTAAAATGCGGTCGAATTCATCCGTAACGGATTGTACCGCCTGCCGGCTTTCCGTAGACAATGATACGATAGCCGGGCATCCGGGACAGGTGAATCGTTCGCCAAGCAGCAGTCCGCTGAGGGTGAAAGGAATCTGCGACCTGCATACAGGGCATGTCAGAGTTTGTGGAATGTCCTTTAGCATAGAGACTGTAATCTTCTTATTTCAACCGGGTAGGAAGTGCAGCATGGTTACAACAGGTCGCTTATGCTTACGCTCTTGGTCATACTTTCCCACGAATGCCTTGCGACGGTGAGGTTCAGCGGATAACCGAGTCCTATCTTTTCGCCCAATTTCTTCAGGTTGTAATTAATACGGTGCAGAATACCGTCATACTGTATCCATTGCTCGTGTGGGGATTTTGCCGTGATGACGGGGAAGAGGAGGGTCGAGCCTTTCCGCTTGTAGCGGTCGGCAATCTCCTGCATCGCCAGCTCCCAGGGAAGGGAGATTTCCTTGCCGGTGACGTGCTGGCGGTAAGTGAGCTGTCCGTTCTTGATATTCTTGCTTGTCAGGCGGAAGATGTCGTCGCTCCTCATGCCCTTGGTATAAACCGTGAACAGGAAGATGTCGCGGGCGAAGACGGTCATCTCTGATTCACCGCTCAGGTCAAGGTCACGCAGACGTTTCACTTCATCGAGCGTCAGGCCGTATCTGTATTTCTTGACGCGGTAGCTTACGTCCAGGCCCTCGAAAGGGTTGCAGTCAGCAGCAAGTCCGTCATTTACGGCAAGTTTATAGACACGCTTCAAATTCCGGATATAGAGGGAAATGGTGTTGCGTCCTAACTCTTGGTTCTTCAGCCAGGTGTGGTAGTTGCGCATCAGCAGGGCATCGATGTCCTTGAAAGGCACTTCGTTCTTGCCTAAATAGTTGAGGAACTTCCTGAGATACTTTTTCAGTTTTATTGCCGCATCATAACGCCCCTCGTCCCGCAGCTTCTCAACGCGAGAATTGGTATAGGCGACAAAACCAAAACCAGTTACATTTTGGCTGTCAACGTGAACAGCTACCGTCTGTACATTCTTCTGTCTGTTGTTATCCATTTTTTATATTTTGTCTGTCTGTCAACTGCCAAAATAGATTACCCTGCCGTTCGGCCGACCTCTGAGAAAATCAAAAATGTTCGGCTCGTCGAAATGGATGCCCATATCGGCGTAATAGGCTTCCTCCGGATCTTCCGGAACGGTGTAAAGGTCATCATATAAGCACATCCGCTTGCCGAACGTGGTGGTGAAGGATGTGAGCTTCGCCGCATCCTGCTCTTTCTGCACGATGTCGTTCCAGTTGGTTTCGCCGTTCCATGTAGGCAGGGCTTCTTTATCAAGCCGGACTGCTGAACCGCTTATGTATGTTATATTATTGTATGTGACGAGTTGGACGGCAATATGACAGCCTTGTGCATTCTCAGGCATCGGCTGCGGAAAAATCACGTCACTGAACATACGTCCGTCCCTGTGGAGCAAGGTAAACGTGCGTTCGTCTTTCATTTCAATGACCGTATAAGTATCCAGTCGTTCGGAACGGATAGCATCGAGTATTTCTGCCGCTTCCTTCAGCAAAGTCTTTTCCTTTCCCTCTACAAAAGATGCTTCATAGCGGAACTGTTTGGCTATGGTATTTGCCAAAGAGTCGCCGCGCTTGTCATGCCAGTTGAAAGCAAGATCTGCCCACAGCATATTCTTGGCAGTTTGTTTATTTCCAACGAGCTGCATGAACATCGCCTTGCGGCAACGCAGGTCGGGAAAGACCTGCTGCAGGATTTTGTCCTCGCGCACAAACCATGCCAGCATTTCACTCAAACGGGAGAAATCACCTGACAGCACGCTTTCGACCATCCATTGCCGAAGGGCGCTATATTTTGCGTCCGCCACGGCTCTGCCCACGAGGTTGTGGACTTCAGAATCTGCATTGGCACTCATGTCAAATCCGTCGCACCAGCGGCTGTCCACATCGCCTACGCAGCGGTACCTGTATTCATAAACGCCGTCAATCCCGACGGCAACGGTATTCTCTATATAGAGCAGAAAGTGAAATATTTTATGATTGTCGAAACACTTCGCTTCCTGTCCGATAAGATGATACAGTCTGACGTACAGCTGATAAAAGAAAGCCACGTCACCATCCACGTTCATGGTGGGGTGATGGAGCTGCTTCCAACGGGAGGAGAATTGGATAAATGTAAGCATTTTATTTTAGCCTTAATTCCGCAACATAATTGATAATTATTTTTATAAGTTCCTGAGCAACATTTTGTTGCCCAGGTTTTTGCCATGTCAGCGTTTTCACTTACCTTAGTGTTGCGAATCCAAAGACAAAGAAAACCGCAACAGGCATGGCAAAGGTAGCAATAAAATCCGAAAGACTCACTCCTTTTGGAGGCATATTTCCAATCATGGAGCAATTTACCTCCCTTCTCTCCTCTACAATTGACTCAACACTTGGGTTGAGATGCAAACTCTATGGTTATCAATACAGCGAAATCATCCGCTCCCTCCTATGCGTTTACTTCTGCGGCGGTTCTTGCGTTGAGGATGTCACCGCCCACTTAATGAGTCATCTTTCCCTTCACCCCACACTCCGCACCTGTAGCGCCGACACCATCCTTAGGGCAATAAACGAACTGACCCGGGAAAACATCTCATACACGTCTGATGCCGGAAAGTCCTATGATTTCAATACGGCAGACACACTCAACACATTGCTCCTGAATTGCCTGTTGTCCACAGGGCAGTTGAAAGAGGGCGGGGAGTATGACGTTGACTTTGACCACCAGTTCATTGAGGCGGAGAAGTACGATGCAAAGCCCACGTACAAGAAATTTCTTGGTTACAGGTCCGGTGTGGCCGTTATCGGCGACATGATTGTCGGCATAGAGAACAGCGACGGCAACACCAATGTACGCTTTCACCAGAAGGACACGCTAAAGAGGATTTTGGAGAGACTTGAAGAGAAGAAGCTGACAGTCAAACGCTTCAGGGCCGACTGCGGCTCATGCTCTGAAGACATTGTGGATGAGGTCAGGAAGCATTGCAGGACATTCTACATACGCGCCAACCGCTGCTGCTCGCTCTATGATGACATCTTCGCGCTCAGAGGGTGGAAGAAGGAAGAGATAAACGGCATCGTGTTTGAGTTGAACTCCATTCTCGTTGAGAAGTGGAAGGGCAAACCGTATCGCCTGGTAATCCAGAGACAGAGACGCATGGGCAGTGGACCGGACCTGTGGGAGGGGGAATATACATACCGCTGCATCCTGACCAACGATTACGAATCATCCATGAGGGACATCGTGGAGTTCTATAACATGCGCGGTGGCAAGGAACGCGTCTTTGATGACATGAACAATGGGTTTGGATGGGACAGACTGCCTAAATCCTTCATGGCGGAAAATACCGTGTTCCTGCTCCTGACGGCACTGATACGCAATTTCTACAAGGCCATCATGCAAAGGATTGAAGTGAAGAAGTTCGGGCTCAAGGAAACCAGCCGTATCAAGACGTTTGTCTTCAAATTCATTTCAGTACCTGCCAAGTGGATTAAGACCGCAAGGCAATGTGTGCTGAATATCTACACCGACAACCATGCATATGCAGAAGCCTTCAAAACTTCTTCCGGATGATTTACATCACTTGATGGCCACTGATTGCGTATTGCCTCAAGTCGCTTTATGGGGTAAGGGGATGGTATGCGCATTGAAACGGACGCGAGGACTTAATGGTTATCTTACGAATCAAAAGTCCATTTCTCTTTATGTAGGTAGCACTTCGGGAATGGAGTTGCGGATTTAAGGTTTAGGTAACAAGTTGACTCGTTGACTAGTTAACAAGGTTTTAGATGCCATTAGTGAAACTATTCAGAACCTTGTTGCCTTGTCAACTGATACCTTGTCAACTTCAATTGTGCAGCCATACCGTCCGCAGGTACCTGCGCCATACGGCAAGGTGGTTGGTGGTGTTGATTTCCTTGCAGATGCGGACGCAGGTCTGTATCAGCTTGTCCTTTGCCGCATCCTTTTCCTGTGCTGAAGACCGGATGGTAAAGACATTCAACGTATCTTCACCGACCTTAAAGTCCTGCACGGCTTTTACGGCAGAATCCGCATCCGTCAATACCTTATATAATGTAGGCGCATAGTTGCGGAAAGACTCAATGAGCTTTTCCGTTTCCTTAAGTGTAATCTCGTTACGGACTTTCTGCACCTTACCGGAAACCAACTTCTCGTTGGCTTTTCCTGCCGTCAGGAAATATTCGCGAAGAAAATCGTCCCAGTTGGCGAAGAAAACGAGGTCGTCCTTTTCCTTCCTCATGCCGATGTGGGCATAATAGGCAGTGGTGACTTTCCCGTCCTCCTGCCTGCTGGGGTAATAGACCTCTTCGGTGATGTCCACCCTGCGGATGATTTCCGTGTAATCCTTATGTTGCAACTCCACTTCACCCTTGTCTTTTTCTATGATTATTCCCGATGTCGGCGTAAGGAGCGGGCGGAAAATGAGGCTTGGCCAGTTTTCCTTCACATATCCGGGCGTGTCATGCTCATAGCGGGCAAGGTTTATCAGAAGTTCTGCCTCTTTGGTAGTCAGTTTGGCAAGACGGTCTGCCAATGCCTTTTCCCCTTGCTTCTGGAAATACTTGCAAAGAGCCTCCAACGACAGGTCGGCGGCAAGACGCTCCATCAGTTCATAAAACAGGGACTGTGTGCGTTCTCCGTAACCGCAGCCTTGCAGGATGCCGGTAAGCAGGTCAACGGCGCGTCCTTTCTCCGTGCCTATGGACAAACGGTCGCCCTCGGCATTGTGTAGTCGGACAACGTGGAGGTCGGATACATTGGGGTAAGTGACGGTCAGCCAGCTGCCCGGTATCAAGCCCTGAACGCGGAATACCAGTCCTTTTTTCTTGTGGAAGCGGCAAATGTAGCCTTCACATCCGGCAAGCGGACCGTCAACCACACGCACGATTTCGTTCGGCTCGTCCGTTTTCGCGTTAACCGCATAGTCGGTGTAAGGCCGTTCCAACACAATCACCTTGTCGGCATAGTTCTCGTTGTAGTCACGGAATGCACGCATCTGCGATTCGGGGATGGTGCAGACTGTGGCTTTCTCGTCCGGTGTGCACTTCCGGTTGTACCAAATATAAGCGTCGGAATTGTTGTCACGGAGAAACTCTACCAATGCATCTTGGGTGGCAAGCACGAACACGTAGCCGTTGAAAAAGGGCTGTTGCTGTTCATTGTCACCACGGCGCACATAGACCTTGGTATGCGTAGGGCAATAGACCTCCAGTATGTTCCGTATCTTGCCCTTTTCGCGCTCGATGAGCAAGCACAACTCCGGTTCATGTCCGGGTTTGGTGCAGACAAGAAACCAATGGTAATCTACACTGTTGAGTTTGTCAGGCACTGTGAGATAAATTAAGAATGATGAATGAAGAATAATGAAACAACGTTCGGCGTAAGCCAATGAAGATTGAAGAATGATGACTGTTTCGCTGTTATAACGAGCAAAAGATGTTTTGAGCTAAGTTATGAAGCATCGTTATGTTGTCATGCCGCATGGTGAACTCTTAATTCTTCACTCTTCATTCTTCATTCACGAAAAAGCGTTCTTTACGCTACCCCCATGGCAATCGCATGACGGCTAACTGATACCTCTCCGAATTTGAATCACCACGCTTTTCAAACATTTTCAAGACGTTTTTCAGGCGTTGTTTACAGCATTCTTTAGGTTTAGCGGCAGCATTCTGGAGTAAAAACTCAGCAACAATGGCCTGCCGTTGTTATGTGACGAGAAGAACAAAGCGCAATGCGCTTTAACATTTTTACTTCCATATCACAAGTATTTAGTTTTCAATCAATTAAGTCTCTTCTATACCCACCGCTTTACTATTGCTGTATAATATGAAACGGCGGATACGTTGCAAAGGTAATAAAAAGATTTAATACAGAGCCATTTTATAGGCAGAAAATTTTAAAGATTCGGAATTTTAGTCGAACAAAAGCTGCATTTGTTCGACTAAAATGGGATTCCACACAAAAATACACATTGATAATCAGTCAGTTGCAAAAATCCGCCGTTTCATATTATACAGGTGTGAAATTTGTCGAACATTTCCGGTTATTATTTACGAAAAATTTTTCCTATCATTTTTCGGTTGGCTTTCACCACGCCCTCCATGTCGATGGAGGAAAGATAGATTTGTGTGGTCTTCAGACTTTCATGCCCCAAGCCTTTGCTGATGACGGACAGGCTGGTGCCCATGTCCCGCAGGATGCTGGCCCAGGTATGCCTCCCCGTATATGTCGTCAGGGATGCCTGTAACCCGACCATCGTGCCGATTTTCTTGAGGTAATAGTTCACCTTATGTTCCATCCGCTCGTATTGCCGCCGTTCCGTGCCGTCCGTTTTAGTGATAATGGGTAAGAGATACGGACTGCCTTTCGTCAGGTGGATGTAGTTGTCCACAATGTCCTGCATGACGGATTCCCAACAGACGGTCAGCTCCTGTCCGGTCTTCTTGCGGCTGTAGTGCAGCTGCCCGTTTCGGATGTCGTCTTTCTTCAAATAGGCAAGGTCCACAAACGAGATGCCCTGAAGGTAGACAATCAGCATGAAGAGGTCCCGTGCGAAGGCAATGGCAGAGCCTTCGGACAACTGAAGCTGCCTGATGGCACGCAGTGAACTTAACGGTATGGCTCGTTTGGCGGTCTTGGCGAACCCTGTGAACACGTGGCGGAAAATATGCTTGTCGGTTGTCAGTCCGGTTTCGACCGCCTTGCGGTAGAGAGTGCGCAAGGTGCGCAGGTAGCACGACGAGGAGTTGCGTTTCACGCCCCGTCCTTTCAGCCATGCCTCGTACTGGTTCATGGTCTCCGCGTCCAGTGCGTCGACGGTCATGTCCTCCCCGTCGCGGAACTGGGAGAAGCTCGACAGGGCGTCGCGGTAGGTCTTGGCGGTTCCCAGCCTGCCGACACGGAGCTTTTTCGCCGTCATGCCGTGGATGAAGCCGAACCACGTCTGGCACGGCGGCAGGAGCCGGAATGCCGACACGATGTCGTCCGCCGTGTATTCCAGCATTGCCAGTTCCTTTTCCGTGATCAGCGAGGTGATTTGCTTGCAGTCCCACCGCAGTTTGGAGGCAATCAGTTGCAGTTCCGCCCGCCGTTCCGGTGTGCCGGTGATGCGGATGAACGAAGTCCGCCCGTCCCATTCTTCGGGCATGACTCGGTAATCGGTGTAAACTGTTCTCGTGCTTCTGCGGTGAGTCACTTGGAAATACATAGTGCCAGGCTTGCCTTCAGCGGTGGAAGGGCGGAATTTCAGTTTGAATGTTGCCATAATTTCTGATTTTTAGTTTGTTATTAAACTGAAAATACACAGTGTAACCATTGAAAAACTCCGTCATTCCGTGCCGTATTGTTTGCAGATGGTTTAGTCTTTTTCTACTTGTCATGGCTCAAACAACAGGGCGAGTTCCACCCGTCTGCGCCTTTCTATGCTTGGGATAATCCTGCCTTTCCATTTCCGAAAGGACACATATTCCTTATGGATGTCCCTGTTGCCGCGTTCCAGCTTGCGTATCAGTCTGCTTTTGGGAAGTTTCTCGTTTCCCAACAGACGGTACGGGCCTACCTGATAGGCAAGGCAGGCAAGCAGTGTCGAGTCACGACCGAAGCGGCGGAACATACGGCACAGCTTCCGCATATCGGCACGGAGCAGGCTGTCGCCCTGTGCGCGGCTTATCTTATGGGTCAGCCGTTCACCGGGCAACAATTTGTGCCCGTATCCTATGTAAGGCAGATGCTTACGGCTTCCATGCCAACCCTCGTAATGCTTGGTGCAAAATATGGCACGCTCGAACGGTGGCAATTCGTATATCCTCAGCCGCTTCCCTTTGTCAGAGGCTTGCGCTGTCAAGTTGAGTGAAAACAGGAACAGCAGGGATAAAACACATAAAACCAATCTCATCTTGCCCCTTTCTTGTTTACCACGTCCTTTATCATTTCCTTCACGTCCTGACCTACTTTCACAAAATTCCGGTACAGGATGCGTTCCCTTTCTTCTTTCGATGGAAAAGTATAGAACTTGGGAAGCGGCACATACCCGTCTTCCTCTTTCTTAATCTCTTCCATGTCGAAATCTGTCTTGCAGAAAAATTTCGAAGTCTTGAACTCTTCGGCTTCCTGTATATTCATGCTGCCGCCCCGTCCGGTTTTGGTCTTCACGAAATCACGGGCTACCTGTCCGCATATCCATCCCGTAGGCAGGTCGCTTATCTTCGAGGCCGGCACGAGATTGTCCATGTTCTCGTTCAGGTTGATGCTGGTCTTGTCGCGGTCGATGGTCACGCCACGTTTCAGCTGTACCACCTTGCCAAAGATGTCGTTGCTCAGCCATTCAAGCGTTTCTTTAGAGCGGGCGGAGCCTGAAACCACGTTACCCACTATGGTGATAATCTTCTGCATACCTACTTTCCCGTAGTCGGCTTCCAACTGCGGCAGTTCCTGAAAGCCCAATGCCACGCTCACTTTGTTGCTTCGTGCCGTTCCGATAAGTCGGTCTATCTTGTGAAAATACAGCGTGGGCAGCTCGTCCACGATGATACTTACGGGGATGTTCTTTCCCTGCCCTGTATTTACACGTGTCACAAGTCTGTTCAGTATCAGGGCGTTCAACGCCCCGATGATGCTCTCCATCTCCGGGTCGTTGGCTATCAGCAGGTAGCTGGGATTCTTCGGGTCACTCACCTTCAAATCGAAATCATCGCCGTCCTTGTGGAATATCCAGTACGATTCCTTGGTGGCAAGTCGGGAAGTATAGACACGCAGCGTACCGATCATGCCTTCCAACTGTTCCATAGCCTTGTTCTGGAATGCCGTCTGGAACGGGCCAAGCAGCGGTGCCACCTCGTTGTCGGTCTGTAATACCTCGAAGATGGTCTGGTAGCTCTCGTTCAGGAACGACAGGATGTGCGGCATATCCGAGTATTTACCCAACCAATAGGCAGGCTCCACAATATTACCGCCCTTGCGGTCGCGCACCACGCCCGTAGGTTTCCAGAACTTGGTCTCCTTGTCCTGCACTTTCTCCGCATACAGTTTGTTCCCGTCCTTGTCGTAAGGCTCCCGTTCGTAGTTCACGAAGAAGTAGATGCAGGCGGCCAAGAAGTTCACTGCCGAGGTCTGGAAGAACTGGTCGCTACCTCCGCCACCTTCTTTCTTGCCTTTCTGCAAAGACTCCAGCAATGTTTCCGCCGTTTCGCTGGCAGCGGCAAGGTTGGGGATGTACTTCGCCTGTATCGGGTTCACCCTGCGACTGTATTCCACATTCACAAAGTTGATAATATTGAATTTGCATCCTTTGGGCAGTTTGCCCAGCTTCTGGTTCTTTTTGTAATGGTAGTACAGCTTGGTCGCCAATGTAGGGAACTTATAATCGTAAACTACTAAGGCAAAGCCTTTTGCGGAATGTTGCCGGATGAACGGCTCGATGATGGAAAAGGTCTTTCCGCTACCCGGAGTGCCGACCACCCAAGTTCCCCTAAACGGATTGCTGATGTTCACCCATCCCTTGCGGAACTTGCCTTTGTAATAGTAACGCATGGGCACATTGACCGAGTATTTGTTCTCCACTAACTCCGTGCATTGTTCGAAGCTCTCGTTCTCCAGGTTGAAGCGGTCTTTCAGCAAACCTTCCTTCAGGTATTTGGAGATGTTGTCCAATGCCACGTGAACCAGTATCGTACCGACCACCGATGCCGCCATGTAGAGGATGACGTTTAGGCGCATGGAGTAAAGGCGGACATCCATTTCATACCCGAACAGCCACACCGCAAGCACCAACAGCCCAATGCCCGACACCAGCGGGTAAAGCACCTGCCTCCGTGCATCGAACTCCAAGTGTTTCTTGTTCCTCGTACCCACGCAGGTGATGCAGATAAGCAGGAAGGTGGCAATCTTGCTGTACACAAGGTTGCCGTCATGGTAGATGAGCCACGTCTTCATGCGGTCGTGCACGTCACACACGATGCCGTTCCAATAGTCGAACACAGCCGGGTTGAACGCATACATGAAAAACTCCAGCAGGACGGACACGTACACCACCGTCCGGAATATCTTGTAAGCGCCTTGCAGTTCCTTGCTTTCTTCCATCTCGTACTTTCCTTAATTCTTAATTATTCATTCATCATTCTTCATTATACAGAGTGACTATCGCCCTCACCTTGTGCCCTTGCAGTTTGGGCGTTTCCTGTATGGCACCGCTCCCCATCGAGAACAGCCAAGCTTTGGCGGTTTCCTGCCCCTCCACTTCGGTACTCGTCCAATACCAACATCCATCGGCTTCGTTCGGCAGCGGGTCGCCGCCGCAAGCCTCTATGTAGGGATTTACAAACTCCTTGGCGGCATAGAGCAACCGCATCTGCGCCACCGAAGGTACGTAGGCACTCTGCCCGTACCGCCACATATCAAACACCTGCATGGCCATAGGCGAAGAAACATCGTCTGTGTCATACAAGGCAAAGGTATTCTCGTTTCCATCGTAAGCCGTCAAGTCGGCAGACGTTCCTTGCGCAATGCCCAAACTGTCGGCAAAGGCTTCCGGGGTAAGGTCATGCAGATAGACCGCATAGCCTGTGCCATTTATTTCTTCATCGTGGTTCACATGGAACACCACGGCTATGGCTTCCTTGCCGGAAGCCGCATAATCTTCGTAGCTTCGTGTCTTGCCGTCCGTGCAAAGTATATGTCCTACTTTCATCGAGGTGTCCAACGGGTCGTGATGCCCGTCACAGCCCACAAGGACGGCAACCAGCATTAGCACTACTGCCGCCCACGCTTTTCCTATCTTGTTCATCTTTCCTTTCATACCTTAATTATATATTCCGTAAAATTTGTCTGCTTCACGTGCCAGATTCTTCATTCTTAATTCTTCATTTTGTCGGTATCTTCACGCCGATGACAATGCCTGTCCGAAACAAATCTTCCCCTTTTATCATCAGATCGCACTTGGCCTGCCAAAACAGCTTCCAGCCCTTGCGCAACGCATAGCTGTGTTCGTACCCCACATGGATGCCGCCCAGCACCTTGTCCCTGTCCGAACCCAGTGACCCGCCCAAGCGCAAGTTGCCGTGGTGGTTACGGCTACGGAACACGCAAGGTTTGTAGGCCGCGCCCACGCCCCATGTGTTGTAGTGGTTCCAAAACGATTCGGGGCAAACATGGCCACAATCCTCACATTTGTCCCATTTCAGATAGACATTCCCGAAGAACTCCCACGCATGATGGTAGTTTGTTTCAAACTCATAACCCACCGTCCAGTCCAACCCTCTCTCATACAGCAGGCCAGTACCGATTTGGATGCGTCCTTGCCGGTCATCGGCAAAACCCGGCAAAGTGGCTACCAACATGAATGCCAGTATGACCAACCCCTTTGGCACAGTCAAATTCTTCATTATTAATTCTACATTCTTCATTTCCTTACTCCTCCTGTAATAAAGCCTCATTAAAACTGTCCGCGCAAAGCACGTCCTCATAGTCGATGTTCAAGGCGATGGTACGCCCCGAAATCTGCTTCTCGCTCACCTCTATGGTCAGTACCTTATCGTTGGGAAAGGTCATCTTCTTAATGACCAGCACATTACGGTAGCCGTGCAGAAACGATGTCCGCTGTTCCAACTCCATTTCCGGCACCAGCTCAATAACCTGCGAGTTGGTGGCTTTCGACACCTTCTTGTCGGCCAGTTTTACGCGGATTTCATCAATATCAAAACGGATGTTCGTGTGGTTATCTATCGAGAAGTCGAGAAAGAAGTAGTCGCCCACGGCATAGATATTGTTCAGGCGCATGGTCATACGGTGTTGCCTGTGGCTCACGTTACGGTAACGGGCAGGCGACAACCACACCTGACGGGCAAAGCGGTACATATCCTCGGTGGAAAGCGAAACTGCCGGGTTATGGTATGCTGTCATTTCGATGGGTTGTACCTCCTTATCCGTCACGGCTTCCTGCAAGCGGGTCGTGTAAAGCAGAGCGTATTGCGTGCGATAGCGTTCCGTCACGATGGTGACGATGGCAAGTACCTCGCCGTCCCCATGTCCCGCTTCCTTGGGTTTCAGGCGTATGGTGTTGTTTATCGGTTGGTCACCCGCTATCTTGTCCGTGGAAATATCCACGAAGCGGATGGGTTCGGTGGCGGTGATGACAGTCGTCACCTGTTCGTTCACCGTCAGTTGTTCCATTTCATTGTAGGTCTGTTGTGCCTTGGTCGTGCTTCCGGCAAACAGGACTGCAACGGCCAGAATTCCTCTTATTGTCAGTTTCATTGTCATGATGATTGTTGTTTACATTGCATATTGTCAGTTCCTTTTTTCCCTGCCGTTCACCAGATAGACGAACGTGCCGTATTTCAGCTTCGCCTTGTTCTTGCGCACGGCCTTTGACAAGGCGTTGCTCGTGCGCTGGTAGGCGTTCTGTATGGCCTGCATTCCCCATTGGGCAAAGGTGTTCCCGGTATTTCCGTTGTTAATGCTCATCGTGCTGCCGAGGGCGTTGGATGCCACATCCTGCGTGGTTTCCCTGAAGGAACTACCGGGTACATAAAGCCCCTCCAACCCATCCGTGTCGTAAAGCGAGAGGTTCACCTTCACCAATTCGTCCTCCACCAGCAAGCTCTTGATGCTCCCTTTCACGCGCTGGCTGCCGAAGCCGCTCATCGTGGCATAGAGGTACGATCCTTTGGACACCACCTTGCCGTCTATCTCCACATCGTCCAACAGACGCAAGCGCACCCGCGAGCCTTCCACCGCCTTGATGTCCTCGTCGATGATGGCCTTTATCAAGCGGGGGCCCGGTTCGTTTTCGGCCAAGGTGTTGAAGTAGTCCGAAGAGGTCTTCACTTTTTTTACCACTTGCTCGTTCTCGGCATTCTCGGCAAGCTCGTTCACGGCATTTTCGTTGATTTCCACCTTGCCGCCTATGGCGACACTGCCAGTGGGGGCGAGGTTCTCCGTGTCCGTGCTGTCCACGTCCTGCAATCCTTTTTGCCCTTGCTTTCTGGCTTCTGCCAGTGCCTTGTCCAACTCCGCCAAGGCCTCCTTGCGCCGTTGCTCGCTTCGCGCTAGGCGTTCTTCTTCGCTCAACGGTTGCACCCCGGTGGTGTCCGCCACCATCGCTTCGCCTCTTTCGGCGCTTTGCCGCAGGCGTTCCTGCATCTCACGCAAACGTTCCAGTTCCTCCGACCTTGCGGCTGCTTCCGAATCGAGCAGGGCAAGGTCTTCATCGGTATAGCGGGAATCGTAATCTTCTTTCTCTGTTTCATTGTTGTTCCGTTCAATGTTTTCTACAGCGGAATAGTCCTGTATCCGGCCGTAGGACTTAACCATGCTCTCATACTTGCCTCCGATACCGTCATCACGCATCTGCGCCTCCGGCAATTCCGGGTTCAGGTACTCGGTGGTTTGTAGGGAAGTGGGCGATTCTGCTACCTCCGTGTCGAATATGTCAAACACTAAATACCCCGTCACCAGCAACAAAGGGTAGAGGATGGCCGGCAACACGTACTTGGGTTGTCTGAAGTTAATCCTGTCCGTCATCATGGTTCATAGGTTGTTTTTGTTTCAAAAGAATCTCCTGCCGTTCGGTGGCCGTGACGTGCCTGCCATTGTCCGGTAATATGCATACCGATACCATGCGATACACATTAAGTGCCAGGCATCCCAATACGATGCCGAACACGATACCGAGAAACCACTTCGGATGCTTGCAGGCAAAGCGTTGCGCACACCCTGCCATCTTGTCTATCCGCAGGAAACGTGCGGCTTTCCGTCCTGCCTCCACTTCCTTCTTATACCGTTTCTCATACTTCGGGTCATCCTTGTCAGGCATCTTCTCCCCGAAAATCAGTTTCTTCCATCCCATAATCGTTATGTTTTTGAATTTGAATTATCAATTGTTAATTGTCAATTGGTTAGTAGTTGTTCTTCGCCCGTTGCTCAATGTCTTTGTTGAGCAAGGTACGCCAATTCACAATCAGCAGCCCATGCGGGTTGTTGTCCGTCCGGGGCACACGTTTCAGTTGTCCGGCTGTCACCAATTCACGCATCAGGATGCTGGTGCGCCGCTCAATGCGCTGCCGTCCATAATAGGTAAACTCCATCTTTTCCTTATCGAATTTGATGCTGTCGCAGAAAATGCTGAACACGGCACTCGTACCCATGATGTTGTTGTAGAATCCTTTTTCCTTCAAAGTGTTGTACTGGGCCAATCCCGTTTCATCCACTAAATACATCGCCTTCTCCATCGTGTACTGGATATACTTGTCGTCCGGTGCAAGGGTGAAGAAGTAGTGGTGGAACATTTCGACATGGCTGCGGGCTTCTACATCGAGCGTTTCTTCCATTGAGGTGCGCTGCACCAGTATCGGCACATTGCCGTCCAGCACATAGATTTTCTGCTGTGCATCTGCTACCATGCCCCTTGCCGTCCAAATGCTCGACAAACTGATGACCACGCATCCCACGATGACCGCCACACAGACAATCCCCACCAGTTTGATTTTGTTCTCTAAGTTTTTTATGACCATAATCTTAACAGTTATAATCGTCGTTCATTATTCTTCTTTTATCTCATCAACGAGTGCATAGCCCCGGTGGCCGACATTTTCGCCTGTTGCGCCACGCCCTCACCGAAGTTTCTCGTGCTGAATGCCGTGTCACCCTCCGGTATCATCCATGCCGCAAGGTCTGGTACAAGGTTCAGGCATTTCAATGCCACGATGCTGGCCGCCATCAGGTAGCCCGCCGAGAAGAACGAGTTTTGCAAGTATGCCGCCATCGTTGTCTCGCTGGCGGTTATCGCCGTCAGGTTCTCCACCTGAATGCATAACACGATGTCAAACAGAAGCAGTACATAGAAGCCCACAAAGTACAACATTGCGCCATAAAAATGTACCGTTAAGTACCTTGTCATCCATTTCGCCCAAGCCCCTTCCCATTTGGGTAGCAGGCTGAAAGCCCATTGTATCGGGCCGAATATCGTCAGCATTCCAAGTAATATTTGCTGACAATAGATTGTCGCCCACCAACCGATTCTATATACAATCAAGGCGATGACCATCACGATTTTATCCAGACAGACGGTCGCCCCGCTCACCAAGGAGGTGAACCACAGGCGGCTGGCATCTTTCTCCATTTCCGTCACTTCTTCGACACCGGTCTGTTCCATAGTTGATTCCACCAACGCCGGGTCCATCGTGCCCGAACGGGCAATGTCGGCTTGTGCCTGAAGGCTGGTGTACATGGTATCACGCACATAAATGAGTTGCTGCACTTCCTCGAATTTGTCCGTAATCTGCAAGGCTTCCGCTTGGTAGAGGTCGTGTGTGTACGAGCCGATGGCATTGGGGATATAGGACAGGAAGTCCAATACGCACCAACTGCTCCCGCTGTTGGTAATACCCGTGTCGGCGGGCGGATACCACCACGACATGATGACCGCCACCGCCAACGGCTTGAACAGTTTCATCACGTCCAATGGTTCTTTCTTCACCATCATCTTGTACGCCATGCCCGCCGCCATGATGATGGCGAACAGGGCAGCCAATGCCATGCACATCTGCAAGATCCACCAAAAGGGTCCCTGAGCCCCCGTAAAGGTGGCATCTGTCAGGAATTCGTTGGTCTGGAATATCACATCGTCAATCTCCTCTTCCAAGAGGTGGATGCCGAAATCCGAAAGTATATCGTCGCCCATGTCGCTATGCTGTCATTTCGTTATCTATTGGGGATTGCTCCCGTTCCATCACCGGCAGGATGCCGTCCGCTTTCAGTTTTTCATAAATGAACATCCGTCCTTTCTGCGTCCATTGGGTGCGCATCACCGATTTGCCGCTCTCCAAGGAAAGTGTGGCGCTATGCACATAGCCCTTGTCCTTGTAGGCGGCATACAAAATCCATTGCTTGTTGTCCTTGTACTGGATGCCTTTCTCGTGCAGGATGGCATTCATCTTTCTCCCCGACATTCCATAGTCTTGCGCAATTTGTGTAATGTCAAGTAGTCCTTTACATTGCAGCACGAGTTCCACGTAGCTTGTCCGCTTGCCCAGTTCCTCTATCTGCTCCTGTTGTTTGCCAATCAACTGCTTTTGCTCCTCATACTTGGCTTCCACTTCCAGGCGGTTCTTCCGTTCCTCCTTGATGGCATTGGCCAAACCTATCAGGAAGTCCGGCTCGGTCACGACCCGTTGCAAGGCGGCATCGGTCAGATAGCCCCCGTGCTTGCGGATGCTCGGCAATACTTCCTCGCATACCCAATCCTGAAACTTCTCCGCTTCGGGCAGTTTGCTACGCATCACCAAGCGGTAAACATCCGCTTCCGGAATGTACTTGGTGGGCAACATAACCACCGTACCATACTGGTTTTCAGAGGGGGTTGTTAAAACAACAACCCCCTTGCAATGCATTCGGACAGCTTGTGGGGCATCTGAATACCCCAATGCCCTTGCCACATCGTTTCCTTTGAACAACACTTTCCCATTCTCCGTTTCTACGGTGTTGATGCTCCCGAACTGTGGGTGGCTAAACACCTGAATCGCGTTATCCTTGCTCATTGTCTTATATGTATTGGTTATTGAATCTTCTTATCCCTGCCATCGGTTTAATTCCCCTTTGCCCGCCAGCCGGCCTCCCGCCATCGGTTCATTGCCGCCATAGCTATTTGCGTCCGGCGGTCTTCTATGGTTGCCGAAGCCTCCAACAGTTCGGCGACTTTGGTGGAGCTGGCCAACCGCACCAAGTAGCGCACCAAGGTTTCATCCTTGCGGATAATGTCAGCATGGATGCGGAGGTACTGTTTCTTGCGCTCCGAATTGGGCATATAGGCATTCTGCATCGCCTTGACTGCACATTGGTACATCCGGTAGCAATCCTCCCAAAGCTCCCGCTCACGACTGCTGCCCCCGGCTTCCGTAATCCGCCGTATATTCCGCTCGAAGTTCTCCAAGGCAGCATTGACCTTTTCGCCCTCGGTCAACCAGGCCATGTCCAATGCACCGCCGCTTCGGTCGGCCACGTTCAACGCCTCAATCCGGGCACGTTGGGTCATGGCGGAATCCAATGCCTCGGCATCGTCAACCTGGTTGTACAGGTTGATACCCGCCGCCGTGCGGAAGCCCAATTTGTTCTTTGCCGCCGCGCTCTTTTGATAGGAGTTATGCAGCAGTTGGTAATAAAATGTCGGTGTCAATCCTCCCGACCCGATTTCAGCCACCGTTATCTGGTTTATCTTGGCAGCATCGTGGTTGTAGGTTACGCTTTGGGCAAGTGCCTTGGGTGCAAGGCCGAACATAGCCGCCCCAATACCTATTATTATATATACCGCTCGTTTCATTTCAATTTTCTCGTATTTGGTTTCTCGCATCTTGTTTTCGTTTCCATGCCTCCATTCCCTTTCATCGGTTATACGGATTCAGCCCGGAATCCCTCCACCGCCGGAAAGCCTCGTTCGCTATCTGCGACTTGTCCTTGGCCAGATAAATGCTTTCTTTCCAATACCCCATGCGGAGTTGGATATACCGCCATGTTTCAAAGTAGGCTTTGTTCAAATGCCGCTCGATGTTGTCCAGTCCTTGGTTGATGCTTTCCAATACCAGCAGCAAGTCCGAGGTGGAGCAAGCCGCCGCACCGGTGGCATACAATACCAAGTCGCTCATTGAGCGGTAGAGTTGCTTGCCGTCTTCCGCAATCCTTTCCACGCACCTTAGGCTGATGCCGATAATCAGTGTGTCATGCAGTTCCATCCTGTTCCGCTCCACCACTTTTGTATAATAGTCATTTAGTAAATCCTTGTAGTCCCCGACTCGGTCGCTCACGCTATTGTAGGTGGAATATACGTTGAGCGAGGTACGCAGCGACTGGTAGAGGATGTCAATGACATCAAAAGCCCTTGTGTACTTGTCCAAATCCACGTTCAGTTCCTTGAAGTTCACCGCCGCTTCGCTGCTGTATTCGTGCAGGAGTTGGTTGCTCAGTTCCAGTGTCGAACGGGCCAGTAACAGGCTTCGCTGTTGTTTGTGGTCATTTATATAGGCTTCCACTGAAACGATGTCAAAGTTCCATTGTGCCGACATCTCCAACGAAAACGCCGTCACCATCATCAGAAGGATGATATGCCTGATATTTCTTATAGCCAGCTTCATTCCGTTTCCTCCCTATTTTCATCCGTTTCCTCGTATTTCCCGTTGTAATCCACCGAGTGCAGGCTGTTCGCCGCGCCACGCAACCATCTGCGTCGGCATTCCTCCACCAGAGTAAGCCTGCGTCCCCGCTCCTCGTTGACAAAAGGCGCGACGTCCTTCAGCACGTCAATGATGCCGAGCTTGTAGTTCATCATCTTCTCCAAGGCAACGAGGTCGGCGTAGATGTTTGTCAGCCGGGCTTCCACCTGACGGGCGATTTCCAGCCGGTCGGATGCCCACAGCAGGTGGTAGGTGTCCGTGGTCGTGTCTTCCTCCACCGGTTCCGATTTCACATATTCCGTGGTGATTTCGCACGAAGGGTATTGCCGGGCAATCTCCGACAGGCGGCCATTGACCAATGTCGCCTTTTCTGACTCGCTCATGGCAGGGTCAAGTTCGATGATGTCCACCACTTCCGTGTCCGAATACTCCGCCGTCAGTTCCCAGTTTATCTGCATGATGGCACGGTGTATCTTGATGCCGAGGAAATACTTGGGCTTGCGGGCAATGGAAAGGGTTGCCTTGAAGGTGATGGTTCCGTTAATGTTCGGGGCGGTGGCTTCCCGCAGGTAACTGTAGCCGCTCCACCAGCCGTCACCCTGCCACGTCAGGCTATAAGCGTTCTTGCACTCCTGCATGATGGCCGGGATGCGGTAATAGTCGTCCGTAGGCACGTCGTTCTCTGCCGCCGCTTCCTCCTTGGCTTGCGCCAGCTCCTCCTGCTTCTTCCGGATAGAGGACAGGTCGGATTCCAGCCGGGTGATTTCATCTTTGTTGCGGTTGTACTGTTGCCGCAAGGAGGCTGCTTCTTCCACCGTGGCCGATGCGATTTGTTTCACCAACTCGGCGTTCTCGGCTTCCAAGGCATCTATCTGCGACTGCAAGGCCGCCGCTTCCGCATTGTATTCGTTTTCCAGTTCGTCCAGACCGGACAAATCCAGTTCGTCATCCCCGGACACGGTAGTCTGCATGGCGCAGTTCTTGGAGTGGCTGTTCAGACTACCGCCGCAGGTGCGGCACTTGTATTGGGTGCTTCCGCTGCCCAATGTCACCCCGTCATGGCAGGTCACGCTGACGATCACGCTCTCGCAACCTTGTAGCCTAGCTTCGTCCGTGGCCTGGTAATAGTGCTTGGCATCGTAGCCGATAACATACACATGGCCCTCCTCGTTGTCGTTGAACTCCGACAATCGGGCGTTAAGTTGCGCCTTGAAGGTATTCAAATCCATCTTGTAGGAATCGAACACGTCTTCATACACCACTTCCTCGTGGTTCCAGCTTCTGGTTACTTTTATGCTGTAAGCGTATGCCTTCTGTATCAGTTTGCTGCCCCGGTTGATGTTGTAAGCGGAGCGATAATAGCTGATGCCGTAGGTATAGCCGTCATTCGCCCGGTTCATCTGCTCCACCTGCGCCCTCGACCAGCCGGCATACCGTTCCGAATTGCTGAGTATCTGCTCGGTCTGTGCGTTGTTAGGATAGAATCCGGCATCGGAAGTGTTGAAGCGCGTCCACTCTCCGCCGTAAATTATGCTGTTGTCGTCCGTGGGCGGCGTGTAGTCGCACAGGGTTTCCGTGCCGGCATCCCTGCGGTAAATGTACCACCGTTGGGTGTAGTATTGCCCGGCCGCTTCTTTCAGGTAGTCGCTTATCCACGAAGTCAGGTTGTAGTTGCCGGTCTGGAACAGGTTGGCCACTCCCTCCGGTCCTCCGACCATCGAGAGCAGCGTATTGCCCACGGAATGTTCCATTTGTCCGTACAGGTCGTAAGCATTCCCGGCCACTCGTGCAATGTCGCTTATCTTCCCGTTCAGCAGGTCATGAAAACTGCTCCCGCCCAGAATGGCATCCGAAAAATTGTCCGCCCCGGCCTGAGCCAGTCCCACCCCCATGTTATACAGGTTGTCAATGTCCGTTTTCAGGTTTTCCTTGGTGAAATTGTGCCGGATATTGCCCAGATCGTCGAAGAAGGCATCCCAGTTGATGCCGCCGCTTTCCGACAGTTTGAACAATGGGGCAAACTGCGGGGCGATTTCCAGGAACACTACGTCCCGGAACGACAATGTGCCGTTCGTCACCACCGATTCAAATTGCATACAGAGGGCCTTTACCTCGGCGCAGACTTTCATCAGGTAACTGCCCCAATACAGGGCTGTCTGCGGGGAATGGAGCATCTGGCCTGCCACCGTCCAGATTTTCGGCATAATCTTCGCACTTACGAGGTTATAGATGCGGCGGTAATAGTAGTTCTCTGTCCCGTCGCTCCAGATGCCCAGTTCCGTCAATGCCTTACGGTCGAGGTATTTTGACAGGAAGATACCCGCCGCGGCCACTTCCGCCGCGTTGTATTTGTCGAGTATGTCCTTCACCTGCTCGGTATAATAGGCTTCCGTGGCCGTTTCCGTGGCATAGGCTGCCGCCATCGCCGCCACGGTCTTCTTGTCGTAGTTGACACGCACGTACTGTGCTTCCGCCAAAAGGACGGAAGCACAGGCGCATACCAATAGGACAAGAAGTCTTTTCATAGATTATCAGGGCTTGATGTTTGTATTGTTCGGGTTGTTGCCCGGATTTTCATTCTTCCCTGTTTTCATGTCCCGGTCAAGGCAAAGCGAATACTCCCCGGAACACCATTGCTGGTCGGGGGCTTTGTAGGTGATGTAGCCGCGTTCCTGCAATTCCTCACTGGCAGTCAACACTCCCTTTACGCTGAATCCCCTTACTTTGCACAGCAGGCTGGCAGGATGCACATAGAACACGTCAGGTTTCTTCTCGTTCTCCCACACATAAATGAGGTAGAAGAACAACACGGTGGCCTCTTTCGAGAAGTTGCTGATTTCGTTGGCCTTCCAAAAGTCGTGGATGAATTTTTCTGCTTCCATAATGTCGATTATTTGTAGATGATTATTGTGTGATTACTGAATGGTTTTCCGACGGTTCCGTTCCAGATGCAGCACACGGCCTGCCTTGTTCACCTCCTGGGCGAACGCCAAGGACTTGTCGATGCCCGAAAGTTGCCAATCACGGCAATAGGCTTCAATGGCCTCCTGATGGCTGCATCCCAATTCCCGCTTGTAAAGTTTCAGGGCTTCCTTTTCAGCCCGCTCCGTAGTGTAGGTCATGTAGCATTCCCTCGGTTCTTCCACGCCGTACACCTCGCTGGCCGTGCCACGACGTATGAACACCTCCCGGAAGAACGAGCGCCCCTCCTTGTTTTCCAAGCGGTTGATGGTGAATATCTTCTTGCACTCCACATCGGTCAGGCCGAGTATCGCCTTAATGCCGTCGAACCGCTCCCGGAACTTGCTTTGGTCGAGCAGCATCACCACATCGGAGTTGTTGATGATGGCCTCCTTCACGATTTCCGACCCGATGATGTCCTGTATCTCCTGCGTCACCACGCCAACGCTTGCCCAGAACTTGCGGGCGGTCTTGTACATGAACTTGATGTACTCGGCCATCAGCGGAGAGGCGATGGCTTTCCACGCTTCCTCAATCACCAAGACTTTGCGGTTCTTTTTCAGGCGCATCTTCTGCAGGAACACGTCCATGATAATCAGTGTCACGATGGGGAAAAGCAACGGGTCATCTTTTATCGCATCGATTTCGAAGACGATGAAAGTTTCATCGAACAGGGTGCCGTCCATTTCCTCATTTAGCGTTTTGTCGTGGTTGCCGCCCCGGTAAAAGTCCTTCATCATGTAACGGTAGGTGGAGAGGTCGATGCCCGCAAGGTTGTTCTCGTGGCAGATGTCGGGGATGCGTTGCACGGAGTATTCGTAAAACGTGTTGAACGAAAGGCCCTCCACCTTCAGCTCCTTGCGGCGGCGTTCTATCTCGTCAATCTCCCTTTCGATGCGGGCCTGCCGTTCCTCTTCCGTTTCCCTGCCGCCACGGGCATTGTTGCGGTCGTCCACCAGCAGGCTCTTGCGCAGGTCTTCCCGTTGGGGAGGGGTAAAGCCGTCAAAACCGTTGAAATAAACGTCGTAGTATTCGGTAATCACCTGGTCGATGAGCCTGTCCTCGGTCTTACTGACCGTACCCTGGGAACCTTTCCATATCAGCAGCACAAGGTTTTTCAGGAAGCCGGTCTTCTCCACATTCAGCTCTTGGCGGTTGATGCGGAACGGGTTCATGGTAATCGGCTTCTCCTCCGTATAACTGATGTACTTGCCGTTCAGGTACTCGCATAAGCCCTCGTAGGAGTTACCCGTATCGACCATCACTACGTCGGTGTTTTGCTCGGCAAGCTGGCGCACCACGCTATTGATATGGAACGACTTGCCGCTTCCGCTTGGCCCCAGACAAAAGAAGTTGGAGTTGTCTGTCAGCTTATTGCGCCCTTCCTTGCCAGTAATGTCGATGGCCACGGGCACGCCTTGCCGGTCTGTGTAGTATATCTTCAGCGGGGTGTCCTCGCTGTGCTGGATGTGTTCCTTGTACATCAGGCAGGCGGCTGCATCGCCGAGGGTCAGGAAACGGTCGTAGTCCACGCTCATGCCGTAGCAGTTGCCGGGGAACGAATTGACGAACAGTTCCAGCTGGTTGTACGCCCGCTTGCTGATGTGGATGCCGAGCCTGCCGAAGCTGTTCTCCAAGTAGTTGGTGGGCTTCTGCAGGTCGATCCCCTTGTCACAGCACACCATGAGGTTATAATGCATATAGACCAGTTGCTTGCTTTCCCTCGCTACGGTGTCTTGCACCCGCTTGATGTCATCCACGGCCATCAGGTTCGATGGATTGGAGATGCTGGCATGGCGGTTCTTCTTCTTTTCCAGTGCGGCAAGCTCCTTTTTCTGGCCGGGCATGAAAATCATCTGGTTGTAAACCACCGTCCGTGCATCGGGTATGCTGTCTATCATCGACACCAAGTCCACGGGCATCTCGGTGTTGTTTACCTCGATGTTGGTGAACGGGCGTACCAGCGAGGGCAATCCTGCGCTGTCCACATCGACGATGGAAAACACCTTGCATTTCCTGCCGCCCATCTCCACGCATTCCTCGCCCGCCTTGAAGCTGTCCATCGCCACGGGCTTGTCTGAGAAGTCCATCGTGAAGTAGTGGTCAACGTAAGTACTTGCTTCTGCCTTGTCCAGGAACTGGGTACGGATGCCTGCGTCGCGCAACTGGTCTTTCACCTTGCGTATCTTCACCAGGAAGTCCTTCCACCGTTTGTCATCATAGGAGAACAGGTTGCCCTTACGGTTCTCCTGCGTCACGGTCAGGTAGGTGCGGTTGTCGGTGTACTGTCTGTCTTTGAAATAGCGGAAATAGGATTCGCTCAGGAACTCGTGTCTGCCGTTGCCTGTTTCCTCGAAGCCCTGCCTCGTGAAGATGTCCTGCTTGTGCAGGGCATAGCCCTCGCCGAGTGTCTGGGCAAGGGCGGTGAATAAACGGGTATATTCATAGTAGCTGTCGATGTCAGCGGAGAACTTCTGCACCGGATTTTCGATGCGCAGGATGGCGGAGTATTCCCCGGTCTTGGTGTAGAGAATGCCGATGCCGTCTACGTCCTCAATGGAGAAATAGATTTCCCGGAACATACGTTTGCGCTTGCAGCCCGTGCCGAATGCCCGGACGGAGATGGCCATGCCCGCCAAAAGTGCCGTGAATGTCAATAATACGTATAGTGTCATGGGGGCTTCTTCATTTTAGAATAGGTAGAAAAGTCGTAGTTTCGCCTGGGTATACCGCTTAGATAACCTTCCGGTCACGATGCCGTGGGAGAAGTCCATCAGATAGAAGGTCTCCTTGCCGCTTTCGGAGCAAGTGAGGTATTCGCCTTGCAAGGGGGGTATCAGGCCTTTCAGCGTGGAGGGCTTGGCACATTCCAGCAGGTAATAGAGCTTGGCCAATTCACCGAGTGAGGGCACATAACCGCCGGGATGCCGTGCCGTCTCTTGCAGCATGGTTCGCCTGCCCAAAGGAGAATTTCGCTTGGTTTGTCCATCGGCTTCCACCAGTCCTTGCGTGAGGGTTGCCCCATCAGTATAGCCCAAGGCGCAATCGCTCGAATAGGGCATTCCTGGCTTGTAGATGACCTTGTCATCCTCGCCGATGCCGGTGGTCGGATTGATAATGCCTTCTTTTCGTTTCCCGTCAATGGTCGGGAATCGCCTGCCGCTTGAAACGCCGTTTCCGGAGAATACGAACGATCCCGGACAATCAGATAAGGCAACCGCCTTGCCGTGCTTGCCGTCCGTTTCCATGACCACGGCCATGGAAAGAGTGTCACGCTTCGCCTGTATCGTCCCGTCCCTTTGCAGGTAATGCCCCGTTTGCACGGAATCAACCGGCATCATCCGGAATTTATATGCCAGGCTACGCTCCGGCTCCACCCAACTGCTGTTGATGGCTACGCCCTCGTTGCCTTTGCGGATGGAGAGGTGCGTCATGCTTCCTGCCGTTAAGGGTGGCAACATGGTACGCAACACATGGTCTTTGCCGTTGATGCGGATGATGATAGTAACGGAGCAGGCGGTTTCGGTCGGAATCAGGTAAAGGTCATGCTTCCTGCCGTTGTTCAGCAGGCAGTCCGTACTTCCTGCTTGTAGGCTGCCGTTGGCTTTTTTATCGAGCCATCTGCCTGTGTAAGGCTGATAGCCACCTTCAGTATAGATGTCATCCCCGATGAGGTTGATGCCGTCCAACCGGTCACGCAGGTCATCGCCCTCACAGACGATGCGTAGCAATGCCATGGAACTTTGCAGCCTGAATGTCGGTTGGATGGTAGTCCCGATGATGCGGCGGGTTTCCACTCCATAAAGGTTTTCATCGAACGGGGCGATCAGGCGGAGAGTATCGTTTGTCCCTAGTCCTTTTCGGAAAGGATAGCAAACGCTGACGGTCGCCGTCGTGTCGGAAGTGAGTGCATGACGGTTTGCCGACACATACACGTCTCCCTTCCGGGTGAACATCGCTCCTGCTAATGCCTGCCTTTCTTCGGGTATGGCAGTGCTTACGTCCATATATACGCCAAGGTGGGGCCATGCAGGGGTTGTTGCCTCCATACCCTCAATGCAGACTTTAATTGGTTTGCGTGCTTTTTGCCACTCCATGCGTGTTTTCTCGCCCGATTCGATGGCGGCAACCGTGGGCTTGGGTTGCCTCTCTCCGCCGCAGGAGGCGAGCAGCAGCCCGATACATATCATTAGAAAGACTTGCATCCGTTCGTTGTTTTGTATGGTTCTTTAATCATTTCCGTATTTGCTGTTTTTATGGAGTAATATCATATCCCGCATCAAGGCCGCTTTAATCTTGGCATGGGCGTTTACAGCCCTTTGGAGCGGGCATAGACAAACACACCTTTGTCGTTCTTCTTGCTGTGAAGTCCCTTGCGCTGTTTGAGCAGGATGAGTGCCGCTCCGCAACCAAGTGCGGCCACCAAGACTATCAGCCCGGCAAGGAAACCGGAGAGGCAGTAAGCCACGATGAAGCCGACAATGGCACCACCGATGGCCCCTGCCGCCCAGTAGATGTACCTTCCCTGAATCCCCATGAATTCAAGAGGCCGTTGCAGCCCCTTGAACATGGGGTATTCCAAAGGACGGGTGTCACCGTGCATTCCGGGCATGGCTTAGCTGGTGATGCCGAAGAACAACGGGAGTGCCTGTGCCGCAGCCACAAGGAAAATACAAGCTCCCACGATCATCATGATGGACTTCTTGACGTCCTGCTCCTCGTTGTTCATCTTGATGTACACGCTGATGGCTCCCACGATGGCCACGACACCGGCGATGGCGTAACACAGCTTCACCACGTAAGGCACGTACTTGGCGATTTCGGTCGTCACCGTGCCGAGGGCGGTGGTGCCCGCCGTATAGTCGCCGGCGGCGTTCTGGGCGAGTGCTGCTGTGGTGCCTGCCAGCAGCATGAGAGAGAGCATTTTCAATCTCCCGGAAGGGCAAAGTCCCTTCATCCACTTTCTGATTTTTCCTTTAAACATTCTTTTTACCTTAAAAATTAAACACTATGTGAATTGTCTCGTTTCTTCCTGTCATACCCGGTAGCCGAAGAACGCCGGGAACACGATGGATGCGCCGATGATGAACAGGCAAGCACCGACTACCATCATTATCTCCCTCGTGATGCCTTCCTCCCTCGTATTCATTTTGATGTAGATTTGCAGGCTGGCATAGATGGCGACGATGGCGGCAATGGCGTAGAGCAGGTAGAGCACATACAGCATCATGGTCACCACGTAATCATGCATAAGAGCCAATGCGTCAGCACCCCAGCTATAATCCACGCCACCGCATTTGGCCGAGGCTGGCAAAGCCGTGCACACGCCAAACAACAAGCCTGTCCACCTGCGCATCTTACAACTCATTTCTTGTTATCTTCATGGGGGTTTTGAACAGGGTCTCCCGCCTGCCCTCCAACAATTCGTGGAGTTCGGGAGCGGTCACGCCGTTCTCGCTCGTTATCTCGGCTTCATACAGGGCCGACTGGATGCGGTCCGCTTTTTCTTCGGCTGCACTCCGTGGCTCTTCGGTCGGCTGCCCGGCAGCATTTTCTTCCTCACTTTTTATCGGGTCGGCCGACGTATCTCCTGAACTGCCCACATGGAAGCTGTCACCTGATTCGCTGACTTGCACGGATTCCTCTTCCTCCATGCCTTCCAAGTCAAACACCTCCTCGGTAGAGTTGGTGCGTCCTTTTTTGCCCTGCAAGTCCTTGGCAATGACCACCGCATAATAAATAGCGTAGGCTATTGTCAGCACGAAGGCAAATATCATAAATGGACTCATTGCTTTGTCTGGTTTATAGGTTTACAATCTCGTTTTGCCTGCAAAAGAATAATGGAAAAGCCGTCTTGCGAAACCTCAGACTGAAATACTGTGCTGTTTTAACTTGATTTTTCTTCGCGCGGAGAAATCATACTTTCAATCATACTTTGACAACCTTGCTAAAGACAGTTATACTTACTACGCCTGTTCAGTTATACTTGCCTGACCAACGAAGTAAATTTTCTATGGGCAACGAAGCGTATTAGCCGTCCACGGATGTTGTTTTTCCTGTGCGAAGGTAAGGCGGTCGGGAAGCTGCAAGGCGCAGTTCCGGGAGGGCGGCCAGCTTCCTCCTTGCATTCGTTCCCTCCTTTCCGCCTTGGCTCTTGCACGTAAAAACAAGTCCCTTTGGACGGGTAAAAGCCCGACGGCAGGGAAGGAAGAAGAAGTCTAACATTAAATTATCAAAACGATGAAACAGATTATTTGGTCAAACGACAGCTTTATGGACGACGAGGCACGGGAGTATTACCAAGACTGCCAACGCGAGTTCTTGGAGGATGACAGCTATGTGGTTACGGATGAGGAATGGGAGGATGTGGTCAACGGCTGGCTCAGTGACGAGCGGCTCAACTTGAATAAAGAAGTGGACGGCGTTATCATTGCGTTTGGCGACTTGGGCTTGTGGCGCGGACGCAGACAGGGCTATAAAATCTTGGGCAGCAACGTCGCCGACATACTGCGTTCATCCTGTTTTGACGTGGAATGGTATGGTGACGGCTACAATATCCGCAGCCGCATGGCGCACCACGACGGCACGAACTATGTGCTTTACCGGGTGGCGAAAAGCCGGGAGGATGCCGAACGGATAGCCGACAAAATCTACAACCTTGAGATTGACGAGAAAGGCTTCCGCAAGCTCACACATTCTCTCTATCCCTACGTTGCCGATGTCTACGGCTGGAAAGTCAGGTGGCGTAAACCGGCATAAGGACTGAAAACAAGGAAGGACAGCCGTTCCCCGATGTGATAGGGCGGTTGTCCTTCCTTGCGATAATTGGCAAGCCAAAGCTTGCTTATACCTTTTATTATTTGTCTAACCTGTTATAAGCAGCTTGCTGATAAACTACTCTACAACAAGAAGGCTTCAAGCTTTGCCGCTTCGTCTTTCAATTTTTGGGGATTCTGTTTTGCCAACTTAGCAAGATTAACAAGTTTCCATTTAACAGACGGGTAATCTTTGAAGTATTCAAACTCATACCCATTCCATTTCGGTTCGCCAAGTTCGAAACTGACCAAAAATCTCTTGTCATCATCAGTAATCAACCGGTTGACTTCGGTTATCAGTTTAGTCCTTGTTCCCTCAAATTCCTCGTATGTGAAAGGAATGTCCGTCATGCCATCAAATTGGTTTACCATTGCCTCACGTTGGTCTATAAGCCGCGGGGAAAACGATTCATGGATAGGACGGTCGCTGCCAAGCAAGTTAAAGATAAGTCCTTCCCTGCAATCTGCCATCGGCAAATCCATATATTTCACATCAAACAGGTCACGGGGATGTTGCCGGGAAAGAGCCGCCGCAATCTTCCCGCCGTATAGCTGTGTCAGTGGAACTATGTCAGCCTCACAATAGAGTCCGAACTCCTCTTGTGCCTTGTCGCTCAGTGGCATGGTTAATGCCTCACCACCGACAAGACCTCTCTTGGTCTGGTTCACCTCCACCTTGACTTGTTTGCCCCGGTATTCACAAAGTAGTTTGCAGATGTCGTACTTAGGCACGATATGCATCCCTTTGAAAGCCTTTTCAGCTTTCTCTTTGATGGATTTCAAGTGCAGGTTGATGTCTTCCAAACTTTGGTTTCTGTCTGCTAATGGAGTATATGTCAGGTCTATATCAACCGAATAGCGAGGTAAGTTCTTAAGAAATAGGTTGATGGCAGTGCCACCATGCACGGCAAATACGCCCTCTTCCATTACAATTGGCATCAGTCGCAACAGAAGTTCCACTTTCTGAGCGTATATCTGTGTATTGGCGTTGTTTCTATTCATATTCAGCAAGTTCTTTGGGTATGGTCATATTATATTTAGCGATGTATTTTCCAGTGGGCACTATCATATATCGTGACGTGCCAAATGTTACAGAATCAAGTTTTAGAGCCTTGAACCAAGGGTGGGCCGCTTTTTCTGCCATATAGACAAACAGTCGTTTTACCTTTTGCGAAGTGCATGATTCAAGCAACGATTGCACCAGTTTTGGGCGAAGCGTGGTCAGACTCTCCATGATGTAATACATATCCAGCAAGGAGGAAGCTGCATCTGGCAGATGAAGACATTCCAAGAATGCCCTTTCAGGGGAAGAAACGAGCAAACTGTTACTTTCAACAACCATTGGTTCGACTGCCTTCAAGTCTGTTCCAAGGAAAGAGGTTGTCATGTACTTGACAGCCATGTCCCATTTCCCTTGAACAATCCATAAGGGCAGTTTGTTTTCCTTGTCGGTAAACAGGTAGGCTTTAGGCTTGCCGAGGGAAAGATAATGTGAATACCCCCTTAATTCCAAAGCGGTATAAGCGCCCACGATGCACTGTTTACCAAGTTGCGAATTGTAAGCCGCCACCGTTTGCAGCAATGTGGGCGATTTGCCTTTCAAAGCATAAACGCCTTTGGATATACGAGTGAGCCAACCCCTCTTCATGTACGAATGTTGCTCCTTGGAGTTAAGTCCCTGTTTCGTGAGCCAATTCCCGAAAAACAATGAACTATTTGGATGCGATTCCAATATTTGCTGTATTTTTGTTGCCATATTCGCCTTTATTATGAATTTGACGATATTTACCATGCAAAAATACTGCATCCATCCCGAACTGCCAAATATTCCAAGGCAATTCTTTGTGATTCTTGCGAAATATTTTCATTCAAATTCGTATAAATAAGGAATTGCAGACTCTGTAATAAGCAAATCCGTATTATTACGGCATCTTTTTCTTACCAACAAGGATGTCATTGAGGTCTTTGTAGAGCGGGTAGGTTTCCATCATGTCATGCACGGCATCGCCTTTGATTTCCCGTAGCATGTCCACCACACGCCGTCCGGCATCGTCATTGTCGAGATAGCAATAGATGTGCTTGTAGGCTTTCAGCCGTGACAATGCCTTGGGCAAGTTGTTTGCCAAGTTCAACACCAACAGGTCTGCGCCATAACAGGGTACGGACAACCGTTCCCGTTTCCGCAAGGTCAGAAAGGACAAATAGTCCATGAACCCTTCGAACAGGCATACGCAGTCTGTTTGTCCTTGGGAAATGAATGACACCGCTTTCGGAGCAATGCACCCCTTATAATAGGGATTGCGTATCTCATAGCCACCCGCCTCGTTGGGGAATGCAATGGCATAGTAACTATTTCCATGGCAGGTGTAATGCGCTTCCCAACATTCTTGACTGGCTATTTCCATATCTATTCCTCGTTTGGAAAGGTAGGAAAGCAATGGTAAGGATTCCAACAATTCCAACCGCAGGTTTTGGAATACGGTTGCTTTCAGTTGCGTCCTATCAGGAGCTGATTGTTGCGGATGCGGAACGAATGTCCGTATCCTGAGAGGTGCAGCAGGATCAGCCTGCTCAATCATTTTTAATATTTTAGGAATGTTGTGGGTGCGGTACACCAATACCGCAAGGTCGATAATGTCGCCGCTCTTGGCTGTTGCGAAGTCATACCATATATTGCGGTTCTTGTTTACTTTGAAGGACAGATCTTCGTCCTCTCGGTATGGTGCGTAGTACCATGCGTAACATGATGTTACCTTGACCGGATAAATCCCTATTGCCAATAAAAAATCCACAATTGGAATTTGTCGGATCAATTTAATGTTCATCCGCTTTATGATAGGCATTTCTGTTTAATTTTAGATTTCCATCGCTAATTCAATGCTTCTTTTGTTACTGCACAACCAACTGTCGAGCTCTTTTCGGTTAAAGAATATCAACTTTCCATGGGGCTTATAATGAGGAACTTCTTTTCCATTCAACAGTTTATATAATTGACTGCTTGAAAGCCCTGTATAAAGGCAGGCTTCCTTAAAGTTTAAGGTTTCCTTTGAATAAGAAAGCATCCGTTCTAACCTGTCTATCTGTGACTGTATGGCACATAATCTTAAGAAACAAGAAGAACAATTTGGTGAATTTGTATGACTTTTGCTTTGTCCCATAATTTCAAATTCTTAAATATTACAGAGTTTACCTGCAATATAATTATTGTACGTATTTTGGCTGATTATTCCATTAGATTTCATGTATTGAATATAATTTTTTGATGTACGCTCTTTGACATCCAACATCTCACACAACAATTCTGATAATTCACTGTATGACAGGGATTTTCTTGTGTAGAATATTTCTTTGGCAACATTGATTAAATCGTTTCGTTTACGACGCTCCTTATCTTCAACGGGTTTTTCTCCTGCAAAAATGTGCATGTCTTTATCCGTATCCCACGAGAACTGCAACAAAGGAACATCCAGTGGGCTTCCATCACGTACTTTTATAGCCTTCACTACCGAATAAACAGGATTATCATCTTTCTCTATGGAAATAATTGCAGCCGCCTTACGTTGGAGTTCCGATCCGATATGCCCTCGTAATTTGATCCCGTTCGGTACAAAATGCAACACACAGATAATACAGGTGCGGTAGATGCCTGCTAAACGATAAAGCTCGTCTACAATGGCGACGCTCTCAGCTTCGTCGTTTGCAGAACGAATCAGATCAGCTATGCCATCAATGACCACAAGGTGGATACCACCGAACCTATGGTAATACAAATCCATACTATCCCTTATTATATTCAACCGTTCTTTTCTGGAAAGAGAGGCAAGATAGAATGAATGATAACTGTCGGGCATATGGGACAAACCACTTCTTTTCAAGGTTTTTGTCATATTCTTATATAGCTGGTATTCTGATTGTTCCGTGTCATAATGCAGGATTGCTTTGTGCTTGAAATTCGGAGTGATGTCAAGTCCCAATGTGTCAATCTCAGAATATTCGTCTACCTCTATCAGGGTTCCTGCAATGATCGCTGAAATAAAATTGCTTTTGCCTGTACCTTCTCCACCCGTAACGCATAATAGATTGTCATAGGTACCAAGTGGAACATTGTTGACTGAGACTACAGTTTTTGAATTTTGCGGGGGATTGTTATAATCCATTTCACATGATTTTATTAGCATGAGTGTATTTGAATAATATTTTTCAAGCGCACCCGTTATTAATGCCTGGAGGTCTGATTTAGTTTTGCCGGATGCGAAAAAATCTGAAATGTCTTTCTCCTTTTTAGTTCCGGGTAAAGGCAGTTCGATCCTTATGACATTATGCCCTGATAATGTTGAGCATTGTCGCAAAGATTCTCTTTTACCCGTTTCGTCAGAATCATACAAGAATATGATATGCCTGAACTTTCTCTCTAACATTTCTATGATTTGTATAGGTATTGTAGCTGTTTCACTATTGAAGCACAAAGCATGGAATCCCTTCGCATACAAAGACATTACATCTTTCTCACCACCCGTAATAAAAACGATGTCACCTTTATTGGGCAATTGTTCAAAGCCAAAGCAATAGGTATCTGGCATTTCTCCGCCATATAGGAAACGGTATTTCTTGTTCATTGGGCGGTATATCTTGACGTACCCTAATCCCTTATATGCAAAAACTGGGTCTATTTCGGAACTTTTGATTTTGAAAGGTTCGTTATTCCTGTTCACGCTTTTGAATACATTGACCGATGATACATGAAAAGTGTCCAAAACAACTTTAGTAATGCCGTATTGTTGCCAATATTCCAATTCGGAACATGTGAAGGTCTTCTCTACAATTTCATATATTGGGACGTCCACCTCAATGATTTGTATCGTGGCTTCTTTATTACGCCTTATCGGATGAAGGGATTGTTTTGAATCTGTAACAACATCCAGATGAAGGTCTTTTGCTATCAGATTAATTATACTTACAAAGTCCGTCTTTAGATTCATCCCTTTCAATGTAGCCACAAACCAAAAACAATCTCCGGAATAGCCTTCATTGCCAAAGTCTTTCATCTTAAACATCATCGAATGCTTGTCAAAATAGATGTTACACGAAGCGTTTTTATCTTCATATAGGGGATTCCTAAAGTTTTTTCCGGGCTTGAAGGGCATTCCTAAATAGTATTTGAATACATCCAACCCTCGGTTAGTCCTCTCAAGTATCTCGTCTTTGCTTATCATTTCGTTTTATCTTTAGTGACATAGCCGTTCAGAATCACATTGTCTTTAAACTCCATGAGCCTTTTCAAGGCTTCTTCTTTAGGCGTAGCTGGAACCTTGACTTGGTAACATTTTATGGCGACGAAAAGAGATTTGTAGTAATATCTCACATCACCCGAATTAGCGTAGTGATACTTTACCAACCCGTTTTTCCGCCACCTGTACAGGGTGGATTCTGATATTCGCAAGACCTCCATTACATCTTTGCTGCTCATTTCCAAAGCATCGTCAATATCCTTGTTCAACTCCACTGTTCGCTCAATATAGCTTTCTATTCTATCCAATTGCTCTTTCAATTTCAGAAAGGCTGCACTGTCAATTGTGATAACTTCCATATTTATAAGTTTTTATTATTTCTTTTGCATGGAAACTAGAACTTTTTCCAATTTTTGTAGCTCTTCAATGCGTTGTACACCTATCTGAATAGTCACAGAATAAGTGTAGGCTGTGGGGCTTGCATCTCCTGCAAATAATTCAGCAATGGACATCTCCAACACTTTGCAATACTTTTCTATAATGCATAGTTTTACATTGCCTGCATCGCTCTCAACCCTGGATACAGTCGAAGGCGAAACATCCAGTTGTTCAGCCACATACTCTTGCGAATAGTTCTTTTCTTCACGTTTCCTTTTCAGTTTTGCACCGATATTGTCCATATTTTACAAATTTAGTGGCACCTGCAATTGGTTGTATTGCACAATATGCAAACATTTGCAGAGTACGCACCAAACCTTTCAACAGGTGCAAGTTTAATATATATGTAGGAAGATAATAAATACAAGTGAGAACCAGCTGCATGAATATGAATGGGATGTTGCATGGATTCTTATTCATACAGATGATGAATAATTTTTATTGTAGTTAATTTCCTCTTTCATAATAATGGACTAAAACGCTAATTTATCAGCAAAATTACTATATCTTATGCCAAAGTTACATATATTTTTATACCTTTGCATAATAATCCACAACATCCTATGGTAGATAAAGATATAAACAGATTAAAAGTAGTGCTTGCGGAAAAAAAACGTACTGCTAAATGGTTGGCCGTAATGCTCGGCAAAGACCCTACAACAGTTAGTAAATGGTGTACGAATAAATCCCAACCATCTTTGGAGATGCTCATGAGAATAGCTGAAGTGCTACAAGTAGACGTTAAGGATTTATTAGTCTCCAATATTCCTTCAAGGGCAGAAAAAGTAATCATCATACAAAATTCATAATATGAGGATAAAGGACATAACAATAAGGAACTTTCGTGGTTTTACAGAACGATCTTTCATTTTTGATTCAAGAATGAATGTTGTTTTAGGAAATAATACAACAGGTAAGACCACGTTACTTCATGCCGTGCAAATAGCATTGGGCGCTTTTTTGCAAGAGTTGACTCTCGTCACCGGCTGTGCCAGAAACACGAAAGATAGCGATGTCGTAAGGAAATACAGTGAATTGACTAAAAGTTTTCAAAAACAGCAGGCGAAACCAGTTTTTGAAGTAAATGCTTGCTTCATTGATGGAAACTACAATTTCACATCAAAGGAATACTCCTGCCAAGAAAAGGACATCAAATGGCTTAGACTTGGTCCCAAAAATTCTCGTAAAAATGCTGGGGAATTGAAAGATATGGTGGCTAATATGGAACAGAAACGACGTGATGCTGACATAACAAAAACAACATCGGTATTACCGTTAATGATATCATTCGGTGCTTCCCGTCTTGAGAACAACTATAATGGGGCAGAAAAAACAAAAGCACGTGCTTCGAGGGAAGAAAAGGCATATAAATGTGTGTTGGATGAAAAAGTGGACTTCAAAAGTGCATTTGACTGGATTTATAGATTTGATAAGGAACTGGATAAAGGGCGTGAATTTGCAGGGTCTGACATTGCCTTTCTGAATGCGTTATCTGATGCCATACCTGCATTAAAAGTAATTGAGATTGACCGGAAAAACAATGAGTTTACTGCCGAAATACAGATGGCAAAAGATCCACAACCCTACTGGCTCACGTATGACATGATGAGCGACGGTTTTAAGTCGATGATAAACATCGTCGCAGAAATCGCCTATCGGTGTATTGAACTCAATGGTTTTTTAGGTGTAGACGCGGTAAAAAAGACACCGGGAATTGTCTTGATAGACGAGGTGGACTTGTATTTACATCCTCATTGGCAAAAGCACATCCTCTTGGATTTGCAGACCGCATTTCCAATGATGCAGTTTATTGTGACTACTCACTCGCCGTTTATCGTGCAAAGTGTGAAAAGCCAGAATGTAATTACTTTGGACGGGGTAAAGGGTATTGATGACCCGAACAAACGGAGTATTGAGGAGATCGTTATAAACGAGATGAATATGGATACTGTCAGAAGTGCCAAATACAATGAAATGGTAGAAAAAGCGGAAGAATACTACCGGCTTGTGAAGGAAGAAAAGGCAGACACGCCAGATGCTCTAAAGGTCAAGAAAGAGTTGGATGAGATAGAAAGCCTGTTTTCTGACGACCCGGCTTATGTGGCACTTCTTAGAGCAGAAAGGAATGTGTTATGAGGCCTGTTGAGAAATGGAATCCTGAGAATGAGCCACGCATCAATGATAATTATCCCAATTATAAAGATGCAAAGCACCCTTTATGCATGAACTTGGGAACGATATGTTCTTATTGCGAAAAAGCTTATGACGATGAACGGGACTTGCAGGTTGAACATATCCAACCTAAAAAATACAAAGATGCTGATGGCAACTATATCTATGCCCATCTTGAAACCGCATGGAGTAATTTCTTGCTTTCCTGTCCAACTTGCAACGGAGCAGACAACAAAGACACAAAAAACGTTGTGTATGGAAGTTGCCACTTGCCACACCTCAACAACACTTTTCTGAGCCTTTGCTATAAAGCAGGAGGCGTGGTAGAAGTTAATCCTTCTTTAAGCGGAAAATCAGCGAACAATGCCCGTGCGTTGCTTGAGCTTGTGGGACTAAATAAAGGACCGAAAGATTCAAGTGCGAAAGACTATCGATGGAGGATAAGGTTGGAAAAATGGAACTTGGCAAACATATATCTGGAAAAATATATAGCTGGATCAATTGATGTTTATACGATTGTCGATTTAGTCAAGGGGCATGGTTGCTGGTCTATATGGTTTACTGTATTTAAAGGACATGATGAGGTACGGAAAGCCCTTATAGAAGAGTTTCCAGGCACAGCAGCTTCTTGCTTTGACGCACAAAACCATTTTGAACCAATCTGTCGGAATCCACTGGATGACGAGGATCCTGTATAATTCTTAATGCTAGTTAAAGCGATATAGACAACATCCAATGGTTCCCTTATTCACCCTTAGTGCATGGTGCAAGCCTCCTTATATAAGGGGCTTGCACCATGCACTAAAAGTGTAGCAGAAATAATCCTAAAAAATTTATTTTCAAACATTTGGAGATTAGTTCGAAAATAACTACTTTTGTACCCGAAAGAAGTGACGATAGAGGTCGTCAGATGGACTTCAGGAAGCATTCAATGCTGTGCTACAAGATTGCTACAAAACGCCAATACGGTGTAACGCAAAAGCGTAATATACAGAGAGTTAGGGTAAAGGTTCATTACCCTCTCTCTCCGCAATGTAAAGCGCTTTTTGATTTTTCAAGAAGCGCTTTAGTCATTCTTGGAGAGATGCCGGAGTGGTCGATCGGGCCGCACTCGAAATGCGGTGAACGGGTAACTGTTCCCAGGGTTCGAATCCCTGTTTCTCCGCTGATAATCTTTTAGAGATTAACAAGTTATAGGAATTAAGCGTAAAAGCTTAGTTCCTATTTTTTTTGTTCGGGAAGAGGGATTTGTGGCGTTGTTTTGAAATGTTTAGAATCACAATCTCACCACCAGAAAGTTGTATATATCATATACTTTATATACCTTTGCGAAAAACGAAACGAATATTATGGATACTACGGTTAAAGCTACTAGAAGAAAAATAATAGACATACCAGAAGATATTTTCCGGTATCTGTCTGTAAAAGCAGCCATGCAAGGCACCAATTTAAAAAGATACATTGAGGGACTTCTTGCGAAAGACGTAGAGGATATGCTAGCCGGTATGGATGACAATGATGCATACCGGTGGCTTTCAAAAAATGAACCTGACGGGCATGTAAGGGTCGGGGAAAAAGAAAAACAGGATTTTGAAAACTGGCTGGGTATTGAAAGGAAATGAAGGTAGAATATTCAAAGGCATTTGTTCAGGCAGTCAGAAAATTATCCGGCAAAGTACTTGATTCTGTCAGGAATGCCATACAGGGAGTCATAGAAGCCCGATGTATTGATGAAATAACTGATTGCAAGAAGCTGGTCGGCTATGATTTCGTTTATCGCATACGCATCGGCAGTTACCGGGCGTTCTTCACTTTCCATGTCCATATTGAAAATGATGTGGTGATGTTCGAGTATCTGTTGCCAAGAGGAGAAGCCTATGATAAGAAGAATCAGGAAAAACTGCGCCGTATAGATGAATAAAATAAAGAGAAAAAAGAAAAGCCGTCATCAGAACTCCTCGCTCTGACTCGGCTCCTCACTGTTCCATCCGTTTCAACCATAGAGACGAAGCTGCTATGGCTACTCCTGATTTTCCAGCCCTCGAATTGATTCCTGACTATCTTCTGAAATTCAAGCCCAACCCGGCATATTTTTCATTATTGTATATGAAGCCGTGCGCACTATTTCAAGGTAATGCTCTATCGGCTTCTTTTTCTCCTAAACGAAGATATATTGTTTCAGCAGTTTAGATATAGTGAAACTATAGTTTCAGTGCACTGAAACTGCCGATGAAGATATATTGCATTCGAAAGGCAAGCAATCATACCTTTTGAGAGCTTATATGAAACACAAATAGATTGCAACGGAATAAATTAAGAAATACTTGCCTATTTAAGCAGATTAAATTACCTTTGGAGGTACATTTGAAAACGAAATAAACATGAGGCTTAGCATTTTTATTACATTATCTTTCCTTTTATGCACCCTATTCTGCCAATGTAATGGCGATATCTTCGTGGAAGAATTTGCCCCTGCCGCCACCGAATATACACTGAATGGTGACGGAGATTCTATTACCATACAATTCGCTTCAGGAGACTGGGATGTCAGCGGAGGATATTTCTCAAGCTATCAGCCCTACACGTGGACGATATACGACGTAATCGGACATCCGGTAAAGGTAGACGAACAGCCTCATTGGGAAGGATTGGGCAAATGTCTATATGATGATTTCCTGCTGAGTGTTGAAATCACCAGAGACCAATACAACAAACTTTACATCAAGACATGCGAAAACGCATACAAGGATTCCATTTCACTCACCTTGACAATAAGCAACAGCTTTACCACGCAACTCATAAAAATACACATTACACCTGCTACCCGCTATCAGTTAAGCCGAATAGAATACCAACTTTCAGATTTTTCACACGAAACCATTGAAAAAAAACACGGTTACGGCAGTTTTTATAATGTCTCCAATGTTCCTACCCGATGGGGAATACATGTGTTCCAAAACCGATACAACCAGGTCTGGTTCGAAAGCCTATGGCCTGCGCAAATATTAGCACCGGACACGCAGGTAGAAATACCTTGTTACCATCCGAACGAAGTGCCTCCTTTAACGCTCAGCCAACAAAAAGTGACCTACTCGGAAGAATATCAAAACCTTCCATTAAGCTATTCCAATCTAATGGAATGGATTGAAATTCCTCCTCATTGCACCCAAGACGTCTATACACAAATCACGTATGACAAGGTAGGCGTCTTTTACAACCTTTATGCCATCAACCCAAAGACTGGAAAAGAACGGTTATTCAGTGGCACTTTTTATAGCCGTGCTCCCCGTCAGACTGATTATAAAATCATACAAGAAACCATCAAAGAATAGCGTTATGCACATCATACGAACCGCCATAATCCTGTTTTGCATGAACTGGACACTTTCCAGTCATGCCGAACCGGACACACTTACCCATAAACCGATACGTCATCAAATCGGTTTCGATATCCGTCCCGGTTATATACTTCCCACAAAAAGTTTTTTTGAAGGCGAAAACGCACAAGGGAAACCCATGCGAAGCGTACTTTCCGCACATTTGAAATACGCTTTCCGCTTCAGTCCCGACTCGCACTGGGGACAGCTTTACCCACACGCTTATCAGGGCGTCGGCATTTCGTATACTTCGTTTTTCAATGCTTCAGAATTAGGGAACCCCATCAGTGTCTATGTATTCCAAGGCTCGCAAATAGCCCGGTTCTCTCCCCGGCTGACTTTAAATTACGAATGGAACTTCGGCGCATCGTTCGGCTGGAAGAAATTCAATGAAACGACCAATCCTTACAATAACGTGATAGGCTCGAAAATCAATGCCTACATGAACGCCAACATCTACCTGAACTGGCAAATCGCCTCACAATGGACGCTTATAGCCGGAATCGAGGCTACGCATTACTCGAACGGAAACAGCAATTATCCCAATGCAGGAGTAAACACGGCAGGAGGACGCATCGGACTGGTGCGGACATTCGGCGCAGAAGAGTCAAAAAAGAAGTCTTCCCACATTGGAAAAAGCGCAATAGAAGGCTCTCCTTTCAGTTACGACCTTATCGTATACGGGGCGACCCGGCGCAGAGGCATCATCTGGCCCGATGAAAAATACTTGATTCCCGGCACATTCGGCGTAGTGGGATTAAACTTCAATCCGCTCTACCGGATAAACAAGTATTTCCGCGCCGGACTTTCTTTGGATGCCCAATACGATGAAAGCGCCAATCTGAAAAACCACCTTGCCGGAACAGATTACACAGTAAACGAAAAAAAATTCTACCGCCCTCCGTTCCGCGAACAATTTGCCGTAGGCGTTTCGGTACGCGCCGAATTGACCATGCCTATCTTCAGTATCAACTTCGGCATCGGACACAACCTTTTCTATAAAGGAGAAGACACGGAAGGTTTTTACCAGATATTGGCACTGAAGACATTCGTAACTCCCCGCCTGTTCCTGCATACGGGATACCAGCTAAGCAAGTTCAAGGATCCGAATAACCTGATGCTGGGATTGGGGTACAGGTTTTAGATTTTCATCCACTTGCCCCGCTCCAGACGAATCAAGAAGATGATACCGCGGAAACATAATTCGATGCACATCGCAAGCCACACTCCGTTCAGCCCCATTGACGGAGCCAGCCAGGCAGCCAAGGTCAGGCGCACCGCCCAAATGCTGAAGAAATTCATCAGGCAAGGAATGACCGTATTCCCCGCCCCTACGAACACACCGTAAGCCACAATCGCCGCCGCAAACATCGGTTCGGCAAAGGCCTCGATACGCAATGCCTGAACGCCTAACTCCAATACCTCGGCATCGGGAGTCATCGTACCGATAATCAAAGGAGCGGCTATATACATAATGACTCCCATGACGCCCATGACCGCCATCCCCATCCCTACCGTAATACGGGCAAAACGGCGGGTCAAATCTTTTCTTCCGGCTCCCATGCTCTGCCCCACCAATGTCGTAGCCGCATCGGCAATGCCGTATCCGGGCATATAGCAAAGGCTCTCTGCAGTAATGGCAAATGAATTGGCAGCTATGGCAAAAACACCCAACGGAGCCACTATAACCGTGGTCAGAATCTGCGCCCCGCAAATCACGGCATGTTCTATCCCCATCGGACCGCCGATGTGAACCGCTTTCCGCAACACAACCGATGTAGGACGGAAATGCCCTTTCTCATGCATGAATCCCAGCTCTTTCGAACGGAACGCCAAATACCAGAGCATCAGACCGGCTACAACCAGCTCTGCCAACCCCGTACCTACAGCCGCACCGGCAACTCCCCAACCGGCGCCGGGCACAAACACATCCATGCCGAATAAAGAAAAGGAACGGGAAGGGAAAATAAGAAAGAAATTGAAAACAACGTCCAACAAACACATCAGGACATTCAGCATACTGGGCACACGCATATTCCCACTGCAACGAAGCATGCCTCCCGCCAAGAAACACAATTGCATCATCGGCAAAAAAGAAGCATAAATCATAAAATAAACCGAAGCATCCCGGTTGATAGCCTCAGCACCTCCCAGCCACTGAGGCAAGACACCGCTGATGCCGATGCCTACGCCCGCCAAAAGCAGGCTGAACATCAATACCAGCACAATGGACTGGCGCAAAACCTGACGGGCCTCGTCAAACTTCCCCCCTCCGATGCAATGCGCCACCTGAACGGCAAAACCCGTGGAAGCCGCACTGCACAAACCGCTGAACAGCCATGTGGTAGTGGATACCAAGCCGATGGAAGCCGAAGCGTTCGCCCCTAGACTGCCCACCATAGCCGCATCGATGTATTGCATCACGATGGAAGACAACTGTGCCACCATTGCCGGAATACTCAACTGTACTGTCAGCAGCAATTGCTGGCGCAACGTCATCGGACGACCTTCACGGATTAATACAAGCAAATCGTTCTTACCAAAATTCATAGGATGCAATTTATTCCGGGTGCAAAGATACACCAAAATCGATTAACAACATTACCCAAATTACGGATAAAAGTAAAATGTCTACATCTCTCTGTAATATGGGTATTGAAGAAGTACAGGCAAAGCCTTACCTTTGCCACACGATAAAAGCCAAGTACAGATTAGCAATGAAAGAAACACTGGACATCAAAACGGTACACCAATGCAACTGTTGCCTGGGATGTAAGACCTTGCATCCCCAAGCCAGCGTAATCCGTCTGGATAACACGAACGTGGAAGAACACAGCATCCGTTTTGATTTCTACACCATCCTACTGATAGAAAACGAAACGGAAGACTGCAATTGTTGCGGACGCAAATACTACGACTTTTCAAACGCTACCATGGTATTCCTGCCGCCCCAACATGCATTTGATATCGACAAACACCGGGTACTGCCCCAACAAGGCTGGCTTTTAGCCTTTCATCCGGACTTACTGCATGGGACAACGCTGGAACAGAGCATCCGGAAATACACCTTTTTCCATTACCGCAAAGAGGAATCCCTGCACCTGTCTTTGCGCGAGAAAAATAAAATCACCGACTGCCTGCACGATATGGATGAAGAACTGCACCATCCGATTGACCGGTACAGCCATACACTTATTTCGCACTACATCGAATTGTTATTGGATTATTGCACGCGCTTCTACGAACGCCAGTTCATCACACGCGAGAACAAGAACAAAGCGCTGATACAACAAACGGACAAGCTGCTTCAGAAGTGCATCGATTCGGGAAACCTGAAGAACGGAATATTCCCCACTTCGGAATATTGCGCCGGATGCCTGAAGCTGTCTGCCGCTTATTTCGATGACCTGCTCCGGTTCGAAACCGGGAAGACCCTCAATGAATACTTCCAGTTCAAACGTCTGGAACTTGCTAAAAAGATGTTGTTGGAAAAAGGCGAGACGGCTGCATACGTCGCTTCGTGGCTGGGATTTCCTACCGTCCAGCAATTCAATTTCATCTTCAAAAAAATAACCGGCTTCGCTCCCAACGAATACCGGCTTGCGCAAAACTGACTAAAAGCCCCCGCAAACGAACATAAGTGAAAAGGCTGACTCACTTATGTAAGTCGCCCGACTCACTTATGTGAAACGGCCCACTCACTTATGTTCATCAAAACGCATGCTTGCGTGACAAAAAACTGCCTGCTACTTACGGAAAGGCGGTTTTACCACTTGGGCTTTCAGCTTCCGCCCCCGATTGTCCAAATAAATTTCGGTACCCGGCTTGGCAAACGCCGTCTGTACATACCCCAAACCAATTCCAATCTTACGGGTGGGCGACATGGTGCCGGAAGTGACATGCCCGATTTCGTTTCCTTCGGCATCAACCAGTTTATAACCTTGACGTGGAATCCCCCGGTCTATCATCTCGAACCCTACCAGCTTGCGGCTTACGCCTTCGGCTTTCTGCTTTTCCAGTGCCGCACGGTTGGTAAAGTTCTTTCCTTCGACAAACTTCGTAATCCATCCCAGTCCTGCTTCGATAGGCGAAGTGGTATCATCAATATCATTTCCGTACAGGCAGAATCCCATTTCCAGCCTTAACGTATCACGAGCCCCCAAACCGATAGGCTTGATACCGAACTCGGCACCTGCCTCGAAAACGGCATTCCAAATGCGGTCGGCATCTTCGGGATAGAAATAAAGTTCGAAACCTCCTGCACCGGTATAGCCGGTATTGGAGACAATGACTTCCGGCACACCTGCAAACTCTCCCACGCAGAAATGATAATAAGGTATTTCGGACAAATCCAATGAAGTCAGTTTCTGAAGAGCCGGCAATGCTTTAGGTCCCTGCACCGCCAATTGCGCCATACGGTCGGAAGCGTTTTCCAGTTCCGCCCCCACCGCATTGTGAGACACACACCAGTTCCAGTCTTTCTCGATATTGGCTGCATTAACCACTAACAGGTATTTTTCCGGCTCGTAACCATAGACCAGCAAATCGTCTACAATGCCTCCCGTCTCGTTCGGGAAACAAGTGTATTGCACCTTTCCCGGCGTAAGAACCGCCGCATTGTTTGAAGTGACTTGCTGGATAAAGTCAAGGGCATGAGGGCCTTTTACCCAAAACTCGCCCATGTGGGATACGTCAAAGACTCCCACACCGTGACACACCGTAAGGTGTTCATCAATAATTCCGGAATATTCGATAGGCATGTTATAGCCCGCAAATTCATGCATTTTCGCTCCGAGAGCGATGTGCTTCCCGGTAAATGGAGTTGTTTTCATCAGTGCTTTATTTTAAGGTTTTGTATAATGCTTCGGTTCACCACAGATTACACAGATTAATGAATCGTTGAAAATGAAAACCGGTGCAATCTGTGGTAAAAAAATCAGTATCGCTTAGCGGTAAGTTCGGCTATTTTCACCACCACTTTCATCGCTTTCTCGATAGACTGTATGGGCACAAACTCATAGCGTCCGTGGAAATTCAATCCTCCGGCAAAGATATTCGGGCATGGCAACCCTTTGAAAGACAACTGCGCTCCGTCCGTCCCGCCGCGAATGGCTTTTACCTTCGGTTCTACACCGGCTTCTTTCATGGCGGCAAAAGCAAGGTCGATGATATGCATCAGCGGCTCTACCTGCTGGCGCATGTTATAATACTGGTCCTTTATCTGTACGTCTACCCTTCCTTGACCGTATTTTCCGTTCAGCTTGCCGGCACACTCCAGCATGAAAGCCTTACGGGCTTCGAACTTTCCGCGGTCATGGTCACGGACAATATACGAAAGCATAGCATGTTCGACATCTCCCTCCATCCCAATCAGATGGAAAAAGCCTTCGTATCCTTCGGTCGTAGCCGGAGTTTCATCGGCAGGAAGCATGCCTATGAATTCGTTTGCCACCAGCAGCGCATTTACCATCTTACCTTTGGCATATCCCGGATGCACGTTCAGCCCCTTCACCTCAATTTTGGCCGCAGCCGCATTGAAATTCTCAAATTCCAGCTCGCCTACCTCACCTCCGTCCATCGTGTAAGCCCATTTGCATCCGAATTTCTCCACATCGAATTTATGAGCCCCCAAGCCGATTTCTTCATCCGGATTGAATCCAATGCGGATGTTTCCGTGTTCGATTTCCGGATGCGCTTTCAGGTAAGCCATCGCTCCTACGATTTCGGCGATACCAGCCTTATCGTCCGCACCCAGAAGCGTATGCCCGTCGGTCACAATCAAATCCTCACCGATATGATCCGACAATTCAGGAAATTGTTTTGGAGAAAGCACGATGCCTTCCTCTTCGCACAACACGATATCTTGTCCCTGGTAATCTGCCACGATGCGCGGCTTTACATCTTTCCCCGACATATCGGGACTGGTATCCATGTGGGCGATGAAACCAATGGTAGGAATCTCCCTGCCTACATTGGAAGGAAGCGTAGCGAACAGATATCCGTTTTCATCTAACGAAATGTCTTCCAGTCCCAATTCCTCCAATTCCGACTGCAAATATCTGGCAAACACCATCTGCTTAGGAGTACTTGGAGTAGTCCCCGTTGTCTCATCAGATTGTGTATCAAAAGAAACATACTTCAAAAAGCGTTCTATTACTGTCATAATGTTTTTAAGTTAAAAATTAAATCAAGTAAAGATATGAAATTGCCGGCATTTCACCAAATATCAAGTGATTTTTTAGGTTTTTAAGCACTTATATGCTTGACTTTTTATACATTTGCATTCAATTACAATTCTGATATGAAGAGACTGATAATATGTTGCATCCTGTGTATCATTGCATGCTCCGGATTTGCCCAAGAGCCGAATACCGTAAGCCCTACGGCTGATACGTTGTCATCGAAAACCTTGACAGACAAAGAACTTCGGCGCCAGAAAATAGCCAAACGGAACTTCCATTACAACATATTGGGAGGTCCCAGTTTCAGCCCTGATTTTGGATTCCTGGTAGGAGGAAGCGCGCTGATGACCTTCCGCATGAACCCGAAAGATACGACCATGAGACGCTCGGTCCTTCCTTTTGCCATGGCATTTATCTTTAAAGGCGGACTGAACATCATGGTCAAGCCCCAGCTGTTTTTCAAGAATGACAAGTTCCGTATCTTCGGACAATTCTCTTACAAGAATACACAAGAAAACTTTTACGGCGTAGGCTATTCGACCAACAAAAATTATGAACGGAGCGACAGCACCAGCCAATACCGGTATAGCGGCATTCAAATAAACCCCTGGTTTCTGTTCCGCATCGGAGAGAGCAACTGGTTTGCCGGTCCGCAAATCGACTTGAACTACGATAAAATCTCAAGTCCAGCCAAATATCTGGTAGAGCAGGAAGATTATAAAAAAGCCGGAGGAGACGAAAACGGATACAAGAACTTCAGTTCGGGACTCGGTTTTTTGCTTACCTACGACACACGGGATATTCCTGCCAATCCGTATAAAGGATTATACGTAGACTTCCGCGGCATCATGTATCAAAAATGGTTGGGAGGAGACGATAATTTTTATCGTTTCGAAGTGGATTACCGCCAGTATAAATCGGTAGGAAAACGGAAAGTGCTTGCCTGGACGGTACAGACCAAGAATGTATTCGGGAAAAACATACCTTTAAATAAATATGTGTTGAGCGGAACCCCGTTTGACCTGCGAGGATATTACATGGGACAATACCGTGACAAGTCTTCGCATGTGGCTTTGGTAGAATACCGGCAAATGTTCAACACCGACCGAAGCAACTGGCTGAAGCGGATTGTCCACCATTTGGGGTTCGTTGCATGGGGAGGCGCAGGCTTTATGGGTCCGAATCCGGGGAAAATAGAAGGTGTGCTTCCCAATGCCGGATTGGGCTTGCGCATTGAAGTGCAGCCCCGCATGAATGTCCGTTTGGATTTCGGCCGCAACTTTATCAACCGGCAAAACCTCTTCTATTTCAATATGACCGAAGCGTTTTGACTGGTTAACAATTAATAGTTAATAATTAATAGGGAATGGCAATGCATACCGTTATTCGCCACTCAATATTAATTATTAACTATTAATTATTAACTATTAAAAGCGGCTTGACCCATCAAAGCAATGCGTACAAATCTTGCATTTAGGCAAACCTATCGCCTTCACCAAAGTTTCCAGCGGATTAAACTTTAAGGAAGTCAGTCCGAAACGCGCACGAATCCGGTCTACCAACGCATTGTATTCGGGCGAACCTGTCGTAGCGTATTTTTCCAGTTTGGCATTCTCATCCCCTTCTATTTCCTTGATAATACGGCGGGTTATCAATTCCATGTCGCTCTTGGAAGCGGTAAAGCCGATAAACGGACATCCGTAAATCAACGGAGGGCAAGCAATACGCATGTGCACTTCTTTCGCTCCATAATCATAAAGGATTTTCACATTATCACGCAACTGGGTTCCGCGCACAATCGAATCATCACAGAACAAGATACGCTTTCCCTGCAACATTGCCCGGTTAGGAATCAGTTTCATCTTAGCCACCAACGAACGCATTTCCTGATTGCTGGGCGTAAAGCTACGGGGCCATGTCGGGGTATACTTCGTAATGCCCCGATGATAAGGAACGCCTTTCCCTTCGGCATACCCCAATGCCATTCCTACACCCGAATCGGGGATACCGCATGCACAATCCACTTGCGAATCATCGGTTTTCCCCATTTCATATCCACTAATAAAACGCACTTCTTCTACGTTACGCCCTTCATAGCACGATACGGGAAAGCCATAATAAACCCATAAGAAAGAACAGATTTGCATTTCTTCGTTCGGCTTCCGAAGCTGTTCCCAGCCATCGGCATGCAAACGGATAATTTCGCCCGGACCTACATAATGGTCTATTTCAAAATCCAAGTTCGGCAAGCTGCTCGATTCGCTCGTCACGGCGTATGCCCCTTCCTTTTTCCCGACAATAATCGGTGTACGCCCCCACTTGTCACGAGCCGCAATGATACCGTTTTCGGTCAGAATCAGCATCGAGCACGACCCTTTTATCTTATTGTACACATTTTCGATTCCTTCTACAAAATCCTTTCCCTGCACAATCAACAAAGCCACCAACTCCGTCTGATTTGTTTTGCCCATGCTCATTTCGGCAAAGTGCATGTTCGCATCCAAAAGTTCCTTTTCCAGTTCAGCAAGATTATTGATTTTCGCCACGGTCATAATCGCGAACCGCCCCAAATGAGAATTAATCATAATCGGCTGAGGGTCTGTATCACTTATCACGCCAATGCCTGATTTCCCCTTAAACTTAGATAACTCTGCTTCGAATTTAGTGCGGAAATACGAATTTTCAATGCTGTGAATGGAACGTGCGAAACCGGAGTTCTCGTCATACGTAGCCATTCCTGCCCGTTTGGTTCCCAAGTGCGAATTATAATCCGTTCCATAAAATAAATCGGTTACACATTCAGCCTTAGAGACTGTCCCGAAAAAACCACCCATTTTGTTTTATTTTAATTTAGTTGTAAATAAATATCCAATTTCGTTGCAAAAATACGGAAAAATTGGCAAGCACGGAAACATACTCCGGCTTTTTCTAATTTCTTTCAAGTCATTCCATTTTGGCGCATCCCCAACAAGGCCTTCCGCATTCTATTCCTCATCCTCATTTTCATCCTTCATCCCTCCGCTCTTCTGATAGGCGGAAGGAGTGACCCCGAATTGGGCTTTGAAGCATTTACTGAAATAGAAAGGATCGTTCACACCTACTTCCCGTGCCACTTCGGCTATGGTGAACGTATCAGACTGTGCCAATAATTCCGCCGCCTTCTTCATGCGGATAATCCGCAGATATTCATTGGGAGAATAACCTGTTATCCCGCGCACCTTACGATAGAAGACGGAGCGGCCTATCCCCATCATGCCCGCTAATTCATCTACCGACAATTGAGCGTTTTGCATGTTCTTTTCGAGAATCAAAGCCAGCCTTTCGGTGAATTGCTTATCCCTGTCGGTGGTGCATAAAGCCGGACTGAGCTTTGCCGAAGGGTCATTCGAGAACTTCTTGCGAAGCCTGTCGCGTTGCTCTATCAAACGGAAGGCACGTGCCAGCAGGAGATTCATGCTGAAGGGTTTCGTGATGTAAGCGTCTGCCCCGCTATCGATACCTTCCAAATGGCTTTCGTTCGCATCCAATGCCGTAAGCAAGATAATGGGCACATGGCTGGTCTCGAAATCATTCTTCAACTGGCGGGTGATTTCGAATCCCGAATGTCCGGGCATCATCACATCGCTGATTATCAAGTCGAAATCATTCGCATGCGCTTCTTTCAGCCCCGATTTGCCATCGGATGCAGCCGTCACCTCGAAATACTTGCCCAATTCCGACTTCAAGAACTCGCGCACGTCCGTATCGTCTTCAATTACCAGCACTTTCCGGTGATTCAAAGGTCCGGACGGCCCGGCATCTTTCTCCTGCCATTCTTCTTTGTCCTGCAAAAGCCATTCCGCCTGTTGCTTTTCGGCATGTTCTTCTTCACGGAGGATAACATTGTCTTGTATCAGGAAGTCCTTTTCTTCGTACACAGACGCATCCAAAGGCAATGTGACGATAAACACCGAACCTCCTCCCGCTCCCGTATTTTCCTCGTACGCGATGGTTCCTTTAAGCGCTGCAACCAGCTCGCGGGTCAGGTGCAGCCCGATTCCCATGCTGCTTCCCGAGAAACGGCTCTTGGCAAAACGCTTGAACAACTCGTCCCGCTTTTCTTTCGGGATGCCCACACCGGTATCCGACACACGGATAACGAATTTCTTGCCCGCCTCGTCCGCCGTTGCCGCCAAAAGTATCTTCCCCCCGGAAGGCGTATATTTAAAGGCGTTCGACAACAGGTTATATACAATCTTGTCCAACATGCTCCGGTCGATAAACATCTCATACTTCTTCACCGATGGGACAAAGCGGAACTGCATCTGCTTCGACTCGATTATATCGTTAAAAGACAAGGTGATGTCTCGCAGGAACTCCATCACATCCGCCTTCTCCAAGGCAAGCGAGAGCTTGTTGTTCTGCATCTTGCGGAACTCCAAAAGCTGGTTTATCAAACGCAGCATGCGCCCCGTGCTCTTATCCATCAAGGATACCGAAGAAGCGATTTCCTTCGGGAGCTTCCCGGCACGGTGTATTTTCTCCAAAGCATTTTGTATCAAGGTCAAAGGCGTGCGGAACTCGTGCGAAATGTTTGTGAAGAACACCAGCTTGTATTCGGTCAGCTGTTCTTCCACCTTGATTTGGTTCCGCAGGGCATTCATCTTCGAGAAGATACTGAACGCCAGGTAAAGCAAGCCCCCCGCTACAAGCACATAAATCAGGTATGCCCAGCCGGTTTCCCAAAACGGAGGCATCACCGTAATCTTCAATACCGACTCTTTTTCGCTCCATACCCCCAACGAATTGCTGGCTTTCACACGCAGGCGGTAGGTGCCCGGACGCAGGTTCTTGTAAGCCGCAAAACTCAACGGGGAAGGTTTGCTCCATACTTTCTCATATCCGTCCAGCCGATAGCTGAATTGCTGGATACCCTGGCGGACATAGTCCAAGGTAGAAAAATCGATGACAAAGGAGTTCTGATAATATTGAAGCTTGATTTCGGACAAGTAGGGCAATGCCGATTCAAGCGGAGAATGCGCATCGCCCGGACGTACCGAAACGCCGTCCAGCTTCAAGTCGGTAAAAGTCACCACGCTCTTATTCCCCACATCTGCCACCAATGACTCGGGATGGATGATGTTCAATCCGTAATTGGTTCCGAACGCCAAACGCCCGTCGGGCAAACGGATTCCGCAATTCTCGGTATAGATATTCCCCAATACATTGGTCGAAAAGAAATAATTCTCAAAGAGTTTGGTCTCACGGTCGAAGCAGGAGATGCCGTATTCGGTAGAAATCCACATATCCCCCCGAAGGTCCTCCACAAAATCCTGCACCATGTTGTTCACCAGCCCGTCCGTCATTCCATAATGCGTGAATTTCAGGTGCGCATAGTCCCCTCCGGGCATGCAATACGAAAAGCCCGCACCGGTCTCGGCTATCCAAACGCACCCTTCCGAATCGCGCACAATGCTCCGTATCTCATTGCTGTACAAGTCTCCGTTTTCCAACGTATAATTATAATAAGCGTCCGGGTCTTTCAGGAGCGTGTCGGGATGAAACACGAACACGCCTTTGTCCGTCCCCATCCACATCCAGCCATCGGCATCCTCGCACACGGTACGCACCCGGTTGGCTCCTTCTTCCAGGAAAAAGCTCCGGAAGCGGTATGTCCCGCCCTCACGGACCGCTAAGTTCAAGCCGCCTCCCAAGGTAGCAACCCACATACGCCCGCGGCTGTCCTTATACAGGTTATAAACCTGATTGGAAGAAAGCGAAGCGGAATCGCCCGAATGATGCGCATATTGTTCGTCCCCTACCATGACACCTTTTCCCCGCGTGCCATACCAAACCCTTCCCTCGTCATCCTTCTCTACGGCATACATATTGGTGTTCGCCTTCAGGACATGCTTCACCAAGAAGCGGGAATCGTACACGACCACATCTCCCGTACGCGTAGCGATATAAAGGTCCGACCCGTCCAGGCAAGAAAGAGAACGCACCGTATTCGAGCGGTTTATCTTTTCTTCTCCGTTGGGATACACATAAAAAGCCCCATCGTCCATGATGCTCAATTTGTCGATACCGGTAAACTCCGAGCTGACCCACATGTTCCCCAGCCGGTCTTCCATAAGGCACAACAAATAGTCCGAGCTTATCACGCTATTCGTTCCGCCACGCTCGCCAACCGTGAAATGCTGCATGTCTCCCTTCTGCAAATCATAGACATACAGCCCGTTTCCGTACGTGGCAATCCACAACAGGCCGCGCGAATCGTGCACAATCGAATAACGTTCCTCGTCGATATAGTCCAAGTCTTCGTCCGACATCAGCCGGAACTCGCGCACTTCTCCGCCCGCCGCCTGCACATAGCGCACCGTTCCGGTATTGTTGTAAATCCAGAAATCCCGCTTATTATCCTCGATAATCTGCACATGATGCACATCCAGCTTCGGATTAGGTTTCACGAAACGCCCTTGGGTGAAATTGAAGCAATAATTCCCCGTCGAGGCATAAACCATCCATTCGTCCCGATAAAAGATATACCCGTCAAAACCCGTCTTCCTCCGCACAGAGGCTTGGTCCAAGCGCTTTACCCGCCCCTCTCCATCCGATGTGTACATCGTCCCGTCTGTAGCAAAGAAATAAGCATTTCCCTGATATACATGAATGTAACGGATATTCAAGCCGGAAGCCGTTTCGGCAAGTTTTCCTTCCGCCCAGTGATAAAGCCCATTGGGAGTCGCAATCCACACGCCTCCTTTTCCGTCGGGCCGGATGTGGTTCACCGCATCCGATTCCAGCCCCTTCCCTTTCCGGAAAAATTCGGAAGAAAGCACACCCTCGCGGCACGTCACCCTGCGGCATCCTGCCTGATTTCCCCAAAGCCATACATCCTCGCCCGCTTTGTCCGGAACATAAATCTGTGAATAATACCACATGTTCTCTCCGCATCCGGTAAAATCCACCACCTGCCCTTTCTTCAAATCATAACAACTGAATACCGAAGGTGTATGCCGGATCCATAAAAAGCCGTTCTTGTCTTCCTTCAGCCGGTACATACGATGGTCGGAAAGCGATATGCCTTTCCCCCGTTCGGGCAAAAAAGTCAGGAAAGACGAACCGTCATACCGGTTCAGCCCATCGAGGGTCCCGAACCAAATGAACCCTTTCCGGTCTTGATAGATACACCGCACGGAGTTATTCGCCAGCCCGTCACTTACCGTCAGGCGGGAAGAGCGCACTTCGACTCCGGCTAATGCCTTGAAACATATCCCTATTGTGATAATAAAAAGTGAAAGTATTCTTTTCATGTTTCTCATGCATCGGATAATATAATGCGGCAAATGTACAAAAAACTTCGGGAACGGCATGCATTTAGCTATAAAAAATCGAACGCAGAGACGCAAAGACACAGAGGAATAATTTAGAGAGAAGGCAAAGGACACGGAGCCAAACGCCACTCTCTGTGCTTTGCTTGCTCAAAAAATAATTTTAAAATCCGCATTCCACCCAATTGCCTTGTAGGGGCGTATCGCATACGCCCCGAAGACATCCGCATGGGTTAGTTGATGCATTCGGGCGTATGCGATACGCCCCTACATGGGATGTTTGCGGATATTCAAAAAAATAAACTCTGCGCTTTTGCGCCTCTGCGTTCCATAAAAATAACGCTCACTCCTGCAACGTAACGCCCATCAGGCCGATAACGACATCATTCGCCACGGTCTCCAGGGTGAGCGACTCCAGTTCCTTCGCCTTGTCCAAGGGGATATCCAGCAAGACGCCTGCACCTCCTTCTATCTCCCTGCCATACACGCCGCTGATTCCCAGCTCCTTGCCCAAGTCTCGGCTCACCTTTCCGCTCTTCAGATGCAGGCGGTACGGACGGGGTCCGGGCACATCAAAAGCCAAGCCGTCCACATAGAAATCCTGCTCGATGGGGCACCAGTTATCGGGATTGGTCAGGGTGACACAGGTTTCCGTACCGTCGGCATAACGCACACGGACGGTTCCGTTCGCGATGCGGCATTGCATGTGGTTCGTGCTTCCGGCAAGAAGCAGGTAAGCATGCGAGGCATTGCCTTCCAACGGCACGGCGATGCTATCGGGATAATTGTCCCAAAGCGAGGTGAAAGCGATGTTCTTCCCTTCCTTCGGCAAGCGGAAAGGCACGCCCAAGGAGGTCAGGAAACGGTCGTTCCGAATCAGGCTCCGCAAGCCGGAATCGTCTATCGTGGCACTCAGCAGGGGATGACACCACTCGCCGATGCCTTGCACGGGAATCTGAAGCGTGGTATAAGGCGAACGGGGCGAGAAATACTGCTCCTTGAAGATAGACGTAACCGAATCGTTCAGCACCGCGCTCATGTCTACCGTGCGGCAAGCTTCGGTATTCACTTCCGAAAAATCGGCTTTCTTCTTCACCATCGGACGCTCGAAACACACATTCACGGGTTGCCACCACTCCATCTCTCCCTGACGGGTACGGATAAAGAAGGTATGGTCGCCCTTCAAGCCTTTCGGCTTTCCCCAGAAGCCTTCCGGACGAAGCCCGGACGAAGCGAACAGCCCTTGCGGGTCGTAGATTTCGGTCGTCTTCAAGCCTTCGGGAGACGGGAGCGTGATTTCTTCCGCATCTCCGGCTACGGTCAGCCCCGTTTCCACGATACGGCAAATATCCTTTCCTGCCCATGCGATTTCCACCTCTGCCTCTGCGGAAGGAAGAGCTTCTATCTCCAGCAAGGGATATCCATGAGCGGCAGGAGCCAGACGCCATTCCGCAGGCTTTCCGTTCACCCTTACCGAGGCAATCCGCTCCCGGCGTGCGTTGACCTGCAAGACCAGTTTCAGCGGCGAAGCGAAACGCTGGGTGAAACGATAGGTGTCGGTGTCCGCGTTCCGCTCGTAAGCGTATTCCACATCGGGCGTAGCCAGCGAGGCATGCTCCCATTCCATGGGGAAGCCCGGACGGATGACCAGCCTTCCGTTCATCGCGTCGGGAAGCACGCCGTACAAGCCTTGTATCAACACGCGCGAAGCCACGCCCACGGGGTCTCCGAAATCACGGTAACATTCCCCGCGCGCCGCATCGTAGAAGCTCACCTGCCCGAAGTTTCCCGGACTGTCGCCCAGGTACATACCGTCAAGGATGGAACTCTTCAGGAGCTTATATCCCGCATCGCCCCGTCCCGACTGGAAATAAGCCAGCGCCGTATGCATCACTTCGGCAAAAGCCACGTTGTTGATGCTCCACGAATAAGGGAGCCAGTTGGTGGTGGCTATCGTAGCATAGCCCTCATCTTCCAGCCCTTTCCCTTTCACCGGAATGTGCGGGATTTGCGTATCGACGTAGCGGGTTGCCTGATACGCCTGAAAGGGGTCGGCGGTCTCGCTGTCAATGGCATGGTAGATGGTCCATACACCGGCGCTTTCGTGCAGGCGTTTGTGTCCCATAAAGTCCTGGAACTCTGCCCAATGTCCTTTCTCCGCCATCCACAGGCGTTCGTTCAGCCCCTTCAGGATGCGGGCGGCTTCTTCCTGGTAAGGTGTCGGGTCTTCGCCTATCTTGCGCGCGATTTCCGCCGCCCATTTGTTCGCCCGGTAATTGTATGCCGAAGAGTGGGTCACGGCACCGCTGTTGTAATACAAGGCATCGCTCGCCCAAATGCAGGCGTACGCGTCATACAATCCGTCGTTATCGGGGTCGTAGTTCCGTTTTTCCCATGCCAGATGACGGGTGATGACGGGCCACATCCGGCGGGCATACGCCAAGTCTCCGGTCCAGTTCAGGTGCCACAGAAGCTCGTCCATGTAACACAGGTTCATGTCGTAATGGTGCATCTGGTTGTTCCGGCGCGGATTGCGGCAGATGTATCCGTTGCTGTATTGAGGCGTTCCCCAGTGTTTCACCGAGCGTGCCAAGTGCAAGGCAGAGTCTTGTGCCGGATGCGGAATCGTGTTCGGCACCTCGGTCACCTGACTTGCGGCATACGCATCGAAATGCGTGCGGGCACGGTCGTGCCAGCCCAGCACATCGCCCGTATAAGCAGCGCGCCACCCGCTCAGGGGCATGCGCCAGCCCACCGCTCCGTGAAGCCATACCTGCCCGTCCCAAATGCCGTCCGCCGCCACCGCCAAGGCTCCGCCCAGGGTATTGAAATAAGGGTCGGGCGTAGAGATGCGGATGCGCGAAGCCAATGCCTTGCGTGCCGACTCTGCCTTGCCGTACAGCGCACGCCCTTCGGACACCGGAAGCACGCGCAAGTCCTGGTTTTCCAGCAAGAGATACGTCTCCGCTTCCAGCTTCATCGGATACATCTTTTGTTGCCGGGGATGCTCCGGAGCCTCGAAACATCCGGGAGGGTCGGCACCCATATCCCCGTTGCGGTTCAGCTTCTTCGCACGGATTTCCGAGATAAAGCATTGCAGCAGGGCACCGGCGGGCATGCCTTCCGCCTCGAATTTCCATACCGCCCCGTCGGCATCGGGCAAAGCCAATGCCCCGATGCGCAGCTCGCCCTTCCCCCACACAGGGTCTGTAAGCCGGTACGTGCGCCGCCCTGCCGTATAGCGCGCTTCGCAAAAGTCCAGCGAATCGAGTGCCTGCGACATGCCTCCATGCACCAGCCGGAAACGGATATGCTTGCTGTTCTTCTTCTCGTAGGCGGCGAACACCGGACGGTCACTGGTCTCCAGACGGAAAGCCGACCAGCTCCCGTACAGGGCACGGGTAAAGCGGTTCTTGCCATTCACGCTCACGAAGTCGTCTCCTTCGGGCACGTATTGCAACGTCCGTTCCGCCCCGCGTTTCGCGTCGTTATACGAGGTCGATTCGATAAAGTCGCCTATCTTCTTCGCCTGCTTGCTCTGGGCGGAAGCGGAAAGGCAACCCATCAGTATGATTCCTGTCAGTATCAGTTTGTTCATAGTCGTATGCATTTAATTTCACCACAGAATTCTAAGACTTGCACAAGTTTTAGAATTCTGTGGTGAATTATACGTCTCTACCAAAATAGTAAATAGTAAATCGCCAAATCGTAAATCACACTCACGGCATCGGCTTCAGGCCTTCCCAACGCACGTTCCACGTGCCGTCTTTCGGGAATCCGGGGTTCACGCCTTCCGAACCGTCCCAGCCTGCACACATCATCGCCACGGCGGTAAGCAAGCCGCCATTGCCCGGCAGGTACACGCGCAGGCGTCCGTCCTGATAATTGTGCCCGTTCACCAGATACGTGTTGGTGCGCTTGTCCATCAGCAAGGCTCCCACCGCCTTTTCAGGCTCGCCCAGGCGTGCCGCGTCCATGGCGGTCATCGGGTAATCCCAGCCCCAGGTCTTGTTCCAGTTCCAGTTGTCCCATACCCAGTCGAGGGTGTTGCGCATATAGTCGGCATTGATAAGCTTGTTCATCGGAAGAATGCCCACGGCACCCAGCACCGCCATGTGGTCGGAGGTGAAACGGATGTCCTTATACGTATCCGTAGCGGTCTCGGCGGCAAGATACAGGTGGTCTTCGTTGTATGCCAGCGGAGAGAGTTTCTCTATCAGCACGTCCCATTCGGGCACACGCTCCATGCCGGCACGTTCGCGCCACTCCTGAGCCACGCCCATGGCATAATGCCAGTAAGAAAGCTCGAAAGGAGGATTTACCGTATCGGCGGCACGCAAGGTTTCCTGAGCCGGAATGGCACCCTTCAGGATATAGCGGTCGTTTTCCTTGTCGTAGGTAGCGAACGAGTACATAAACTCGGCGGTTTCCTGTACCAGCTTGTTATATTTCTGAATAATCGAGTCCGACGGCTCGGCACGGTAAAGCAGTTCGGCAAGGTAAATCAGGTGGGGCTGCTGCCAGATGAGGAAGCTTCCCACGTTCGACGGCGCTTCGATGCCGCTCGGGTCGGTCATCTTCATCCAGCGCACGCCTTCGAATCCCTGACGTTCGGCAATCTGGCGGGCTACGGGTTCCGCTTTTTCATACCAGCCCAAGGTGCGTCCCATCATTTCGGGGTGTCCCCACAAGGCGAAATGCGCCTGATGCCACCAAATCATTTCCAAATGGAACTTTCCGAACCACGAGTTATATGTCAGGCCCGTTTCCTGCGGAGGCGTAGAGCCTGCGCACTGGATAGCCATCAGGTACTGGCTCAGCACCACGCGGCGTTCCAGTTCCTTGGCGCGCGGATCGGTGCAAAGCGAGAAGTCCACCGCCCCGCCTTTCGTCCAATACGTGTTCCAATACGCCGATGCAGCCTGTTCCGATTGGGCAAACGTCACGGCAGGCGCGTCAGACGGCTCGGGCGTAAACTGGCAGGTAAAGGCAAAAGCCGTGTCTGCCGGAGTCAGGACGAAATAGTTCTTTTCTTTCTCCTTCAGGGTAGCATCGCCTTCCCAGCGCACCGTCACATAATAGGTCGTGGCGTCCAGCTGGCGTTTCAGCACGGCGCTCTGCCCGTCTTGTTCCACCACCGTAGTCGAATGCTTGTCGTTCGCTTCCCAGTCGCACGCATCGTCGCAATGCTTGCCCGTAGGGTAAGGGAAACGGAGCTTGATGCCCGCAGGAGCAGCGGAAGACACCCGTGCGGCTATCATGTCGCGTTCAGGATGGCAAACGGTCTGTACCCGGTAAGGCGTTCCGTCCAGCGAAAAGCTGCTGGTGATTTCTCCGTCCCACATATCCAGCGTCTGACGGATATCCTTCACCTGACCGGGCGTAACCGACTCGTCCAGCTCCAGTCCCACAATGCCCAGATGCAGGCGGTGCGGATTGACGCGAAGCCAGTTGGAAGCGTCTTTCTGACGGCCTTCTTCCTTGAACTGGCACGCATACACCTCCTTGTGCCCGCGCCCGAAATCGTATTCCTTCTGGGCGTCTTCGGGCTTGTAGTTGCCCGTATTGGCAAAGCTGTGCCAGCCCCATTGGCTCTGTGTGCCCAGAGGCACTCCGTTCTTATACACTTCGGGGAAAGTCTGAAGCCCGGTCGCGTCTACGGTATAGGCAAACTCGCCGTTCCCCACCGAGAGCGACGATAGCGAATCCATCGCCGCCACTTGCGGATTGTTGCGCTCCACCAACGCCCGGCGGTCGATGGGTTCCTGCTTCTCCGCGCTACATGCTGCCAGCGTAAGGGCAGCCAACGAATAAAGTAACTGTTTCTTCATGTATCGTTTTTCTTTTTTAAAATAAATGTTTCCGTTGATTATCTTGATGCTGCGAAGATAAGGCTTCTTACTCAAAATCAACATGGAATAACGTACATTGTCATGGAAAAACATACACAAGAGGCAAAATACGAGGGCAAAAACAAAGGTAGAAACGGCCATAACATCAGGTTTTGGTTACGCTACAAAGTTACGAAAAAGTTTTGAATCATGCAAGCTTTTCCGGGGCGCGGCGCAGCTATATGCTACCCGTCCTGCACTTAACCGGAATGGCTTATGCATATATATGCACAAATCGGTCTGCAAATCTAACAATCTAACATCTAACAATATAACAATATAACAATAACCTTTTCAGAAATCCGCACAAGAGAGAGAAAAAACTAATATATATTTATATATAATATAATATATAATATATATTATATTATATATAAATATATATTGTTATTCACTCTTTCTCCGGTGGATTCGCTTTTTTCGAAAAAAAGTTATTGTTATATTGTTATATTGTTAGATGTTAGACAAAACAGTATGCAAAATCCAAGGCAACGTGGGGTGAGTGTCACTGTTATCACCACAGATTACACAGATTTAATCAATTAATAATCAATAGTTAATAACCCGTATCATCGTAGAGACGATGTGCACATCGTCTCTACGATGATAGCGCAAGACAACAACGACCTGACTTGAAAGCAGGTTGTCTCTGAGATGAGGTAGTTTCAAACTACCCTATCCCGCAGGATGACCTTACTTGAATTAAGGGCATCGGGAAGATGATATGAGTTGAAATCATGTCGTGTCGAGGGGTGTCGTTTCAACCTATACCCCTCTTGCATCCGCCTGTAAGATAAGGTGGTTTCAAAACGCCCTATCTTTGAGACGAGGGTGTATCAAAAATAAAACGACTATCAAAAAGTAATGTCATCCTGAGCAAAGCGAAGGATCTCGGATGCATCCACGTGGATGTCTATGAGATCCTTCGCTGGCGCTCAGGATGACAATACCTGTCATAATCGAATGGATTTTCCGCAGGAAATGGGCACTCAGCATGACAAAATGAAAATTGATTTTTATTTCGGCACACCCTCATCCGCGAGATAACCTCGGTTGAAACGAGGTCATCGGGAAGATGATATGAGTTGAAATCATGTCGTGTCGAAGGGTGTCATTTCAACCTATACCCCTCTTGCATCCGCCCGTAAGATAACGTCATTTCAAATTACCCTATGTGGATATTCATTTTTATAATTCATATACAACTCATTTACAGCATCATACAAACAATCGCCGCATAGCGTTAACAGATTTTCACACCCACCCGTTTCAAATCCATTGCCGGACGGGAAAAAAGACGTACCTTTGCCTTCGAACCAAAATCACAAACGCTATGGAAACCAACCGATTACTTCACTACCTGAACTTCCACATCCTCCTGGTGTACGTTCTTGCAATAGCGGAACTCAGCGTCCTCGCGTGCACGGATACGGACGTGTTTCAGCGTAATGCCGTCGATGGGCATTTCGGGGATGCCGTTGAAATACATGGCACGGCGCGCGCCCGCACACGTCAGGCGTTCGATGTGGATGTTGCGGAAGCACGGAGTGGTTTCGTCGACGGGCATGGCAGGCACTTCTGCGGGAACTACCTCGCCGCTTTCGAGCACTTCGACCGCCGACTTGCCTCCGTAATACAAGTTGAACGTAACCGGCTCGGTAGCGATGTCAATCATCGACACGTTGCGCACCCAGATGTTCTCTACCACACCGCCGCGCCCGCGCTTGCTCTTGAAGCGCAACCCGACATCGGTGCCGAGGAACTGGCAATTGCTGACCGAAACGTTGCGCACGCCGCCGCTCATCTCGCTGCCCACGACAAAGCCTCCATGCCCCTTGAAGACCGTACAGCCGTCTACGATGACGTTCTCGCACGGACGCGCGCGCCGGCGGCCGTCTTCGTCCTTCCCGCTCTTGAGGCAGATGCCGTCATCGCCCACATCGAAGGTGGAATTGACTATCAGGGCATTGCGGCATGACTCCAGGTCGAGCCCGTCACCGTTTTGCGCATAGCTGGGATTGCGCACCTCTACGTTCTCTATCAGCACATTTTCGCACATCAGCGGATGCAGGTTCCATGCCGGAGAGTTCTGGAAAATCACGCCTTCCAGCCATACGTTCTTACATTCTATCAGGCTCACCATGACCGGACGCAGGAACGGGCGGATGCTCTGCCATTCTTCTTCCGTCTTGAGGTTCTGAGGCACGTTCATGTTGCTGATGGTGTCTCCCTTCAGCGTTCCGGGGTAAGGGAACCAATAATCGGCGCGCTTGTAGACCCCTCCGCGCGAGGTTGCCGCCTTCCATTGGCTCTCGGTCACCTTCTGCCGCTTCAGGGGACGCCAGAAATGCCCGTTGCCGTCGATAGCCCCTTGTCCGGTAATCGCTACATTGGTCAGGTTGCGTCCCGAAATGGGCGACTGGCACCGGCGGGTATCCAGCCCTTCGAACACCGTTTCCACCAAGGGATACAGGTCGATATCGGGCGAGAAGAGGATGACCGCTCCCTTTTCGACATGCAGGTTGATGTTGCTTTTCAGCACGATAGGGCCTGTAAACCATACGCCGGCAGGCACCGTAAGCCGGCCTCCGCCCTTTTGCGAGAGCGCGTCGATGGCGCGGGCAAACGCTTCGGTACAAAGCTGTGTACCGTCGCCCACCGCCCCGAAATCGCTCAGATTGACTTCGTTATCGGGAAATGAAGGAGCCTCGACACGCGGCATTTCGAAAGGCAAATCCGCATAAAGCGACTCGTATTTATACTCTTCTGTCGGCTGGCAGGAAGCGAGAAACGCCGCCATGCCGCACGCTAATAATGTGGTCAGTTTCATGATTTTATTTTAAGTTTATGTTAAAAAATGGATTGGAACACAGAGACACGAAGGCACAGAGTTTTATTTAAATTGAATATCCGCAAACATCCCATGTAGGGGCGTATGGCATACGCCCTGAAGAGATCCTTCGCTTTGCTCAGGATGACATTATTTTTAGATAATCAGATACACCCTCGACATAACGTAATAGCTCCGTTACATTTGACTTTTCTATATTTCTCCGTGTCTCTGTGCCTCTGTGTTCAATATTTACTTGCCCAGCTCCAGACACCCCATGATGTAAGGGCCCGTAGCCTTGGCATCGTTATCGCGCATTTTCTCGCCGATGTAATACTCGAAGCTTCCGTCGCGGTACGGCTTTCCGCCCAAGCCTCCTACCTGACAGCAGCGGGTCAGCGTCTGGGTTCCGTCGGCATTTTCCTTCATCAGCTTCGCGTTCAGCCCACGGAAGGCCTTTTCTGCCACCGCACGGTATTCCGGAGCGATATACCCTTTGTTTACCGCCTTGGCGTATGCATACATGCATTGCGTAGTGACCGAGGCTTCGGGGAAGTTGCCTTCACGCTGGGGCTGGTCAATCACCTGATACCAAAGCCCGTCCTTGTCCTGATACTTGGGGAGCGCTTCGGCAAGGCCCTGAATGTATCCAACCAGTTCGGCACGTCCGGAATGGTCCTCGGAAATATAATCGAGCACATCCACCAGCGCCATGAACCACCATCCGATGCTCCGTCCCCAGAAATTGGGAGAAGTTCCGGTCTCGGGATTCGCCCACCGCTGCGACTTGCTCTCGTCCCACGCATGATAATACAGCCCTGTCCGGGCATCGTACGTGTGCTCGTGGCAGATGCGGAACTGCTTCACGGCATCGTCTATCAAGTCGGGACGCCCGAACTCCGCTCCGTAGCGCGCCAAGAAAGGCGAAGCCATGTAAAGCCCGTCCAGCCACATCTGATGCGGATAGACCAGCTTGTGCCAGAAGCCCCCTTCCAACGTGCGCGGATGGCGGCTCAGCTGGCGTACCAGCACGTCCATCGCTTTCTTGTACTTCCCGTCCTTGGTTTCGCGGTACAGGTCGAACAACACTTTCCCCGAATTGATGAAATCCAGGTTATAATCTGCCATCTCGTATTTCCAGATGGTTCCGTTGGCATCGATAAGGGTATCGCCCCACTCTTCCACATACTCGTAATACTTGCGCTCGCCGGTAGCTTTCCACATCTCCAGCATCGCGCAACATCCTACGCCCTGCGCATAGCCGAAGAACAGGCGTTTCCCATGGTCGAGCTGCCACGCTTCGGGGAAACGCGCCATTTCCGAACCGGCAAAACGCTGTGCCGCTTCCCGGTAGGGATTGGAAGCCAACGCCACCGAAGCAAAAAGCAGCTGCATGCCTAATGCAATGATTGTCTTTTTCATGTGTCTTTTTATAGCTAATGGTTTTACATTAAATTTCCGCTACAAAAATAACACACTCCTTCCGTTCCTGCCATGCAATAACGTACAAGGACATGGAATCGGGTACACTTTTCCCCTTAAAACTGGAAAATAGCCGTCACTACCAAGCGGTGGTTCAAGACGGTGTGCGAAGAAAGCGCCTTGGCTTTCGCATCGAATTCATCGCCGTACCAGGCGTTGCACACCGAATATTCGGCACCGAACTTCCAGTGCGGGCGGTTATAAGTCAGTTCGGCGGTGCCGGTGAAAAGCTGGTCGAGGGTGGTTCCTGTGCCTAACGTGCCGTAGGGCACTTCTTCCGTAGCCCCCAAGCCTTTCAGGTAACCGAAGAACAATGCCGGACGCCACGTCTTGCCGTATGCCACGTTCACCCACGTAGTAGAAGTGCGGAGCGGCGCATACTCCTGCTCGCCGGTCACGGGGTCGATGCTCCGGATGCCGTATCCGCCTACGGTGCTGGCTTGCGTCAGGTTGGTGCCCAATACGGTTTTGGCGGCTACCAGCCAATTGTTACGCGTGTATTTCACATGCGCCTCGCCCGAAATGCCGGTGATGCGTTCGTCCACCTTATACGTGCCGCTCCCGGTTTCCGACTGGGTACGGGGCGTAATGGAGCTGACATGTACGCCGGCACCGGCTATCAAGCCCGGCCGCTTGTAATCCACGCCCACATACACCTCGGGGATGCTGCTCCACTTGATGAAATCCTGGTGCTTGCGGGTAGCGGTAGCGCCCGGCTCGTTGGAACTGGGACCTACCGAAAGGTATTGCGATTGCCAGATAGCGGCGGCGGTCAGGCGGAAGTTTTCCGAAGTGAAGCGGTACCGGATTTGCGGAGCGCGGCTGAAGGGCTGGTAAGGAGCGCCCATGTTGAGGTTCAGTATTTCGGGAGCCACATCGCCATAGAGCGGATGCCAGGTCTGCCCCACCAGCAACGCCGACTTGCCCCAGTCAAGATTGAAATACACGTGGCGGATGCGGAAGAGCGAATACGTTGTGCCCGAACCGCGGAAGTCCACTTCCACCTTTGCCGAAGTCTTTGCCTTGCCCAGCATCGGTCCCGTCACGTCCACGCCCAAACGGGTATAAAGGGTATAGAAATCGCTGTTCCCGTTGTCGTTCAGGTCTTTTCCGTTAGGGTCTTCCACTTTATCCAGCGGATACATATAGAACAGTCCGTCCACCGTTTCCGAATTCGACCGGCTGTTATAGAACAAATCGGTACGCACCTGACCATAAAATTTATAGTCGAATTCTTTCTTCTGCGCATTGCCTGCCAGTGTACCTCCCAGCAGGGCTGCCAATAATACAACTTGCTTTTTCATACTATTCTTTATCGTTTTTGAAACGCAGATTAGCGCAGATTATCATAATCCTTTTAAAGGCGTGTTTTGTTTTGAGAGTGTATCAAAACAGAAATTAGCTTTCATTTTGTCATCCTGAGTGCCCATTTCCTGTGGAAAACCCATTCGATTATGACGGGGATTTTTCAAAGCTATTGTCATCCTGAACGAACGTGAAGGATCTCGTAAACATCCACGTGGATGTGAGATTCTTCCTCCCTACGGTCGTCAGAATGACAAGAGGGTTAAGGATAATCCGTCATTGGTAACGTAGTGAAGCATGACAAATCATTTTTCGCTATACATTTCTAATTGACTATAAATATAAAATCTGTGTTAATCTGCGCTAATCTGCGTTTCAAACAAAAACACATTTATAAACATCGCCCGCAAAAGTAATAAAAAAGAAAAATGTTTGTATCTTTGCCCGCCTAAAAACATCACGACATGAGACAAAAGCTACGATATACGATTCTCGCCCTGCTGCTCTTCCCCTTCCTCACCGCTTTCGCGCAAACAGCCCCGAAATACGAGATACGCGCCACGTGGCTCACTACGCTGGGCGGTATGGACTGGCCCAGCCATAAAGCCGTCTCCCCCCAAGGCATCGAACGCCAGAAGGCCGAACTATGCCATATCCTTGACCAGCTGAAACAAGCCAACTTCAATACGGTACTTTTCCAAACCCGCCTGCGGGGAGACGTAATCTACCCCTCGGCATTCGAGCCTTTCGCCGAATCGCTGACGGGTACCGAAGGCAAGCATCCCGGCTACGACCCATTGAAATTCGCCATAGAAGAATGCCACCGGCGGGGCATGGAACTGCATGCCTGGCTCGTGGCTATCCCCATCGGGAACACCCGCCAGATACGGATGCTTGGGAAAAACGCCCTGACCCGCAAACACCCCTCGCTCTGCAGGCAATTCAAGGGAAGCTGGTACCTAGACCCGGGCAATCCCGGAACGGATGAATATCTGGCAAACATCGTGCGCGAAATCGTATCCGGATACGATGTGGACGGCATCCATCTCGATTACATCCGGTACCCCGAGCAGGGGGAACGCTTCCCCGACCAAAGCACATACCGCAAGTATGGGAAACGGCAAGGCCTGACACAATGGCGGCGGGACAACATCACACGTATCGTGCGCCGGATATATACCGAAGTCAAGTCGATGAAACCGTGGGTAAAGGTAAGCAGCTCGCCCATCGGCAAATACCGCGATACGGAACGCTATTCTTCGCACGGCTGGAACGCCTATGAAGAGGTGTATCAGGACGCCCAGCAATGGCTGAAAGAAGGCATCCACGACGCACTTTTCCCCATGATGTATTTCCAAGGAAACCACTTTTACCCGTTTGCCCTCGACTGGAAAGAGAATGCATACGGGCGGTGGATTGTGCCCGGACTGGGCATCTACTTCCTGCACCCCAAAGAACAGGACTGGCAACTGGACGAAGTCATCCGGCAAATCTATTTCATCCGTTCCATCGGGCTGGACGGACAGGCTTACTTCCGTACCCGCTTCCTGCTCGACAATACCAAAAGCGTATTCGACGAGCTGAGGCAACATTTCTACCCGCTTCCGGCACTCGTCCCGCCCATGACATGGACGGACAGCATCGCACCTGCCAAGCCCCAAGAGCCGTCTTTCACGCTTTTAGACCGAGGCATCCGTTTCCGCTGGGAAGCCTCTACCGATAACCTCTCGCCGGTATATTACCGCCTCTATGCGTCGGACACTTATCCGGTAGACACGCGGAACCCCCTCAACCTGATTGCCCCACGCATCGAGGACACCCGCTACACCTATGTGCCCGAAGTGCCTTGGCAAGAATACCTCTATTGGGCGGTGACCGCCGTAGACCGGTGCGGGAACGAAAGCGAACCGCTGGAATTTTTCCAATTGACAAATTATGAATAGTTGCTTACCGGCATCGTTTTTACGCCTTTGCGTTTCCTATTCTCCGAAATATTCACTATTTTTGCAAATCAATAAATCAATATTATAACATAAATTCTTATGAGCAACCAACGATATATGCAACGCGGCGTGTCGGCATCGAAAGAAGATGTGCACAACGCCATCAAGAACATCGATAAAGGTATCTTCCCGAAAGCATTCTGCAAAATCATACCCGACATCTTGGGCGGTGACCCTGAATATTGCAACATCATGCACGCCGACGGAGCAGGCACCAAATCGTCATTGGCATACCTGTACTGGAAAGAGACCGGCGACCTGTCGGTATGGAAAGGCATCGCACAAGACGCGCTGATTATGAACATCGACGACCTGCTCTGCGTGGGAGCGGTCGACAACATATTGGTCTCGTCCACTATCGGACGCAACAAACTGCTGGTACCGGGCGAGGTAATCTCCGCCATCATCAACGGTACGGATGAACTGCTTGCCGAACTGCGCGGCATGGGTGTAGGCGTATATGCCACGGGAGGCGAAACCGCCGATGTGGGCGACCTGGTGCGCACCATCATCGTAGACTCTACCGTGACCTGCCGCATGAAGCGTGCCGACGTGATAGACAATGCCAATATCCGCCCGGGCGATGTCATCGTAGGACTTGCCTCCTACGGACAAGCCACGTATGAAAAAGAATACAACGGCGGCATGGGAAGCAACGGGCTGACCTCGGCACGCCACGATGTGTTCGCCAAATACCTGGCGGAGAAATATCCCGAAAGCTACGACCACGCCGTGCCCGAAGACCTGGTATACAGCGGAAACCTGAAGCTGACCGACCCGGTAGAAGGCTCGCCCATCGATGCCGGCAAGCTGGTGCTCTCTCCTACCCGCACGTATGCGCCGGTGGTCAAGAAGCTGCTCGATGCACTCCGTCCGGAAATACACGGCATGGTGCATTGCTCGGGAGGCGCACAGACGAAGGTGCTCCACTTCGTAGGCGACAATTGCCGGGTAATCAAAGACAACCTCTTCCCCGTTCCTCCCCTCTTCCGTACCATCAAGGAACAGAGCGGAACAGATTGGGACGAAATGTACAAGGTATTCAACATGGGACACCGTCTGGAGGTTTACCTCTCGCCCGAACACGCCGAAGAAGTCATCGCCATCTCGAAATCGTTCAACATCGACGCGCAAGTAGTAGGACGCATCGAGGAAAGCGACCATAAGGAACTGATTATCCGGAGTGAGTTCGGGGAGTTCAAGTATTGATATGGCATACATCCGGTTAGTCTGTTTGATTATCATACTCTCCGCATTCCTTGTCAGCCGTTGGAAAGGTTTAACCAGTGTAAACCAATGTGTGCGGAGAGGCTATTTTATTTTAATCAGCGTAGCGTGTGCCATCGTAGCCATAGATTCTACCCTGACCTGCATTGCCCTCATCATGAACCACACGTTCTCGGGAAAGATGTTCCAAGAGCTGCTGTTCTGCATAGTATGGTGGTTCATTTGTTGGGGTATCGTCTTTCGGCAAATAGACTTTTCAAGAAAGCTTTGGGAATAATGCACGACACGTGCCAACCCGAAAAAAGAAACAGAGATAAAATCCGATTATGATGTCAGAGAACAATACATTATTAGCGAAGCTGGATGCGATGAAATCGCGTCTGGGTTCGTTACGCCCCCTTCCCAAAGAAGCATTGGACAAAATAAGGGAAGCTCTCGACATAGAATATACATACGAAAGCAACCGGATAGAAGGCAATACATTGACCTTGCAGGAAACCGCTTTGGTGGTAGAAGAAGGACTCACGATAAGCGGAAAAAGCATGCGCGAACACTTGGAGGCTATCAATCATCAGGAAGCCATTGCGTTCATCAAAGAGCTGGCGCAAAGTGAAGAGCCTCTGACCGAACGCGTCATCCTCCAGATTCATGCACTTATCCTGCGAGGCATCGACCGGGAAAATGCCGGGCGTTACCGTACGGTGCCTATACTGATTTCGGGAAGCAGGCACGTTCCTCCCCAACCTTATCTGATAGAAAAGCAAATGGAAGACTTCCTGATCCGTTTCCGCGAAATGGAAACCCAAGGCGTTCATCCGGTAAACATTGCCGCCTACCTGCACGATGAGCTGGTGCGCATTCATCCGTTTATAGACGGAAACGGACGGACTTCGCGCCTGCTGATGAACCTTTACCTGTTGCGTCATGGATATGTATTCATCGTACTAAAAGGAGATGCCGAAAGCAAACTAACCTATTACCAAGCACTGGAAGCATCGCACGTGGACAAAAATCCGATACCTTTCCGCCAACTGGTAGAAGAAAAAGAGATAGAAGCGTTACAAACATACATCAAATTGATTGAAGGTTAAACTTATATGTCAGAAAACAACAACACATTATTAGAGAAATTAGACGGGCTGGTGGCACGCTTTGAAGAAGTTTCGACCCTGATTACCGACCCTTCCGTCATCGCCGACCAGAAGCGGTACGTGAAGCTCACGAAAGAATACAAAGAGCTGAGCGACATCATGAAGGCACGCGGGGAATACCTGCAATGCCTGAACGGACTGGAAGAGGCAAAAATGATGATGGGCGAAAACGACCCGGAACTGAAGGAAATGGCACGCGAGGAAGCCGCCGCATGCGAAGCACGCATACCGGAACTGGAAGAAGAAATCAAGCTTCTGCTCATCCCTGCCGACCCGCAGGACGACCGTAATGCCATCCTCGAAATCCGAGGGGGAACCGGAGGGGACGAAGCGGCTATCTTTGCCGGAGACCTCTTCCGCATGTACTCGAAATACTGCGAGCGCAAAGGCTGGAAGCTGGAAGTATCGAGTGCCAGCGAAGGCGCATCGGGCGGATTCAAGGAAATCATCTGTTCCGTGACAGGTGATAAGGTATACGGGACACTGAAATACGAATCGGGCGTGCACCGGGTGCAACGCGTACCCGCCACCGAAACCCAGGGGCGTGTACATACCTCGGCGGCATCTGTAGCCGTATTGCCCGAAGCCGAACCCTTTGATGTGGAAATCAATGAAGGCGAAATCAAATGGGATACGTTCCGAAGCAGCGGTGCCGGAGGCCAGAACGTGAACAAAGTGGAATCGGGCGTACGCCTGCGCTATAACTGGAAAAACCCCAATACGGGCGTGGTAGAAGAAATCCTGATAGAATGTACCGAGACACGCGACCAGCCTAAAAATAAGGAGCGCGCGCTCGCACGCCTGCGTACCTTTATATATGACAAGGAACACCAGAAATACATCGACGATATCGCCTCGAAGCGCAAGACCATGGTAAGCACCGGCGACCGTTCGGCAAAAATCCGTACCTACAATTACCCGCAGGGACGCATCACCGACCACCGCATCAATTATACCATCTACAACCTTGCCGCCTTTATGGACGGCGACATACAGGATTGTATCGACCACCTGATAGTGGCGGAGAACGCCGAGAGACTGAAAGAAAGCGAACTATAACCTTTAACCGACCAGCGTCATGAACAGGCCATGGTATCAACAAATAGCCAGTATCCTTGCCGGAACGTTGCAAACCACTTTGAGACGTTTCCCCGTCACGGTATTGTTCGGCATTGCCCTGAGCGTCTATCTGATTCACCTAATCGCCACAGATTATGAAACAGAGAACAAGCTGATTGTCATCATCGGATATTACCTCTCGGCAGGCACGCTCCTTTCGCTCACCCTTCATCTCTGGAGTGAGGAAATGGAGCATCCGGTACGCAAAGCCATAGCCCATGTACTCCCTCACGGGCTATTGATAGCAGATGCCCTGTTCCTGTATTCCCTTTCGCCCGGCGAGTCGCTGACCGAAATCGGAATCGCGCACGGAGCCGCAATCTTTGCCATCGGCATATCCGTCTTTTTCCTTTCCTTCTCACGCACCAAGAACGATATGCCTAACTGGAACTTCGCTTCCGCAAGCTTTGGAGCGTTTATCACCTCCATACTCATCGGGAGCGTCATGAGCCTCGGAACCTGCCTGCTTGCCTATTCCCTGCAAGCCCTGTTCAACATCGAAGTCAATCATAAGGCCTACGGCTATATCGTGACCGTATGCAACGTATTCCTCTCCTTGCTCTTATTCCTCGGAATGCTCCCGCAAGGACGCGAAAAGCATAACGAATCCCCTCACGCCAGCCCATTCCTGAACGGGATTATCCGCTACCTTTTCCTGCCTTTGGAAATGGGCTATATCCTTGTGCTTTACATCTACGCCGCCAAGATACTCATTACCTGGGAACTACCCACGGGCTGGGTCTCCTGGCTGGTCACCCTCATGATGGCCGGATGCATCGCGATTGAGTTCGGCATCTACCCCTCCCGCATCGGAAGAGAAAGGCAAACGGACAAACGTATTGCATACGGGCTTCCGCTCGTGGCATTGCCCTTGCTGGTCCTGATGACCGTCAGCATCATGCGCCGGTTCCAGGATTACGGCATCAGCATCAACCGCCTTTACCTCATCACCTTCAACGCCTGGTGCTACATCGTCTGCATCGGGCTGATTCTCAACAAGGCAAGGCGCATCAACTGGATACCGGTCTCGTTCTCCGTGATATTCCTGCTGACTTCCGTGCTTCCGGTAAACTATGCCGGCATCACCCGGAATAAGATTCATGCCGATATCGAAAACGAGTTAAAGGCATCGGGCATCTCTTCCCTCCCCTTATCCCGGGAAGGGTACGAGAAGTGGCTCGCATCGCTCCCGTACGCCCATGCCGCGAACATCAACGACCGAGTGAGATACATGCGGAACTGGTTCGGATGGGAAAGCATAAGCGACCTGGTAGACCAAGACATTTTGCTATACTCGCTTCCCGAAGCCGAATCGCCCCACTTCTCCTACCAGGGAGAAACCGAACCTTCTGAGCCTCTCCCTATCCCCGAAGGGCATAACCAGGTGATAGAAATCGACCAATACATGTCGGGGGCAGACGGTTCCCTGCCCGATAAATGGTGGGAAAACGGGTCATTGCCTGTACCGCTCGAGCTTACGGGAGACACCGTCTATTTCGATTTGGATACCATTTGGAAGCTGCAGGCGCATACTTCCGGAGGCACATTCCCCGAAACCGCCGCGATGCCCCCTACGGCCCTGCGGTGCAATTCACCCGACAAGAGCTTCGTGCTCACCCGATTCAGTTTAAACTATAACAAAACAAACATAGAAGATACACACTTGTCTTTCAAGGGATATCTCTTTTATCAAAAATAAATTCAAAAACAGACCAATATGAACAAACAAGAACTCTTTGAAAACATCAAGCGCAAACAATCCTTCCTGTGTGTAGGGCTGGATACCGACATCAAGAAAATCCCCGGACACCTGCTGAAGGAAGAAGACCCTATCTTTGCATTCAACAAAGCCATTATAGACGCAACCGCCCCTTATTGCATCGCCTATAAGCCGAACCTGGCTTTTTATGAAAGCATGGGCGTAAAAGGCTGGATAGCTTTCGAAAAGACCGTGGAATACATCAAGAAAAACTATCCCGACCAGTTCATCATCGCCGATGCCAAACGCGGGGATATCGGAAACACCTCCGCCATGTATGCCCGCACCTTCTTCGAAGAGCTTGACATCGACTCGCTGACCGTGGCTCCCTACATGGGCGAGGACAGCGTAACGCCCTTCCTCTCCTACGAAGGGAAATGGGTCATCCTGCTGGCGCTGACCTCGAACAAAGGTTCGCACGATTTCCAGCTGACGGAGGACAAGGAAGGTGAACGGCTTTTCGAAAAAGTCTTGCGCAAGTCACAAGAATGGGCAAACGACCAGAACATGATGTACGTAGTAGGTGCCACCCAAGGACGCATGTTCGAGGATATCCGCCGCATCGTGCCCAACCATTTCCTGCTCGTGCCGGGCATCGGCGCACAAGGAGGCTCGCTGGAAGAAGTGTGCCGCTATGGCATGACTCCCGAATGCGGACTTATCGTCAACTCCAGCCGTGCCATCATCTATGCCGACAAGAGCGAGAACTTTGCCCAGGCCGCTAAAGATGAAGCCGGAAAAGTCCAGAAACAAATGGCGGAACAATTGAAAGCCGCCCGTATCGTATAATCCCCAACCGCCTGCAGGGACGTGCCGCATACGCCCCTGCAGGCAATTTACGGAATCCATATTGCCTGCATCTTCCTATGGATATAGCTTCATCGCCCTGCGCAAGCATCTGCATTCCCCCACGAAGCTATGTGCATCCGGGGGAGCTAAAGTTAAAAAAACATCGATTAACGTGTTTTAGACCACTAAAAAGATAAATAATTGACGTTTTGCACGGATATATAAAAAAAAATACGTAATTTGCATAATTAAACAAGGAGCGTACTAAAGACACTAATAGAAAAACAAAAAAGACACGATAAGTTATGGAGTTTTCAGCCAAACAAATTGCGGAATATATCCACGGAGAAATAGTAGGGAACGAGCATGCTACCGTACACACATTCGCAAAGATAGAAGAAGGCGTACCGGGTGCCATTTCTTTCCTTTCAAACCCGAAATATACACATTATATATATACGACCCAATCAACGATTGTATTGGTCAATAAAGATTTCGAACCGGAACAACCGGTCAGTGCCACCTTGATTAAAGTAGACAACGCATACGAAAGCCTGGCTCAACTCCTGACTTTATACGAACAAAACAAGCCGAAAAAGACGGGCATCGACCCGCTGGCATCCATTGCTCCAACCGCCAAAATCGGAAAAGATGTCTATATCGGCCCCTTTGCCTGCATCGAAGCAGGCGCAGAAATAGGCGACAACGCCTGCATCCATCCGCATGTCACCGTAGGAAGCCATGTTAAAATCGGCTCCAACACCACGCTATATCCCCATGTCACCATTTACCAGGATTGCCGCATAGGGAATAATTGCATCCTGCATGCCGGATGTGTCATCGGTGCGGACGGATTCGGGTTTGCCCCCTCCGCCGAAGGCTATGACAAGATTCCCCAAATCGGTATCGTCGTTATTGAGGACAATGTGGAAATCGGTGCCAATACGTGCGTAGACCGTGCCACGATGGGCGCCACCATCATCCATAAGGGCGTAAAGCTGGACAACCTGATTCAGATTGCCCACAATGTAGAGATAGGAAGCCACACGGTGATGGCTTCGCAAGGAGGCGTGGCAGGTTCCGCCAAGATAGGCGAATGGTGCGTATTTGCCGGACAAGTAGGTGTAGCCGGACATATCAAAGTGGGCGACCGCGTGACTATCGGAGCCCAATCGGGCATACCGGGCAATACCAAGTCGGGCAGCACCCTGATGGGATATCCCGCCATCGACCCGAAGCTTTTTGCGCGCTCGGCGGTCATATACAAGAAGCTGCCCGATATGTACGAAGACATGAGACGCATGCAGAAGGAACTGGAAGAATTAAAGAAACAACTTAATAAATAAAACCCATGTTAAAACAAAAAACACTAAAAGGCAGTTTTACACTGAACGGCAAGGGACTCCATACCGGAGTCAAGCTGACCGTGACATTCAATCCTGCCCCCGAACACCACGGATATAAAATCCAACGCATCGACCTGGACGACCAGCCCATCATCGATGCCATAGCGGATAATGTGGTAGACACCACACGGGGTACTGTTTTGGCTAAGAACGGGGTAAAAGTAAGTACCGTAGAGCACGCCATGGCTGCCCTCTATGCAGCCGGTATCGATAATTGCCTGATTCAGGTAAACGGTCCCGAACTTCCGATTTTAGACGGAAGCTCGAAAGCATACGTAGAATGCATCCAGCGGGTAGGCATTGAGGAACAAACCGCTCCGAAAGATTATTACATCATCAAATCGAAAATCGAAGTGCGCGATGAAGAAACAGGGTCTTCCATCATCGTCTTGCCGGATGATAAATTCAGCTTAAACGTATTAATCTCTTACGATTCCAAGATTCTGACCAACCAATACGCCACATTGGAGAACATGGATGAATTCCCTACCGAAATCGCATCGGCACGCACCTTCGTATTCGTGAGGGAAATCGAACCTCTGCTGAATGCCGGGCTTATCAAGGGAGGAGATTTGGACAATGCCATCGTCATCTACGAGAAACAGATGACGCAGGAAAACTTCGACAAGCTTGCCGATGTAATGGGAGTCCCGCACATGGATGCCAGCCACCTGGGATACATCAACCACATTCCTTTGGTATGGTCCAACGAACCGGCACGCCACAAGCTGCTTGACATCATCGGCGACCTTGCCCTGATTGGGAAACCCATCAAAGGACGCATCATCGCCACCCGCCCGGGACATACCATCAACAATAAATTCGCCCGCCAGTTGCGTAAGGAAATCCGCCTGCACGAGATTCAGGCTCCTATTTATAATTGCAACGAACCTCCTTTAATGGACGTGAACCGCATCCGCGAACTCCTTCCCCACCGTTACCCGTTCCAACTGGTAGACAAAGTCATCGCCATCGGAGCAAATTACATCGTGGGCGTAAAGAACGTCACTTCGAACGAACCGTTCTTCCAAGGGCATTTCCCGCAAGAACCGGTCATGCCGGGCGTTCTTCAGGTAGAAGCCATGGCACAGGTAGGAGGCCTGCTGGTGCTTAACTCATTGGCCGAACCTGAAAGATATTCTACTTACTTCTTGAAAATAGACAATGTAAAATTCCGCCAAAAAGTAGTGCCCGGCGATACACTCGTGTTCCGTGTAGAACTGATGGCACCGATTCGCCGCGGCATCTCTACGATGAAAGGATACATCTTCGTAGGAGAAAAAATCGTTTGCGAAGCTGAATTTATGGCACAAATAGTAAAAAACAAATAAAATGATAAGTCCATTAGCATACGTACATCCGGAAGCAATCATAGGGGAAAACGTCGAAATCGGTCCCTTTGTATTCATCGACAAGAACGTGGTCATTGGCGACAACAATACCATTATGCCTAATGCGAACATCTTATACGGTTCACGCATAGGCAACAACAACCGTATCTTTCCGGGAGCCGTCATCGGAGCCATTCCGCAAGACCTGAAGTTCCGGGGAGAAGAGACCACAGCCGAAATAGGCGACAACAACACCATACGCGAGAATGTGACTATCAACCGGGGCACCGCAGCCAAAGGGAAAACCATCGTAGGAAACAACAACCTCCTCATGGAAGGCGTACATGTGGCACACGACACCCATGTCGGAAGCGGATGCATCATCGGAAACTCCACGAAAATGGCAGGTGAAGTCATCATCGACGACAACGCCATTGTAAGCGCCAACGTACTGATGCACCAGTTCTGCCGGGTGGGAGGATACGTCATGATACAAGGCGGATGCCGGTTCAGCAAAGACATCCCTCCTTATATTATCGCAGGGCGCGAACCCATTGCCTATAGCGGCATCAACATTGTAGGCCTGCGCCGGCGCGGATTCTCGAACGAACTGATAGAGAATATCCACAACGCCTACCGCATCATCTACAATAACGGAAAGAACGTGACCGATGCCCTGCAACAAGTAAGAGAAGAAATACCGATGAGTCCCGAAATCGAATACATCGTTTCTTTTATCGAAAATTCGGAAAGAGGCATCATCCGATAAAAAATTTTTGTACCTTTACCGCATCAATTCAAGTTTAACGAAAGATTATGGTATACAAATTTAGAATCATATCAGACGAAGTGGATGATTTCATAAGAGAAATCAAAATCGATTCGGATGCTTCATTCTACGACTTGCATGAAGCTATCCTGAAATGTACAGGCTATAAGGATGACCAGATGACTTCTTTCTTCATCTGCGACGATGACTGGGAAAAAGAAATTGAAATCACGCTGGAAGATATGGGAGCAGGAAGCTCGGAAGAAGATACATTCGTCATGAAAGATACCCGCCTGAGTGAACTGCTGGAAGATGAAAAGCAAAAGCTGCTCTATGTATTCGACCCCTTGGCTGAACGCGTATTCTTCATCGAACTGTCGGAAATCATCACCGGGAAAGACCTCCAACATGCCACTTGCTCACGGAAAGAAGGAAATCCGCCCCAACAAGTCATCGACTTCGACGAGCAAATGAAGAAAATGGATTCATCACTGGACTTAGACGAGAACTTCTACGGAGACCAGGAATACGATATGGACGACTTCGACCCCGACGGATACGACATTGGGAGCGGAGGAAATCCGTATGACGAAGATAAATACTAATTTTTTAATGAAGAATGAAGAAATAAGAATGAAGAATCGGTTGAACACCTTACTCATTCTTCATTCTTCATTCTTTAATTCTTCATTTTTATGACCCTCATCGTCCTCATTGGCGCTACAGGCGTAGGCAAAACCGAATTAAGCCTGTCCATCGCCGAAACCTACCACACTTCCATCCTCTCGGCGGATTCCCGCCAGCTTTATGCCGATTTGAAAATAGGTACGGCAGCTCCTACTCCCAGCCAACTGGCACGGGTTCCCCATTATTTTGTAGGCACATTACAACTCACCGATTATTACAGCGCAGCACAATACGAGGCAGACGCACTCAAAAAGCTGGACGAACTTTTTAAAGCACACGATGTGGTGGTGCTGACCGGAGGCTCGATGATGTACGTCGATGCCGTATGCAAAGGCATTGACGATATCCCCACGGTAGATGCCGAAACACGCCGGCTGATGATGGAAAGATATGAACAAGAAGGGTTGGAACGCCTCTGCAGCGAACTGAAGCTTCTGGATCCGGAATATTATCAGACCGTTGACTTGAAGAACCCCAAACGGGTTATCCATGCCCTCGAAATCTGCTATATGACGGGAAAGACCTATACTTCTTTCCGAACCCGCACACAAAAACAACGCCCTTTTCACCTCCTGAAAATCGGATTGAAGCGCGAACGAGAAGAACTATATGCCCGCATCAACCTTCGGGTAGACCAGATGATGGAAGAAGGATTATTGGAAGAAGCCCGCAAGGTTTACCCCTTCCGGCATCTCAATTCACTGAACACCGTAGGCTATAAAGAACTCTTCAAATACTTTGACGGAGAATGGGACCTTCCTTTCGCCATCGAAAAAATCAAGCAAAACTCCCGCATCTACTCACGCAAACAAATGACGTGGTTCAAGCGAGACACCGACATCACATGGTTTCATCCCGACCAAAAAGAAGAAATCCTGAACTTTATCAGCCAACATACCGCCCAATAATGCCAATATGGCGGAATATCCATACATCCTGCCCATTTGTCAGCCCCTGACTGACAAAATATCCCCTCTTCTACGATAAAGCCCTCAAATACTTCCGCATTTTTTGACTTAGGTCAATAAAACAAGGGAAAAGCCAAAATATATGCTATAAAACATATTTTGAAAGCAAAAAGGCAGTATATTTGCAGTGTAATTAAAGAACAACAAGTTCTAGAACTTAACTAAACTATAAGATTTAAGGTAAAAAAAGATTGAAAAGAAAAACATCAAAGGCCAGCCGTGAGGTTCGCCGGAGATTTAAAGGATAACAAAACCAATATTGAAAGTTAAACAAAAGTTAGATTTAAGTTTTCAGGTATTATTAACTAAAAAAGAAAGGATAACATTATGAAAAAGGTAAAAAACATTTTTCACAAGATTGCCAATGCAGATCCGATGATCTGGGGTTATGTAATGCTGAACGACAGACTCAGCAAGTAAACAACAAAAAGTAAGCTAAAGCCCAAAAAGCAGTAGCTTTTAGTAAAGAATCTGATAAATGCCGAAAGGCTTTTTGTAAATAATCAAAAAAGCGGTTACACCATTGTGCAATCGCTTTTTTCCGTTTATAGCCACGCAATAAAAACGGCCGGTACATGTACTCTCTACATCCCGGCCGACAACGTAACCTTAACTATTAATTTATGATAGCAAAGGTAATGGATATTTTTACAAAAAAATTGAACAAAACACACGCACTATTGTCGTATATTCACAAAAGTATCTAAATTTTCCCCCCTTTAGCATACACCTGCCCATAATATTGTATATATTCGCAAAGCTAACGGGAGAAAACCATGAACAATGTCATTTACGAACAAGTAGCGCAAAATACAGAAAACTCATTCTTCTACCGCCGTTGTACATCGTGGTACAAAAGCGCGATAGGCTATCACCAGCATCCGGAACTGGAAATCGGATTCGTCATCAAAGGCGGAGGACAACGCATTACGGACGATTTCATCGAAAACTTTCGGGAAGGTGACATCATCATCATACCTGCCAACATCCCCCATTGCTGGATATACGACAAACTGGCGTGTCCGGCAGACGAAAGGATAGAAGAAGCATTCATCCAGTTTCCGCAAGCTTTTCTTGACCGCCTTTCCCGCTTTGCCAAAGAATTTCAAGAAACCGCTTCGTTCTATACCAACCTGAAACAATGCTTGTCGGTACAAGGGGAAGGAGCGGAAGAAATACGTCACATCCTGCTGGAGTTCGAAAACTACAATGAACAACAACGGCTCATTGGTTTTTTGCAAATCCTCATGCTCGCATCCTGTTCCGGCAACAGCAGATACATCGGCCATCATGCATTCAACGGCATACCCATTCATAAAAACAAACAACGCCTGCAGGCCGTCTACAAATACATCATCGAAAACTACCATCGGAAAATCACGCTGGGCGAAGTGGCAGACCACATTGCCATGAACAAAAACGCTTTTTGCCTTTTCTTCAAAAAGTCAGTCAACGAGCCTTTTACGGTATACCTCAACCGTTTCCGCCTGCAAATGGCGGTTACATTGCTCAACCGCACCGACCAAAACATATCCGAAATTGCTTATGCGGTAGGCTTTGCCGACATCCCCTACTTCAACCGCTGTTTCAAGAAAGAATACGGCATCTCGCCAGCCGAATACCGAAGTAAATATAAAAGATAACCAAAGATATATATGAAACTGACCTACATCTTCCATAGCGGCTTTGCCTTAGAAACCGAAAATTGCATGCTGGTCTTCGACTATTGGCTGGATCCGGCACATGTTATCGACGGATTGCTGAAATGCGACAAACCGATGTACGTGTTTGCCAGCCACTTCCACGAAGACCATTTCAACCGTGACATCTTCACTTGGAAATCAATTAAACCGGACATCACTTATCTCCTTTCGAAAGATATCTTGAAACACCGTAGAGCCAGACGTGACGAAGCCGATGCATGGCTTGCCAAAGGAGGAAGCTGGCAAGACCGGCACATCCATGCCACCGCTGCCGGAAGCAACGATAGCGGCGTGTCGTGGGTGGTGCAGACCGAAGGCAAAACCCTCTTTCACGCAGGCGACCTGAATAACTGGTACGCCCGCTTCCTGACCGATGACTATACAGGCGGAACCATATACAGCCCCGAATTCGGTATGGAAATCGACCCCGAGAAAGAAGAAAAACGCTATTTAGGCGAACTGAAAGACATCCGCAAGCTTACCGCCGGCTTCGACCTCGTAATGTTTCCCATAGACGGACGTATCGGAAATGGCTATACACGCGGAGCCCGCCAGTTCATCGACCGCTTCCGGGTAGGATTGCTTGTCCCCATGCACTTCGTTGCCAGCGGATTCCAATCGGCAAGCCGGATGAAAGAATTTGCCGATGCCAAAGGCGTTGAATTCTGGTGCATCAAAAAAGAAGGAGAGAGCATCGAACGTTAAAGCCGCAAAATATCTATTCAGTATGCCGGATTTTATGTAACTTCGCCAGCGTTTTCTAATATGCAAGCCTATGAATATCAAGAGAAGCAAAGAAGAGTGGACACGCCGCTACATCAGCTTTATCGCCATTCTATTTATCATCGCTTTCGGCACTTCATTGTCCATTCGGGCCAACCTTGGTTCATCGCCCATATCCGCCCCTCCTTATATCCTGTCGCTTATTCCGGGCATGAATCTCACCATGGGGCAACTCACTATCTGCATGCACGTATTTTTCATCTCCATTCAGATGCTATTATTGCGCAAGGATTTCGAAAAGCGCCAGTATGCACAGATTCTGGTATCCTTCCTTTTCGGATTTTATACCGACCTGACGATGTGGATGACCGGATTCCTGCAGATTCCGTTCGATATGAATCCGATGATTGGTTATCCGTTAAGGCTTATCGAGTTGCTCATCGGAGGAGCGGTTTTAGCTTTCGGCATCGCATGCGAGGTACGTTGCGATTCGTTGATGCTGGCAGGTGAAGGGCTTCCGCTGGCCATCTCCAGATTTTTAAAACGTGATTTCGGAAAAGTGAAAATCTGCTCCGATACGTCTCTGGTACTTATCGGCACGATATTCATGTTCATTTACTTTGGTGAATGGAGCTGGAAACTAATTGGCGTAGGTACCCTGATTTCGATGTTCTATGTCGGCATAATGGTCCGTGTATTCTCACCGCACATCGCATGGCTCGACAAGATATTCATTCCCCAAAGTGAACGTTCCGCTTCCGCAAAGGCTATCCCCGGCGATGAATGGGAAGGCCATTGCATCATCACCATTGCCCGGATGTATGGAAGTGGCGGAAACGCCGTGGGCGAAGCAGTGGCACACAAGTTAGGATGCCCGTGTTATAACCGGCAGATTATCGACCAAACCGCCCGGCAGATGGGATACTCCACGGAATTTGTAGCAGAAAACGAGCAAAACATTCCTACCGCCCGTTTATGGGAACTGATATTCACCGATAGCGGCATTCCGGCATCCCTGAATCCTTCGAAAGAAGACGCCATTTTCGTAAGCCAAAGCCGCACCATCCGCGGATTGGCTCACAACGGGCCGTGTGTCATTATCGGCAGGTTGGGCAACTGGATTCTGCGGGATAACCCACACATACTCCGGGTCTTCATCCGGTCCGGTTTAGACTTTGCCGTAAATCAGCTTACCGGAAGATTTCACATTTCGAAAGAGGAGGCAACCAGAAAAATCGAGCGCGTAAATACCGGTAGAGCCAACCATTACCGTCACTATACCGGAAAGCAATGGACCGACATCAACGAATATGACCTGATAATCAATACAGACTATACAGGCATCGACGGGGCTGTAGACATGATTCTACGCGCAGCCAAGAATCTGAAATGAATAAAAAAGCGTTCCGAATGACACATCCGATTGAAATAGATACCGCCAACGCCGAGTTCCAGAATGCATTGAAGCTCATCCAGTATACCCGCCAATCCGTATTCCTTACGGGAAAAGCAGGAACAGGTAAGTCTACCTTCCTGAAATACATCTGCCAGACCACCAAAAAGAAATACGTAGTGCTGGCTCCTACGGGCATCGCCGCCATCAATGCCGGAGGCAGCACCCTGCACAGTTTCTTCAAGCTGCCTTTCCATCCGTTGCTGCCCGATGACCCCAACTTCAGCCTAAGAGGAAACAAACTGCAAAGCTTCCTGAAATATACCGCCGACCGGCGCAAGCTGATAAAGAACATCGAACTGGTCATCATCGACGAGATTTCGATGGTGCGCGCCGACATCATCGACTTCATCGACAAAGTATTGCGTGTATACTCACAAAACATGCGCGAACCTTTCGGAGGCAAACAGCTGCTGCTGGTGGGCGATGTGTACCAGCTGGAACCGGTAGTGAAAAACGACGAGCGCGAAATCATCAACCGTTTCTACCCCAACCCCTATTTCTTCTCGGCACGGGTGTTCCAGCAAATGGAACTGGTATCGGTAGAGCTGACCAAGGTGTACAGGCAGACCGACCGCATATTTGTCAACGTGCTCGACCACATCCGCACCAATACCGTCGGCTCTGCCGACTTACAACTGCTCAACACCCGTTATCAGGCACCACTGGGCTCGGGCGAGAACGACCTTTACATCACATTGGCTACCCGGCGCGACAACGTAGACTTCATCAATGAACAACGCCTTGCCGCCCTGCCCGGCGATGCTGTCACGCTGAAAGGTGAAATCCATGGCGAATTTCCCGAAAGCAGCCTCCCCACACTGATGGAACTGACCGTGAAACCCGGTGCACAAATCATCTTCATCAAGAACGACCCGGAGAAACGATGGGTAAACGGCACCATCGGCATCCTTTCAGGCATCGATGCCGAAGGTATCCTTTACGTAACCACCGAAGAAGGAAAAGAACTCGACGTGCGCCGCGAAAGCTGGAGCAACATCCGCTACCGGTATAACGAAGAAGAGAATAAGATAGAAGAGGAAGAACTGGGCACCTTCACGCAATATCCCATCCGACTTGCCTGGGCAATAACGGTACACAAAAGCCAGGGACTTACCTTCAGCCGCGCCATCATAGACTTTACCGGAGGAGTATTTGCCGGAGGACAAACCTACGTGGCATTAAGCCGGTGTACCTCACTGGACGGCATCTGCCTGAAGCGGGAGATAAGTCGTGCCGACATCTTCGTACGTCCCGAAATCGTTTCCTTCGCCCACCATTTCAACGACCAGCAGGCTATCGAGCGTGCCATGAAGCAGGCGCAAGCCGACATCGAATATACCGCTGCCGTCAAGGCATTCGACAAAGGTGACTTCGAAACTTGCCTCGACCATTTCTTCAAGGCCATCCATGCCCGATACGACATCGAAAAGCCCTTGCAACAACGCTTTATCCGCAAAAAGTTAGGCATCATCAACCGGCTAAAGGCAGAAAACCTCCGCCTGAAAGAAGAAATGCGGGAATCGAAGAAAAGCCTGCAGAAATATGCCGAAGAATATTACCTGATGGGAAACGAATGCATCACCCAAGCCCACGACACGCGTGCCGCCCTGGCAAACTACGACAAAGCCATCGAACTGTACCCCGAATACGTCGATGCCTGGGTGCGCAAAGGCGTCACGCTTTTCAATGCCAACCGGATAAACGAAGCACGCGAATGTCTGAACCAAGCCGTAAACCTGCGCCCCAACGAGTTCAAAGCCGTATACAATCGGGGCAAACTGCTCCTGCACACAGGCGACATCGAGGGTGCCATGACCGACCTGGACAAAGCAACCTCGCTAAAGCCCCAGCACGCCGGCGCTCAAGAATGTTTCGCCGATGCCCTTTCGCAAGCCAGCAAAGAGATAGAAGCGGCGATACATTACCGGCTGGCGGAAGAAATACGGAAAAAGAAGAAGAAATAAAAGGATTAACCCAAAGGATAATATTATGAACCTGAGTGATAAAATTGTAATTTACCGTACTGCTGATGGGCAGACCACCGTAGATGTCAGAATGGATGGGGATACGGTGTGGCTTTCACAAGCGCAAATGGCAGAACTGTTTCAAACAGACAGAACTTCCATTTTAAGACATATAAAGAACATTTATAAAACTGGAGAATTGGAGGAAAATCCAACTTGTGCATTTTTTGCACAAGTTCGCACAGAAGGCAAAAGAACTGTTACTCGACAAATACCTTATTATAACTTAGACATGATTATTTCGGTCGGTTATCGAGTAAACTCTTTACGCGGCACGCAATTCCGCATTTGGGCAAATAAAGTATTAAAAGAATATCTGGTGAAAGGTTATGCCGTCAATAAAGCTTTGACGGAACAACGCTACACGGAATTGAAACAGCTGGTCGCCGTCTTGGGCAGGACGGTCAAGGCACAAGAGGCATTGACTTCCGATGATGCCCTCAATCTGGTAGAAGTGGTTTCCGATTATGCTTATGCCCTCGATACACTGGACAAGTACGATTATCAGCAGTTGGCGGTAGAGCAGACTACGAACGAAGCCAAGTTCCGTGCAACGTATGAAGGTGCCATGCAAGCTATCGAAGAACTGAAGGCAAAGTTCGGCGGAAGCCAATGGTTCGCCCATGAGAAAGACGATTCGTTCAAGAGTTCCATCGGGCAGATATACCAGACATTCGGCGGACAAGACCTCTATCCGTCGGTAGAAGAAAAAGCCGCCATGTTGCTCTACCTCGTCACAAAGAATCATTCGTTCAGCGATGGCAACAAGCGCATTGCCGCAACGCTCTTCTTATGGTTTATGTCAGGAAACGGCATTCTTTACAATACGGACGGCACAAAGCGCATCGCCGACAACACCCTTGTTGCTCTTACGCTGATGATTGCCGAAAGCCGTACGGAAGAAAAGGATGTAATGGTAAAGGTCGTAGTAAACCTGATAAACAAAAACAATTAACTGCTTCAGGCATAAAAGATAGCTGATACGCTTCATTCACATTACTCCGCTCAAATTACGATTACTAATCGTACAGCGTTACGATTACTAATCGTACAGGCTGACGATTACTAATCGTGCATACAACGCAGCTATATGTGTTCATCAACTCAGATAGCTTTATCGAAATCATATCCCAGCTTATACGCTTCTTCATGACCACTTCTAAAACGTTTATCCGTCTGTAGAAGAAAAGAGACATAATAGAGAAAGCCGTGATGCACCTAATGAACAAGAACGATTAACTGTATTTCTTTTTCAAGAAAGCTGTATTTTTCCGTTTATTATGCTTACTTTTGTAGGGGACACAGCTAAGTGTCAAGTATAGATTTAAGAAACGGATAATTAGCAAACATCAATGACGGTTGAACAAAACAGCTTTATAACCAATCAGGAAAAACTGTTGTCGGATATAATGAATGGAATATTACCTAAAACAGCCTCAACAGACATTTTAGTGGGATATTTCTATTTTTCCGGCTATAAGTTGCTGGCTGAGAATTTGGCAGATAAACAGATTCGTATTCTGGTAGGACTTGATATAGATACACAAATCACGAAGTATGTCCGCGAAGTCGATTCATTCGCACGGACAATACAATCGCGTGGACAAATCAGGGAAGACTTCTTTAACCAGTTTATACGATTGTTCAACGATACGGACTTTTTGGATGGAGCAGAACAATTGGAGTCATTTGCCATTTTTCTCCATAAGATAAAAGACGGCTCGTTAGAAATCCGAAAAACGGAAGATCCTTGTCATGCCAAGATGTATTTGTTTGAATATAGAGACGAAATCAATGAAGGCGGTGAGCAACCCGGATGTGTCATTACCGGTTCAAGCAATCTTTCTTATCAAGGCTTAGCGGGTAGGGTAGAAATCAATGCACGTTTCAATGACAAGCAGTCTTATATAGATGCCCAAAAGATTTTCAATGAACTATGGAATACCTCTGTAGTGATTGTCGATGCCAATAATTTAGAGACCTTTAATGAAAAAGTAATCAAGCATATTTGGTATGAGAAATTGCACAGACCTTATCTGATGTATATCCGGGTGCTGCATGAATACTTTTCCATACCTTCTAAAGACAATATATTGATGCCGTATGACATCACCGGGGGCAGATATTCCAACCTGAAATATCAGACAGATGCCGTACAGCTTGCACTCCATGCCATTGAAAACCATAACGGAGCGATTATTGCCGATGTGGTCGGCTTGGGCAAGAGCATTATTGCTTCCACCATAGCCCGCAATTTAAGCATGCGCTGCATCATTGTAGCTCCTCCACACCTCAAGTCTCAATGGGAAGCCTATCGGGACGAGTTCGGATTTACAGCATCCGTGTTCAGCAGCGGACAGATAGAACATGCGCTCACCTATTATCGGGAAATCGTAAAAGAAGGAGAGACCTATCTGATAATTATTGACGAAGCACACCGCTTTCGCAATGAATACACACAAGATTATACGAACCTGCACAATTTATGCAGTGGCAATAAAGTCTTATTGTTGACCGCAACCCCCTTCAACAACCGACCGGAAGATATTTACTCGATGTTAAAACTCTTCCAGATACCTTCTAAGTCTACATTGAAAACCGTGGAAAACTTGGGTGCGTCTTTCAGGGAATTAATTGCTGCCTATAAGCAACTGACCGTCAACCAGCGCGAAGGCAAACTGTCTGATGAGGAAGTGAAGCGCGATGCAGAATTGATATCGAAACGTATCCGTTCCATTATCAGCCCGTTGGTAATCCGTCGTTCACGCATTGACTTGCAGGAGATTCCAAGTTACAGGGAAGACTTAAAGCTGCAACATATCGAACCGTTGATTCCGGATGACCCTGTGGAATTGGAATACGATTTAAGCGCATATAAAGAACTGTATCTTGACACACTTGACCTGATAGATTCCACAGAAAAGAAGAAAGACGAGAAAACACGTTTCAAGTCGGCACGTTATATGCCTGTAACCTATGTCATCCCTGAAATGGAAAAGAAACTGGCGAAAGAACTGGAAGACAAGACAGGAGTGAAATACAACCTGTTAGTAGGACGGCAAATCAACGTTTCGAGTTTCATGCGCAAACTGCTTGTCCAGCGGTTTGAAAGTTCGGTTGCAGCCTTCCAGCGCTCACTTGACTTTATGATTCGTTCCAACGAGAATATATTGGCTTGGATAGAAAAAGTACACAAGATTCCGGTATTCAAAAAAGGGAACTTGCCCGATGTGACAGATTTTTATGAATCGACGGATGACGGTATGGAAGAGATTGAAGAAGCGTTTGAACGATACACCAAACGTGGTTTTTTCGAAATAGACATGAAATACATCCAACCGTCTTTTGTAGAAGATGTCAAGTCGGATATTTCCGTATTGAAATCCATTCAGGAAAAATGGTTTGGCAAAAAGAATGAAATCCGTTTCGACCCTAAACTGGAATCGTTTAAGAAAGTGCTTTGCCAGAAACTGGAGGAAGAACCGGAACGAAAACTGATAGTCTTTTCCGCCTTTGCGGATACGGTGGACTATTTGGGCAAAGTCCTTTCCGCCCAAGGCAATCCCTATCGTATCCTGAAATATACCTCTGCCGATTCGTCCGCAAAGAACAAGGAGCTTATCCGCACCAATTTTGATGCCGGACTAAAGATAGAGTTGCAACAGAATACCTATCAGGTATTGATAGCCACCGATGCCATATCCGAAGGTTACAATCTGCACCGGGCAGGGGCGATATTCAATTATGACATCCCCTACAACCCGACACGGGTCATCCAGCGGATAGGACGTATCAACCGAATCAATAAAAAGGTATTCGACCACCTTTATATATATAACTATTTCCCGACGGATGTAGGGGAAACGGAAGTGCGTACCAAAGAAATCTCTACATTGAAAATGGCAATGATTCATGCCATTATGGGCGAAGATACCAAAGTGCTGACTAAAAATGAGGAACTACGCTCCTACTTTGCCGAACGCTACAGGAAGGAACTGGCTAAAAGTGAAACAGCTTCGTGGGACAACCGTTACCGCACGTTGTTGGATCAACTGAAGGGAACAGACGAATATCGGGCTGCTCTGGCTATACCACACCGTAGCCGCATCGCCCGTCATGTACAGAAACCGGACCAAGGTGTCTTATTGTTCGGCAAGAAAGGCAATGATTTTATTTTCAAGATAGGCGCAGACAATGGCACTGAACAGTTGTCTGCCGAAGAGGCAATCGCCTTGTTCGAAGCCATGGATACTGAAGAGCCTTTTGCCGTTTCAGCCGATTTCGACCGCATATACCAGCGTGTCAAAAGAACGCTTTTCAATCGGAACACACCTGTACGGCATAATCCGGAAGTATTGAAAGCCTTGTCTAAAATCAAGGTAATGATAGACCGGAAAGCGATAGACGCAGACTATCTGCAAGACTTGAAGGCAGTAGCAGAAAACGACGGACTGTCCGGTTATGAACTCCGTTACATCAACAAATTATTGCCTAAGGAGTACACCAAACTCCCCACCGTAATAACATCCGACTATCTGATACGTATCTTGGAAACAAGTGCACGTGTCATGGAAGGCGAAGAAACCCTTATATTATCAGAAGAAATTGTAAACCCCTAAAGAAAGATAACCCATGTATTTTGACCAACCCTATAACCGCCATGAATTTGTCAGTTTTTTAAGACACGACTTTCTGCCAAACCTAGATTTCGTACAGGAAGAAACACCTGTTGCTTTTCCTATCCAAACACAATATTGTTGTGATATAGCGACAAAGTTAGGGACTTGCCAATCGCTTGATTTGGTGATATATGAAATCCGTCATCACTCTAAATCAGATGCACGTGTCGGGATGTCTAAAGAAGCATTCCGTCTATTGGCAAATGAGTTTGAAGATAAAGCATTAGTCATTTTTATACCCGAAGATAACACGGACAATTACCGTTTATCTTTCATAGAAATAACACTTCATCAAGACGAAGATTCCAGTCGGGTAAAGAAAACTTATTCCAATCCCCGTCGTTACTCCTATTATTTAGGCAAAGGCATCGCTTGGTATACTCCCAATAAGTATCTGAACGAAGCAGGACGTGTTACTTCCATAGAAGATTTGCGTAATCGATTCTCGGTAGAGGTATTGACCAAATCGTTCTATCAGGAATTGTCGGATTGGTATGCATGGGTGGTGAAGATTATACGTTTCCCCAATAAACTGAATGACCCGACAGATGATGACAAATTCAATGCTGAAAGTACCATTCGGCTGGTAACCCGTCTGATATTCGTATGGTTCTTAAAGCAGAAGAGTTTGATACCGAATGAGTTTTTTGACAGGGATTATATCAAGGACAATCTGTTGGAGGATTTTAATCCGGAATACAACCCTAGTTTGTTTTACAATGCAGGCGAAAGCAAATATTATAAAGCCATTTTGCAGAACCTCTTCTTTGCCATGCTGAACAGCCCTATTACCAAAGAGGGGGAAACAGAATTGAGTGAACGGCATTTCCGCAAAAACAGAGGAGATTACGACAACAACAAACTGATGCGATATGAATCGCTTTTCGCCAATCCTCAACTGTTTGTGGACTTGGCAAACCGTACTGTTCCTTTTTTGAATGGAGGCCTGTTTGATTGCTTGGACGATAAAGACGCAGACAATTACATTGACGGTTTCTCAGACCGGAAAGAAGTGCAGGAATCCTTGTTTGTTCCAGACTATATTTTCTTTGCGAAGGAAGTAATCGTGGATTTGTCGCACTGGTATGAGGATAAAAAGAAGAAAAAGGTAAAGGTCAGTGGCATACTGAACATATTGAAACGCTATAACTTTACCATTGAAGAAAATACACCATTCGACCAAGAAGTATCGCTCGACCCGGAATTGTTGGGTAAAGTGTTTGAAAACCTGCTTGCCTCTTATAATCCGGAAACCCAGACCACGGCACGCAAGCAGACCGGTTCGTTCTACACGCCTCGTGAGATTGTACAATATATGGTAGACGAAAGTCTGGTGGCACATTTGAAACGGACTGTTGGCGAAGAGCTTGAATCTCAATTCCGTCAACTGATGCAATACACAGACGATGAAGTAAACTTAACAGATGAACAACGGAAGCGGATTATGCAGTCGCTCTATAACTGCAAGATTCTTGACCCCGCTTGTGGTTCGGGTGCTTTTCCTATGGGTATGCTGCAACAGATGGTGCATATCCTTAGCCGCATAGATCCAGGCAATACTCAATGGAGAGAAATGATGCTTGATATGGCTGCTAACAAAACGTCAGAGGTTGATCGCACGGGCTCTTCAGAATATCTGGAAATCAAAGCTGATATTATCAGAAGTTTTGATGAGAATATCAACCGTCCGGACTATGCTCGTAAACTTTACCTGATTGAGAATTGCATTTATGGTGTCGATATTCAGTCTATTGCCATTCAGATTAGTAAACTCCGTTTCTTCATTTCGTTAATCGTTGACCAAAAAACGAATAATAATCCAGCCGATAATTTTGGTATCCGTCCGCTGCCTAATCTGGAAGCAAAGTTTGTAGCTGCCAATACGTTGATTCCTTTGACTAAACATGAAGGCGAATTGGGCAGAACACCTGCCGTCATTGCAATAGAGGATAACTTAAAAGAAGCAAATCACAAGATATTCCGTGCAAAGTCTGTCAAAACAAAACGCCGTTGGAAAGACCGCTTGAAAGAATTGCGCAAAGATTTGGCTACCCAATTAGTAAACGATGGATTTTTATCGGCTGATTCGGCTAATCAGTTGGCTTCGTGGGATATGTTCGACCAAAATGCTTCTGCCTCATTCTTTGATGCAGAATGGATGTTTGGGGTAAAGGATGGATTTGATATTGTGATTGGTAATCCGCCATATGGTGCGAAATTTTCAAAAAATGAAAAGCAATTGTTAAAATCGATTTATCAACATCAGAATTATCAACCTGAAAGCTATTTATTCTTTTTGGAAAAAGGAATTGAGCTTACTAAAACAGCAGGAATACTTTCTTTTATCATACCTAATACATGGCTAATTAATTTGAAATGTGTAAAAATACGGCAATATATATTTAATTTCAAAACAATACTTTCAATTTCCCATTACCATAAATCTGTTTTTGATGCAATAGTAGATACAGAAGTTGTAATTATTAAGAATATGAGAACAATAGACAATACAGTCTACATAAATAATCATACAGTCAAAGAAACAAGTGTTTTATCACAAAACCAAAGACGATGGGCTAAAGAGAATGGAAATCCCGTAAACATATTTATTTCTGAACAAGATGAACAAATTATAGACAAAATAATGAATGAAAGTATATGCTTGAGTGAAATAGCTAATGTATACGCTGGACTTGTTCCTTATGAAGAAGGCAAAGGAAATCCTCCTCAAACACGAGAAATGATGAAAGCTAAAATTTATAATTCTACTTATAAAATAGATGATTCTTATCGAAAAGCAATACGTGGTACTGATATTAATAGATATGTCAATTTATGGAATGGTAAGAGATGGCTAAAATATGGGAATAATCTAGCTGCTCCTCGTAAAAGTAATATATTTGATAATGATAAAATAATTGTAAGACAGACAGGAGATTCAATTATAGCAACATATGATGCTGAAAAATTTGTTTGCTTTAAAAATACTCATGTTATTAATGGTAAACAAGGTACAAATTTATATTATGTATTAGGACTTTTGAATTCTAAGCTCATTAATTACTATTTTAGATATTTGAATCCTGAAACGGGAGAAACATTAGCTGAAGTTAAGAAAGAAATAGTTGAGAAATTAAGAATTAAACAATCCTCATATGAACTAGAACTTGTCGATATTGTGAAGGAAATATTGACAATCAAGATGGTCAATGTTGATGCTGATACCTCAACATTAGAAAATAATATAGATTTAATGGTCTATCATCTTTATGGTCTAACTTACGATGAAGTATTAATTGTCGACCCTCAAACGCCTATAACTCAAGATGAATATGAAAAATAAAAATTCTTTTCTTACAAATCTTAAAGATTTTGATAAATACTTTCCCGAAGATTGTGCAGCACTTCTACTTCCAGGGAGACTATTAGTTGGAAAGAACAAATATTCAAAGCTCTATCATACAACATCACTAAATTCATTTATGTTAATCTGGGCAAAGAAGAGATTGAGATTTGCTCCTTTGACAGGTGTGAATGATATGAAAGAGATCACCTTATCCATAAGTGATGAAAGTCCGCAACGATTACCAATGTTATTTGCCATGCAAGATGTAAGAAAAGCATATAAGCAAATAAGCTTTACGATGGACTTCAATTCTTCAATTAAAGGATACGCTTCACCTTTACTTTGGGGCGTATATGGTGATAAAAATAAGGGCGTTTGTATAGAATTGGATTATAATAAGCTCAATCTGCCGACAAATTGTTTTCACGGTATTGTTGAATATGAAAATAGAACTAAACATCAAATTGAAATACCAAAAGATGTCGTATCTATCAATTCTTTAAAATCTTTCATTCGGTTGCATCAAAAAGAACTATTTTTTATGAAAGACAAATGTTGGGAGCATGAAAACGAATACCGAATAATTAGTGATGCTGATGAGTATTTGGATATTACAGATGCCATAACTTCTGTTTACGTAGCAGAGCTTGACGGACTAACATTTGAAATAGTTGATGAATTACTAAAAGATACGAATGTGAAATTTGGATACGTACATGTTGATAAAGATAGTGGGGTTTTATTTTCATCGGATGCAAGGAAATATAAAGAGAGCGTAAATTCAGCTCTAAATAATCCAAACAATTGCTTGTTACCTATTTCCGAACAGGCTAAAAATTATTATGAATCACTCAAAAATAACCCAGATGCAGACCTCACAAAAATAGAGTATAACTTACACAATTAAATGAATTATATAAAGTAATGAAATTCCTCTGTAAAGAAGGACTTTCAGTAAATGAAAATCTTGAAAAAGCAGATGAATTGGAAAATGAATTTATTTGAATATTAAGCAAAATCCACATTAGATAAATATTATGACCCGATTAATCAAAACCGATAAAGACTACGCCTCATGGATTGAAGAGCTTAGTCAGAGATATAGAAAGAGCCAGATTAAAGCGGCAACCCATGTCAATAGTGAGATGCTGCAATTCTATTGGTCGCTGGGACGTGATATTGTGACGCTTCATGCGAAAAGCCGTTGGGGAGATGAGATATACTAAAAGACGATATATGCCTTACAATGAGTATTTCACCAATTCACCCCCAAGTTGGGGGTGAAATTCCTGTGTGACAAGGCACTCAGCAAGACGAATGATGTTTCGCATTTCATCTCCGATTGAATATAAAAAAAGCTGTCTCAATTTGAAACAGCCTCTTTTATAAAGATTTCCACTTCTGAAACTATTGTTTTTCCAATGCGAAACCTAATTGCAAACCGTCGTATTCGTTCAATAACGAGTTGGCTGTACTCAGCACCGAATTTGATGAATTACTTCCTAAAGCACCGCCTATCGTCTGAATCAACGACATCACTTTGTCCGCCTTGAAAAGCAAGCTCATCTTTTTAGGTTCCAATACATTATGCGACACCGTAGCATTAAACTTCAAGCCCAATTTGGTTTTCAATTGCAACTCGTTCGTCTCGGAATCGTATGTATAAGTGCCACTGGTCGTACGCCCTTTGACTGTAGAAGTATATGTTCCGTCTTCATTAAAGGTATAAGTGCATCCTTCGGTAAACCCCAGTTTATCCAAAATATCGGTCATCTTCTCTTCCACCTTTTTGGAAGCAACCTCACCTCCGGCTTTCGCCAACAGGTTATCGCTGGTAAACTTGCAATCGGGACTGGCATAACGCCACGAACCTTCTATCGAAAATGCCGCCGCCCCTGCTTTGCCATCCGTTATCGCATTGGCGACACCCGAAAGAATCGATTTCCAGTCTTGTGCCTGAGCCATTCCGCAAAAAGCGAAACACAAAGCGACCAGCAACGCTCCTTTTACAATAACATTTCTATTCATAAGCCATTCAACACGCTTTAAAGCTCATATCAAGTCCTTTTACCGAATGGGTCAAAGCACCTACCGAAATGAAATCAACTCCGCATTCAGCATAATCGCGGAGCGTATCAAAGGTAATGCCTCCCGATGATTCTATTTCGTAACGCCCGCCTACCATTTCTACTGCCTTACGTGTATCAGCCGGCGTGAAATTGTCCAGCATAATGCGGTCTACTCCTCCTAAATCAAGCACTTGCTGAAGCTCGTCTAAATTACGGACCTCAATTTCAATCTTCAGGTCTTTTCCTTTTACCTTACAATATTCCTTCGCGCGCAATATCGCTTTATCGATTCCTCCGGCAAAATCCACATGATTGTCTTTCAGCAGAATCATGTCAAACAAACCGATACGGTGATTTACGCCACCTCCTATCTTTACAGCCATCTTCTCAAGGATACGCATGCCCGGAGTAGTCTTGCGCGTGTCCAGCACCCGTGTTTTTGTACCAGCCAGACGCTCTACGTACTTATGCGTCATGGTGGCGATGCCACTCATACGCTGCATAATGTTCAGCATCAGCCGTTCGGTCTGCAAAAGCGACTGTACTTTACCCGAAACGACCATCGGCACATCACCCGGCTTTACATGGGTACCGTCGTTGATGAACACTTCTACCTGAAGTGTCGGGTCGAAACGGCGGAACACTTCTTTTGCCACTTCAATGCCTGCCAGAATACCTTCTTCTTTAATCAGCAATTTCGATTTTCCCATAGCATCTGCCGGAATACACGACAACGTAGTATGGTCGCCGTCACCTATATCTTCGGCAAACGACAGATCTATCAAACGGTCGATCAAGTCTTTTACTATTTTCTCATCCATAGTGTTCTTTATTTTTAATACCAATCGCAAGCAAAGGTACGGATTAATTCATATCTTTGCAAAAAGAAAAAATTAAAACCTGATTAAAGAGCATGAAATTTATGTTATTGGTTGTGGGCAAGACTGTAGAAAAACATTATATTGCCGCCATCGAAGACTATCTGCAACGCATCAGACATTACATCTCCTTCGACATAGAAGTGATTCCGGAACTGAAGAACACGAAAAGCCTCAGCACCGGACAAATAAAGGAAAAAGAAGGCGAACTGATAGTAAAAGCCCTCCAGCCGGGCGATGTCCCCGTATTGCTTGACGAGCACGGAAAGGAATTCCGCTCCATCGAGTTCGCCGCATGGATCGAACGGAAAATGCATACCGCCAAGCGTCTGGTATTTATCATAGGCGGTGCATACGGATTCTCGCAAGCCGTCTACCAGGCAGCACAAGAAAAAATATCCTTATCAAAAATGACGTTCTCGCATCAGATGATACGACTGATTTTTACAGAACAGCTCTACCGTGCCATGAGCATCCTGAACAACAGCCCTTATCATCACGAATAACCTCCCTTTTTTCTATTGAACGCAGATGCTTCTACCTATAAATAGGGATTAAAAGCCCAAATACCTGTTCGTAAATACCTATTTTTGGTGATTGACTTCAGTCCGCCTCTTCCCTAACTTTGCGCCTGAATTTAAACAAAACAAAAATAACGCAAAACGAATATGGTAAAACACTGCGCCTGCACATTATTGTTCTATATAATATGCACCCTCTCTGTTTCAGCACAAAGCCAGGGACTCGTATCCGGGAAAGTCCTTTCTACAGACAAAAGCATCATTGATTTCGCTACAGTTTACTTAAAAGGCACCCAATATGGATGCACTACGAACGAAGAAGGGCTTTATCACCTGAAAGCTCCTGCCGGGACCTATACCTTGGCAATATCAGCCATCGGATACAGCACACATGAAGAACAAATCACGATTCCCGCCCAAGAACGCATCCGGAGAAACATTGTCCTGAAACCGGAGGCACAAGAGCTGGACGAAGTGGTTGTCGTATCCAACGGAGTAAGCCGGGTCAAAAGGTCGGCATTCAATGCCGTAGCGGTCGATACAAAAGAATTGCACAACTCCACCAAGAGCCTGAGCGAAGCCTTGATGCAACTTCCAGGACTGAAATTGCGTGAATCGGGCGGCGTAGGTTCGGATATGCAATTGATGTTAGACGGTTTTTCGGGCAAACATGTGAAAATATTTATCGACGGCGTACCGCAAGAAGGAGCGGGAACCGCCTTCGATATCAACAACATCCCCGTCAATTTTGCAGAACGCATCGAAGTATATAAAGGTGTAGTTCCCGTAGGTTTCGGCACAGATGCCTTGGGCGGTGTCATCAACATTGTGACCAACAAACGCCGCCGGAGCTGGCATTTGGACGCCTCCTATTCTTACGGTTCATTCAACACCCATAAATCGTATGTCAACTTCGGGCAAACGTTCCGAAACGGACTGATGTACGAAATAAACGCTTTCCAGAACTTTTCGGACAACGATTATTACATCGATAATTACATCACCGAGTTCGGAGAAGACGGAATTACGGAAAATACCGACCGCAACAAGATATACCACGTAAAGCGTTTTAATGACCAGTTCCACAATGAAGCGGTTATCGGAAAAATCGGTTTGGTAGACAAGCCTTGGGCAGACCGCCTGATGGTGGGATTCAACTATTCGCATTTCTATAAGGAAATACAGACCGGCGTATACCAATACATCGTATTCGGAGAAAAACACCGCAAAGGACATTCTTTTGTCCCTTCGCTGGAATACAACAAACGTGACCTGTTCACCAAAGGGCTGGACGTGATGCTGACCGCCAACTACAACCATAACCTGACAATGAACATTGATACCGCGTCTTATAAATACAATTGGCTGGGCGACCGGAAATATACCGGAAGCAAGGGCGAGCAATCGTATCAGGACAACGAATCGAAAAATACCAACTGGAACGCCACGTTTACGGCAAACTACCGCATCGGGACGATTCATTCGTTTACCCTGAATCATGTTTTAAGCACCTTCAAGCGTACTACCCGCTCGAAGGTAGACGGAAGTTCAAAGTTATCAGACTTCAGCATCCCCAAAATCACCCGCAAGAACATCACCGGACTTTCGTACCGCCTGATGCCGACAGACAAGTGGAACCTGTCGGCATTCGGGAAATATTATAACCAGTACAATCAAGGTCCCGTATCGCAAAGCGAAGACGGAGTGGGCAACTATGTAGACATGACACGCAAGACCAGCTCTTTCGGATACGGAGCCGCAGGCACCTATTTCATTATCGAAGGGCTTCAGGCAAAATTATCGTATGAAAAAGCCTACCGTCTGCCTACAACCGACGAACTTTTCGGAGACGAAGACCTGGAAGCCGGCAAAACCGACTTGAAGCCGGAAAAGAGTGACAACATAAACTTCAATCTGAGTTATAACCGCCAGTTCGGCAAACATGCCCTTTATGTAGAAGGAACATTGATTTACCGCGACACGAAAGACTACATCAAACGCGGGCTGGATGCCATCGGAGGCATGAGCTATGGGATATACGAGAATCACGGACGGGTGAAAACAAAGGGATTCAACGTTTCGGCACGCTATGCCTATTCAAAATGGTTCTCGCTGGGCGGCACATTTAATAATATCAATGTGCGCGACGACGAACGGTACCGTGCCGGGAATACCCAACAAGAAAGCACCACTTACGGGCAACGCATTCCAAACCAGCCCTATACATTCGCCAACTTCGATGCCACGTTCACCTGGCACGACCTTTTTGCAGAAGGAAATGTGCTGACGCTTACCTATGACGGATATTATCAGCATGAGTTTTCCCTGTATTGGGAACACTTGGGCGACCCGCGCTCGAAAAGCCGCGTGCCCGAACAGTTCTCACACAACTTAAGTTTGGGGTATTCAATGAAAAACGGACGGTATAACATCTCCTTCGAATGCCGCAACTTTACAAACGAAAAGCTGTACGACAACTTCAGCCTTCAGAAAGCCGGACGTGCCTTCTACGGCAAGTTCCGAGTGTATTTTGGAAGTTGAAACGCAAAAGAACAATATATATCAAACGCTAATCATTAAATTAAAGAATATATGAAGAAAAAACATTTCTCTTGGGCATTTATCGCTGCCCTCTCTTTGAGTTGTACGTTTACAACAGCATGCAGTGACGACAATCCGGTACAAACAGAAGAGCCCACTCCTGATCCCGACCCCACTCCAGACACACCTTCGGAAACGTTAGCCCGTTTTGTCATAGTGACACAATCCGGGAACGACAATGGAGCGACTTATCTGGTGACCTCCGAATCGCTCGATGAAGGACAAGTGACCGCAAAAGGCAACGGATGGGAAACCGAATCGGCTTCCAACTGGATTTTCTATGGCGAACGTTACCTGTTCGGCTTCCAATACAACGACGGGAATAACGGAACCGGATTCTCTTTCAAATTAAGCAATAACGGAACAGTGACCGAAGACCGCCAATATACATTCAACCGTACCACAACTTACGGCACGTGGGGCGATAATGTCATTACCGCTTCTACCAATGCGGGAACAGCCGAACAAGACGAAGAAGGGAATTACGCCTACTACCTGCAATTCAATTATCTGAGCGTATTGGACGGAAACACCACCACAGGAAACCATATTGCCGAAAACTTTTTGGGCAATGGCGAGCGTGTGAGCTTTGCCGGTTTCGTAGAAGCCAACGGAAAGCTTTATACTTCGGTTGTCCCCATGGGCATGAGCCATTATGGAGTAAACACGTTCCCTTGGGCCATCCAGAAGCAAGAATACGTAGCGAATGCCGACGGAGGAAGCGGCTCGGGACAATATACCGCAGGAATGATTCCTTCTACCCAATATCCCGACAGTGCTTTCGTAGCCATCTATAGCGGAGACGATTTCGACGAGACTCCCGTCATTGCACGTACCGGTAAAATCGGATTTGCCAGCGGACGCATGCGCTCGCAATACTATCAGACCATTTGGGCTGCAGACAACGGCGACCTCTATGTATTCTCTCCGGGCTATGGACGTACCACTACCACTCCGGTTGTAAACCCCGACGGTACCCAATTCGAGCGCGTACAAGGGAAACTTCCTTCGGGTGTAGTACGCATCAAAGCGGGCGAAACCGACTTCGACGCTTCTTATTATGTCAATCTGGAAGAATTGGGAAACAAGAATCCGATGTTCCGATGCTGGCACATCGCCGAAGACAATTTCCTGCTTCAAATGTATAGTGAAGGGGCAGAAAACATGAGCGGAACCAGTGCGCCGCGCAATGAACTGGCTGTATTCAACGGCGAAGAAGGTACGCTGACCGTAGTGACCGGCCTGCCCGACGCTTCTACCTTGTCCAGCTTTGGCACTCCGTGCAGCGACAACGGCTATGCTTATATTCCCGTAGTGACAACAACCGGAGACAAACCGACCATCTACCGCATCGACCCTGCTACAGGCGAAGCCAAAGCCGGGCTTGTAATAGACGGGGCTGACTCTGTAACGGCATTGGGCAAGTTATCCGCAACCAGCAATTGATTCAATTACAGTAGAATAATATTGATTTGCAAAAAATAGAATAGAACACAGAGGCACGAAGACACTGCGTTTACGGAGAAAGGTTTAGCTCTGTGGATTTTGCCTTCTCCATGATTTATTTCTCCGTGTCTCTGTGCCTCTGTGTTCAATCTAAAAGAAATCACACGGATTAATAGATGTAGTGAATTAAACATACACGCAATGAAAAAACTATTCCGTAACATCCACCTTTGGCTTTCGCTTCCCTTGGGCATCCTCATCAGCATTATCTGCTTTTCGGGAGCCGCTTTGGTATTCGAACAGGACATTACGAAAGCCCTTCAAGGCGAGCTTTATTGCATAACCCCTCCTGCCAAAGACGCGAAAGCCCTTCCGCCTGCCCAGCTGATAGAAAACATCCAAGAGCAGGTTTCAGACTCCTTGCACCTTACCGCACTCCAGCTCTCACACAACCCCGAAGAAGCAGCCTTCGCATCTTTTCGCGAGACCGGAAAAAAACGGCTTAGCGTCAATCCATACACCGGCGAGACATTAGGCTGGACAAAGTCATATCCTTTTTTCCAAACCATGCGCAAACTGCACCGCTGGCTCATGGACCCTCCGGCATCGAAAGGTGAAAAGTCAGCAGGAAAGGTCATCGTAGGAGTTGCTACCCTGCTCATGGTATTCATCCTGATTAGCGGCCTGATTATTTGGATACCCCGCACCCGAAAAGCATTGAAGAACCGCCTGAGCGTATCGTGCACCAAGGGCTGGAGGCGTTTTTGGTACGACATGCATGTCTCCGTCGGCTTTTATTGCACGATATTCCTGCTGGTTATGGCACTGACCGGACTGACCTGGTCATTCAGTTGGTATCGCACGGCAGCTTATTCGCTCTTTGGCGAAAATCCAACGGCATCGGCACACCGTACAGACAAGGGTAAGGAAAAGCCCCGCAAAGAAGAAATAAAAATCACGTGGAAAGACGCTCAGGCTTCTGCTCCGCAAAGCATGAAAGGCTGGTTTTATGCTTTCCATACCGGAAGCTGGGGAGGAATGCCCACCAAAGTGCTGTATTTCTTAGCTGCCTTGTCCGGAGGCATCTTGCCCCTGAGCGGATATTACTTATGGTGGAAGCGGAAACATTATAAATGAAGAATGAAGAATCACGTTGCCCGTATGAAAATTCTTCATTATGAATGTCTGCATTTTACCAAATTGCCTGTAGGGGCGTATCGCATACGCCCGAAAGCGTCCACGTGGATAAGTTGGCGCATCTGGGCGTATGCGATACGCCCCTACATTGGCTAATTGCGGATATTCAATTCTTCATTCTTCATTATTTCAAAACCTCTTCAATCTCCCGCAATTCCTCTTCCGAAAAATGTGTATTGTCTAACGCTTTCAAGTTATCCTCCAACTGCTTTACCGAACTTGCGCCGATAATCACCGAAGTAACACTATCATCTTTCAAGAGCCATGCCAATGCCATTTCCGCCAAACTCTGCCCACGCTTGCCGGCAACTGCATTCAATGACCAAAGCTTATGCAACATTTCATCGGTCAATGCCTCTTTCTTCAGATGCCCGCCCCTTGCAATGCGCGAATCTTCCGGTATGCCGTTCAGATAACGGTTGGTGAGCAACCCCTCCGCCAAGGGAGAAAAAGCAATAAACCCGGCACCGTTCGCTTTCGCCTGAGCCAATATCCCCTGTCTTTCAGGCTCGCGGACCAACAGGCTATACCGGCCCTGATACAACAGGCAAGGCACATCGTGTGCCCTCAGGTAGGAATAGGCTTTGCCAGCCACCTCTTCCGGATACTTGGAAAGCCCCACATACAACGCTTTCCCTTGCCTTACGATATCCACCAGTGCCTGCATGGTTTCCTCAAGCGGCGTTTCGGGGTCGTACCGATGCGAATAAAAGATATCGACATAATCCAAATTCATCCGTTTCAGGCTTTGATCCAAGCTTGCCATCAGATGTTTCCGCGACCCCCAGTTCCCGTAAGGGCCTTCCCACATATCATGCCCGGCCTTAGTGGAAATAAACAATTCGTCCCGATAAGGCAGGAAAGAAGATTTCATCACTTGCCCGAACGTTTCTTCCGCCGAACCATACGAAGGCCCGTAATTGTTAGCCAAATCAAAATGCGTGATTCCGCGGTCGAAAGCGCAGAACAAGATACGCTTGCCATTCGCTAACGTATCTACATCACCGAAATTATGCCACAATCCAAGAGAGATTTCGGGCAAGCAAATGCCGCTTTTCCCGGCACGGCGGTATTTCATGCCACACGTATAGCGGTCATTCGCCGGAGAATAAACAGGTTCTATCATAAACTTCAAATTTAAAGAATCATAAACTTATCATCCATAGACAGAGACAAAGATATAAAACTTCATGCAGATTTCCTAACGAAACGCACCTAAGCTCATCCGCCTACGCACTTATATGCGCGAATCCGCTCAACTATCTTCCTCCACCCTTGCACCCATATTTCTTTAAAAACTTAAGTATTTATAGTCTTTTATACAAAGGAATACATTATCTTTGCACACCAACAAGACGATTTATACCATCATGAAACCTATATCATTAGTTCCACCCGCATCGATTCATGCAACCATACAACTGCCTTCCTCGAAAAGCATTTGCAACCGCGCCTTGATTATCAACGCATTGTCGCAAAATCATGCGCAACTCAGGAACTTATCGGACTGCGATGACACGCGTGTCTTAATCAGTGCCTTACAAGACATGCCGGACACGATTGATATCGGAGCCGCAGGCACGGCGATGCGCTTCCTCACCGCTTATTTATCCGTAAACGAAGGGACTCACCTCCTGACGGGCACTCCACGGATGCAGCAACGCCCTATCGGCATATTAGCCAACGCATTGCGCGAAGCCGGCGCACACATCGAATATGCCGGCAAAGAAGGATATCCCCCCTTACGCATTACCGGAAGCCGTTTAACCCACAACGAAATCACTTTGCCCGGCAATGTCAGTTCGCAATACATTTCGGCATTGCTTATGATTGGCCCTGCCTTGCCCGATGGCTTGAAACTTACGCTGACGGGCACCGTCATCTCCCGCCCGTACATCGACCTGACACTGGAACTGATGCAGGCATTCGGAGCACACGCCCAATGGAGCGATGAACATCAATTATACGTAGAACCACATCCCTATCAGGCACCCGCCTCTTATTACATAGAAAGCGATTGGAGCGCGGCATCGTATTGGTATGAAATCTGTGCGCTGATGCCGGAAGCCGAAATCGAATTGCCCGGCTTGTTCCGGAAAAGCCTGCAAGGCGACGCCCGGGTTGCCCGCCTTTTCTCTGCATTAGGCGTAGAGACACGGTATGAAAACGATAAAGTCCTGTTAACGAAATCGGACATAAAAACCTCCCGAATGGAATACGACTTCATCAACCAGCCCGATCTGGCACAAACATTTGTAGTCACCTGCGCATTGTTGGATGTACCTTTCCGCTTCAGCGGCCTGCAAAGCCTGAAAATAAAAGAAACAGACCGCATGGCGGCATTGATTAAGGAAATGAAGAAATTGGGATATGTACTGAACGAAACAGACGGCTCTATCCTTTCTTGGAACGGTGAACGGTGCATACCGGATGCCCGCCCTGCCATCGATACCTACGAAGACCACCGAATGGCCATGGCTTTCGCGCCGGCTTGCATCATTGTAGACAATCTATTCATAAACAATCCTCAAGTGGTCAGCAAATCTTACCCGCACTATTGGGACGACTTGCGCCAGGCAGGGTTCAACATCGAAGCGGAGCCTTAACCATGGAAATACTCCTTATTATATTAGCAGGTGTCGTGCTTTTCGGTATGGGAGCCGGATATCTATACAACCGGAACATACGGAAGAAGCTGGCAAGCGGAGAACTCAAAGAAGCGCCTCCTGTCATTACCGTAGACAGCGAGTGCTGCGGACAACATGCTGTATGCGAGAAAGAAAGCCTTCTGGCAGCCGTCAGCAAAGAAATCGAATATTACGATGACGAAGAGCTGGACCGGTTCAAAGGGCACGCATCCGACACGTATACGGAAGAAGAAATAGAAGAATTCCGCGATATCCTCTACTCGATGCAGGAAGCCGATGTAGCGGGATGGAGCAGAAGCCTCCAATTAAGAGGTATCGGACTTCCGGACGAACTGAAAGACGAATTGTTCCTTATCGTAGGAGAAAGAAGAGGGGGAAGCAATTGACAATTAACAATTAACAAATAATAATTAAGAAGATGGATGTCTGCGGAACCATAGACCGATGAAGTCAATTGCAATCCGCATCATCAACAAACGGTTTCGGATTACAAATCCGATTCTTTATAGCAGAACAAAATAGATTTGCGAAAAATACGGCATGTTGTAGAGACGTCACATTGTGGCGTCTCTACTGATTTCATTTTTGATTGACTATAATAATTGAGAATTAACGATTATGATGGATTTATTGCACTATACATTTTTCCAACATGCCTTGCTGGGAAGCCTTTTCGCCAGCATAGCATGCGGAATTATCGGCACTTACATTGTCACGCGAAGGCTGGTATTCATCAGCGGCGGGATAACCCATGCCTCATTTGGAGGAATCGGCATCGGACTGTATACGGGCATCTCTCCCATACTGAGCGCTGCCGTCTTTTCGGTGTTGTCGGCTTTCGGAGTGGAATGGCTCAGCAAACGGAGCGACATGCGCGAAGATTCCGCTATCGCCGTGTTCTGGACTTTCGGCATGGCTATCGGCATCATATTCAGCTTTCTGGCTCCGGGATTCACCCCCGACCTCTCTTCCTTCTTATTCGGGAACATCCTGACCATCACCCGGGGCGATATCCTTCTGCTCGGCATACTCAGCCTGATGCTCGCCCTGTTTTTTGCCCTGTTCCTGCGCCCTATCGTCGCCATCGCTTTCGACCCTGAATTCGCACGTTCGCAAAAGCTTCCCGTCACTTTTTTCGAATATGCCCTGATGGTGTTCATCGCCCTGACTATCGTGGCATGCCTCCGCATGGTAGGCATCGTGCTCGCCATTTCCTTGCTGACCCTCCCGCAAATGACAGCAAACCTTTTTACCTTCAAGTTCAAATACATTATCTGGCTATCCATCGCCATCGGCTACATCAGTTGCCTGGGAGGGCTGTTCATCTCTTACAAATACCAGATTCCATCGGGAGCCTCTATCATTTTTGTGTCTATTTTGTTTTATATCATCGCAAAGATAAGCCGTATAGGGTATAAAAAGAAAAAAAATTATAACTTTGCAGAAAGTTAAAACCAAAAGAAGTGTTATGAAAATAAGCATCGACAATCTTGACAATATCCATGAAGCGGCGAAAATATTCATCAACGCCATAGGAGACAACACCGTATTTGCATTTTACGGGAAAATGGGTGCAGGAAAAACGACATTCATCAAAGCCGTATGTGAAGAATTAGGCGTAACGGATGTGATTAACTCGCCGACTTTCGCCATTGTAAACGAATACCGTTCGGACACAACGGGAGAACTTATCTACCATTTTGATTTCTACCGGATAAAAAAGATAGAAGAAGTGTATGACATGGGCTACGAAGACTACTTCTATAGCGGAGCCTTATGCTTCATCGAATGGCCCGAACTGGTGGAAGACCTGCTTCCGGGAAATACGGTAAAAGTAACCATAGAAGAACAGGAAAACGGAAGCCGCACGCTCAGCTTCGAAGCGGAAGAATAATTTATTTACGATTTGACAATTTACGATTTACCATTCCGCCACATCCACGACAGATATAGAAACCGTACTTCGCAAATCGAAAAATAGTACAGAGAGTAAATTATGAGCAGTTATTTATGGTAATGCATTACATCATACAGGCATTATTCGTACTTATAGGGTTGCTCGCATTGCTGGCAGCCCTATTCAATTGGGAATGGTTCTTTACGGCACAAAACACACAGTTCATTGTCGCCAATGCCGGAAGGAACCGTGCACGCTTGTTTTACGCCTTCATCGGAATCTTAATGATTGCTACGGGAGTATTCTTTTTCTTATCAGTAAGAGGCATCATCTAATCATGGGAATCATACATTTATCCATCGAACTTGCTTTTGATTTCATTGCATTCCTCATGGGAGGCATCCTCATCCTGCAAGCCAAGGACAACTATCTGAAACTCTATTGGGGCATCATCGCCTCCTGCATCGGATTATTCTTTATCTGGGAAAACATAGGATGGCTCATGATTGTGACCGATACGCCTGAATACCGGTTCACCTCCCTGCTCAGTATCGACAAAATGCTGAAATGGTATGCACTGGCAAGTGTAGTGTCCCTCTTCCCGATGGCTTCCCTTTATCCGGGTTACTTCAACCATTTGCGGCTATTGGTGTTCTTGCTTCCTCCGGTCATCATCATTACTACAGGCATCTGCTACCTGTTTTTCAACGGTCACCTCACACCGGTTTATTCCCTGAACGAGATATGGTCCCACATACAGGAAAAAGATATCCAGCTTCGCCTCGGGCTGTTTCTGGTTTCCATTTTGCTGCCTCTTGCTTTCTTTATCTTGCCTCTTGCCTCCAAACACGCTTTCAGACGCATCAACCGGAACATGTACGCATTTATCGGGTTTATGTTTCTGTTCTTAAGCATCTATATCGCATTTACGTTGAATATCAATGAATTTGTATTCAATCTGTTTGGCATTGCCGCCCTTGTGTTCACCCTCCTGTTTTCCACACTCTATCTATTCCGCGAGAACCCGTTTTCAGACCATATACAAATGATTCCTATAAATAAGGAAGAAGAGGAGGAAGAAAGCGCCTTACCCACTTCCCCGCTTTTCGTTTCTGTAGACAATTATCTGAAACAGCACCCTACGTATACAGACAAGAGCTATACCTTACAAAATCTTGCCGAAGCCCTGAACGAAAAAGACAAAGCCGTTTCACAAGCTATCAAAAGCGGAGGCTTCACCGGATTCAGGGAATACATCAACTGCTTGCGGTTAGAATATTTCAAACAATTAGCGAGCGAAGATCCCAATAAAAACATCAAAGAATTGATGTACCTCTGCGGTTTCACCTCACGAACCACTTTCTATCGGAATTTTGCAGACAAATTCGGTATCTCCCCTACCCAATTCATCGAGAACTTGCAAAAAGGAACAAGCAATTTGGAAAAATGACATTCACATATGCACTTATATGCCGCAGGAGGACACAGAGCATCATAAAGGAGAATTTCAAAGATTTTCTCCTCGCAGATTTCCTTTGCCCTACGGATACATATAGCTGCGTTGCTTGCAAGATTAATAATCTTCATGCTGTAAGATTAATAATCTTCACGCTACAAGATTAATAATCTTCCGGCATGATGACTAAAACACGCTGCTCGCAATACAGTTAATTAAGCATCTCATCTGTTGCATCCACATTTCCAAACGTATCATATTGCCCCTATAAATAGCATAAAAGTGTCCCATTTTCAGAAACGGGACACTTTTTTTCTTCCACATGTTGAAAAATTACATACATTTGTTTCAGTAAAAGCAAAAAAAGGTAAACAGCTTTTATGCATTTTAACATCAACGATGAGGTAAACTACATAAGTACAAACTTAAAAAACAGAAATTATGAAAAAAAGTCTTTTTATTATTGCAATGTCACTTGTTGCTACCATCGGCTTCGCACAAGAAAACAAATGGAATGCCGGCTTAGTTATTGGTTATGGTACAGATATCTCAAAAGCTTCTTTAGGAGGTAGAGTCGTATGGGATATCATCGAACCATTTTCTGTAGCAGCAGGGTTTAACCGTTACTTCAAAGATAGTTATGATGACGGATTTGTCAATACTGATGTAAAATATTGGGACCTCAATTTAGATTTTCACTGGAATGTATTGCGCGGCGAAAGCTACAATGTATACCCCCTTATCGGACTTACCTACCTGCACGGCAAAGCAACTGCTGAAGGAGGCGGAGAGAAAATAAGTAATTCTGACGGCAAATTTGGAGTGAATATCGGTGTTGGCGGACAATATAATTTCTCAGAAAATTGGGGAGCTGCCATCGAAGCCAAATACCAAATCAGAGATGGAGGACAATTTGTGCCCTCACTTTCCGTAATGTACCGATTCTGATAAATTCTCTCTTTTGCAACTTCAATCATCCAACCTCATCTTTCTCAAAAAAACAGTTAATATAAATCCCGGGTGATTGAACGCAAAAAAATCCGAGGCTTCCCCTCATCAGGAACGCCTCGGATTTATCATGCCGATATGCTTCAAGTATCAAAGACTACTCAACTTCGCCCAACGAATTGCCATATTCCATTTCGCCCTGCACAACGAAAAAGACATCATCAGGGTCGAAAGGTCCCATACCATCTTTCTTTGCTTCGCCGACTATGTAATTTACAATTTCATCCTGGTCGATGTTAATGTATCCTTCCTCATCGGGCTGAGCATCAAGACAACCGCTGGTTGTATAATAATCTACTATCAAATCAAGCATATAATACAGTTCATCATCTGAAAATCTGCCTTTCAAATCTTGAGGCAAATAATTTTTAATGAATTCGATGGTCTTTTCATCGTCTTCATCTTCCAATAAGAAATCGTCATCCATTCCCATAGTTCAGTCACTTTAAGATTAATGATTATGTGTTACAAAATTAATGATATTTCACCACAGAGTATCACTACGGGAATTTTTAAAGACTCTGTGCGCCTCTGTGGTGAGTTTTCATCATCATAAGCTAATTATGAAGTTACCTGATATTTACAGTAAAGCTTCAATTTTCGCCTGCAAAGCCGCTTTTGTAGTAGCTCCGACCTGTTTGTCAACCACTTCTCCGTTTTTAATGAAAAGTACAGTCGGGATATTGCGTACTCCGAACTGAGCGGGCAGGTCGGCATTTTCGTCCACATCGCATTTCCCGATATTCACTTTATCCTTATATTCTTCCGCCAGGTCTTCAATATAAGGAGCGATTTGCCGACAAGGACCGCACCAAGTTGCCCAAAAGTCCAATACTACAGGTTTTCCTTCAGCTACAATAGCTTCAAAATTGTCATCTTTAATAGTCAGTGCCATAATCTTGCATTTTTCGTTTACAAATTATAATCGCAAATATAATACTAATTTATTTTATAGTCCAACAATGGCTGGTTTTTTAAATAATTTACCAAATCTTTGTGAACTGAAATCTTTAATGTACGCGACATCAGGTTGACATACATCTGCCCGTCTTCATCCCGAATCAGGAAAAACAGTTCTGTGTTTCCCGGATTATCTTTCACCATGGAGCCCAACTCCATTATCATTTCATCGTTAATTACAGAAAGCGGCATAGTGACCGTAATCTTTTCTATCAACCGGTCTTTCACCTCAGGCAAAAGTTCAATCGTATTGATTTTTACTTCCCATTCATCGGGTTTCCATTGCTTAGGCTGACATTTCCCTTTCATAAACAAGAACATGCCTTCGCTAAAGAAATTCTTCTTGTCCACCCAATCATTTCCAAAGAAAGCAAAGTCGGCTGTACCGGAATAATCTTCCAGCTTGGCGACACCGTATGGCTTTCCGGTACGTGTGTATCCTTCGCGCACCCCTGTAACAACCCCTCCCAAAGTCAAATCATGATTCTGCAAGGGTGTCAAATCCGCCAACTGACTCATCCGCGCATTACATACATTTTCTAATATAACGGCGTATTCGTCCAGCGGATGGGCAGAAAGATAAATGCCGACCAATTCACGTTCCTTATTCAGACGTTCCAAATCACTCCAAGCCGGAGCATGGACGATTTCCGGAGTTGCAATCTCTACCGCCTGTTCTCCGCCAAACAACGAATTAACCGCAGCGGCTTTATCTACCTGATAACGGTTTCCATACCGCACCAATATCTCGACAAAGGTCTCGTCTTTTGCATTTTTTACAAAGAAATCCTCCCGCTTGATGCCGGAAAAGCTATCAAATCCGCCAGCCAGTGCCAAATTTTCAATGTTCTTCCGATTGCATGCAGACAGATTCACCCGTTGCACAAAGTCAAAGATGTTCTTGAAAACTCCGTTCTTTTCCCGTTCCACCAAAATACTTTGCACAGCCGACTCGCCCACACCTTTAATGGCACCTAACCCAAAACGGATATCCCCATGGTAGTTTACCGAGAATTTCATGCTACTCTCGTTCACATCCGGTCCTAACACCCTTATTCCCATTGCCTTGCATTCATCCATCAACTTCGTGATTTCAGTGATATTGGAAACGTTCCGGCTCATGGTAGCCGCCATGTATTCCGAAGGATAGTTCGCCTTCAGGTAAGCTGTTTGATAAGCCACCCATGAATAGCATGTAGCATGTGACTTATTAAAAGCATACGATGCAAATTTCTCCCAATCCGCCCAAATCTTCTCAAGCGTTTTCGGATCGTGTCCGTTCTTCTTCCCGCCTTCAATAAATTTCGGCTTCATGTGGTCCAATTTATCCCGCAACTTCTTACCCATCGCTTTACGCAAGGCGTCTGATTCGCCTCGGGTAAAGTCTGCAAGCAAACGAGAGAGCAACATCACTTGCTCCTGATAAACCGTAATCCCATACGTATCCTTCAAATATTTTTCCATAATCGGAATGTCATATTCAATCGGCTTACGGCCATGTTTACGGTCAATGAAATCCGGTATATAGTCCATAGGCCCCGGACGATAAAGGGCATTCATGGCAATCAAGTCCTCGAAAGTAGAAGGCTCAAGTTCGCGCAGGTATTTCTGCATACCTGCCGATTCGAACTGGAACGTACCAATGGTCTGCCCTTCCCCATACAACTGGTACGTAGCCGGGTCGTCAATGGGAATCTCGTCAATATTCAATTCAATGCCTTTGCTATGGCGGATATTTTCAATCGCCTCTTTAATAATGGACAAGGTTTTCAACCCTAAAAAGTCCATCTTTATCAAACCGGTCTCCTCGATAACCGAACCTTCGTACTGGGTAACCAGCATCTTTTCGCCGGTTTCCTTATCATCCGCGGTGCTGACAGGCACCCAATCGGTAATGTCATCCCGGCAAATAATCGTTCCGCAGGCATGCACACCGGTATTACGGACATTCCCTTCCAACATCTTCGCATACTTAATCGTATCGCGCAATACCGGATCGGAAGAAACTTCTGCCGCCTGCAGTTCCGGCACATAAGCTATGGCATTAGGCAAATTCAACTTTTTATCAGGTATCTTATCCGGAATCAGCTTACACAAGCGATCCGACTCTGAGAGAGGCAGCTTTTGGACACGCGCTACATCTTTAATCGCCAATTTGGTAGCCATCGTACCGTAAGTAATGATGTGCGCGACTTTCTCTTGCCCGTATTTTTCGGTTACCCAGTTCAGCACCCTTCCACGTCCGTCATCATCAAAATCGACGTCAATATCCGGCAAAGAAATACGGTCAGGATTCAAAAAACGCTCAAAAAGCAAATCGTATTTAATAGGGTCTATCTGTGTAATTCCCAAACAATAAGCTACAGCCGACCCTGCCGCCGAACCACGTCCGGGACCGACAGACACATCCAATTGGTTACGGGCTGCAGCTATAAAATCCTGCACAATCAAAAAATAACCCGGGAAACCCATGGTCTTCATGATATGCAACTCGAACTTTATGCGTTCTTTTACCTCGTCGGTCAAATCGGCTCCATATCTCCGACGGGCACCTTCATAAGCCAGTTTAGCCAAATAATCGGCCTCCAACTTAATACGGTATAATTTTTCGTAACCGCCCAGACGCTCTATTTTCGCCTTCGCATCGGCTTCACTCATCACCACGTTCCCGTTTTCATCTTGTGTAAACTCATCAAACAAGTCTTTTTCGGAATATCGCTTGCGGTATTCCTCCTCTGTCCCAAATTCTTCCGGAATAGAGAACGTAGGCATAATCGGCGCATGGTCTATGGAATAAAACTCAACCTTATCGCAGACTTCGCACGTATTCACCAACGCTTCGGGCACATCACTGAATATGGCGTTCATTTCCTCACGCGTCTTCATCCATTCTTGCTTTGTGTACAACATACGGTTCGGATCATCCAAATCCTTACTTGTACTCAAACAAATCAGACGGTCATGCGCTTCCGCATTTTCTTCGTCTACAAAATGTACATCGTTCGTGCAAACCAGCTTGATATCATATTTCCGCGCATATTCAATCAACTTCTTATTCACCACTTCCTGCAACTTATATGTCTCGTGATTCGCACGCGGCACCGTAGCCTTATGGCGTTGAAGCTCCAGATAATAATCTTCGCCAAACAAATTCTTATACCATTGAATCGCTTCTTCCGCCTCAGCAAACTGCCCTGCCGTAATGCGTCTCGGCACCTCTCCTCCCAAACATGCCGAACAGACAATCAAGCCTTCATGATATTTTTCCAACTCTGCCCGATCGGTACGCGGACGCATATAGAATCCTTGTGTCCAAGCTTTTGAAACCAACTTTATCAGGTTGTGATATCCCTTCAGGTTTTTAGCCAACACAATTAAATGGTATCCGCCTTGGTCCGGTTTCCCGTTTTTATCTGTCAAACGATTACGGGCAACGTACATTTCGCATCCTATAATCGGCTTAAACAATTTCTTTTTGGCAACTTCTATTTGCTCCTTACAAGCAGCGATGTCCGCTTCCGGATTTTCTGATTCTACCTTGCCACTTTCCAAAGCAGCAACCTTTTTCTTCAAATCTTTAATTTCGCCGTTTGTACCTCCATTCTTCTTATTCACATAATTGAAGAATTCCTTAATGCCAAACATATCTCCATGGTCGGTTATGGCTATCCCCTTCATCCCGTTTGCCATGGCTTTGTCTACCAAGCGGGATATGGAAGCCTGACCATCCAAAATGGAATATTGCGTATGAACATGTAAATGAACAAAATCTTGCATAATTCGGTTATGATTTTTAATCAGGCATCAAAGATACCGAGGTTTACGGGAAGAAACAAGGCTTTTAAGCAAAAGAAAAGTTGTTTTTTTCATAAAAAAGATTGGAGACCTTAATTTCTGAACCCTGTTTACTTGCAGGGTAGACAAATTAACTATATTTTTGCATGATAAAAAAATGCGGACTACATTATTGGCAAGATGAATAAAATAAGAAAGAAAATAAAAAAGATAAGACTGCATCAAGAGGGCACGCATATCTTGATTACCGCTGCGATTTTACTCCTTATTATTAATACGGCATTGTATTGGGGAGTAGAATGCAAAATACCTTTTTACATCATAGCACTTGGCAGTATCATTTTGTATTCGCTCATGGTCAATTTTTTCCGCTGCCCCATCCGGTTATTCAATAAAGACACCGAAAAAATAGTCGTAGCGCCGGCAGACGGTAAGATTGTAGTAATTGAGGAAGTAGACGAACACGAATACTTCCACGACCGCCGATTAATGATTTCCATTTTTATGAGCATAACCAATGTGCATGCCAACTGGTATCCCGTAGACGGAGAAATAAAACACGTATCGCACCAAAACGGACGTTTTCTGAAAGCATGGCTTCCGAAAGCCAGCACTGAAAACGAACGTTCTACCATCGTAATTGAAACTCCGGAAGGACATACCGTCATGGCACGTCAAATAGCAGGCGCCGTTGCACGGCGAATCGTGACTTATGCCGAAGCAGGCGAAGAATGCTACATTGACGAACACATGGGTTTCATTAAATTCGGTTCACGCGTTGACGTATATCTGCCTTTAGGTACAGAAGTATGTGTACGTATGGGACAGAAGACCGTTGGCAACCAGACCATTATAGCCAAATTGAAATAACAATCAGGGAAGAAAAAGGAGGATAGGCAAATGGCAAACGCAATTATCCGGAATATTCCGAACACACTTACTTGTTGCAACCTATTTTCAGGCTGCATCGCCTCATACATGGCATTTCAAGGGAAATACGAATGGGCTTTAACTTTTATTATAATCGGTGCCATCTTTGATTTTTTTGATGGCATGACTGCGAGAATGCTCCATGTATCTTCACCTATCGGCAAAGAATTAGACTCATTGGCAGACGACATTACATTCGGGCTTGCCCCGTCTGCCATCGCATTCGCTTTGTTTAAAGAAGTGCATTACCCGGAGTTTATGGAAAGCCTGCGCCCGATATTGCCCTATTCAGCCTTCCTTATCGCTGTATTCTCCGGATTACGTTTGGCTAAATTCAACCTTGACGAACGACAAACCAGTTCTTTTATCGGAATGCCTACTCCGGCGAATGCCTTATTTTGGGGTTCGTTGGTAACAGGCGGACATGCATTCCTGACCTCTTCCTATTTCAATGCACTTTATCTGCTCGTTCTGGTAATTATCATGTCCTTGTTATTAGTGGCGGAATTTCCTATGTTTTCATTAAAATTCAAAGATTTGTCATGGAAACATAACCGGATTACCTATATATTTTTAATCGTCTGCATCCCCTTGTTCCTGATTTTCCGGTTAAGCGGATTTGCAGCTGTAATAATATGGTATATCTTACTGTCGTTTATAACCCGAAAAAAAGCATAACTCCAAAAGCCAAACACTATGTTTCACATTCTGGGATTCTTACTTTTCTTCATTCTGATAATCCTGATTATCGGCTTTGCGTTATTGGCTAAAATAGCCCGCTCCATCTTCGGATTCGGACGCAAAATGACAAACCATACAACCACTTCTGAAACCCAATCACAAAATTCTGCCTATTCCGAAGATTTCCAAAACCAGCCTCGTGCATCTCAAAAAAAGAAAAAAATTTTCGATAAAGACGAAGGAGAGTACGTTGACTTTGAAGAAATCAATGAATAAAAAGGGCTTATCAAGATATAAAATTGCACACAAATGACACAGATATAAAACCCGTTTAACCTGTGTCATCTGCATGCTATAAATCAGTCATCGGCATCCACCAAATCTTGTATCGGCATTTGACGCTTTATTGCCTCACGGAATGAGATAATTGTTTCTGAGCGAGAAAGTCCCAATGGCTGAAGTTTATCATGAATAATATTCAGCAAATGATGATTGTTTTTAGCATAAATCTTAATAAACAAATCGTATTGTCCGGTTGTAAAATGACATTCCACGACTTCCGGTATACCCTTTAAAGCTTCCGTAACAGAATCAAATTGTTCTGGGTCCTTCAAATACAAGCCAATATAAGCACATGTCTCATAACCGATTTTTTCAGGGTCGACAATAAATTCAGAACCTTTCAATATGCCTAAATTTGTCAGCTTTTGAATGCGCTGATGAATCGCAGCCCCCGATACATTACAAGCACGTGCAACTTCCAAAAACGGAATACGCGCATTGTCTGCTATCAAACGCAGAATCTGTTCGTCTAATTTGTCTAATTGATGATGTCCCATTTATTTCATTTTTATTTGATACAAATATAGTAATATTTATTCCATACTCACATAGAAAATAGAACTTTTATCGTCCACATACCATTAATTTGATAGATAATCTTATCTTTGCAGGAAAAATATACTCTATTATGAAAAAAACAATTATAACAACCCTATTGGCTTTCATCTTTATTTCCGGAAGTGCAAATGCACAAAACTTCGATGATTACTTCATGGACCAGACACTTCGGATTGATTATTTATTCAACGGAAACGCGCAGCAACAAACAGTCAGTTTAGACGAATTGGTTTCGCTTCCAGGCTGGGCAGGACGCAGGCATTCACTTGACCAGTTCCCTTTAGCCGGAAACGGGAACATTGTAATGAAAGACAAAGCAAGCGGCAAGGTAATTTACCGTACCAGCTTTTCCAGCTTATTTCAGGAATGGTTAGGAGAAAAAGAAGCGCAACACGTAACACGCGGCTTCGAGAATACATTCTTATTGCCTTACCCGAAAAAAACAGCCGTTGTCACTATCCAATTGATGAATGCGTACCATAAGCCGTGCGCTTCGCTTACTCACGAAATTGACCCACAAGATATCTTGATCCACCAACGGGGAATAACCCGAATAACGCCGCACAAATACCTGCTACGGAGCGGCACACCCGAAGAATGCATCGACATAGCCATCATGGCAGAGGGATACACCGCCAATGAAATGCCTCTTTTTTACCAAGATGCCCAAGATGCTTGTGACGCAATTTTCAATCATGAACCATTTAAGCACATGAAAAACCGATTTAATATCGTAGCAGTAGAGTCCGTATCACAAGATAGCGGAGTGAGCATCCCAAGAAACAAAGACTGGAAAAACACAGCTGTAAATTCCCATTTCGACACGTTTTACTCCGACCGCTACCTGACAACCCGCTCAGTGAAAGCCATGCATAATTGGCTGGCTGGCATTCCTTACGAACACATCATTATATTGGCAAATACCGATACATACGGAGGCGGAGGCATATTCAATGCCTACTTATTGACAACAGCTCACCACCAAATGTTCAAGCCTGTGGTTGTACACGAGTTTGGGCACAGTTTTGGCGGCCTTGCCGATGAGTATGCTTATGATACAGCCCCCAGCCCACTCTATCCGTATTCCGTAGAACCTTGGGAACCTAACATCACAACTTTAGTGAATTTTGACAGCAAATGGAAAGATTTAGTTCCCGAAAACACTCCCATACCGACGCCTGTAGAAACTGATTCAACCACCATTTACACAAAAGTCGGCGTATACGAAGGAGGAGGTTATACCTTAAAAGGCATCTACCGTCCTGCCAGCGAGTGCAGAATGAAAATAAACGAAGCACCTCGTTTCTGTCCCGTATGCGAAAGAGCACTTGAGAAATTAATTCTTTTTTACACCGAATAAAAACATATCATTATGCTTACATTTACCCGTATTAACACCAGACATCCGCAATACGTTTTTGTCGAAAAGCTGCTTCATCAATCCTTTCCGTTAGAGGAAAGAAGAGACGATGCGGAGCAACGCAACAATACAGACCATAACGCTTCATTCTTTTGTTATCTCATTGAAGAAAATAAAAATGAAACAGAAGAGAATCAACTTATCGGATTCATCACTCTATGGAAACTAAATGGATTTTATTATGCAGAACACTTGGCAACTTCTCCTGAAGTCCGCAACAAGGGATATGGCAAACACATCATGGAAGAATTGAAAAAGCAGTTTGCCGACAATCCCATCGTCTTAGAAGTAGAAAGACCTGAAAATGAAATGAGCAAACGCCGGATTGGCTTCTACCAGCGATGCGGTTTTTCTCTCTGCTTGCAAGACTACATTCAACCTGCCTACAGAAAAGGAGGAAAAGAAGTCCCCCTTTACCTTATGTATGCAGGAAGAGAAGAAATTGACACTTGCTTTTCTCAAATAAGGGATGAAATATATAGACACGTATATGGCGTAAACAAACTCCAATAAAAGAATCATTCATTACACACATAAAAATAAAAAAGGGATATTACCAAAGCGGAATATCCCTTTTTTATAAAACCTATCAGAAATGTGTTATTGACGCTGTATTGCTGAGTAATTAATCTTCAAAGCATACGCTTGACGCAAAGCCTGCTTAACTTCGGTCACAATACCCATCTTTGTTTTTGCATCTACCTTTAACGATACAGTCATAAAAGGCTTATCAGACTCTTTCATGTTTTCACGTTCCTGATAAATATAATCCTGTACTTCTGAAGACTCAGCAAATTTATCATTCAACTGAATACGGTCAGTAGTACCCATTTTTTTCTGAAATTCAGCCAAGGGCTTTCCTATGTAAATAAAGGAAACCAAAGACTTCTTTTCCAGTTTTTCCAATTCAGTAGCAGCCGGAACACGGAACTGAACCTTTAATGTAACTTCACGCATACTTGTTACGATCATGAAGAAGAACAAAATGGTAAAGATCAAGTCAGGCAGAGAAGAGGTATTCAACTCCGGCATTTCGCGTTTACCCGTCTTATTAAATTTTCCCATACTTATTTTCCTCCATATTTTTTAGGTTCAGCTTCAGAAATCTTCTGCGGATAATATTGTGTTATCGCATCCTTTTCATCTTCCGAACATTCTGCAAATGACTTTCCGAATTTAGATTCAGCCAATTCGTTACGCAACTCATTATAAGCGGCTACCAATTCGTTCTGTACCTGAATATAAGCATCATAACTGGTACCTACGTCATTCTGTACAGAAATCACATGATTCTCCGTTATCATTACCGTACCAAAGAACGGAATGTTCTTCTCGTGCTTTTCCGGCAAATTCGGGTCATCAGTCGGATTTGCTATAAATTCTTTTGCCTTTTCTCTTAATTGCTTAATGTCAGACCATTCTCCTCCAACCATCAACTGGTCATCCTTGTTCAAACGAACCTGGAGAACGTTTCTTTCCTTTACAATAATATCATCTTTCTGATCCTTGTTTTCCGGTGGAGGTGGCAAACGTCTCGCCAATCCGCGGTCGGTATCCATTGATGTTGTAATAAGGAAGAAAATAAGCAATATAAAAGAAATATCTGCCGTTGAACTGGCATTAATTCCAGGCACTTTTCTTTTCTTTCTTGCCATTTTTAATTATCTCCTTTTTTAATTTAAAACTCAATGAATGATATTATCATCTTTGCTTAAAGATACCTGTCAAATTCAACAGCGTTCCCACAGCTGCTATAACCAACAAGGCATAAGTTGAATAAAGGAACATATCCGTCACTCTCAACATTACAGCATCATCGTAAATAGTTCCGTCGCCCATAGCAACCGGAGCTGCAGAACCCATGCTGTAAGTTACGATAAGCAACACGACCATCAAGATAAGTCCAAATAAAGACTTAAGCGCTCCTTTCGGATTCTCTTTCAGCGCACCGCCAAACTGCATAATAGCAGCAACCAATGTAGCGATTACCGCTACCGCAAACAACCCGTACATCAAGTAAATCAATGTATCGGTGTAGGCAGGTTCAGTCAGACCTGCAGCATTTACTTCGCCATACCCTACTCCGAAGAATAATGCCAGCACAATCACAATCAATGCGACGCAGACATAAAATACGTAGTAAGATACCTTATATGATAATTTAGCCATTGTTTCAAATCTTATTTTTTGTACTTCAAGTTATATTTCATAATCAAGTCGAGCAACGTAATGGAAGAATCTTCCATCTGACTTGTTATAGCTTCAATCTTAGCCAAGATATAGTTATAGAATACCTGCAGAATCATAGCAACGATCAAACCGAAGATAGTCGTAATCAACGCCACTTTCATACCACCCGCAACGACTGTCGGAGAGATATCACCTGCACGTTGGATATTATCGAACGCCATAACCATACCAATCACAGTTCCCAAGAATCCCAATGACGGAGCCATTGCGATAAACAAGGTAATCCATGAACATCCTTTTTCCAAATAACCTGATTGAACGCCACCGTAAGAAACTACAGAACGTTCTACTACATCCAAACCTTCATCAATTCTCATCAAGCCCTGATAACAAATAGAAGCGACCGGACCACGTGTGTTACGGCATACAGTCTTTGCGCCTTCCACATCACCTTTTTCCAAAGCAGCTTCAATTTTAGCCATCAACTTCTTTACGTCAACTTCTGCCAAGCTCAAATAAATAATACGTTCGATACAGAAAGCCAAGCCAAGTACCAACGCAATCGCAACCAAAGACATGAAGCCGGCATCACCTTCAATGAACTTCGTCTTCAGTTCTTTGTGCATACTTCCTTCTTCCACTACTACAGGCGCAGCTTCATCTGCCGTTGCAGGAGCAACTTGTTCTGATTGTTCCGGTGCAGCCGCAGCCGTTGAATCCTGAGCCATAATTGTCTGAGTCATTCCGAATGAGAGAACTCCCACCATCGCAAGAATTGCAAATAACTTTTTCATTGTGTGTTTAATTTTTAAGATTAATAGTTATAATTTATTTTAATTGTTCACTATATTCTTCCTTCGACTTTGCGGAGAGAACGGGATTCGAACCCGTGATACGCTTTAGGCGTATACACGCTTTCCAGGCGTGCCTCTTCAACCACTCGAGCATCTCTCCTTCATCTTAATTAATTGATGAATTACATCCTTTTGTGCAATCCCCACACGATTTTATTCACAAATGTATTCTTTTTTTTCATTTTGCGCCGTATTTCTTTCCGCAAAATTCATCCCAAAGCCGAAAATTAATATATTTTAAAAGGTTTCACGGCTTTTTTTAAAAACATTCAAAGCGTTTGAGGTCGTTATACCCGCAATCTCCTCAAAAGACTTTCCATAAACATCACTCAACCTTTCAGCCACTTTTACAATATAAGCACTCTCGTTCCGCTTTCCCCGATAAGGCACCGGTGCCAGATAAGGAGAATCGGTTTCCAAAACCACACGCTCCAATGGGACAGCCTTTTTCAAGACTTCGGGCAAGGTACTCTTCTTAAAAGTCACAATTCCGTTAATGCCCAACATAAATCCTTCATATTCCAATAACCGGCTTGCCTCTTCTTCCGTCCCTCCGAAACTATGGAAAATCCCTGTCAATGGTTCATGCCGGTAATGCTTTAACACGTCCAACAATTCCGGATAAGCCGAACGGCAATGTATGACCAGCGGCAAGACAAACTCTAATGCCCAGCCCACTTGCTTATCGAACACTTCCATCTGCTCAGTCCGATAAGCAACATCCCAATACAAGTCCATCCCCACTTCGCCTATCCCATAAAAGACTTTATCTGAACGCAACCAGTGTTCCACCCGCTCCAAACGGGCTTTCCAATCCGCGTCTACCGAAGTGGGATGCAGACCAATCATCGGAAAACAATCGTCATGCGCCCCACACAACGCCAACATCCGCTCTACCGAATCATCATCAATATTGGGCATGAAAAAGCGCGTTACGCCAGCTTGCCTTGCACGAATCAACGCCAACTCCCGGTCTTCGTCATATTCTTCCACAAACAAATGGGTATGCGTATCTACCAAACCAACCATAACACCCTTTTCCTCCTTATAGCTTACGGTGCATCCAGCCTTGTATAAAATCCGACAGATGCCGTTTATATTCAGAAGCGACGCCTACCTCTTCCAGCAAGCCCATGCCTTCTTTATAATAATCCTCTATTTTTGCCAAGCAAATATCCCCAATCTTCTCCTTATTATATATAGCCGTTACAGCCTCAATCTTGCGGGCAGGGTCGTACTGTTCTGCCGTCATCCAGCCTTGCAATTCAGCTTTTGTTTCCTCACCGGCACGCTCGAAAGCTGTAATCAGCATAAAGGTCTTTTTATTGCAAAGGATATCCCCGCCAATATTCTTGCCGAAGACTTTCGGATCGCCATACACATCCAGATAATCGTCCTGCAGCTGGAATGCCAGCCCTATGCGGATACCCAAATCATACAACTTCTGCGCGTCCGCCTCCGAAGCTCCTCCCAGAATAGCACCGATTTTCAACGCACCGGCAAGCAACACCGATGTCTTGAGACGTATCATCTCCATATATTCTCCTGCCGTCACATCCTGCCGGCGCTCGAACTCCATATCCCATTGCTGCCCTTCGCATATCTCAAGAGCTGTCTGCGAAAAGACTTCCATCACAGGACGTACGTACATTGCCGGGCAATCCTTCATCATAAACTGATAAGAAAGCATCACCATCGCGTCTCCTGAAAGAATGGCGGCATTTTCATCCCATTGCTTATGTACCGTAGGCTTCCCGCGGCGCCGGTCCGCCTTATCCATCAAGTCATCATGCAAAAGCGTAAAATTATGATAAGTCTCCAATGCCATGGCTTGCGACAAGACAGCATGTACATCTTCCTTGAACAGGTTATACGCCAACAACATAAGCGTAGGGCGAATCCGTTTTCCGCCTATGCCCAACACATATTCAACCGGCTTATACAATCCCATCGGCTCACGCGCGTAGGACAAGTTTTCCAAATAAGTCTGGAACAACTCTTGCAATGCTTTTGCATTCTGCTGTTTCATCATCCTTCATTCTTTTATAAAAAACGAGGGGTGTGTTCAAGATTCGTTCCGACACACCCCATCCTGAATTATACAAACATTATTGCAACTTAAACGTTACAGGCACAGTATATTTCACACGTACCGCCTTACCGCGCTGCTTACCCGGTTTCCATTTCGGCATCATGCTGATTACCCGGAGCGCTTCTTTGTCCAAGTACGGGTCTACACTCCGGACTACAACCGGATCAACGATAGAACCGTCCTGATTCACAACGAACTGCACGATAACACGTCCTTGCACACCGTTTTCCTGCGAGATGGTCGGGTATCGGATATTCTGTGACAAGAATTTCAGACACTCTGCCATACCGCCGGGGAACTCAGGCATTTCTTCTACAACCTGGAAGATTTGCTGTTCTTCCACTTCCTCTTCTTCTACGACTTCAGGCACATACTTGATTTCCACTGCCTGATTCTCGCTCGCTTCACTCGACTGGATAGTCGATTCCTCGATATCCGCATCATTTTCAGCGATTTGCAACACTTCCTCCACCTTCGGAGCTTCAGGGGGAGGCGGAGCCTGTTTAGGCTCTTCCTGTTCCGTAATAGGAACCATCTCTTCTTCGAAGGCGACTTCTACGATGCCACTATCGGCAGTAATCACAACGTCACGCTCGGTCCATTCGAACGCCACGAACATTGCTGCCAATATCAGCACGAACCCGACCAAAGTCCATGTAGACTTCTTGCCTTCCAGGTCGGCTTTCGGTGATTTTTTAATTTCCATAAAAAACTTTTATTGGTTAATGATTCTCTATATCGGGCAAATATAAACAAAAGTTTTAATAAACAACTATTTTCCAAAGAAAAAAATAAGAGCCTGTTTAAATTTTCCAATAAAGGAATATTCTATCAGGGTCTTTTGCGTTTGTTTCCGGTCTGTTTTCCCGATTTTATTCGTCAGATAGCCCGCTATCCTCCTCATCACAGAAGCGAAAATGCCTCAAAAACTCATCCCAAATCAGCGCACGATAAATTCAAAACAGCTTCTAATTGTCATTTGTAATAATTGTAATTGTAACGCCGTAACGCCTTGAGAGTTTTAAAACGGCATCCTTGCCTATGTGCATTTCCCTTTGGATATACTTGCGCGGCCCGGTGCAGATAGTTGCGTGTACCACCGAAAGTATCCGGATTGAGGTCTATAACCGGACGGCTAATGCCAAGCCCATTGCCCGAATCTACGTTTCTATCAATTCCACATGTCCGCTTCTTGATTTTTATCCCGAAAAATTACTATCTTTGAAGCCAAATTACAAAGTACAAGAAAAGATGAAAAAGATAACCATTGCCATCGACGGATTCTCGTCGTGCGGGAAAAGCACCATGGCAAAAGACCTGGCGAAAGAAATCGGCTATATCTATATAGATAGCGGAGCGATGTATCGTGCCGTAACCCTTTATTGCATCGAGCACAACCTGTTCGGTCCGGACGGAGAAATAAAGACCGATGAGCTGAAGCAAGACATTGACAAGATACACATATCTTTCCGGCTGGACCCCGTCACGTCCCTTCCCCGCACCTGCCTGAACGGGAACGACGTGGAAGAACGAATCCGCACATTAGAGGTATCATCGAAAGTCAGCCCCATAGCCACGCTTGGCTTTGTACGCGAAGCATTGGTCCGCCAGCAACAAGAGTTGGGCAAAGAAAAAGGCATCGTCATGGACGGACGGGATATCGGAACCACCGTATTCCCTGATGCGGAACTGAAGATATTCGTGACCGCTTCTCCCGCAATCCGTGCCCAGCGCCGGTACGATGAATTACGTGCCAAAGGCCAGCCAGCCTCTTACGAAGACATCCTGCATAACGTAGAAGAACGCGACCGCATCGACCAAAGCCGCGAGGTAAGCCCACTGCGCAAAGCAGACGACGCGATTTTACTGGATAACAGCCACATGACCATTACAGAGCAAAAAGAATGGTTGATTAACCAATTCAAACGTGCAGCCCAATGAAGGAACCGAACGGGAAAAAGATAGAAATCGATGAAAGTTCCGGATTTTGCTTCGGTGTGACCACCGCCATCAAAAAAGCAGAAGAAGAACTGGCAAAAGGAGATACCTTATATTGTCTGGGCGACATTGTACACAACGGGCAGGAATGCGAACGGCTGAAACAATTGGGGCTGATTACAATCAATCATGAAAAATTCGCCCGGCTTAACCATGTAAAAGTATTGCTCCGGGCACATGGAGAGCCTCCCCAAACCTACCGGCAGGCACAAGAGAATCGCATTGAAATCATCGATGCGACCTGCCCTGTAGTCTTGCGCCTCCAAAAACGCATCAAACAAGAATTTGATACGGAAAGCCCCGACGGGAAAGAGAAGCAAATCGTCATTTTCGGAAAAAACGGACATGCCGAAGTCTTGGGGCTGGTGGGACAAACCCACGGGAAAGCCATCGTTATCGAAAACCTGGAAGAAGCCAAACAACTGGACTTCAACAAGCATATCCGCCTGTATTCGCAAACCACCAAGTCGCTTGACGAATTCAGGGAGATAGTCGCTTATATCCAGTCACATATCATCCCTCCCACCACATTCCAATATTATGACACGATTTGCCGGCAAGTGGCAAACCGCATGCCTGAAATACGCAAGTTTGCCGCTGCGCACGACTTGGTTTTCTTCGTATGCGGACACAAAAGCTCGAACGGTAAAATCCTTTTCCAAGAGTGTCATAACGTCAACCCAAATTCGTATCAGATAGACAAACCGGAAGAAATAGACCCGCTTTTATTGCAAGAAGCACATTCTATCGGCATTTGCGGAGCGACCTCTACACCGAAATGGCTCATGGAAGCATGCAAAGAAGCCATTCTTTCGATGACAAAAAACTGAAAAAATAGAAGGGGATATACTTGCTTGTATATGAGATTTTTAATACCTTTGCCACATAAGAATAATTAACGAATGACATTTTTTTATGGGAACTATTAAATGTATTGGTATTCTGACTTCGGGAGGAGACGCCCCAGGTATGAACGCAGCCATCCGTGCCGTAACACGCTCTGCTATCTATAACGGCTTGAGAGTAAAAGGCATTTACAGAGGATACAAGGGATTGATTACAGGAGAAATTCAAGAATTCAAAACGCAAAACGTAAGCAACATCATCCAACAGGGAGGAACAATCCTGAAAACAGCACGTTGCCAGGAATTCAAGACCCCGGAAGGACGTAAGATTGCATACGAAACGATGCAACGTGAAGAAATCGATGCCTTGATTGTCATCGGAGGGGACGGTTCGCTGACTGGAGCACGCTTGCTGGCCCAAGAATACGACATTCCGTGTATCGGCCTGCCCGGAACCATCGACAATGACCTGTATGGCACAGATACAACCATCGGTTATGACACCGCACTGAACACCATTTTGGATGCAGTGGATAAGATTCGTGATACAGCCACCTCACACGAACGTCTCTTCTTCGTAGAAGTAATGGGACGTGATGCCGGATTCCTTGCCTTGAATGGCGCTATCGCCGCAGGAGCCGAAGCTGCCATTATACCTGAATTCAATACGGAAGTAGACCAATTGGAGGAATTCATCAAAAACGGATTCCGCAAGTCAAAGAGCAGTTCCATTGTGCTCGTTGCAGAGAGTGAAATCACGGGCGGAGCCATGCATTATGCCGAACGCGTAAAGAACGAATATCCGCAATATGACGTGCGTGTCACTATCTTAGGGCACTTGCAACGCGGAGGTAGCCCTACGGCACATGACCGTATCATCGCCAGCCGTATGGGAGTGGCAAGTATCCAAGCGCTCATGGAAGGCCAGCGCAATGTAATGATCGGTATCGAAAACGACCAAATCGTATATGTGCCGTTCAGCAAAGCCATTAAAAACGACAAGCCCATTGACCGTGAATTAGTCAATGTATTACATGAATTGTCCATCTAAGGCTTAACACAATAAAGAATTGCCTCAAAACAGAAAATAACGTTATCTTATTCATACAGTTATCTTTCTGTTTTGAGGCAATTTCATAATCAGTCCTGAGGAACAAGACGAATGCCTTCTTTTTCCAAGACAATCAGACGTTTCTTGTATAAATCGCCGACCGCCTTCTTAAATGTTTTCTTGCTTACCCCGAATGTATTGTAAATCACAGCCGCATCGGTCTTATCATGCATCGTTGTAAATCCGCCTTGATTTTCAATGTATTGAAGCAAAGTTTCAGCAAAATCATCCACTTTCCCAAATCCGGCTTTTTGCAAAGCCAAATCAATCTTCCCGTCTTCGCGCACCTGCTTGACATAAGCCTGCACACGCTTTCCGGGACTTAACGGCTGAAATACCTCATTGTGATACAACATTCCGCCGAACTTATTATCCACAATGACTTTATAACCTAAATCAGTACGTTGCCATACCAACGCATCCACTTCTTCACCGGCTTCATATACCGGATGTTCTTTCGACAAGAAATGCTCCACTTTGGCAGAAGCGACAATACGGTAACTTTCCTCATCTACATATACATAGACAATATACCTTCCGCCTTTCACCATTTTCGCTTTCTGCTCCCGATAAGGAACAAACAAGTCCTTCATGAGCCCCCAATTCAAAAAGGCTCCATACTGATTCACCCATGCCACCTCCAAACAAGCGAACTCACCTACCTGAACGTATGGCTGTAAAGTGGTAGCAACCAACCGCTCATCCATGTCCAAATAGATGAACACATTTAACATGTCTCCAGTCACGCAACCTTGAGGCACATAACGCTTCGGCAATAAAATTTCCCCATCTTCATCACCATCTAAATAGACACCGAAATCGACCTCTTTCACGACCTTCAGCTGATTGTATTTCCCTAATCTAATATGACTCATAAAAATAATTTTGATGCAAAGATAGAAAGTTTTTTCCATATATTTCGTATCTTAGCCGGATATAAGGGACATCCCGTATAAAACCAACCTATCAAACCATTATAAAGATTATGAAAAGACTTTTTTTAGCCATTGCCGTTATCACATCGGCATTTTTCTTCTTACCCTGCCAGGCACAAACGATTACTTGGGCGACATTCAACATCCGGTATGATAACCCTGCCGACCAATCGAACAACTGGCAATTCCGCAAAGACACCGTCACACGGTTCATCCAGGCACAAGACATGGACATCGTAGGCATGCAAGAAGTGCTGCACAACCAATTGGAAGACCTGCTGCAGCGCCTTCCGGGCTATAAATCTATCGGAGTAGGACGCGATGACGGGAAAACCAAAGGCGAATATGCTCCTATATTATATAAGGAAGACAGATTCGAAGTATTAGACAGCAACACATTCTGGCTCTCGCAATATCCTGACAGCATAGGGTTTATCGGATGGGACGGAGCCTGCACACGCATTGCAACCTGGGCGAAAATGAAAGACAGGCAAAGCGGAAAAATCTTTATGGCAGTCAACACACATTTTGACCATGTCGGTGTTACTGCCCGACGGGAAGGCGCCTTGCTGATTATCCGGAAAATAAAAGAAATAGTAGGCGACCGCCCCGCGGTACTGACGGGCGACTTCAACGTAAACGACCAATCGGAAGCTTACCGCACCATTACCTCCAACGCATTCGTACTGAAAGATGCGGCTAAGATTGCCGGCAAACAGACGGGAGTGGACTACACTTTCCACAACTTCGGGCAAATTCCTTCAGAGCAATGCGAGAAAATAGACTTTATCTTTGTCACTCCGCAAATAAAAGTACTCGACAGTTTCATTCCGAAAGAAGCGGCACCGGGAAGCAAATTCCTTTCCGACCACAATCCGCAAATCGTACACCTTATATTATAACAATATATACAAAAGACTAAGTGACATGAAACAACAAAATCAAACGGAAGACCTTACCGGCCCGATGAAAATGATATTCAACTACAACAACATTTTCTTCAGCTTCTTCTACGATGATACCAGCGGATGCATTCACCGCTCCCGTGAATTTGCAGGCCGTCAATTACGAACAAGGGTTCTTGCGACGCGTTAAACGACCCCATACCACGGATACGGATGCTTTGATTGGCACCCGGCTGCCCCGAACTTCCGGTAATGTTCACACCGGTAGTCATCCCTTCCAGTTTCTGCTCCACATTCATCACCGGCACATCTTTCATCATATCGGCACGAATGGTATTGGCAGAGCCTGTAAAAGAAGACTTTGTAAAATTACCGTAACCCGTTACCACAATTTCTTGCAAAACTTGCGTATCAGGCTGCAAAATAATATTCACCTTGTTTCTTGAAGAAGGAATACGCACTTCCTGCGTCTTCATTCCAACATACGAAACAATCAACACCGAGGCGTCTGAAGTTATTTCCAACGTATAATGACCGTTGATATCCGTTATAGTGCCCTGTGTCTCATTCCCTTTCACCGCAACAACGGCACCAATCAACGGTTCACCGTCTTCTGCAGATGTAATAAGCCCTTGCAATGTCCGGTTTTGGGCTGAAACAGCCTAACCAAACAAGAAAAAGGCAGTAAACATAAACAATACTCTCAATCTTAACATAAGTTTTCTGATTTTAGCTACTTTCGTCTACCGCAAAACAAGCACCAAACATCCTCTTCGACTATTAATAATAGCAACTTTCTACAAAACAAAGGATTAGTGGGCTATTCAGCTAAAAATACGCTACGGAAAAGGAAAGCCATTGTGGGATTTATCCACAATCCGGTGAAACAATCCACACAACGAACAAAGCAGAAAGTGCAGAAAAAGCAAGCTGCGAAACATGATACACAAGTCCGAAACCTCCGATGCATATAACTGCGTCGCCGATACGATTACTAATCGTACAGCGTGACGATTAGTAATCGTGCAAGCTGACGATTACTAATCGTGCAAGCAATGCAGCTATATGACTTGACCGAAGCATGCATCCGGAACGGGCATTCCATATATGCCACTCTGCAGCTGAACCTTTCAGCAATGCATTTTGAGCCTTACAACAATCGCATTGTTATACTTTCCCATTACCTTTGCTCCCGTAATAAAAAATATAACATCATGAAACCTTACATCATTTGCCACATGATGGCATCCATAGACGGACGCATCGACTGCGACATGACCGAACGCATCGGCGGAAACGAATATTATGAAGCGTTGGAACAACTGGCTTGCGACTCGACCCTCTCAGGAAGGGTAACCATGCAAATGCATTACGCCTTACCCGAACCTTTTACAACGGACAACCCTGCTCCGGCAAATGCCCCTTCGGTTTACAAAGCCACCGAAGCCAATGGATATACCATCGCCATTGACTCAAGAGGAACATTACGCTGGCCCGGCAAGGAAGCGGACGGACTCCCGCTGTTAGTCATTACCAGTGAAAAGGTGTCTCAAGCCTACTTAGACACCCTGCGCCAGCAAGGCATTTCATGGATAGCCATAGGAAAAGAAGGCATCGATTTATCCCAAGCCGTCCAAATACTGAATGAACAGTTCAACGTAAAACGGCTTGCTATCGTAGGAGGCGGACACATCAACGGGGCTTTCCTGCGCGCCGGATTATTGGACGAAGTGAGTATAGTGATAGGCGCCGGCATTGACGGACGTGCGGGAATGACCGCCGTATTCGACGGCATCGGTGACAAAGACTATCCAACCACCCTTCTGAAACTGAAAAGCATGGAACGCGTTGGTGAAAACTCCGTCTGGCTGAGATACAGCCTCAGCTAATCCTGCCGTCTATCAGATGAATGGTGCGGTCGGTTTGTGCGGCAAGCGACTCATCGTGCGTGACAATGACAAATGTCTGGCCTAATTTATCACGCAGCTCAAAAAACAAACGATGCAACTCTTCCTTATTCTGTGTATCAAGGCTGCCCGAAGGCTCATCTGCCAATACCACCGAAGGATGATTGATTAATGCACGAGCCACCGCTACCCGTTGTTTCTCGCCTCCCGAAAGTTCGGCAGGCTTATGCGAAGCCCTTTCGGACAGACCTAAGAAATCCAGCATCGCTTCCGCTTCTTTCCGCGCGTTCTTTCCCGATATTCCGTTTATCAAAGAAGGTATCATCACATTCTCTAATGCCGTAAACTCGGGCAACAATTGGTGGAATTGGAACACAAAGCCGATTTCCTTATTACGGAAAGCCGCCTGTTCTTTATCTTTCAACCGGTTTACTTCTACATTATTCAATATAATACGCCCCGCATCGGGCTTGTCCAGTGTTCCCATAATCTGAAGCAACGTTGTCTTTCCCGCTCCGCTGGGACCTACAATGCTTACTACTTCTCCTTTATCGATGGTCAAATCGATTCCTTTCAATACCTGCAAAGAGCCGAAACTCTTGGTTATTCCTTCCAACTGAATCATAACTAACTACAATTTACGTATCACATACTCCGCCAAGTAGCATCCGAATACCGCCGGCATATAGCTGACAGTCCCTGTCGTAGACTTCTTATTCAGCTCATTGTCTACCAATACCACCGCATTCGGGTCGGCTTGTTCGGTACTGAATACCACCGGCACTTTCCGTTTCACCCCCATCTTTTGCAACCGTTTCCGCACAGCCTTGCTCAGTCCGCAATGATAGGTCTCTCCTAAATCGGCAAAACGGATTTGGGTAATGTCGCGCTTTGCCCCGGCTCCCATGCTGCAAACGATTTTTATTCCACGCCGCAAGGCATGGTAAATCAAGTAACATTTCGGAGATACCGTATCAATGGCATCTACTATAAAATCAAACCGGTTGTTATCCAATAGTTCAGGGATAGCCTCATCCTTCAAATAGAGGGAAAGCACTCTCAACTGCAAATCAGGATTAATATCCCGAAAGCGCTCCGCAAGCACTTCCGCCTTCGGTTTGCCCAATGTAGAATGGAGTGCCGGAAGCTGACGGTTGATATTGGTAGGTTGTACCGTATCGGCATCCACAATGGTCATCTGCCCGACTCCGGCACGGCACAGCATTTCAGCTGCATACGCCCCTACTCCTCCCAAGCCTACCACCAGCACATGGGCACGGCGCAAGCGTTCCATCTTTTCTTTGCCCAACAACAACTCGGTCCGTTGCTGCCAGCCTGTTCTATCTTCACTCATGAATGTTTCTTAAACCATTTATAAATCCAATTACCTACCCTATCATAGTATTGTGTCTCGGCAAAGCCACGCGGGTCAGCGAAAGAAAGACTTTCGTTCGGATCCCCTCTTTGCTCCGGATAAAGCAGCATAATGCTATTATTATTAAAATACTTGGATACCTGTGTCGGCAACCGCTCGAAAGACGAGTCGTATGAAATCGAGCCACGCCTTGCGCTTACGATAACCAACAAATGGTCATAATTGACCTGCCCCGTCAGCAATAATAAATCATCCCAATTATCCAATTCGGAATAGACCGCCCTCGTATCCTTGTATTTCTTCTGGATAAACCCACGGATATACCCCAATGTACGAGGAGAAGCATAAAACTGTACCCGGCATCCCAACTGGCTGCTCATCCGGCACATATAGGTAATCCACTTGGTAAATCCGTGCTCGAACTCCGACTTCGGCGGAACTGCCACAATGATGCGCCGCAACGTATTTACCGGTATCAGGAAGCGTACCACCATTACCTGCAAGTAGGTATTCTTCAACAGATTTTCCGTCAGATTCCCGAAGAAAGAATCGACAATGCTTGCCTTATAATGCAATCCGATGATGATGCCTGTTGCCTCATATTCTTTTGCCGTATGCAAGATACCCGTCGTAATGTTCAGGTCAAAACGGCTGACCGTTTGCAATTTGACATTCGTTGAAGCCGCTATCTGTGCCGCCCGTTCCAAATTCCGTTTGCTCCGCATCTCTTGCTTCACCGAATCGTTATTGTCATTAATAACACTTAAAGCCACCAGGTTATCCTGCAGCCGTTCGTCGCGCAACACCAGCCCTAAACTCATTAACCCTTCCAAGGTTTCCGGATTAGCCACCGGAATCAGGAAACACTCTTTCTCCATTCCCTTCTTCTCTTCGTCTACATCTGCATCGCTCATCGCTATCCGCTTGGCAGCGTGTTCGGTAATAAACGAACTTACGATGCAAGTCACCAATATCAACAGAATCGTTCCGTTCAAGACATCTTCGTTCAAGAGCCGCTCGCCCGAAGGCAGAATAATATCATATCCTACCAAGACGGCAGCCAGCGTAGCCGCCGCCTGGGCATTGCTCAGCCCGAACATCAATTCGCGCTCCAAAGCACGCATCCTGTATATTTTCTGTGTCAGCCAAGAAGCAATCCATTTGCCCAGTAATGCCACTACAATCATCACGGAAGCCACTTTTATCGAATCAATATGCCCGAAAAGCACATTGACATTAATCAGCATCCCGACCCCTATCAGGAAATAGGGAATAAACAAAGCGTTGCCCACAAACTCCAAATGATTCATCAACGGAGAGACATGGGGTATCAGCCGGTTCAAGACCAATCCGGCAAGGAAAGCGCCCAAAATACCTTCCATCCCCACTATCTCCATCAAGCCGGCTCCTAAGAATACCATTGCCATCACAAAGATATACTGCACCACATTATCGCTATATCTACGGAAAAACCAACGGGCGATACGAGGGAATGTGTACATGATAATGACGCACAGCACGATGACTTTCAATACCAGCCATATCCAGAACATGTCCGAAGCCTCACCCTTATACAACCCTCCGATAACCGCCAAGACCAATAAGGTCAGGGTATCGGTCACCGCGGTACCTCCTACGGCAATACTGACCGCCCGCTGGCGGTTGATGCCATAACGGATAACAATCGGATAAGCAATCAAGGTGTGCGAAGCATACATACTGGCAAGCAAAACCGAAGTGACGACACTATAACCCAAGATATTCATATTGGTCCAAAAACCGATACCCAAAGGAATAATGAAAGCCAGCAGTCCCAATACCGTCGCTTTGACCCGAATGCTCTTGAAATCCTCCATATTCATTTCCAGCCCGGCAAGGAACATAATATAATAAAGCCCTACTTTACCGAACAGTTCGAAACTGCTGTCGCGTGCCAAGATGTTAAACCCGTGCTCGCCAATCACCACGCCTGCCAAAATCATACCGATGATATGCGGGATACGCAAACGCTCCAATATTATCGGGGCAAAGAGAATGATGACCAGCACAAGAAAGAAAATCCACGTGGGATCGGTAATAGGAAAATGGATATCAAAGTCTATAAAGTCTGCCAGTTCTTTCATAAATTGCTATCGTCATTGGTTCATTTCACGAACAAAAATAGAAAAAAACTTCTTATTATCCACATTAATCGAACAGAATGTTTTATTTTTGCGGACGAATTTGTACAAAGTCATACCAGACACGAGGTGCATTTGTGCTCTCTGAATAAAGAAAGTATTAACAATTAAAAGAGTTGAAAATATGAAAGTAGCGATTGTTGGCGCAAGCGGAGCCGTAGGACAAGAATTCCTGCGCGTGCTCGATGAAAGAAATTTTCCCATAGATGAATTGTTATTATTCGGTTCTCACCGTAGCGCCGGACGTAAATACACCTTTCGCGGAAAGGAGATTGAAGTAAAATTGTTGCAGCATAACGATGATTTCAAGGGGGTTGACATTGCCTTTGCTTCTGCCGGAGCCGGTACATCCAAAGAGTTTGCCGAGACTATCACAAAATACGGTGCGGTGATGATAGACAATTCAAGTGCCTTCCGTATGGATGCGGATATCCCTCTGGTAGTGCCAGAAGTGAATCCCGAAGATGCATTGAACCGCCCCCGAGGCATCATTGCCAACCCTAACTGCACAACCATCCAAATGGTCGTAGCCTTGAAAGCCATCGAAAACCTGACCCATATCAAACGGGTACATGTTTCCACTTATCAAGCTGCCAGCGGTGCAGGTGCAGCCGCTATGGACGAACTTTACGAACAATACCGCCAAGTATTGAACAACGAACCGGTGAAAGTAGAAAAGTTCGCTTACCAGCTTGCCTTCAACCTGATTCCGCAAATCGACGTGTTCACCGATAACGGCTATACAAAAGAAGAAATGAAGATGTATAACGAAACACGTAAAATCATGCACTCGGATGTAAAGGTAAGTGCTACCTGCGTACGTGTCCCTGCTTTACGCTCGCACTCGGAAAGCATTTGGATTGAGACCGAACGCCCCGTATCGGTAGAAGAAGCCCGCAAGGCTTTTGCCGAAGGCGAAGGATTGGTGCTGATGGACAATCCGGAAAAGAAAGAATATCCGATGCCGCTCTTCCTGGCAGGGAAAGACCCGGTTTATGTAGGCCGTATCCGCAAAGACCTGAGCAATGAAAACGGACTGACATTCTGGATTGTAGGCGACCAAATCAAGAAAGGAGCCGCACTGAATGCCGTACAGATTGCCGAATACCTGATAAAGGCAGGCAACATCAAATAAACGGACAACCGACTTTATCCCAATGGCATGTGAGACAAGAAACCCGAATTCCTCTCACATGCCATTTTCATTTCTCATTATAATTTCATATCTTTACCCTGTTAATTCAAAAAACCGATTACCATGAAACTCATAAACCGCTTCTTGATGCTGCTGTTTTTAGTCCTGTTTTCTACGGGAAGTATGGCACAAAGCAAAAAACACCCTAAATTCCGGACCGCAATCCCCCGCGATTCAATCCGCCTCAGCGACCCTTGCATCTTGGCAGATGACGAAACCCAAACCTATTATATGACCGGTACGGGCGGACTGTTATGGAAAAGCAAAGACCTTGAAAAGTGGGACGGACCTTACATTGTAGCCGAGACAGACCCCAACTCTTGGATGGGGAAAAGACCGCAAATATGGGCTGCCGAACTCCATAAATATAAAGGCAAATACTACTACTTTGCCACTTTCACCAACGACTCCATCCTTATCGGAACCTATCGGGGCAATGATATACCCCGCCGTGCCTGCCACGTATTGGTGAGCGACCGCCCTGACGGGCCTTACCGTCCCATAAAAGACAAGACCTATCTTCCGGATTCAATCCCCACACTGGACGGTACCTTATGGACAGACAAGGACGGAAAGCCTTACATGGTCTATTGCGGAGAATGGTTGAAAAACTGGAACGGAACCATTGAAAAGATAGAATTAAAATCCGACTTGAGCGGAACGGCGGGCAAAGCCCAGGTTTTGTTCCGGGCAAGCGATTCACCTTGGAGCCGCGAAACAGTCGATGGAAAAGAGAGACCCAACCGAGTAACTGACGGTCCGTGGCTCTTCCGTACAGGAACCGGACGGCTGGGCATGATATGGACAAGCTGGATTGGAAACATTTACACCCAAGGCGTAGCTTATTCCGAAAGCGGAACATTGGACGGACCATGGATACAAGAACAAGCCCCGATTACGCCTCCCAATTATGGACACGGCATGTTATTCAAGGATTTCAACGGACGCTGGCTGATGTCCGTCCATAGCCATTGCGATGCAAACGGCAGATACATTCGCATCCCTCAGCTGTTTGAAGTAGACCTGTCGGGAGACAAGCTCAAAATAAAACGCCACTTGTGCGCTTCCGAAAAAGGGATGGGAGCCTACCTTTTCGTGTTCTTCAACGACCCTACCCATAGCCTGTTTATGGCAACAAGCCGCGACGGATATACATTCACCGCGGTCAACGACGGGCAACCGGTCATCGCCGGAGACACCATCGCCGAACAGCTGGGCGTGCGCGACCCGCATATCTACCGCGGACCGGACGGAGCCTTTTACCTTTCCATGACCGACCTGCATATCTTCGGAAAACAAAAAGGCATACGCGATACCGAATGGGAACGCGACGGAGAAGCATACGGATGGGGAAACAACCGGGGGCTGGTCTTGATGAAGTCACGCGACCTCATCCACTGGACCCGGAGCAATATCCGGATAGACCAAGCGTTTCCGGAGAAATTCGGAGACATCGGATGCGCATGGGCGCCCGAAACCACTTACGACCCTCAAGCAGGGAAAATGATGATTTATTTCACCATGCGCCACGGAAACGGAAGAACCACGCTTTATTACGCATACACAGACAATGATTTCACCAGGCTGACCACCGAGCCGAAACAGCTTTTCGAATATCCGGACAAGAACATACAAATCCTTGACGCCGATATTTCGCGCCTGCCCGATGGCAGGGCTTGCATGATGTATGTGGCTCAGGAAAATCCGGGTGGAATCCGCATGGCGGTGAATGATGAAGGCAATGTTACCGGCCCGTACCGCTACATAGACAAATGGATTGATTCCGAACCGGGAGCATGCGAAGCGCCCAACGTATGGAAACGCATCGGAGAGGACAAATGGGTGGTGATGTACGACATATTCAGCATCCAGCCCCATAACTTCGGCTTTTGCGAGACAACCGATTTCAAGCATTTCACTCCTTTGGGACGCTTTAACGAAGGACTCATGAAAGCGGCAAATTTCACCTCTCCCAAACACGGAACGGTGATTCAAATCAGCCTCGAAGAAGCCGAACGGTTGGAGAAATATTGGCAATCCCATTGATGCTCCTTCATTCTTTAAACACAGATTAGCGCGGATTCACGCAGATATTCAAATTATAGTAAAACAAAATTGGTTTGCGAAAAAATGGAATGGAACACAGAGACACAAAGGCACAGAGCTTTATTTTTGAGAGAACAGAGTTCACAGAGTAAAAGTCTGGCTCTATGGTCTTTACCTTCTCTATATATTTAGGGATATTCAGTAAATGTCCCTAAAAAGTAAGATGGCATATAAAGTCGATAGAGTATAATCACTTTATATGCCATTATTATTGCCCTTTTTCTGTGTTTTTTCATATAATCCTATCTGTTGGACATGATGTTCCGGAAGAAGTCTGATGACCTCTTCTGCTCCTGTCTGTAAATTCATGTCATGCCGCTTTAGCTGTTCTGCTCGTGACCTTGTCTATCATCAGTACGGCATTTGCCGTATGTATTCCGAAGAAAATCCAAAGGATTTCAGTCTTCCTGTTCCTGGCCTTTATTCTTGCGAGTGAGTAGTGTTGCTTTTGAGTACCGAAGCTTCCTTCAAGCCGGGTGGCCCTTTCTTTGGAGAGTTCACTTCTGAGAACCTTTCTCAAGGGTTCATCCTTTGCCGCCCTTCCCTTGCGTACAAAGGAAGTGGATATACCATATTTTGTACAGAACCTTCTATTTGCATTGTTGGCATATATGGAATCTCCAGCCGCACATCTAACCCTGACATTCATGAGTTTCTGTTGCATACGGATACAGCCCTTCAGCCGTATTCCCTCATTGAATGCCTTGAACGAGAGGTGTTCGATAAACGATATACCGTCTATCTGTATGTTGTTAACCTTTGCACCGAATTCAACAGACTTTGTTTCCTTGCCTCTTACGATAGGACGTACGTAATGACGGTCGATGCTGACGATGCGGTCATTGACCTTCCTGCCTTCAAACAGTTCCTTCTCCTGTACAAGAACCTTTCTGATTATGGAAAGGCGTTTCTGATAATCCTGTGTATATCTGAGTGATCTCCCGTACTCCTTATGAATCTCATCCCTCTGTACGATGAGCTTTTCAAGGAGTCTGATCATACGGCGCTTGAGCATCCGTGTTCTTGAAGCTTTCCTCTTTCTTTTCTTGCAGTATGAAAGATAGGACTCTGACACATCCGCATATTTGTTACGGGGACGCCTTATCCCAAGATCCATACAATGCCGGCAGATATGCCTGTAAAGCCATTCAATACTTTCCCAAAGCAGTTTCATGTCTGTTGGAAAACGCATGTGACTTTCATAACACGTGGCATCAGTCATGCACACGTGAAGGTTCTCAAGATATGGTTTCCAGTGGGAGGCCAGTATCTCCTGAAGGGAGTCAATATCAAGACGGGATGCTATCTCATTGCGGATGGCACTGACTATCTTGTAGTTGGTTATGGGAAAGGCCGGATCTATCATGATTCCGCAGAACATCTGGTAGTGGAGGTTGCCGTTGAGATGTTCCACCAGCTGTCTGTCGGAGAATCCGGTGTAGGCTTTCAGGACCATAAGGGCAATCTTTGCCAGAGGGCTAAAAATGTTCCTGCGTCCAAGACGATGTTCCGACAAGCCTATGGCTTTTGCCATACGGTCAAACGGGAAAACTGAGTGAAGCCTGCCCAGTTCACTCTCATGAAAACTCTTGCGATATTTTTCCAGAACATCAAATTCTGTAAAGCCCAAAGTGGGCTGTATTTCCGAAATATTTTGTATCTTAGCCATATCTTTGTTGGGGTATTTCCCCCGTTTTGGCTGCCAAACCTTATTTTCGGGGGAATATCTAAAGATACAAAAAAGCCAACTAATTCGCAATACATTGTGTATGAATTAGTTGGCTAATTTTGTTATATTTACTGAATATCCCTATTTATTTCTCCGTGCCTCTGTGCCTCTGTGTTCAATATAAAGGATTAACGGATTTTTCGCAATCCATTTCTGATTGACTATAATTTATATCTGCGTGAATCCGCGCTAATCTGCGTTTTTCTTTATCGCGCTTTCGCCGCGTCCGCTTCCTTCAGCATTTCCTTTACCGCCGCTTCCAGTTGCTCGTCGATGCCTTGCAAGGATTTCTCTGGACGGTTGTAAACCTTGATGTCAGGCTCCAGCTGATGGTTTTCCATATAATTACCTCTCATGTCCATGCAGCCCACCTGCGGAATGCCGAACACGATGCTGGGGTCTATCTGGCGCTCCCACCATACGGCGGTCATCGTTCCGGGAACCGGCGCGCCTACCAGCTTGCCAATCTTCAGTTCCTTGTACACCCAGGGGAATCCGTGCGCATTGCTGTAATTGTCCTCGCAAACCAATACACACGAAGGCTTCAGCCATTTGTTGTACGGGTCGCTTCCGATGTATTGCCCGCGCGGCACGAAACGCTGGTATTCCTTCCCGCTCAGAAGTGTAGCCAAATCATCGTGCAGCCAGCCGCCCCCGTTATGGCGCGTGTCTACAATAACCGCTTCCTTATTCCGGTTGCGGTCGCTCAACAGTTCGCTATATACCGTCCGGAAGCTCGGGCTGTCCATACCTTCCACATGCACGTAAGCGATGCGTCCGCCCGAAAGCTCTTCTACCAGCTTTTCGTTCCGTTTCACCCAGCGCTTGTAGAGCAATTCTTCTTGGCGTGCCTGCGAAATGGCTTTCACCGATACGTCAAACCGTTTCCCGTCTGCCGGATTATAGACAGCAAGCTGCACGTTCTTGCCTGCCTTTCCGTCCAGCATCGGATAATAGTCAGTATCTTTCCCTATCACTTGCCCGTCGATTTTCTCGATAATGCATCCCGGAACAACACCGGTTTTCTTCACATCGAAAGGCCCTTGCCTGATGATTTCCTTTATCTTCAACCCATTGCCCGTATAGGTATTATCGAAGAACACGCCCAGACAAGCCGTAGCCAGCGTGCGCGAAGGGGCATAATAGCGGGCACCCGTATGCGACCCGTTCAGCTCGCCCAACATCTCGCTCAGCAACTCCTGAAAATCGTAATTGTTGTTGATATGGGGGAGGAAACGGAGGTACGCCTCGCGATAGCCTTCCCAATCCGCTCCGTGCAAGTCTGCCACATAGAATTTCTCCTGCACCTGCTTCCACACGTGCTCGAAGATGTAGCGGCGTTCCTCGTAAGGACGGTAATTGAAAACAGCTTCAAACTCCACCGGTTTGGTCTCGCTCTTTTCCACATCTATCTTCCGGATGCCCCCGTTCGTGCAAAGGAACAGGTGCTTGTTCTCCTTATCCGCCTTGAGCGAACCGTAACCGATGTCTTTCAGAAGCACCTTGGTCTTATCCTCTTTCAAGTCGTGCTCCCACAAGTCGAAACCGTCTTCGAACGAAGCCTGATAGTACAGCTTGTCCCCCTTCGCGGTCAAGACGGCATCGCCTAAGTGCGAAGAGTTGACCGTAAGCCGGATAACGCGGTCGCGGCAATTCTCCAAGTCGAACACAAGCGGTTCCACCTCCTTCTTGTCCTCTTTCTTGCCTTTGCCGTCTTTTTCCTTTTCACCTTTCTTATCCGCCTCTTTGTCTTTCTCTCCGCCTTCCGCCAAAGCCAGTTCTTCTTTGCTCATGCGGAAACGCTCGTAAGCATCAAGGTCGAAAAACATGATGTAGATATCACTCTCCGCGCCCCAGCTTCCGTGGCTGCGGTATCCGGCACGGTCGCTTTCCCATATCATCGCCTTGCCGTCCAGCACCCACTTGGCATTGGTATCGGTATAGCCGCTCTCGGTCAGGTTATGGATTTCGCCGTTTCCCGAAGCGCTGGCCAGCGCCACATCCTTGTTGTTCCATCCGCCCGTACCGATATATCCGCTCAAGAGCCAGCGGCTGTCGGGGCTCCACTCGAACCACTGGTCGCCGTCGCTATACGAATACTCATACTTGCCGTCCATAACGGTGCAGACCGACTTATCCTCCAGATTGAGCACACGCAGGGTGGTACGGTTTTCGAGGAAAGCCACCTTCTTTCCGTCCGGACTGTATTGGGGCTGGAAGGAAGTCGCCGTGTTGTCGGTCAGGCGTTCTTCCTTGATGCCGGTGGCATAGGTGAAGAGCTTCTCGTCCTTTACCGTCAGCGAAGCCTGATAGACCTGCCACAAGCCGCCGCGCTCCGACGAATACACCAGGCTTCTGCCGTCGGGCGAGAAATCCAGGTCACGTTCCTGCTCGGGCGTGTCGGTAATCTTGCGCGTAGTCTTATAATCACTCGATGTAACGAACACATCCCCGTGAAGGATGAAAGCGATTTCCTTCCCGTCGGGCGACACCGCTATTTCCGTCGCTCCCGAAGTCTTGACTTGCGGCTCCGAGGTCCGTTCGGTCTGGTCGGTCACGATACGCACCGCCAGCTTCTGAGGCTGGGCGCCTTCTTTCAGCGTATAGATTTCGCCGTCATAGCCATAGCAGAGCAAACCGTTCCGCGCGGCGGTAAGGAAACGCACCGGATGCTTGGTGTAGCGGGTCAATTGTACCTCACCCGTCCCGTCCACGTTGCGCCGGTACACATTAAACGTCCCGTCTTTCTCGCTCAGGTAATAAAACGACTTGCCGTCGGCGCTTCCCACCGGCGTGCGGTCTTCCCCGGCAAAGTCCGTCAGCTTCGTATAGGTCCGCTTGCCGTCCGCCATCCGGCTCATCCAGATGTCGCGGGTGATAGACGAAGTGTGGTGCTTGCGCCACGGGTCCTCATATCCCTTCTTGTCGTGATACAACAAGGTGGTACCGTCGCTCCCCACGCTGATGTCTTCCATCGGGACGGAAGAGTAAAGCACGGGGCGCCCGCCTTCGGTGCTCACCTGATACACCTGCGGAAACTGGCTGCTTGGGAAAGTCATGTCCTGTGCGTCGGGCATCAAGGATGCCTCGTACAGCACGTGCCCGTCATCGCTGAAAGCCACGGGCGTTTCGTTTCCCGAATGAGTAGTAATCCGCTTCGGCGTCCCTCCGTCTTTACTTATCACGTAAACATCCAGGCTTCCCTCGCGGCTGGAAGCGAAAGCCAGCCGGGTTCCGTCGGGGCTCCACACGGGACGGGTGTCGTAAGCCGCGTTCGTAGTAAGCTGCGTGGCTCTCCCTCCTTGTGCGGAAACCGTATAAATGTCGCCTTTGTAGCAAAAAGCGACGGTGCTTCCATCGGGCGATATCGCGCAATGGCGCATCCACAGCGGGGATTCCTGCGCGCCGGCAACTCCCGCCAGCGCCAGTCCCGCAATCAGTAACAGTTTTCTTTTCATATTCTTATTCCTGTTTATAGTAAAACAAAATCGATTTGCGAAAGCTTCCCCTCAGTGAGGGCACGAAATCGCAGCGTGCGAAAGCTTCCACTCAGTGAGGGCACGAAATCGCAACGTGCGAAAGCTTCCACTCAGTGAGGGCATGAAATCGCAGCGTGCGAAACCTTCCCCTCAGTGAGGGCATGAAATCGCAGCGTGCGAAAGCTTCCCCTCAGTGAGGGCATGAAATCGCAGCGTGCGAAACCTTCCCCTCAGTGAGGGCATGAAATCGCAACGCGCGAAACCTTCCCGCCGATGAGGGCAAGGAATCAACCTATCAGCTCCCGAAGCTTCTTCTCAGAAACACCGGGCAAGATGCGGCAAAGGTGCGCATGAATCGCCGCAAACGATTCTTCGGGCGTACATCCGGCATCCTGCCTGCCATAAAGGGCTTCGGGGGTGGTGTAACGCGCCACGCCCCAGCCGTACGGCCTTCCGTGCCGGTCGATGTTGTACTCGAAGTCGGCGATGACGATGTGCATCCCCATCATCAGGCGCGTCAGGACCGGTTCGAGCGAGACCCGTCCCTCGCCCTGCATCGTGTCGACCAAGTCTGTGTCACGCCTGCGTCCACGCCCACGAGCAAATCCCAACAGGCTGCGCAACTCTTTCACCGTCACGCTTCCTTCGCCCCATACCGTCTGAAGCACCACGTCGTCCAGTGCCTGTGTGTCGTCGTCCTTGGCGTACCGGCGCGAACGGCGCCAGTTCATCAGATGGGGCAGCCATTCCAGACTGACGTATCCCGCCTTCTTATTGTACAGCTTGCCGTATGCGCAATGTCCCTCGCGAATGACGGGGCCTTTCCATTCCCACGGACCTTCTTCCTCGTCCGAGAACCAATATTCCCATGCCGTCCGCTCTTCGATGGAAAAACCGGGAATGCCGCATCGGAAAAACGGCAGGAAGCCCAAAGCCAATACCTGCCGTTCCATATCTTCCGCCGTGCGGATTTTATCTTCTTCGCGCATCATCACCGTTTCAACGCCATACCGTCCTTGAACGCATTTCCCACATGCCCGCCTACTTCCAGATAGGCATTGTGTACGGGGTCGAACGAAATCGGGCGCAGTTTAGCGGGGTCTATCTTGCCCTTCTCGTCCAAGATGCGCTCGTCGGCAGATACATTGACAATCTTACCCACCAGATGGCACATTTCCGGGTCGTAAGAAACAAGCTCGCACTCCACTGCCATCGGCAATTCTTCGATGAGCGGGGCGTTGACAAACTCCGATTTTACGGCATGGAATCCCGCACGGAAAAACTTGTCGGGCACATCGTTTGCCGAAACGATGCCTACATAATCGCAAGCCGTCAGCTGGTCTGCCGTACCGATGCTCACGGTAAAAGCCTTTGTTTCCAGCAGGTTTTTCACGGTCTTGTGCCCCGCGCTCAGGCACAGGTTAATCTGGTCATCGTAATCGATGCCTCCCCAAGCGGCATTCATCGCGTCGGGGTTTCCTTCTCCATCGTAAGTAGCAACGATAAATACAGGCTGTGGATACGTCCACGGCTTTGCTCCAAAATTCTTTCTCATAAAGCTTTCCTCCTTTATTTATTCACCACAGATTACACAGATTAATATAATTAATTTTCAAAATCTGTGTAATCTGTGGTGAAATCAAACTCATTTATGCGTCTTTACAATCTCGGTGGGAGCCAGCTCGGCATTGCGCTTTTCGGTCTGCTCCACCACACTGCGCGCCAAGTCCGCAAACGCCCTTCCGGTCACCGAATCCTCGTCCAACGCTACGGGCGTGCCCTTGTCGCCGTTTTCGCAGATGCTCTGCACGATAGGGATTTGCCCCAACAAAGGCACATGCAATTCCTCTGCCAGGCGCTTTGTCCCTTCTTTCCCGAAAAGATAATACTTGTTTTCCGGAAGTTCGGCAGGCGTGAACCATGACATGTTCTCCACCAGCCCCAAGATAGGTACGTTCACTTTATCGTTCATATACATATTGATTCCCTTGCGGGCATCGGCAAGCGCCACTTCCTGCGGCGTGCTGACAATCACTGCTCCTGTAATGGCGAGGGTCTGCAAGAGGGTAAGGTGGATGTCGCTCGTGCCCGGAGGCGTGTCGAGGATGAAATAATCCAGTTCGCCCCAGTTGGCATCGCCCACCAGCTGCTTCAAGGCATTGCTTGCCATGCCGCCACGCCACAGGGTAGCCTGATCGGGATTGACAAAGAAGCCGATAGACAGAATCTTGATGCCGTATTTCTCTACCGGGACAATCAGGTCGCGCCCCTCAATGGTCTCGGCATACGGACGCGCGTCTTCCACCTGAAACATTTTCGGGATGGAAGGCCCGAAGATGTCGGCATCCAACAGACCGACCTTGTAACCCAACTTCGAAAGGGCTACGGCAAGATTAGCAGCCACGGTAGACTTACCCACTCCGCCTTTTCCCGACGACACGGCGATGACATTCTTCACCTGCGGAAGCATCTTGCCCGGCTCAGGACGTGCCGCCTGACGGCTTTCGGTAGCGATTGTCACTTCCACGTCTTTCGATACATAGGTATGGATAGCCGTCTCTGCCGACTTCACCACCGATTTCATAAACGGATCGGTCGGTTTCTCGAAGATAAGCGAGAAACTGACCTTCATCCCGTCGATACGCATATTGTCTGCCACCATTTCGGCTTCGACAATATTTTTCCCGTTTCCGGGATAACGCACCGTTGCCAGCGCGTCTAAAATCAATTTCGGATACAATGTCATATTAATGAAGAATTAAGAATGAAGAATGAAGAATGAAGAATCAACGAATGAACCCTATTCTTCATTCTTAATTCTTCATTCTTCATTTATTATAATTATTTGCTTGTTTTCAGTCCGCTCCGCTTGCTGCGGTTATAGCTTCGGTAATCGTCCAGTTCGATTTCCACATCCGGCTCTGCCAGCTCGCCCTCCTGAGGCAGGCGGAACTTGATGTATTTGATGCTTAACCCGCGGTCCAGCCATTGCTGCTCGTAATAAGTACGGATGCGCAGGATGTCATCGTCCAAACCCGAATGATACAAATCGTCTGTGATGAACTCTACGGGGAAATGATTAGCCTCAACCATCGCCTTCGTATAAGTGAACATGAAATTACTGTCCGTCTTCAGGTGCACCAGCCCGCCGGGTACGAGGAACTTGCGGTAACGCTCCATGAAGTACGTCGAAGTAAGCCTCTTGGTCACCTTTTTCATCTGCGGGTCGGAAAACGTGAGCCAAATCTCGCTCACCTCGCCCGGCGCAAAGAAACGGTCGATGATTTCGATGTTCGTACGCAGGAAAGCCACGTTCGCCAATCCTTCTTCCTGCGCCTGCTTGGCACCCGTCCACATTCGTGCTCCTTTGATGTCCACCCCGATGAAGTTCTTCTCCGGATAGCGACGTGCCAGCCCTACGGCATACTCTCCCCTCCCGCAGCCCAGTTCCAACACAATCGGATGGTCATTCTTGAAGAAATCTCGGTTCCAGTTTCCTTTCATCTCACAAGGCGTATCCGCAACCTGCGAATACGGATATTCGAATACATGCGGATATTCCGCCATATCGGCAAATTTCGCCAGCTTTCCTTTTCCCATTTTCTTACTGTTCGGATATTTTTACCGGGCAAATGTAACATTTTTCAATGTAATCCCCAAACGATACACGGATTATCCCGGTCCGAAACATCACGGACAGCAACCAGATACCCGCCTGCACTGGCAATGAAAAACGCGGAGAACGAAAAGCTTTTACAAACTTCCGTATCCCCGCGCCTTTATATGGAAAAGACAAACAGTGTTATACTTCCACTGCAGGTTCTTCTGTTACCTGTTCCTTTTTCAGCGTCTCATAGAAAGCGGCGTGGGCCATGACCATATAAGGCTCTATCCAAAGAAGCCCCAATCCGCATGTAATGATACCCAGCAAAATCCAACCAAGGAAAGTCAGGTCGAGCACGAAAAGCTTCATCTTATGCCCTTCCATCATCCGCATGCTCTTCTCTATTGCCGCATCATATTTCAGTTGAGGGTCGTCTTTCAATATAAAAGGAGTAAGCGCATACGAATAGCTCTTGATGACACCCGGCACAATCAATAGCAAACTCCACAACATAGTATAGACTGCCATCAAAACCATCGTACCCATGATACGGGTATAATCTTTAAAACCCGCAAAGAGTTTTTCAAGTTCGACCGCACCCGTTCCCCGAAAAACATCAAGGAACAACACCATAAATCCGTATGCCACAGGCATACCGAAAAGAAGCACCAAGAGAAAGCCCACATAGGGAATGTTGGACAATCCTCCGCAAACGGCCAGATAAATCAATGTCACCAATGCAGCCATCATCCATTTGCCGGACAACGCTGCACGAGCTTCCGCTCTCAGTTCTGAATAAGGTTTTGTCATAATTTATTAGTTTAAGATAATCCCGATTGAATCTATCAGTCCACCATCATCACCCATCCGTACGGGTCGGGTTCGTCGCCATACTGGATGGCACGAAGCTTGTGGTAGAGCTTTTCGCTGATGGGGCCCGGCTTGCCGTCTTTCGAAATGACATACGACTTGTGGTTCTCCAAATCATCGATACGTTCTATCGGGCTGATGACCGCAGCCGTACCGCACGCGCCGGCTTCTTCGAACGTTTCCAGTTCCTCTTCGGGGATAGGACGGCGTTCTACCTTCAAGCCCATGTCTTCTGCCAGCTGCATCAAGCTCTTGTTGGTAATGGACGGCAGGATAGAAGTAGAAAGCGGAGTAACATACGTATTATCCTTGATGCCGAAGAAGTTGGCTGCACCGCACTCGTCGATGTATTTCTTTTCTTTTGCATCGAGATAGAACTCGCACGCATAACCCGCATCATGCGCCATCTTGTTGGCACGCAGGCTGGCTGCATAGTTTCCACCCACCTTGTATGTACCTGTACCGAGCGGAGCAGCGCGGTCGAACTCACGGATAATCACATACGAGTTCGTAGCAAAGCCTCCTTTAAAGTACGGGCCTACCGGAGTGACGAATATCACAAACAAATATTCACTTGCCGGATGTACGCCTACCTGTGCCCCCGTCCCGATAAGCAACGGACGGATATAAAGAGCCGCACCGCTTTCGTAAGGCGGAATGAAACGTTCGTTGGCTTTCACCACTTTGCGTACAGCTTCGCAGAACAACTCCGTCGGAAGTTCGGGCATCAAAATACCCCGGCATGTGCTTTGCAAACGTTCTGCATTGGCTTGCGGACGGAATACACGGACCTTGCCGTCTTTGCCGCGGAACGCTTTCAACCCTTCGAACGCTTCTTGCCCGTAATGAAGGCAAGTAGCCGCCATGTGGATATTCAATGTCTCTTCCGAGCACAATTCCAATTCTCCCCATTTCCCGTCGCGATAATAGCAACGTACGTTGTAATCTGTCTTCATATACCCGAACGGCAGATTAGCCCAATCGATTTCTTTCATACGACAATATGTTTTTAATGTTACATTTCGTTACAAGTATTGAGGCAAAAGTACGGTTTATATTTACAAAATCCAACTTAATCGGTACTTTTTTCATCATCTGTCCCTTCTTCGAGCATCTTTTTGATTTCGGCATCCGCCTTGTAGAGCTTTTCCCTGCAATATTTTATCAGACGCTGGGCTTCCTTGAGCCGGTCCGCCAACTCGTCTATATCCAGTTCGTTGCTCTCAATTTGCGCCACAATTGCTTCCAGACGCTTCATTGCCTCGGTATAAGTTTCTTTCTTTGTTGCCATAAATCTATAATACTTTACTCTTAAATTCTCCTTTCGCCACACGGGTCACCACTTCATCACCCGGATGCAATGCGGATGCATCGGTCACGGCCTTCCCGTTCTTCAAGGTTATGCTGTATCCTTTTTGCAATAAAAGTTCGGGAGAAGCCGCCCTGACTTGCTGCTCCAATAACTGAAGCCGCCCGCCTTCCCGTTGCAGGCGGGATTGCAGCGCCACATTCAACCGTCCGTCGAGTTGCAAACGGTAAGTTTCCCTCATCATACGGGCTTGCCAGGCAAGATGGACACGCTTCACCAGCCGTTCTTGGCGGAAACCTTCGTTTTGGATGCGCATTTGCACCCGTGCCGGAATACGTGCCACCCATCGCTCCAGCCGCTCTTTTTGCTGGCCAAGCCACTCAGGAACCTCTTGATAGAAGAACGAAGCATAAGTTTCCAACCGGTCGGCAGTTTTGCGCAAATGATTGATTAAGAACTCGGCAGCAGCCGTAGGAGTCTTTACCCGTGTATGCGCCACCTTATCTATCACCGTATCGTCCCGTTCGTGCCCGATACCTGTAATAATAGGTATAGGGAACTGGGCACAGTTGGTAGCCAATTCATACGTGTCAAAACCCGACAAGTCAGACGTCGCTCCTCCGCCACGGATAATCACTACCACATCCCAACGCCCGTGCCCGGCATTTATCCGGTTCAAGGCACGGATAATGGAAGCCTCGACCTGCTCGCCTTGCATCACCGCCGGAAACAATTTGGTATAAAACACAAAACCGAAGGCATTGCGCTCCAACTGGTCGCAAAAATCTCCATACCCCGCCGCCGTGGGCGAAGATATCACGGCAATGCGTTGGGTAAGTTCGGGCAATTCCAACTCCTTATTTAATGTAAGCACGCCTTCTTCTTCCAAGCGTTGCAAGATTTCTCTTCTCCGCTTTGCCATATCCCCCAGCGTATACGTGGGGTCAATATCGGAAACCGTAAGCGAATAGCCGTAAAGCTCATGAAAATCCACCGTTACCCTTACCAGCACTTTCAGCCCTGCCACGAATGCCTGTCCGGTTTCCCGCTCGAAATAAGGCTTCAGCTCACGGAATACATTGCTCCAGACAATGCCCCGCGCCTTGGCAAGCAAGGCATTGCTCTTCGGGTCTTTCTGTACAAATTCCAGATAGCAATGCCCCGAATAGTTGGTCCGCACATCACTCAGCTCCGCCTGCACCCAATACGCATCGGGCATGGACAAGCGGACACTTTGGCGCACCAAGGCATTCAATTCGTATAAAGATAGAGGAGTATGTTCCATAAAAGTCCAAAATTCTTGGGAGCAAAGATACAATTAATAAATGAAGAACGAAGAACGAAGAATGAAGAATCACTTCGCCCGCATGGAATTCTTCATTCTTCATCCTTCGTTCTTCATTTATTTTGATTACCTTTGCACCCGGATTTAATGGTAAAAAGAGTTTTATGTCACAAAAAGGAACCGCTTCCGAATTAGGCACACAACCTATCGGCAAACTATTGACGCAATATGCCGTCCCTGCCATCATCGCCATGACGGCTTCTTCACTTTACAACATGATAGACAGCATCTTCATCGGGCACGGTGTAGGCGCTATGGCCATCTCCGGACTTGCCATCACATTCCCCCTGATGAACCTTGCCGCCGCATTCGGCTCGCTGGTGGGGGTAGGTGCTTCTACGCTGGTTTCGGTGAAGTTAGGGCAAAAAGATTATACTACCGCCCAGCATATCTTGGGCAATGTCGTATCGCTGAATGTCCTTATCGGCATCGGATTCACGATTCTTTCCCTCTTGTTCCTCGACCCGATTCTATATTTCTTCGGAGCGAGCGAAGCGACCATCCCTTACGCACGCGATTACATGATTGTCATCCTCTTGGGCAATGTAGTGACACACATGTACCTGGGGCTGAACTCGGTGCTCCGCGCGGCGGGTTATCCGCAAAAGGCGATGTTCGCCACAATCATGACCGTCGTAATCAACACCATCCTTGCTCCGATATTCATCTTCGTGTTCCATTGGGGCATCCAGGGAGTGGCGTTGGCTACTGTACTGGCGCAAATCATCGCCCTGACATGGCAAATCAAGCTTTTCTGCCGGAAAAACGAACTGCTCCGCCTGAAGAAAGGCATTTACCGCCTGCAAAACCATTTGGTGCAGAACATCATCGGCATCGGGCTGGCTCCGTTCTTCATGAACATAGCCGCCTGCATGATTGTCATCTTAATCAATAAGGGATTAAAGCTGTACGACGGAGACCTTGCCATCGGAGCGTTCGGTATCGTGAACCGCATCAGTTTCCTCTTCGTCATGATTGTCATGGGGCTGAACCAAGGCATGCAGCCCATAGCCGGATACAACTACGGCGCACGCCAATACGGACGCGTGAACCAGGTAATGAAAATCACCGTGATAGCCGCCACTATCGTAACGACAACCGGTTTCCTGGTGGGCGAACTGATACCCGAACTCGTGGCAAAAGCCTTTACCACCGACCAGACCCTGATAGACCTTTCGGCACGCGGGCTGCGCATCACGGTAATGTTCTTCCCCATTATCGGATTCCAGATGGTCACGTCAAACTTCTTCCAAAGCATCGGCATGGCAAAAAAAGCCATCATCCTTTCGCTAAGCCGGCAGGTGATGATACTTATCCCGCTCCTGCTGATTCTCCCGCTCTTCTGGGGTGCGGACGGCATCTGGTTCAGCATGCCCATCTCCGACCTTGCAGCCAGCATCATCGCCGCCATTATGCTCTACCGCCAGTTCAAGCTATTCAAACAAAAAGCAATAGCCTGACACAGCCCGTGCACCTATATGCGAAGCCCTATGCATGCAGGTGCACGGAGCGGCGCATATACCTTCATCCCCCGACGGAAATAAAATCACTTCCAAACCTTTCCGACTTTCCATTTTTTTATTTACATTTGCTCTATCATAGAAAAATAACCAAAAAACAAGTGCTATGAACGATTATTATGTAATTAACTTAGGCAGGCAATTAGGAAGCGGCGGAAAGGAAATCGGCGAAAAGCTGGCGAAAGACCTCGGCATCGCCTTTTATGATAAAGAATTAATCAACCTCGCTTCGAAAGAAAGCGGGCTTTGCAAGGAATTCTTCGAAAAAGCCGATGAAAAGGCATCCCAAGGACTCTTAGGAGGCTTGTTCGGGACACGGTTCCCCTTCATAACCGAAGGAGCCTATCCGTATAACTCCTATTTGAGCAACGATTCCCTGTTCAAGATACAGAGCGATGTCATCCGGCATCTTGCCGAGAAGCAATCGTGCCTCTTCGTAGGAAGGTGCGCCGACTATGTTTTGCGAGACCACCCGCGATGCGCCAACGTCTTCGTATCGGCTTCGCCCCAGGCACGCATCGAACGCCTGACCAAACGGCTGAACATCAGCGAGGAGAAAGCCGAAGAGATTATGGAAAAAGCCGACAAGAAACGTTCCTCCTATTATAATTATTACAGCTACAACACGTGGGGAGCCGCCGCAACCTATCACTTATGCATCGACTCGTCCGTATTGGGCATTGACCGAACGGTGGAATTCATCAAATCATTCGTGAAACAAAAACTGCAACTTCCTTAACCGGATACACCGGAACACAACCATGACCAGAATAGGACTTCTATCGGACACACATGGCTATTGGGACGAACGCTACCTGAAATACTTCGAGCCGTGCGATGAAATATGGCATGCAGGAGACATCGGCTCGATGGAAATCATCGAGCGCCTGGAAGCGTTCCGCCCTTTGCGCGCCGTATACGGGAACATCGACGGGCACGACATCCGCCTGATATACCCCGAAACCAACCGTTTCACGGTAGACGGAGCCGATGTCCTGATGAAACACATCGGAGGCTATCCGGGCAGATACGACACTTCTGTACAGAAGATTCTATACGCCAACCCTCCCAAGCTCTTCATCAGCGGACATTCTCATATTCTGAAAGTTAAGTTCGACCCGAAGCTGAACCTGCTCCACATCAATCCGGGAGCGGCGGGGAAATACGGCTTCCACAAAGTACGGACATTGATACGGTTTTCCATCCATGAAGGTAATTTTTCTGACTTGGAAGTTATAGAATTAAACGGATAATGCTTGTTTGATTAAAAAAACTTTGCGAAATTTGCACCGCGAAAATAAAGTGACATTATGAAAACTTATTTAGTTACAGGAGCTGCCGGATTTATCGGTGCCAATTATATCAAATACATACTTGCTAAACACGAAGATATACGGATTGTCGTATTGGATGCATTGACATACGCAGGCAATCTTGCCACTATCGCCAAAGACATTGATGACGAGCGTTGTTTCTTCATCAAAGGGAATATATGCGACCGCAATCTTGCCGACCAGCTGTTTTCCGAATACAAATTCGACTGCATCATCAATTTTGCCGCCGAAAGCCATGTAGACCGGAGCATCGAAGATCCGCAACTGTTCCTACAAACCAATATCCTGGGAACACAGAACCTGCTGGACGCTGCCCGCCGTGCATGGGTCACGGGCAAAGACGAGCAAGGCTATCCGACATGGAGACGCGATGTGCGCTTCCATCAGGTATCGACCGATGAAGTATACGGTTCGTTGGGTGAAGAAGGATATTTTACCGAAGAAACTCCGCTCTGCCCGCACAGCCCGTACAGTTCATCTAAAGCCAGCGCCGACTTCATCGTGCTTGCTTACCGCGATACGTACAAAATGCCGGTGACCATCACCCGGTGCTCTAACAACTACGGTCCGTACCAGTTCCCGGAAAAACTGATTCCGTTAGTCATCAAGAATATCCTCGAAGGCAAACGTCTCCCCGTGTATGGAAAGGGAACGAACGTGCGCGACTGGCTCTACGTAGAAGACCATTGCAAGGCTATCGACCTGGTGGTACGCAACGGACAAAACGGAGAAGTGTATAACGTAGGCGGACACAACGAAAAGCAGAACATAGAAATAGTACGGTTGATTATCAGCACGATACGTCAGATAATGGAAACCAAGCCCGAATACCGGAAGATGCTGAAAAAGAAAGAACTGGACGAAAACGGGCAAATACGCATCGACTGGATAAACGAATCTCTGATAACTTTCGTCAAAGACCGTCTCGGACACGACCAGCGTTACGCCATCGACCCGTCCAAGATATCTCATGACTTGGGCTGGCTTCCTGAAACAAAATTCGAAGACGGCATAGTAAAAACCGTACACTGGTATCTCGATAATCAGGAATGGGTTAAAAACGTCACAAGCGGAGAATACCAAAGCTATTACGAGAACATGTACAAAAACCGATAAAGATATTTACAATTTGGCGATTTACCATTTACGATTTGAAGAAAGATACGTAAATAGTAAATCGCCAAATCGTAAATAATTTCATCCTTTCTTCATCTCCCGATACTCACTGGGCGACATTCCCATCAGTTTCGTAAACAGGCGCGAAAAATAATAAGCGTCCTCCATGCCTACCTTATAGCAAATCTGATTGATTTTCATATCCGTAGTGTCCAGCATAAGGCATGCCTCTTGTATCTTCAACAAGTTGAAATAAGCCAAGGGCGCATATCCCGTCTGTTTCTTGAAAAGCATGGAGAAATGCGAAGACGAATAGCCCGCCTTCTCCGCCAGGTCATTCAAGGCAAGATGCTTCTCCAGGTTCTCTTTCATAAAATGGATGGATTCGTTCACCGCGTCTCCCTCTGCCACCTTATCCGTATTCGCATTCCGATACGAGTGGATATAGCGCAACGACCCCAAATAATAATGGAAAAGCGAAGACACATAACGAAGGTTTTCCATGCTGAACCCCGACTGCAACGTATTGAACATTTCCTCAAACAAACGGATACGGTCGCTGATGCGCGATTGTTTTTCCGGAAGCACATCCATCGGATGCAAAACGCCTTCTGCATAACAAGAAGCCAATGCGCCTTTGAAATGAATCCAGTAAATTGTCCAAGGATTCGCTTCATCAGAAGCGTATGCGTGCGGAATGCCTGCAGGGAGGATGAAATACTGGTTTTCCGCTACAGCATACTCTTGCCCGCCTGCCCGATACCATCCTTTTCCGCTCACACAATAAATAAACACATACTGGTTAATAGGCTCTTTCCGCTCGCGGAAATGATAATGCGCTTTCGGATAATAGCCTATATCTGTAATGTGCAGCATGGAAAGGAGCGGGTCTTCTTCCATCATCTTTACCGTCATCTGCGGAAGCACCAACGCCCGTTCGCCACTGAATCCGTCTTTTAACCGTATCATAGAAGTTAAGATGTTATTTCGGTTCGGCGATTAAGTAATAACATTCTTCATGAAAGTCATCACCCTCGATATGAAGAAGCGCTACACGTGTAGTATCATTGCCGTAAGTTTCCACGATGCTGGCATCTTCGGGCAATGTCTTGAAACTGGCGGCTGTCTCGGCTGTTTTTTCCAAATATTTTGTCAGCAGCCAGCGCAGGCCGGCTCCTTGCCTTTGAAGCTTTTCGGCATCAATAAGATGGGATGCGGCCGCTACCCTGATTTCCACGAAAGGCGTATTGTTGCGCTGTTGGGTGTTGGTCAACAGAAACTCATAACGGGTATCAAGTACACAATAAATGGTGTGAGTCTGTGGGTTGGCAACCGCAATACTTCCTCTTTCCCAATCTATACCGAGAAAATCCCTTTCACGCATAATCTGTTCAATTGTATACTCATACTTCACCTCGCCGTCCTTGTATCCTTTAAGCGATATCAGGAAATCGCTTTTCTCGAAAAAATACGAATTCCATTGCGATGTGTAGCTTTCAGACGTTCCACTATCACCTTTTTTCCGTTGAAGAATAGGATAGGTGTCAGGCATGACCGGAGACGACATCACAATCGAATCATAGTATTGCAGGAACTCCGGATTGCCAAAGGGAGTGTATTCATCCCGATGGTCGAGTATTCTGAATGTCAACAAGTCGAAGGGTGCCGCCAGCGGTGTATCTAAATACATAAACGGAGTCAGTTGCACCATTTTAAGCTTGAACTTTGCTTCTTCGGGCCATTCTTCGGGCGTGACAGGTGTGTCCGGTTGTGTATCGCTTAGTATTTCAATCAGCCGATAAGTGCAATTCATCCCGTCCTGCGGTGGATTGGCGAGAGTGGTTTTGCGCACTTTCAATTCGTAGGCATGTCCTTGCACGTATTCAAAGCCTTCGATGCTGCCCATGACAAGACGCTGCCATTCCGTATCAGACGGCTCCTTTACAAGCATGTATTCCATTGGAACATTACTTCCCCATACGGACTCCCAAACCGTTGTTTCGGATACCTGCATGATGATATCCGCATAACTGTCTCCTGAAGTATCTTCATTGTCACAACCGCCCCATATAAAACTTAGGACCATCAATAAAACGAAAGAAAGATTCTTGATTGTCACGACTTGTTTATTTAAAGGTTTTTGAAATCTGTTCACCCACACGTTTAAGAGCACCTTTGATGTCGGCATCGTGACTTATTCCTAACGTGGTATAAGCACCTCGGCAGGAAACTAAAGGGCGGTCGGTGTTGAAGTCGATGAAGTTGACCGTGATTACGGTTTCTTCTTGGCTTACAGCGACACCGAATGTCGCCAGCAATAACGCCGACTGCTCACTCTGTGTCAGTTCGTTAATGCGATATTGGTTTATCAATGTTAACCCCGACTGTTCGACAGCATCGTATAATTGTATCTGATATTGTACAAGTTCGGGGGGCATTCTGTACGTATCATCGTCTATAACCGCTACGTATTTATACTTAGATAAATTGACACCTTGTGAGACGACGGATTTAGATGTAGTACAGCTTGTCAGAATCATCAGTATACAGACACCGATGAATGTCGGGAGTTTTCTTAAAATGTTTTTCATCTTCATCGTTATAAAATTCTTGTTGACTTCCTAAGAATTTTCATTTGTATTACAGGAAACGTGAGCCAACTATGCCACGTCTTTACTTGGAGGTCGTAGGAAACCTTGTATACAGATGTAGTTATAGCAGCCCACGCTATAGCGTCAGAACCACCATGCCATCTGAATATGCAATTTGAAAATTTCCTATGTTTCCAAATACTTGATGCGCATAACGTTTCTTCTTTTTCTCGCATGTTTTGGGAAAGAGTTGGTTCTACCCGAATACAAAGATAGAAGATTTTTACGATAATCTCCTATTTTCAAAAGTTTTTTCCCTGAAACACGAAATTAGTTCCTGCTTTATGCGAGCCAATAGTCAAGAATATACGATGAGCAAGGCGCATTGGTTTTATCAGTGCATATCTTTTAATAAAAGGTTGCTGCTATTATCTTCTTGCTTCAACACAGATAGCTTCATCTGCTGTAAGATTAATAATCTTGCGCTTGTAAGATTAATAATCTTGCAGCCTGAAGATTAATAATCTTACAGCGGATGCACCTATATGCGCAGGGCTGACGCATTACTTAATAGACTGAAAATCAAACTAAGTTTGAAGAATCTCAGTGATACATCCTGTTTACAATAGCTTTTTTCTTTACTTTTGTCCTATATATTCAAGTTAAAAAACATCCAATGGAAATCATCTCAATACTCCGTACAATAAAGGATCCCCGTCGTGATCATTTAAGGGCACACAGTTTCGAGTGTATATTTTATATCGCAATGGCAGCAGTCATCGGCGGTGCGGAAAGCTGGTATGAGGTTGCCGATTTTGGTAAGATGCACGAGTCTTTCTTCCGCTCACGTATAAAGGACTTTAAATGTGTCCCTTCTCATGACACTTTCAATCGTGTATTTTCCCTTCTTTCTCCCAGTGAACTCGAAAATGGCTTTCGTACCTGGATACGTGAGATTTGCGGCAAATACCGTGGTCTTGTATCCATAGACGGTAAAGAGATACGCGGTGCACGTGAAGAGAAGAGTGGCGGCAGTTTTGAATCTCTGCGTATAGTAAGTGCTTGGGCGTCAGCCAACGGTGTCTCTCTAGGCCAGGAAAAGGTAAGTGACAAGAGCAACGAAATAAAGGCAATCCCTTTATTGATAAAGGCTCTTGACCTTGAAGGCTGTATAATTACCATTGATGCCATTGCCTGCCAGCATGAAATAGTAAGTACAATCATCGATGCAAAAGCTGACTATCTTATAAGTGTAAAGAAGAACCAGAAGAAACTTTATGAAACGATAGAAGGTTGGTTCTCTGATATTGACATATATGGAAACAATATTGACGGAATAGGTCATATACCTCAGACAAGATACAGGTACAGCATAACGGAAGAGAGTTCACATGGGCGCTTCGAGAGACGTGTATGTCAGGTATATAACAATGGAGTCCTGTCTAAAGTCTTGAAATGGAAAGGTGTAAACTCAGTGGTATGTTTGACTAATACGAAAAAATACATAAAGTCAGGAAAGACCACAGTGGAGAGACACTACTACATAACATCCCTGCCATTGGATTCTGAACGTATAACTGAAACTATCAGAAGCCATTGGAGTATTGAGAACAATCTTCACTGGCAGCTTGATGTCTCATTCAATGAGGACAGTCAGAAAAAAAAGAAAAATGCGGCACAGAATTTTTCACTACTCAACAAGATTGCCATGACACAACTAAAAAACAACAAGAGAAAAGCAAGCCTTAAGGGTAAAAGAAAAATGGCGGGATGGAGTGATGAGTTTCTTGCAGAACTTTTAGATGCACCATGGCAAAATGATGAAATCAAGTAATGCGTCAGCCCTGCCTATATGCGTTTGCCGACGCACCTATATCCGCGGGCTTACGCAACCGGCTGCCGGAACAAACGGAGCCATATAAATTCGCTTTATCGTAAGATTGTCCATTCCTTTTGGCTAATATTCCATTTCCTGTTTTATACATCCTGCTTACCTTTGCAACGTAACAAGAAACATTAACTCTTTAATCTATATCGCAACATGGAAAGCTATAACAAACGTTTTACCTATTTCATCTGTTTCGTCTCGGCTATGGGCGGACTGCTCTTCGGATACGACTGGGTGGTCATCGGCGGAGCGAAAATCTTTTACGAACAATACTTCGGAATCGTGGGCAATCCGGCCATGCAGGGACTTGCCATGAGCATCGCATTGGCAGGATGCCTCATCGGAGCATTGACCGCAGGCATGCTGGCAGACCGATTGGGACGCAAATCACTCTTGCTGGTATCGGCTTTTATCTTCGCCACTACGGCTTACGGCACAGGAGCATTCGATACGTTCACCCCGTTTCTGGTTATCCGCTTCTTGGGAGGCATCGCTATCGGCATCGCTTCGGGACTGTCTCCGATGTATATCGCCGAGGTGGCGCCCGCTTCGGTCAGAGGCAAACTGGTGTCGCTCAACCAGCTTACCATCGTGGTCGGCATCCTTGGCGCACAGATAGTCAACTGGCTGTTGGTGAGCGACGATACGGTTTGGAACATCGAACGGGCTTGGCGCTGGATGTTCTGGGCGGCGGCATTCCCGGCTTGCGCCTTCCTGTTATTGGCATTGTTTATCCCCGAAAGTCCACGCTGGCTTGCCATGAAGGGACGAACTGAAAAAGCATTCGCCACCCTGACTCAAATAGGCGGAAAAGAATATGCGGCAGGCGAGATGCGTGCCTTCGAGCAGGCGGAAGCCGAAAAGCAAAGCCAAGGGGGGCTGAAGCTGCTCTTCAGCAAGCCCTACCGCTTGGTCCTGACCATAGGCATCATCATAGCCGTGTTCCAGCAATGGTGCGGAACGAACGTGATATTCAACTATGCGCAAGAGATATTCCAATCGGCAGGCTACGATGTAGACAATACATTCATCAACATCGTAGTGACGGGCATCGCCAACCTGATATTCACTTTCGTGGCTATCTATACCGTCGACCGTCTGGGACGCCGCGCCCTGATGCTGATAGGTGCAGGAGGCTTGGCGGGCATCTATGCCATTCTCGGTCTCTGCTACTACATGGAAATGAGCGGCGTGCTGATGGTTGCCCTTGTGGTGTTTGCCATAGCCTGCTATGCCATGTCGCTGGGACCCGTCACGTGGGTATTGCTCTCCGAGATATTCCCCAACCGGGTACGTGCCGTAGCGGTAGCAACAGGAACGTTTGCCCTGTGGGTGGCAAGCTGTACGCTGACCTATACCTTCCCCTTCCTCAATGCCGGCCTCGGCACGAGCGGCACCTTTTGGATTTATGCCTGCATCTGTCTGGCAGGTTTCCTCTTCTTCCTGAAGAAATTGCCCGAAACGAAAGGCAAGTCGCTGGAAGAACTGGAACGGGAGTTGCTGAAATGATTATTCACTATTAATTATCAACTATTCATTATTAACTCTACATACGATTATGGTAAAAGCTTGGAAAGAAGATGTGGTTATCCCTACCTACGAAGTGGGGAAACCCGAAAAGAACCCGATATTTTTGGAGAAACGTGTCTATCAGGGAAGCAGCGGCGTGGTTTATCCCTACCCTGTCATCGAATCCATCGCCGACGAGAAGACCGACAAGACCTATCATGCGGTTTATCTGGAGAACGAGTACATCAAGGTCATGGTGCTCCCCGAACTGGGCGGACGCATACAGATGGCATACGATAAAATCAAGAAACGACACTTTATCTATTACAACCATGTCATCAAGCCCGCTCTGGTAGGGCTTGCCGGACCGTGGATTTCGGGCGGCATCGAATTCAACTGGCCGCAACACCACCGCCCCAGCACGTATATGCCGGTAGATTGCACCATCGAAGAGAATGCCGACGGAAGCGTAACGGTATGGGTAAGCGAAATGGAACGGATGTTCCACCAAAAAGGCATGGCAGGCTTCACCTTGCGCCCGGGATGCGCTTACCTCGAAATCAAAGGCGTGCTTTATAACCGCACCGATGTGCCCCAGACCTTCCTGTGGTGGGCAAACCCTGCCGTAGCGGTGAACGACCATTACCAAAGCGTGTTCCCGCCCGACATTAATGCGGTGTTCGACCACGGGAAACGTGCCGTATCGAGTTTCCCTATCGCCACGGGCACATATTACAAGATGGACTATTCGGCAGGAGTTGACATCTCGAACTACAAGAACATCAAGGTGCCTACCTCGTACATGGGAGTCAACTCGCGCTTCGACTTCGAAGGCGGTTATGAGAACGATACCCGCGCCGGCATGCTTCACGTGGCAAGCCACCATGTATCTCCGGGCAAGAAGCAATGGACGTGGGGTAACGGAGACTTCGGACGTGCCTGGGACCGCAACCTGACCGATGAGGACGGACCTTACATCGAACTGATGGCAGGAGTCTACACCGAAAACCAGCCCGACTTTACGTGGCTCCAGCCGTATGAAGAGAAAAGCTTCACCCAATACTTCCTCCCCTACCGCGAACTGGGCATCGTGAAAAACGCCACCAAAGACTTGCTGATGAACATCGACCCAGAAGGCGAAGGCAAGGTGCGCTTCAAGGTATTCGCCACTTCGCGTCAGGAAGTGCGCGTGACCTTGAAAGGGGAAGACGGGAAAGTCTATTACGACCAAGAGGTGACCCTCACTCCCGAACAGCTCTTGGATGAAACGGTAAACACGGAAGGCGAACGCTTCGACCGCCTGTGCCTGAGCATTACCACCAAAGGACGTGAAGTGTTGTACTGGCACACCGAACCGGATGAAGTGAAACCCATCCCCGATGCAGCCGAAGCCGCTTTGCTCCCCGAAGAAATCAAGACTACCGAACAGCTCTACCTGACCGGGCTGCACCTGGAACAATACCGCCACGCCACCTACAATCCGGTGGACTATTACGAGGAAGCCTTGCGTCGCGACCCGCTGGACATACGCAACAACAATGCCCTGGGCTTGTGGTACATCCGCAAAGGACGCTTCGCCAAAGCGGAACAATACCTCCGCACCGCCGTGAAAGTATGGCAGAAGCGCAACCCCAACCCGTACGACGGAGAGCCTATCTACAACCTGGGATTGGCACTGAAGTATCAGGGACGCATCGGTGAAGCCTACGACCGTTTCTACAAAGCCACATGGAACAGTGCCTGGCAGGATGCGGGCTACTTTGCCTGCGCACAAATTTCGGTCATGCAAGGACGATGGGAAGACGCGCTATACGAAACAGACCGCTCACTGATACGTAACTGGCACAACCACAAGGCACGTGCACTGAAAGCCGCAATCCTGCGCCACATGGGACACAAGGATGAAGCACTGCGCCTTATCAGCGAATCGCTTGACATCGACAAGTTCAACTTCGGGTGCCGTTTTGAGAAATACTTGCTGACTGGAGCGGAAGAAGACTTGAATACCTTCAAGAGCCTGATGCGCCGAGATGCCAACAACTACGATGAAATCGCACTTGACTATTGCTCCGCCGGATGTTGGGAAGAAGCCGCATCGGTATGGCAGACAGCTATCGGCGAACAAGCCGTAACCCCGATGACCTATTATTACTTGGGCTGGTGCCTGAAGCAAGGCGGGCTGGACGGAGCCGAAAAGGCTTTTGCCGATGCTGCCGCCTATTGTCCGGACTATTGTTTCCCCAACCGTCTGGAAGCCATCCTTGCCTTGCAATGCGCTATCAGCCAGAACCCGAACGATGCGAAAGCCCCCTACTATCTGGGCAACCTGTATTACGACAAGCGTCAGTACGATTTGGCATTGAACTACTGGGAAGCATCCGCTAAATTAGACGGCACCTTCCCTACGGTATGGCGTAACCTCGCCTTGGCTTACTTCAACAAGCGGAACGATGAAACGCTTGCCGTGGAATGCATGGAACGTGCCTTCCAGCTTGATACGACCGATGCACGCATTCTGATGGAACTCGACCAGCTCTACAAACGGATGCAACGCCCGCACGCCGAACGGCTGGCATTCCTGCAACAATACCCAGAATTGGTAAATAGCCGAGATGACCTGTTGCTGGAGGAAATCACATTATTGAATCAAACCGGACAATACCAAGAAGCCAAGACCTTGCTCGACGGGCACATTTTCCACCCATGGGAAGGAGGCGAAGGCAAAGTGCCGGCACAATACCAGACCGCCCGTGTGGAACTGGCAAAACAAGCCTTGGCGTCGAAGCAATACGAAGAAGCCATCCGCCTGCTGGAAGAATGCCTGGTCTATCCGCATCACTTAGGCGAAGGAAAACTGTACGGCGCACAAGAAAACGATTTCTATTACTTCCTGGGATGCGCTTACGAAGGATTGGGAAATACAGAAAAGGCAAAAGCCTGCTGGGAACAAGCCACCATAGGACCGACCGAACCCGCCGCCGCACTCTACTACAACGATGCCAAACCCGACAAGATTTTCTACCAAGGACTGGCACTCCTGAAGCTGGGCAGGAAAGACGAGGCAAACGGACGCTTCTACAAACTGACCAACTATGGCGAAAAACATCTGTTCGACAAGGTAAAAATGGATTATTTCGCCGTATCTTTACCCGACCTGCTGATATGGGAAGACAGTCTGGACTTACGCAACGAAATCCATTGCAAGTACATGCTTGCCTTAGGCTATTACGGGCTGGGTAACAAAGCCAAGTCACAACGCTACCTGCAGGAGGTGAAAAACCTGGATATCAATCACCAAGGCATACAGGCTTTCGAAAGCCTATGCGCCCAAGTTTAAACGAACACTAAAAAGCATCCGACGTATGAAAATCACTCAACTGGCAGCCATAGCCTGCTTTGCGCTTTTAACGCCGCTGACCGGCAGCGCAAGAGAAAACGATGACATCCAATGGGACAAACACAGCCTGATTGTCAACGGGAAACGTGTGTGCCCCGTCATGGGAGAAATACATTATTCACGCATCCCTGCCGATGAATGGCGGAACGAAATACGGAAAATGAAAGAAGGCGGCGTAACCCTCATCGCCAATTATGTATTCTGGAACCACACAGAAGAGCAGGAAGGCATCTTCGACTGGAGCGGACAACGAGACTTGCGCCGCTTCCTGAACATCTGCAAGGAAGAACAAATGCCCGTGGTATTGCGCATCGGTCCGTTTTGCCACGGCGAAGTGCGTTGCGGAGGCATCCCCGACTGGGTATTTGCCAAAGGTTGCAAGACACGCGACACCAACGAAACCTTCATGGGATATGCCGACGCACTTTACCGGCAAATCTATTCGCAAGTCATCGGTCTGCAATGGAAAGACGGCGGACCGGTTATCGCCCTGCAATTCGACAACGAACAACGCAACGGCGATTACCTGATGGCGCTCAAAAAACTGGCGCTTTCCATTGGCTTCGACCTGCCTTTCTACACCCGCACCGGATGGCCCGAACTGACCCGCCCCGTACCTTTCGGCGAAATGATTCCGCTTTACGGCGACTATGCTGACGGATTTTGGGACCGTTCTACCGAAGAGACCGCCGGGAATTATTACAAGGCATTCAACTTTAAATCGTTCCGCAGTTCTACCGCCATAGCCACCGAGCAATTGGGCGAACAGAAAGAGACCACCGACAAGGCGAATCAGGAATACCCTTATTTCACCTGCGAGCTGGGAGGCGGCATGATGACTTCGTATCACCGCCGCATCTATACCTACCCCGAAGATGCCTACGCACTGGCTATCGTCAAACTGGGAAGCGGAAGCAACCTGCTGGGATATTACATGTATCACGGAGGGACCAATCCCGACGGCAAGCTGACTTACCTGAACGAGAACCAGCGTACGCCCGGCACCAACTACAACGACCTTCCGGTAAAGACGTACGATTTCCAAGCTCCGCTGGGTGAGTTCGGGCAGAAGAACCCGCATTACTACTCGCTCCGGAAACTGCACCTGTTCATGCACGACTATGCCGAAGTGCTGGCACCCATGGAAGCCTCGTTCCCTTGCCCGCAAGACATCCGGAAAGGAGACGACAGTCACCTGCGCTGGGCATACCGCTCGAACGGGCAAAGCGGTTTTGTCTTTGTCAATAACTACGAGCGCCTGCAGGATTTAAGCGACAAGAAAGGGATTCAATTCGACGTATGCGGCACACAGTTTCCACGCAAGCCGATGACGATTCCTGCCGGAACGTCATGCATCTTCCCGGTAAACATAGACGGCATCGCGTATGCCACGGCACAAATCATAGCCAAGAGGAACGGGAAAATCTACATGGAACAAATCAAAGGCATTCCTACAGAAATATGCGTAGACGGCAAGACCTTGCGCAATGTCAAGCCGCAAGGAACAGAACGTCCCGTATACCGTAATATATACCTGCTTGATTCGGAAAGTGCCGAAAAGCTATTCCTTACCGATGCGACTGAAGAAAGCCCTGCCGTAAATGTCGGGTTCTCCAAGATAAAAGAAGCCGGACCGGACCGCAACATCACCATCGGTGTGCAACGGGTAGCAGAAGCACCCACCGATGCCGACTTCGAAGATGCCGCCGTCTATACCATCGACTTGTCCGGACTGTCACGGGAAAACAGATTGCTCCAGATAAATTACCGGGGTGACGTGGCACGGCTGTATGCCGACGGGAAGCTGATTGCCGACAATTTCTACAACGGCCGTCCCTTCCTGTACGGACTATGGAGGCTACCCGCAGACTGCAACCGACTGGAACTGCGCATCCTGCCCCTGCAAGAAAATATGCCGGTTTATTTCCCTCGCGAAGCAAATGCCGATAAACCGGGCGAAGAAGTAACCCACCTTTCAATTATACCATTATGAAAAAGATTTTTTTAATAGGATTATGCATACTTCTCGGCGTAACAAGCCAAGCACAAAACACGATTGACCTGTCCGGCGAATGGGAATTTTCCATGGACCGGAACGATGTAGGAGAAAAAGAGAAATGGTTTGCCTCAACACTGGACGACCGCATCAACCTGCCAGGCTCCATGCCCGAAAAACTGAAAGGCGATATTGTCACTGCTTCTACCCAATGGACTGGAAGCATCTACGACAGCTCTTATTATTACAGCCCTTATATGGAAAAATACCGGAAAGAGGGCAACGTGAAATATCCTTTCTTCCTTACACCCGCAAGACACTATGTAGGTGCGGCATGGTATAAGAAAGAAGTAAAAATTCCTGCCGGATGGAAAGGGAAGCGGATTATCCTGCACTTGGAACGTCCGCACATCGAAACCACCGTATGGGTAAACGGGAAAAAGGCAGGAAGCTGCAACAGCCTGAGCGTGGCACACGAATACGACCTTACCGGTAAAGTACAACCCGGCAAGTTCATCCTTGCCGTAAAGGTGGACAACCGGATAAAAGCCGACTATAATGTAGGGATGGACTCGCATAGCGTGACCGACCAGACACAAGGCAACTGGAACGGCATCGTAGGAGACATGTATCTGGAAGCCCTCCCCACCGTTTACTTGGAAGACATCCAGGTATATCCCGACATCGAACACAAGCAAGCACGCGTACGGATAACGGTTCAGGGAAGCGGGCAGGCATCCGTCAAGCTATCCGCCCAAAGTTTCAACACTACAGTTTCGCACAACGTTCCACCCATTCAACAGGATATCCGGCTGAAGAAAGGAGAGAACAAATTAGAAATGACCTTGCCCATGGGTGAGGACATGCTGCTATGGGACGAGTTTTCTCCAGCCTTATATCGTTTGCATGCCGAACTATCTTCACCGGCAGGCACCGATGTCCGCGAAGTGGAGTTCGGCATGCGCAGCTTCGAAATCAAAGGGAAATGGTTTTACGTCAACGGAAGAAAGACCCAGCTGCGAGGCACGGTAGAAAACTGTGTATTTCCCCTGACCGGCTATGCTCCCACCGATGAGGAAAGCTGGGAGAAAATCTTCAATATCTGCAAAACATACGGGTTGAACCATGTACGTTTCCATTCATACTGCCCGCCCGAAGCGGCTTTCCGTGCAGCCGACCGTACAGGTTTCTACTTGCAACCCGAAGGTCCCAGCTGGCCCAACCATGGAGTCAGCCTCGGCAACGGAGAACCTATCGATACCTATCTGATGGAAGAAACCCAAGCCATCGTGAAGCACTACGGCAACTATGCTTCCTTCTGCATGCTGGCATGTGGCAACGAACCTTACGGGAACTGGGTGGCATGGGTCAGCAAATTTGTAGACTACTGGAAACAGACCGATCCCAGAAGGGTATATACCGGCGCATCAGTAGGAAACGGCTGGCAATGGCAACCCCGAAACCAATATCACGTAAAAGCAGGAGCACGCGGACTGACCTGGAACAAACGCCGTCCCTCTACCGATGATGATTACCGTTTTCAAAACCACCTGGACACGGTGCGCCAGCCCTACGTAGCTCACGAAATGGGACAATGGTGCGCCTTCCCTAATTTCAACGAAATCGGGAAATACACCGGTGTGAATAAAGCACTCAACTTCGAGATATTCCGCGACCTGTTGGCTGAAAACGACATGGCAGACCGCGCTTATTGGTTTATGATGGCAAGCGGAAAACTTCAAGCATTGTGCTACAAATACGAACTGGAGAAAATGCGGCGTACTCCCGACTATGCAGGGTTCCAGCTGCTTTCGCTCAACGACTATTCGGGACAAGGGACAGCCTTGGTAGGTGTGCTCGATGCTTTCTTCGAAGAGAAAGGCTATCTTCATGCCGATGAGTGGCGCCGTTTCTGCGCTCCTACCGTACCGTTGATGCGGACACAGAAATTCGTATGGAACACCGATGAGACTTTTGAAGCCGATATCGAAATTTCCCACTTCGGCGCTTCGGCATGCGATAATGCCCAAGTGAGCTACACGCTCCGCGACGAATACGGCACGCTATATAATAAAGGTGTATTCCCTGTAAAATCCCTTGACTTGGGGCTGAACTCCATCGGACACGTCGCTTGTCCCCTTGCGGCTATCGGCAAACCCCGCAAATTGAATCTGGAAGTAAAGATAGAGGGAACCGATGTCGTCAACGACTGGAATATCTGGGTTTATCCTGTTCCGGAAACCGTTTCGGAAGGTAAGGTCTATGTAACCGATAGCCTCGACACAAAAGCCCTCGACATCCTGCAGGCCGGAGGAAACGTACTGATTACCGCTGCCGGGAAAATCAGCTACGGCAAAGAAATCAAGCAAGACTTTACCCCTGTATTCTGGAATACATCGTGGTTCAAGATGCGTCCGCCCCATACCACGGGCATTTTGGTCAATCCGCACCACCCGCTCTTCCAGCAATTCCCCACCGATTATCATAGCGACCTGCAATGGTGGGAATTATTGAATAGGGCACAGGTGATGCAGTTCACCGATTTTCCCAAAGGCTTCCAACCCCTTGTGCAAAGCATCGACACATGGTTCATAAGCCGGAAAGCCGGTATGCTGTTCGAAGCAAATGTGCTGAATGGAAAACTGATGATGACCAGCATGGACTTGTCGACCGATCTTGACGAACGCATCGTTGCCCGTCAGATGCGCAAAGCCATACTCGACTACATGAACTCCGACAGCTTCCGCCCTCAACATGAAGTAAGTCCCCAGCAAATCAGCGACCTCTTCCAAAAGGTTGCCGGCGAAGTGAACATGTACACCCGCCAGTCGCCCGATGAACTAAAACCGACCATTAAGTAAATCATAAATTATAGTCAATCAGAAATAAATTGCGAAAAATCATTTGTCATGCTGAACGAAGTGAAACATCTCGGATGCACCCACGTGGATGTACACGAGATCCTTCACGTTCGTTCAGGATGACAATGGAAGGTCTGCATGTTTATATTCTAAAAATAATCCGCGAAAATCTGCGTTAATCTGCGTTTTAAATGAAAGAGCCATGTTCCGGCCTTGGGATTTATTCCTTCATTTAGTCCTTCGCCTGATGTACCGTAAGTTGCGGGAACGGGAAGCCGATGCCTTCCTTGTTGAAGGTTTCGTAAACCGTCTTGTTCATATCGAAATAAACATCCCAATAGTCGGAAGTCTTTGCCCATGCACGTACCTTTATATCTACGCTGCTCGCCGACAAAGCACCCAAAGCAATCAACGGGGCAGGGTCTTTCAAAATACGCGGGTCGTTATCAAGGATACGCTGGAGCACGGCTTTCACCTTATCGAAATCTTCCCCGTATTCCACGCCAAACACCCATTCGGCACGACGCGTCTCCTGACGGCTGTAATTCGTGATGGCATTGCTGCTCAACAAACCGTTGGGAACATAAATCAAGCGGTTATCCAGCGTAGTCAATACGGTATGAAAGATTTGGATTTCCTTTACCGTACCGCTCTCGTCATCCGGCCCGTCGATGTAATCGCCTACCTTGAAGGGCTTGAACACCAAGATAATCAGCCCGCCTGCAAAATTCGAAAGATTGCCCGACAATGCCATACCGACAGCCACGCCTGCCGAAGCCAGCAAAGCCGCAAGGCTGGTGGTTTCTACCCCCAACTTGCTGATAACCGCAAAAGCAAGCACCAAGTTCAGCAGCAGGCTGACCAGGCTCTCAAGGAAAGTCTGCACGCTCACTTCCAGCTTGCGCCGTTCCAATATCTTGCGGAACAAACGGTTCAGTTGCTTGATGACAAACCGCCCTACGATAAAAATTATCAAAGCCGCCAAGATATCCTTCCCCGCTTCGATGCTCCAATTTAACAACTTGTCGAGCACTTGCTCCACATTGATTAATTTTGTTTCCGCTTCTGCCGCCAAAAGCGCGTTAAGTAATGATGATAAAAACATAAAGATTTAAATTAAGAACGAAGAATGAGGAATGAGGAAATTCTTCATTCAATTAATATTCCTTTTCCTTGCCGGACAATCTCCGGCATATCTTCACAACAATTGATGACGGTAGAAGGTTCAACGCCTCCGATACCTCCGTCTATCACAAGGTCCACTTCATCGCCGAATTTCTCGTCTATCAGCTCCGGATCCGTAACATATTCGATGTCTTCCCCCTCATGCAAAGGCAAGGTAGTGGTCAATATCGGCGCATCCAGCAAACGGCATATCTCGCGGATAATCGGATTGCCGGGCACACGGATTCCCACTTCTTTCCGGTTGCGGAAGATTTTAGGCAAACGGCTGTCTGCCTTCAGGATAAACGTAAACGGACCGGGCAGGTTGCGCTTCATCAGCTTGAAGGTGGCATTGCCCACTTGCGCATATTCGCTGATGTTGCTCAAGTCGTAACAAATGATAGAAAGGTTGTTCTTCTTCGGATTCAGGTTCTTCAGGCGGCAAATCTTTTCGATGGGGCGTTCTTTCAAGGCATGGCATCCCATCGCGTACATCGTGTCGGTAGGATAAATGATAATTCCTCCGTCATTCAAGATATCCACAATATGCTGCAACACATCGGGGTCATTGTGCTTGTCGTACAGTTTCTGTATCATAGGCATTGATTTTATAATTAATAATTAATAGTTAATAATTAATAGTTGGCAATTGGAGGTACACCATACGCCGCTATTAATTATTAACTATTAATTATTAATTATTTACGCTTTCAGCCGTTCCGCCATCGCCTTTGCCAGCTCTTTCGCCTGACGGGCGGTGTCCTGCCCCATGCTCTGCTTCATCTCGACCGGATTGCCCACCAGTTCGAACTTCAGCTTCTCGGCATATTCGGCAAGCTTCTTCACCGCCGCGCTTGCCCAGGTGTACGAACCGAAATAACCCATCACACGGTTTTTCATCTCGCGGGCAGCTACCTTGCTGAGCAGGGCTTCCATTTCGGGATAAAGATGCATGTTATAAGTAGTGCATCCCACAATCAGCCCTTTGTAGCGGAAGATGTCTGCCAAGATATACGAATGCGGCGTCTTCGATACGTTGTGCATCACGATGTTCTTGATACCCTGTGCGCTCAATTCTTCGGCAATGGTTTCCGCCAGTTCTTCGGTATTGCCATACATCGTTCCGTATGCGATGACCACGCCTTCCTCGCCTTCGTAACGGCTCAGGCGGTCGTACATGTCCACCACTTGCGGAATCTTCTCCGTCCATACCGGACCGTGAGTAGAACAGATCATCCGGATGTCCAGCCCCTTGCATTTCTGCAACGCTTTCTGTACCGGATTGCCGAACTTGCCTACGATATTCGAATAATACCGGCGCATCTCGCCTTCGTAGATTTCGGTATTGATGTCCTTGTCGATGCATCCGCCGTTCAATGCGCCGAAGCATCCGAACGCGTCACCCGAAAAGAGGATGCCTTCCGTCTCGTCAAACGTAACCATGGTCTCGGGCCAATGCACCATCGGAATCAGATAGAAACGCAATTGATGATGTCCCAATTTCAGGAAATCACCGTCACCCACTACATAGCGGTCGCCTCCTACTCCGTAGAAACCTTCCACCATATCAAAGGTTTTCTTGTTGCCCACCAATACAATGTCGGGATAATACTGCTTGATCAGGGCGATAGAGCCCGAATGGTCCGGCTCCATGTGATTTATAATCAGATAATTGATTTTACGCTCGCCGATTACAGCCTTTATTTTCTTCAGATACACCTCGAAAAAGGCGACATCGACCGTATCAACCAACGCCACCATCTCGTCATCGGCTATCAAATAAGAGTTATAAGACACACCGTATGGCAACGGCCACAAATTTTCGAACAACGCTTTCGAGCGGTCGTTCACACCTACATAATATACTTTCCCTTTCAGTTCCATTGCTTATTTGAGTTTTTAAGTTTTAAAATATTTTCCTTGCCATGCATCCCGTTCTTCCATCCGTTTATGAAGAAGGTTGGTAAACTCGTAGTTCTTCATCCCCCAGTCGGGAGCAATCAACAGTTCCTTGGGCGACTGGGAAATAAACCGTTCCAACACCAGGTCGGGGCGCAAATGTTCGATATAGTCAATCACCAAGTCAACATACTCTTCTGCCGTGAACAGATGGAAATCCCCAGGGCATCGGAGATATTCCTCCCCCATGCGCGTGCCTTTTATCAGCTGGAGCTGATGCAACTTCAACGTCACAAGAGGCAAACCGGACAATATTTCCGCCTGACGGATTATCTTGTCTCTCCCCTCTTCGCCCGGAAGCCCGACAATCACATGCCCTCCCGTACGAATCCCTCTGGCTGATGTCCTCCGCACCGCATCTTCGGTACAAGCAAACGTATGTCCCCGGTTGATGCGCCGCAACGTCCCGTCGTCCGTACTTTCTATCCCATATTCAACAAGCAGGAAAGTCCGATTGTTCAATTCTTCCAGATAATCAAGCAGTGCATCCGGCATGCAATCCGGACGTGTACCGATTACCAGCCCCACCACATCCGGCACGCCCAAAGCCTCCTCGTACATCCTCACCAAACTGTCCAGTCCGGCATAGGTATTGGTATACGCCTGAAAATAAGCCAAGTATTTCATCTGTGGATATTTGCGCGAAAAGAACTGCTTCCCTTCCTCCAGCTGCACGGCTATCGTTTTTTCCGTCCGGCAATACGCGGGATTAAATGTCTGGTTATTGCAGTACGTGCAGCCGCCATACCCCTTCGTGCCGTCACGGTTGGGACAGGAAAACCCGGCATTTACCGACAATTTCTGTACCTTGAACGGAAAATATCCTGCCAGAAAGCCTGAAAAGTCTTTATATCGTGATTGCCTGTCCATAATGAACTGATTTTTCGGGCGCAAAGATAATAAAGTTTTTCCAATTATCAATTGTTAATTGTCAATTGAAAAAATCCATCTTTCGGGCACTCCCGCTTTCCGTTGCAAGCCGGTCTGCCTCAACACCACCTGCCCCGCCTGCTTGTCTTCGGGCAAAACGATATCCGAAAGGTTCAGCCTGCTCACGCGGTCGAACACAAAAGCCGGACGGTAATCGTCCTCGCGCAAATGCAGCGTAATGCCCTTTAGGGTCAGGCCGGACACGTGGCGCACATAAAATCCCCACGCCGGCAATTCCCCGAACATGCTGAACTCGGGATAGCCGTCTACGTTTTCGGGCACATCCGCCAGCCGGCTCAACGAGATATACGCCATGCCTTTCGACGCGCGTCCCGGATAAACGATTTCGATATTCTCCAACGTCACATTCTCAACGTCATGTCCCGGTATGCCCGAAATGGAAGCAGGAAAAGGATTGTGGAAGAAAGGCAAGGCAGGACCGCGCAGGTCGTAATCGATGTCCGGACGCCCGAAAGGAATCTCGGCATACAGGTTGCGGATGCTTACATTCCGCACATACCCCGGCGCCTCGCCCGACCGGTGCCCCAAGCGGATGAAAATGGCATTACCTGTATTGACAGCATGTATGTTGCTCACCCGGATGTTCTCTATCGCCGCTCCGTCTACCGACTCGATGGCGATAGCCGAACGGTAGGTATCCTTGACACGGATATCGTCTATCGTCACATTCTTGAAGCCCCCACCCGACTCAGTCCCGAACTTAATGGCGCTGGCACTGCTGATAATCCGGCAATGGGCGATAGACACACGGTCGTTGCACGCATCCCGGTTGTGCGACTTCAGGCAAATGCCGTCGTCCGCCGAATTTACATCACAATGGGCGATGCGCACGTCCTTGCAATCGCTGATGTCTATGCCGTCGTTGTTCCAATACGCCCGGTTTTCGATATGCAGGCTATCCAGCGTCACATCGGTACACAACGAGAACGAAAGTCCCCATGCCGCACTGCTCCTGAAGCTGACACGATGTATGCGCACATTCCGGCATCCCCTGACGAACAACAGCTTGGGACGCGTATTGGGACGCTTGCGATACGTATTGTAATGCGGGTCGACCAGCTCCCCCGTATGGTGCAGGCTATCAATGGTCAGAGCCAGTTCCCTGCCCTGCCCGTCTACACATCCGCCTCCTGTAATGCCGATATTCTCCGCCCCGTCGGCATAAATCAACGCCTGGTCGAAATGGTCATTGTTCACCTTCAGTTTTTTTTCCGTACTGAACTTCGGATAATCGTAAGGCGAAGTGCTCCCCAGCAAGACAGCCCCCTCTTCCAAATGCAACGTTACGCCCGACTTCAGCCGCAAGCTTCCCGTCAGATAACGCCCTGCGGGGAAACGCAAAACACCTCCCCCACGTGCATGAAGTCCGTCAATGGCACCTTGCAGGCTACCGGTATTCAACGTCTTCCCGTCGCCTACGGCTCCATGACGGGTCACGTCAAGCTCCATAACACCTGCCATGCCCGATAAAGCATACCCAAGGCAGGCAACAAAAAAGATGAGTTTATGTTTCATAGCCAGCTTATTAAGTTCGTTATGCAAAGATAAAAATAAAACATCACTCCAAAGCCTACCCAATAAATAAAAAATAAATTGAATTCCGCAAACATCCCATGTAGGGGCGTATCGCATACGCCCGAATGCGTCCACTTATCCATGCGGATGTCTTCAGGGCGTATGCGATACGCCCCTACAGCAATTGGGCAAAATGCGGAATTCATTAAAAATAAACAAAACGGTAACTTATCAAACAGACAAGCCTGTATTTGCTTTTAAGCACTGCTTCTTTTATGCTTTCAAATAAATAGATTTTGTGGTTTCCATATCAAGAACGTATGGTTTCCATATCAAAACCGTACGGTTTCCATATCGAGAACGTACGGTTTTGAATTGGAAACCATAAAACTTACTGATATAAATTGCTATATTACCGCAAAAGCATTGGCATTACAACATACGCTTTCCGCAAATAGACTTTTCTTCATTTCCTCCACTGACTTTCGCCACTGTTCACCATTATTAACTATAAAAATTAGTTGAATAACTAAAGCTTTTAGTTACTTTGCGGAAACAAACGGAAATAGCATGAAAAGACTGACCGCAAAAGAAGAAGAAGTAATGGGATTTTTCTGGGAGAAAGGTCCTTTGTTCGTCAAGCAGCTGCTGGAGTTCTATCCCGAGCCGCGTCCGCACTTCAATACGCTTTCCACCATTGTGCGCGGACTGGAAGAGAAAGGCTATCTGGCGCATACGGCATTCGGCAATACGTACCAATACCGTGCCGCCGTGTCGAAAGACGAGTTCAAGCGCGGGACGCTGAAAAGCGTCATCAGCAAGTATTTCAACAATTCCTACTTAGGGGTGGTCTCTTCGCTGGTAAAGGAAGAGGAGATTTCGATAGAGGAGCTGAAAGAGCTTATCAAGCAAGTGGAGGAAGGGAAATAAGTTTTCATAAAGTAGAGACGATGTGCACATCGTCTCTACATACCAAACTTAAGAACTCAAAAACTCAAAAAATATGGGACTATTTTTTATCTACATACTGAAAGCATCGGTTTGCCTGGCATTGTTCTACCTGTTTTATAAGGTATTGCTGAGCAAGGAAACGTTTCATCGGTTCAACCGGCTGGCATTGCTGGGCATATTGGTCTTGTCGTGCCTCCTGCCTGCGGTAAAGATTGCCATCAGCGAACCTACGGCATTGAACCAGACCGTATCGGACTTGGAAAGCCTGCTGATGCTGGCTGAACTCAATGCAGGAACAGAAGCCGCGGAAACGGTTTCCCGGTTCGGATGGCAAGAAGCAATGGTAGGCATTTATCTGGCAGGAGTATCCTTCTTCTGTCTCAAGAGCCTGTTCGGAATCGGGCGGATATGTACCGTCATCCGCAGGAACCGGAAAGAAAGGCTGGCAGACGGGAGCATCCTGGTACGTTATCCGGGGAAAATCGCCCCGTTCAGCTGGATGCATTACATCGTGATGCCGGACACAGACCTGCAAGAAGACAACAGGGCGATAGTGGCACACGAGCAAGCCCACATCCGCCTCCGGCACTCGTGGGACTTGCTGCTTGCCCAAGCGTGCATCGTCGTGCAATGGTTCAATCCGGCGGCATGGCTGGTGAAGCAAGAATTGCAGAACATCCACGAATACGAAGCCGATGAAGCCGTACTGGCATCCGGCGTCAACGCCAAGGAATATCAATTGTTATTAATAAAGAAAGCCGTTGGCTCAAGGCTCTACTCTCTCGCCAACAGCTTAAATCACAGTTCACTTAAAAAACGTATCACTATGATGATGAGAAAAAAATCGAACCCGTGGGCACGCGCCAAGTACCTCTACGTACTTCCGCTGGCTGCAGTAGCTGTAGCCGCTTTTGCCCGTCCCGAAATCTCGAAACCACTGGAAGAGATTTCACGTGTCAAAGTTACGGAATTTCCGGCAATATCCGATGCCGTAACAAGTGAAAGTATCGAAAAAAACGATACACTTAAAGACAATGAGGAAGAACCTTATACGGCGGTAGAACAGATGCCCCAGTTCCCGGGCGGTCCAAGCGAATTGATGAAATACATCAGCGCGAACCTGCGCTATCCCGAAGACGCCAAGCGGGACAAGACGGAAGGAAGAGTCATCGCCCGCTTTACGGTGAAGAAAGACGGAAGCATCGGAGACGTGAATATCGTGCGTGGCGTAAGCCCCAGCCTCGATGCCGAAGCCGTGCGGGTACTTTCGGGTATGCCCCGATGGGAACCGGGCATGCAGAACGGGAAAGCCGTACCGACGCTGTATACCGTTCCGGTGGTATTCAGAATCATTGAAGACGGGAAGCAGGACAGCACGGAAGTGGCGCTTGCACCCAAACCATTGGTGCTTGTTGACGGAAAAGAATATACAGGCTCTCTCGATGCGATTGACCCGCAGAGCATTGAAAGGATTGACGTATTGAAAGACCCGTCAAGCACAGAAACATACGGCGAGAAAGGCAAGAACGGCGTGATTCTGGTTACGACCAAGAAGAAATAAAATTGGGGTCATACATTTTTAGAAACGCAGATTAACGCGGATTTTCGCAGATTATATATAGTAAAACAAAATTGGTTTGCGAAAAATCATTTGTCATGCTGAACGTAGTGAAGCATCTCGGATGCGCCCACGTGGATGTCTACGAGATCCTTCACGTTCGTTCAGGATGACAATACATCAAGATTTTTTCGCAAACCAATTTTGTTCTACTATAAAATAAAAATTTCTGCGTCAATCCGCGCTAATCTGCGTTTCATTCAATCATATCATTTTTCCGCATCGAGCGACTTCAATGATTTCCCGTGTTCGCGCTCTTCCTTGCTTCCGGCATAAAGCCCGTCGATGATACCATCGGCAAGACCAATGGTTGGCACATAGATATATGAGGAGCCTAAGATATCGGCTATGGTCAGGAAGATGTTGCCTGCAGGCACGATAACATCTGCACGGTCGGGCTTCAGGCTAAACTTATCCATACGCTCTTCCACCGACAAGACACTCAATTCGTCGTACAAGCCACGCAGGGTTTCTACCGTCATGCGTTGGGCTTTCTTGTCTTTCTTCTCCGCCAGCCGGTAGAGCTTGTTGATGTTTCCTCCCGAACCGATGATGTTGGTATCGGGATATTGGCGGGCAAGTTCCGCCATATCCTCTTTCAGGCGCGTCCACTCGCTTTCCTTTACCGCCTTGTTCAGCAAACGCACGGTACCGATGTTGTACGAACGGCTGCACTGCAATTCTCCTTGCGAAAGCAGGTTGATTTCGGTCGAACCTCCCCCTACATCCACATACAGGTAATTGCCCGTGCGGTCTTTCATATATTCAATGTGGTTGTTATAGACGATTTGCGCCTCTTCCTGTCCGCCGATAATCTCAATGTGAATACCGGTTTTCTTCTCGATTTCCTTGATGATGTCCATACCGTTCTTGGCATCGCGCATCGCCGAAGTGGCACACGCGCGGTACTTCTGCACATCGTAAATCTTCATCAGATAGGCATACGATTTCATCAGGCGCATCATGTTCTTTTCACGCTTTTCCGAAATCTTTCCCTTGCCGAACACATCAAAACCCAGGCGGAGAGGCACACGCAGCAGCAATTCCTTCGTGAACTTCGCCTGTCCTTCATTTTCTTCAATCCGTTTCACCAGCAAACGGGCGGCATTCGAACCGATGTCGATTGCCGCATAATTCATCTCTGTCATTCTTCTTTCTCGTTTTTAGCTACATAGTAATTATACAATGCTTCTTGCGAACGGAAAGGTTTTTCATCGCCGATTAAGGCATGGAAATCATTGTCTCCCGTACCGTCTACGATACGTCCTTGCTGGGTATCCTTCAGCCCGTATTCCACCACCCGTTTCATTTCTTCCTTGATATCAGGGTCATACACCGGGGTGATGACCTCTACACGATGGTCCAAATTACGTGGCATCCAGTCTGCCGAGCCGATGAAAACTTTCTCCGTACCGCCCGCAGCGAATACAAAGATACGGGAATGTTCCAAATATCGGTCAATAATTGCGTTAATTCGTATATTTTCGCTCACATCCGGCACATCGGTGACCAAAGAACAGTTTCCCCGGACCACCAAATCGATGTCTACCCCCGCCTGCGAAGCCTCGTAAAGCTTCTCTACCATAACGGGGTCGGTGATGTGGTTGATTTTAATCTTGATATAGGCAGGCTTGCCCGCTTTCTTGTTCTTGATTTCATTGCGGATAAGGGCGATGAACTTGTTTTTCATCTCATTGGGCGAAACCAGCAATTCCTTGAACTTGATAGGAGCGTAGGGACGCTCGATAAAGTCGAATACGGCATTCACGTCCTTCACCAGCCGGGGCGATGCCGTCATCAGCATGCAATCGGTGTACATACGGGCATTGCCCTCGTGGAAGTTTCCGGTACTGATGCAAGCGATGTCCGGTCCGCTCTTCATTTCGATATGGGTAATCTTAGAGTGTACCTTCAAGCCTTCCACACCGAAAATAACACGGATGCCCGCATCCTGCATCTTCTTCGACCAGTTGACATTGGAAGCCTCATCGAAACGTGCCAGCAGCTCGATGACTACCGTCACTTTCTTTCCGTTCCGGGCTGCGGCTATCAGGGCTTTCACAACCTTCGATTCCTTAGCCAGACGGTAGAGTGTAATCTTGATGCCGGTGACCTGCTTGCTCACCGCCGCTTCTTGCAGTACGCGGATGAACGAGTCGAAGCTATGGTAAGGCACATGGATGAAACGGTCTTTCTGCTGGATTTTCTGCAGCAGGCTATCGGGACCGTCCAGGCTCTTGCGCACAATAGGCGCCCAAACGGGATATTTCAAATCCGTACGGTCGCAATCGGGGAAACGCATGAAGTCCTTATGGTTCTGATAGCGTCCTCCTGCCATGACCGTATCGTTCTTGTCCACATCCAGCTTGTTCAATACCCGTTTCAGCAAATCCTTCGGCATGCTTGCATCATAGAGCACACGCAGAGGCTCGCCATGCTTCCGGCTCTTCACGCCTTTCAATATCTTCTGCAAGGTGCCGCTATTGGCATCGTTGTCGATTTCCATCTCCGCATCGCGGGTAAACTTATAGGTATAGGCTTCGAAATGAGTATATCCCAATCCTTCGAACACCAAAGGCAGGCAGCACCGGATGACATCGTCCAGATACATCAGGTAACGCTTCTCGCCCTGATTGGGCAAACGGACAAAGCGCCCGCAAAGCCCTACGGGCAATTCGAGGAAGGCATAGTCGAACACACGCGCGTTTTCGCCCTTCCCTACCTTTACCGCCAGATAAATGTTCTCGTCGTTCCCGAAATCGAGCGACTTGACCGTAGAGAACCAAATAGGGATAACGGCTCCGCTCAGTTTCGACTTATAGAATGAATAAATGAACTCTTTTTGTTCGGGAGATATTTCTGTATCAGAAAGCAAGAAAATGTTTTCTTTCCGAAGTTCTTCGGTGATATTCGCAATCGCCTCTCCGTATTCCTTTACGTAACGGGCATTCAGGCGGGAGATTTGCTTAATCAGTTTCTTGGCATGTTCGCTTTCCTTTGCCGCCGACTTCTCTGCATATTCGGCGATACGGCTTTGCGAAGCCACACGCACACGGAAGAATTCGTCCAGGTTATTCGAATAAATGCCTAAGAAAGACATGCGCTCCAACAAAGGCACATGCGGACGGCATGCTTCCTGCAAAATACGCCGGTTAAAGAACATCCAACTGACATCCCGGTCTAAATAAGGGGTTTTCTTTTTCTTCTGTACCATAACAACACATTTTTCTGCAAAGAAAAAGAATTGATGTTACATTTCAATTGCAAACCTGGGAAAAAGAATAGCTAAATAATTATAAAAGGAATCTTTACACATATTCTTCTACCATATACATATCCTGAACGCAATCGTGTGTAGTGTATTTTTCCAGCTCGTTCAAGATAATGTAACGTGAAGAACGCACCCACAACGGGAATGCCGGATTGGGGCGGAAGTCCTTAGCGAAAGCCAGCAGCTTATCCAAATTAAAACCTTCGTCCACAATGCCCGCACCGCTCTGCACCGCATCGTATGCGTTGCATTCCTGCTCGATATGTGCCGGCACCATCAGAATCGGCTTGCCCAAATACATGGCTTCGCATACCGACTCGAATCCGGCGGTGCTGGCATACGCCTTGCATCCCGACATCTGGCGCAGAAACTCACGGTCGTCCAATTGATAGAACCACAAGGTATCGTCCACCTTCTTGACCGGCTCTTCCTCCCAATGGTCCCAAAAGAAGCGCAAAGCCACTTCGGGATGTTCGTTATGCCAACGGCACACGTATTCGGAGAAACCCGAATTGACCATATAGCCATGAATGTAATCCCCTTCGACTGGTTCTTGTTCGAATACTTCCTGACGCAACAAGGGAGGAATAATACTCAATTTATGGCTGTCATCGTCTTTCATCGCGCGGAACGAAAGAGCAAACCTGCGCGAAGCCCCCAACGAGGTCAAACGAGTAAACATGTTCATCAGAAAATAGCTGCACCGGTTCTTCTTCGGCACCTGAAACTCTTTATGCAAAAACAGGTACTGATGTCCGATGCACACCAGCGGAACCTGCGGACGGAAAAAGAAAAACGTCAGTCCGGTCAGCAATTCATAAAAGTTAATCACCAAATCCGCCCCCGTCTCGCGGATACGCCGGTTGATATAGCACATGCTCTCATAATATTCGGGCGATTTCCACAAGCTGTACAAAAAACTCCGGCTCAAGTTGGCACGCCGGTTGGCACGTGTAGGCAAGAAGTTAGGACTGATGATGTGCTTGATAGGAGCCTGAATGTTCCGGATAAAAAATCCCGGAAGCCTGCGCGATTCGCTTTTCCCTACCAACACTTCCACCACTTCGTGGCCGTTCTCCCGAAGCAGCTTTTCCATGGATATGGCTTGGGTCAGATGCCCTCTCCCTTCTCCTTGCACTACAAACAATACTCTCATGACGCAACAGATATTATAGATAATACTGAATCTTTTTCTTCGTTTTCCGCCTCTTTCCGCTTCATGGCTTCGGTATAAAACAGAACCTCCCACTTCCCTTCCTCATCTTCGGTCAGGGCTGAAAGCGTTTCTACCCAATCGCCTGAATTCAGGTAATGAATACCGTCTACCATCCGGTTCTCAGGGTGATGGATGTGCCCGCATATCACGCCTTCGCACTTCCGGTTACGCGCAAATTCCACCAATACGTTCTCGAAATCGGATATATAATTCACGGCTTGCTTCACCTTTTGCTTGATGGCTTGCGACAACGAATAATACGGCTTGCCCCGCTTCAGGCGGTATTTGTTGTAAAAGCTGTTCATCTCCAGCAACAAGGTATATCCGATATCGCCCAGTTTTGCCAGCCACTTCATGCCCGATGTAATCTTGTCGAACACATCCCCGTGGGTCACGAAATAATGCTTCCCGTTACTCTCCAGTATGTAATCCTTCACCAGATGCAGGTTGGCGAATTGCAACGGAATCAAGCTATCCAAAAAATCATCATGATTTCCCCGTACATAGATAATTTCGGTCCCGAAATTCTCCATCATCTTCATCAAAATCTTAAAGAAGCGCGTATGTTCGGGCTTCCACTTGCGCACGCCGGATTTCTTCAAACTCCAGCCATCAATAATGTCACCGTTCAATATCAGGCGGTCACAATCTACAGAACTCAAAAAATCGCTCACTTGATTCACTTTCGAATGAGAAGTCCCCAAATGGATGTCCGAAAGCACTACGGTACGATAATGCGGTCTTATGCTCATTTATAATCTGATAATTAATTCCTTGCAAAGAAAAGGACTATTTTATTATTATGCAATACAAAAGCCATATTTTTTTTCAGCTTGCATCCTCTATCCGGTATAACAGGGCGATTTCGTTGAAATACTCTTCGGCTACATCCTGAAGATTTGCCAGAGCGTCATCTTCTGTCTCACCGTAAGCACAGCATTGGTCATAGTCTGACAAATAGGCGTAATAGCCACCGTCTGCCGTACATTCTAACACGTAATTTTCAGGAAAAGGTACACTTGCATTCATATCTTTTACTTTTTAAAACTTCCCAAAAGTCCGCTTTTCATATTACAATATGATGTATAATGTATTACTTTTCTGTTTATTCAGCCCCGTTCACTCCGTTATTCAAGCTAAAATCCGTATCTTTACCGCCGTAAAACACAAAAATTGACACACAAATGAAAAAACTGGTTATATTCGACTTAGACGGAACCCTGCTCAACACCATCGCCGACCTTGCCGGAGCCACCAACTATGCCCTCAAGGCTTGCGGATACCCTCAGCACGATACCGACGAATACCGTTTCTTTGTCGGAAACGGAATCAACAAGCTCTTCGAGCGAGCCCTGCCCGAAGCAGAGCGGAACGAAACGAACATCCGGAAAATACGCTCGCTCTTCGTTCCTTATTATAATATGCACAATGCCGACTTAAGCCGCCCCTATCCGGCGATACCGCATGTGCTTGAAACGCTTCAGGAAAAAGGAATGGCCCTCGCCGTAGCCTCGAACAAATATCAGGAAGCCACCGAAAAGCTCATCAAGCACTATTTCCCGCAAATCCATTTCCTCCGCATCTTCGGCCAGCGGGAGAATGTGCCCGTCAAGCCCGACCCCAGCGTGATAGTGGAAATCATGCAGGCCGCAGGAGCATCCCCCCAAGACACAGCTTACATCGGAGATTCAGGCGTAGACATGCAGACGGGCATCAATGCCGGAACAGAAACCATCGGCGCCGCCTGGGGATTCCGTCCGCGCACCGAACTGGAAGCCTACCATCCCGCATTCATCGCCGATACACCCGAAGAATTGCTTGATTTTCTGATGAAGTAGCTTATAAAGAATGAAGAATGAGGAATTCTTCATTCTTAATTCTTCATTCTTCATTTAAAAATATCAAATCGATAACTCGTCAAGCACCTGAATAAGCGACTTGTCGAGCGGCTTGTCTTTCTTGATGGCTTCCGAGAAAGGCACATACACCACCTTATCATTACGGATACCTATCATCACGTTCCGCTGGTCTTCTTTCAGCGCCTCGATAGCACCTACCCCCAGGCGGCTTGCCAAAATACGGTCGTACGCACTCGGAGAACCTCCCCGCTGCAAGTGCCCCAAAATGGTGACACGCACGTCGTATTGCGGATATTCTTTCTTCACACGCTCGGCATAGTGCATAGCTCCTCCGTCCTTAGGCGATTCGGACACAATCACGATACTGCTGTTCTTCGACTTGCGGAAGCCGCGCCCGATAAACTGCTCCAGCTGGTCTACGTCGGTCTGGTCTTCCGGGATAATGGCAGCTTCGGCTCCCGAAGCTATCGCACTGTTCTGGGCAAGGAATCCGGCGTCACGCCCCATTACTTCCACAAAGAAGATGCGGTCGTGCGAAGTCGCGGTGTCACGTATCTTGTCCACACATTCCACGATGGTATTCAGTGCCGTATCATAGCCGATGGTCGAGTCGGTTCCGTACAAGTCATTGTCAATCGTTCCGGGCAAACCGATACACGGCACATTAAACTCTTGCGCAAAAGTCAGCGCACCCGTCAACGAACCGTTCCCGCCGATGACAATCAACGCATCGATGCCTGCCGCCACCATGTTATCATACGCCACCTTACGGCCTTCCGGAGTCATGAAGTCCTTCGAACGTGCCGTTTTCAATATCGTACCTCCACGCTGGATAATGCTGCTCACATCTTGCGTGGTAAACTCCTTGATTTCATTCCGAATCAAACCTTCATAACCTCGGTAAATTCCTTTCACCGTATACCCGTTGAAAATAGCGCTGCGTGTCACCGCACGGATAGCCGCATTCATGCCCGAAGCATCACCTCCCGAAGTCAAGATTCCAATACATTTAATTTGTTTCATACCGTCTTATCTGTTAGTTAGTTAAATCTGATGCCTTCCCTTACGGAAATGCACCCCAAATGTAAGACATTCATAACGAAACGCGCAATCTGTAAGTATAAAATATTTAAAATGCCGTAAAATCACATCTCTTTCCCAAAAGCATTTTGAGCTTTCCGGGCTTTTCGTTATCTTCGCTTTTCAAAATTCACACTTTTCCGGATACTTAATCAAAGAAACCATCATTAAAACCATGAGCCGTACCCCCTCACACATCGAACGAGAGAAGCGCGTAGTAACGCAAATGATCAGGCTCTATTGCCGCCATAAAGAAGGAAACGCCACGCTCTGCCCCGCCTGCCAGGCACTTTTGGAATATGCCCATGCCCGCCTCTCGCATTGCCGCTACGGCGAACAGAAACCCACCTGCAAGCAATGCCCCATCCATTGTTACAGTCCCCGGATGCGCGGACAGATGCGAACCGTCATGCGCTACGCCGGCCCGCGCATGTTGTTTCACCATCCCTGGTCCGCCCTGCTCCACCTTTGGCACGAACGACGGAGATAGCCGCACCCGAAAACGCATATACTTGCGCAGGGCTACGCACGTATGTGCAAAGGCATAGGCAAGTATATGAAATCATGTAGCAGAACGAAATTGGTTTGCGAAAAATAAAACGGAACACAAAGGCACAAAGCCACAGAGTTTTATTAACTGACAAATCTTCTGCCTCTCTGTTTTTCAATAGAAAGGATTAACGGATTTTCCGCAATTCATTTTTGATTGCAATAACTTACTATAAAAACAAAAAAGGAGAACTAAAAACAAACGGTTCCGTTCGTTTCTAATTCTCCTTCGAGATTATCTACAAATTTTCAAAATCGTAGCGGGACCCGGGATTGAACCGGGGACCTCATGATTATGAATCATGCGCTCTAACCAGCTGAGCTATCCCGCCGTGTAAGAAACCGCCAGATGTGGAAGCCATCCAACGGCTCTATCTTGTCCGTAGTAGCGGGACCCGGGATTGAACCGGGGACCTCATGATTATGAATCATGCGCTCTAACCAGCTGAGCTATCCCGCCATTTTGGCGATTGCGGGTGCAAAGGTAAAACGTTTTTTTGAATTACGCAATACCTTCGTGCATTTTCTTCTAATTTTATTCAGATTCTGTTTCAATTTAACGAATCCGCATTTACCAAACAGGCGTTACAATTGTTACAATTACAATTAACGTAAAATGCTTTTTTTCAATCCCGGTCAAAAAAGAAAGCCTCATATTAAAATTATATATTATATATATTTATATAAATATATATAATATATAATTTATAAGTGTGATTTTCCCCATTATCTGATTTTCAACTTACAATTAACTGTAATTGTAATTGTAACAATTGTAACGGATAGTGCCTATATCTGTCAGCTCGTTTATCCGGCAGGGATAAACAAAAAATCCGCGATTCGCTATGTAATATACAAAAAATTACTTTAATTTGCGCCCCGTACAAATCAATAACGGAAAAACCTGAATATCCATGAAAAAGAAAATACACATAGAATATACCCTGCCTCCCGCTTCGAGTACCGTCCTTTGGAACGCAATCAGTACGCCATCGGGACTGGAACACTGGTTTGCAGACAAAGTACTGAAACACGAAAAGACCTTTACCTTCCAATGGGGGAAAACCGAAACGCGCAATGCCGAAATCATCAACCTGCGCACCGAATCGTTTGTCCGCTTCCATTGGAGCGACGAAGAGCCCCGCACGTACTTCGAGCTGAAAATCCATTACAACGAACTGACGAGCGACCTCTCGCTGGAAGTGACCGACTTTGCCGATGCCGGCGAAGAAGAAGATGTCATCAACTTATGGGACTCTCAAATCGAGACGTTGCGGCGGGCATGCGGCATATAATTCTTAAAATTATGCAAAACATCGTGCTCCGCATCATTTTTTATGCTACTTTTGCAAGCTGACAACATTATAAGGAATGCTACGCATAAAAAAACTGGATATATTCATTTTAAAGAGCTTCTTGCTGCTCTTTGCCGGAACTTTCTTTATCTGCCTTTTCATCTTCATGATGCAGTTCTTATGGAGATATGTAGACGAGCTGGTAGGAAAGGGCTTGGAGATTAACATACTTGCCCAATTCTTTTTCTATTCGGGCCTGACACTGATTCCGATATCGCTTCCGCTTGCCATCCTGCTGGCGGCCCTCATGACTTTCGGGAACTTCGGAGAGCGGTATGAATTGCTTTCGATGAAAGCCGCAGGCATTCCCCTGCTCCGCATCATGTGCCCCGTCATCTTGTTCTGCGCATTCCTGGGGCTCATGTCTTTCATCTTCCAAAACGAAATCGGTCCGCGTGCACAAAAGAAATTGTGGACGTTATTGGTCTCGATGAAACAGAAATCGCCTGAAGTGGACATTCCGGAAGGCGTATTCTATAGCGAAATCGACGGATACAACATCTACGTAAAACATAAAGACCGCGAAACGGGCATGCTGAAAGACGTGCTCATCTATAATTTCTCGGACGGCTTCGAAAACGCGCACATCATCTGGGCGGAAGAAGGAAAGCTGGAAATGACCGCCGACAAAAAGCATTTGTACCTGCACCTGTACAACGGAGAGCAATTCGAGAACCTGAAATCCCAGTCGGTCATCTCGCGGAACGTGCCCTACCGGCGCGAATCATTCAAGGAAAAGCATACGCTCATCCAGTTCGACTCGGGCTTCAATATGGTGGACGGCGATTTCCTCGACCGCCGTTCGGACATCAAGAACATGCGTGAAATCTCCCAGACCATCGACTCGCTGGAAACACACGCAGACAGCATCGGACGCGCTTATTTCAACGATGTTATCCATACCGCCTATAAAACTCCGGTGCTCACCAAATCCGACTCAACCAAACTGGAAAAGCTGAACGTGGCATATATCAATACCGACAGCATCTTCAACTCGATGACCTCGCAAGAGAAATCGAGCACCCTGAGCAAGACGGAAAACCGGGTATCCTCGCTATTATCCGAGTGCGAGATGAAAAGCTTTCTGACCAAAGACACAGACCGGAACATCCTCTCTCACCGGTCGGACTGGCACAAGAAGATTACCCTCTCGCTTGCCTGCCTTATCTTCTTCTTTATCGGCGCACCGCTGGGAGCCATTATCCGTAAAGGCGGGCTGGGCATGCCGGTAGTGATATCGGTAGTGATTTTCGTTATTTATTACATCATCGATTCAGGCGCGACCCGCGTCGGGAAGAGCGGCGAAATGAATGTAGCGTTAGGCACGTGGATGAGTACCCTCGTCCTGGCTCCGTTAGGCGCGTTTTTCACGTACAAGTCGAACAAAGACTCCGTGGTATTCAACATCGACACGTATGCAGCCTTCTTCCGGAAAGTGTTCGGCATACGCCTTTCCAGACACATGTTCAAAAAAGAAGTGATTATCCACACCCCTGCTTACCGGGACAATGCGGAAACACTGGAACAAATCAGTGCCGCATGTGAGGAATACCTGCGCACGCACCGCCTGAAAGGATTGCCCAACTACATCAAGATATTCACAAGCAACAAGCATGATGACGCCATAGCCGACCTCAGCCAACAGATGGAAACGGTCATCGAGGAACTTTCGAACACCAAAGACCCCGTCTTGCTGAACCTGATGAACAATTACCCGTTCTTGTGGGTTAAGTCTCATAAAAGCCCGTTCGAAAACCGTTGGCTCAATGCCCTGCTGGGCATCGTGCTACCTGCCGGCGTGCTGGTATACCTGAACATCTGGCGTTTCCGGATACGGCTGGAAAAAGACTTGAAAACGATTATAAAGACAAACGGACAAATCGTAGAACGAATAAAAGACCAACAATACTATCATTTACAATCATAATAATATGGACAAGATAAAGCTAAATACGGTAGAGGAAGCGATAGAAGACTTCCGCAAAGGCGAGTTTGTTATCGTCGTAGACGATGAAGACCGCGAGAATGAAGGCGACCTGATTATTGCCGCAGAGCTGATTACGCCCGAAAAAGTAAACTTTATGCTGAAGCACGCACGCGGAGTGCTTTGCGCGCCGATTACGCTCTCCCGCTGCAAAGAACTGGATTTGCCCCATCAAGTGGCAAACAATACTTCAGTCTTAGGAACCCCGTTTACGGTGACCATCGACAAGCTGGAAGGATGCAGCACAGGCGTTTCTGCAGCCGACCGTGCCGCCACCATCCGCGCCCTTGCCGACCCTTCATCGACCCCGGAAACCTTTGGACGTCCCGGACATATCAACCCGCTTTACGCACAAGATAAAGGTGTGCTCCGCCGTGCCGGACATACAGAAGCCAGCATCGACCTTGCCAAGCTTGCCGGCCTTTACCCTGCCGCCGCCCTCATGGAAGTGATGAACGAAGACGGCACCATGGCGCGCCTTCCCGAATTACGCCAAATGGCAGACCTGTACGGCTTCAAGCTCATCTCCATCGCCGACCTCATCGCATACCGCCTGAAACAGGAATCGTTAGTAGAGAAAGGCGTAGAGGTAGACATGCCTACCGAATACGGGCACTTCCGGCTGATTCCTTTCCGCCAAAAAAGCAACGGACTGGAACACGTGGCATTAATAAAAGGAGAGTTCGGACCGGACGAGCCGGTACTGGTGCGTGTACATTCATCGTGTGCTACGGGCGACATCTTCGGTTCGCTGCGGTGCGATTGCGGAGACCAGCTTCATAAAGCCATGCAAATGATAGAAAAAGAAGGTAAAGGCGCCGTCATCTACCTCATTCAGGAAGGGCGCGGCATCGGGCTGATGGAAAAGATGAAAGCCTATAAGCTTCAGGAAGAAGGCATGGATACCGTAGACGCCAACATCTGCCTCGGACATCAAGCCGATGAGCGCGATTATGGCGTAGGCGCACAAATCCTGCGCGAAATAGGCATCCACAAGATGCGCCTGCTCACCAACAATCCCGTGAAACGTGTAGGGCTGGAAGCCTACGGTCTGGAAATCGTAGAAAACGTACCGATTGAAGTGACTCCCAATCCCTATAACGAACGTTACCTGCATACAAAGAAAGACCGCATGGGACATACGCTGCACTTTAAGAATTAACAATTAATAATTGACAGATATGGAAACAAACGATTTGGCAAAAGCCTACGCGTCTAAAGCAAAGACCGTACAAGCTACCCTGATGCGCAATGTCTATACATGGATGACATTGGCGCTGGTCATTACCGGACTGGTATCTCTATATGTGGCAAAATCATACACGCTGCTCTCAATGATTGTACAGAACCAAATGCTCTTCTGGGGGCTTCTGATTGCTGAAATAGGACTGGTTATCTACCTTTCCGCACGCATCCACCGGATTGCCTTCAGCACTGCTACCCTGCTCTTTATCGCCTACTCTATCCTGAACGGAATCACACTCGCCTTTATCTTCATGGTCTATACCATGAGTTCCATTGCTACCACTTTCTTTGTAACGGCGGGCACCTTCGGGGTTATGGCGCTTTACGGATATGTAACCAAACGAGACCTGACCCGTATAGGGAATATTTGCATTATGGCACTCATCGGGCTCATCATCGCATCGCTGGTCAATTTATTCTTGCACAATTCGATGATGGACCTTATCATTTCGGGTATCGGCGTACTGATTTTTACGGGGCTGACCGCATACGATTCGCAAAAAATCAAGCATCTGCTTACCGGAGAAGACATGGAAGTGAACGATACCACCCAGAAGATTGCCCTAATGGGTGCCATGACGCTTTACCTCGACTTTATCAATCTTTTCCTGTATTTACTCCGCTTCTTAGGTGACAGAAAGTAAGAAATGCTTTTATATATCAAAAATATTGTTTTACTTTGCACCAATTTTGAACTAAAATTAAAATAAGAATATGAACCAACTTTCAGAACGTTTAAACAGTTTATCCCCCTCGGCTACGCTTGCCATGTCACAAAAGAGCAGCGAACTCAAGGCTCAGGGCGTAGATGTAATCAACATGAGTGTCGGCGAACCCGACTTCAACACCCCCGATCATATCAAAGAAGCCGCTAAAAAAGCGATTGACGAAAACTATTCGCGCTATTCTCCTGTAGCCGGTTATCCCGCATTGCGCAACGCCATTGTAGAAAAACTGAAAAAAGAAAACGGACTGGAATATACAGCAGCCCAAATCAGTTGTGCCAACGGTGCCAAACAATCGGTATGCAACACGATTATGGCTTTGGTAAACAAAGGAGATGAAGTGATTGTACCCGCTCCGTATTGGGTAAGCTATCCTGAAATGGTGAAGCTGGCCGAAGGTACCCCCGTCATTGTACGTGCAGGCATCGAGCAAGACTTCAAGATTACACCCGAACAATTGGAAGCAGCCATCACCCCTAAGACCCGCGCCTTGATTCTTTGTTCTCCTTCAAACCCGACCGGCTCGGTATATAGCAAGGAAGAACTGGCAGGTCTGGCTTCTGTCTTGGCTAAACACGAACGGATTATCACCATCGCCGATGAAATCTACGAACACATCAACTATATCGGCAAGCATGAAAGCATTGCCCAATTCAGCGAAATCAAAGACCGTGTAGTTATCGTCAACGGTGTATCAAAGGCATACGCCATGACCGGCTGGCGTATCGGATTTATCGCCGCACCCGAATGGATTGTGAAAGGTGTCAACAAACTTCAAGGGCAATATACGTCAGGTCCTTGCTCGGTATCCCAGAAAGCCGCAGAAGCCGCCTATACAGGCACGCAAGCTCCGGTAGAAGAAATGCGTAAAGCGTTCGAACGCCGCCGCGACCTTATCGTAAAACTGGCAAAAGAGATTCCGGGATTCGAAGTGAATGTTCCCGAAGGCGCTTTCTACCTCTTCCCGAAATGCGACTCTTTCTTCGGCAAAAAAGACGGAGAGCGTGTCATCAACAATGCCGAAGACCTAGCAATGTATTTGCTCGAAGTAGGTCACGTGGCTTGTGTAGGTGGAACTTCATTCGGTGCTCCCGAGTGTATCCGCATGAGTTACGCTACTTCTGATGAAAACATCACCGAAGCAATGCGACGCATCAAAGAAACATTGGCACGGCTGAATTAACAATTAACAATTAATAATTAATAGTTGACAATGAAGAATTTGTGGACGCTATGCCCAATACTTAACTCTTCATTATTAACTATTAATTATTAACTATTAATTCTTCATTTAAAACCTTTCTCGCTTCTCCCTTTATCTGCACATCCGGACAAAACGTTTCCGCTTCTTCTTCGGTCATCAAGCCCTTGGCTGCAAGCCGGCGGGCAATGACGCGGTAATACTCTAATTGATTCTCGCGCAAGGTTGCATCGGAATTAAATACCGAACGGAAATGCTTGGGTTTGGGAATAATAGATGCCAGAAATATGGCTTCGCTCACGCTGAGGTCCGACGGTTCTTTCCCGAAATAGAAACGGCTTGCCTCTGCCGCACCATACACAAGCGGTCCCCACTCGATGATGTTCAAATAAACTTCATACATGCGCTTTTTCGAAGTAAGATGCTGCGATTCGATGAGCCATACAATAAGTGCCTCTTCCAGCTTACGGGCAATGTTCTTATGCCGGTTCAGGAAAACATTTTTCACCAGCTGCATGGTGATGGAACTCCCGCCCCGGGCAAAACGCCCCTTTTGCAAATCGTATGCCAATGCCTCCTGAATGGCTCCCGGATAAAAGCCGTCATGATAGAAGAAACTCCCGTCTTCCGATTGCATAACCGCCATCTGAAGCAAAGGGGAAATGCACGAAAGCGGACGGAAATCCGGATTGGACGGCCCGACAAGGAAAGTGCGCACAGGCTGGTCATGCTCGTATGCCGTATATTCGAACTCCTCACTCATCCGGGCAAGGTCGGCCGCCCCCATACGGATAATGGAAAAACCGTGCCCGCGCAAGTCGGAAGAGAACTTCAAGCTGTCCAACCGATTGAAATCAATATCCATGCAAAGGTCATAACTCAACTCTCCGCTCGCCTGAAGCCCTTGCACATGCCGGAACAAGCCCGCCGGAAGTGACGAAAACAAGTCTTGTGCAGGAAAAGGCGGACGATGAACGGATGCCGTAAAATGCCAACGTCCTTTCTTTTCCGCACGCACAAACGGATGAAACGAAAGCCGGTTGAAATGTACCTCCGTCGCACTATCCAGCTCTATGAAACGCTCTCCCGCACGAAGCAAGTAATCAATCTTCCACCGATTCAAACCGATGGTGTCGGGCGACAAAGCCGCATGATGCACTTCCAGCCCGTTTATTTCGGCATTGCCTTTCAGAAGTTGCTCATCCGCTTCCGGATCTTCCTGCGCCAAGCTGAAAGCAATGGAGTCAAATGCTACCGCCGCTCCATAATGCGGACGGATATAAGGCATCACAATGCGCTGTCCTTTTTCGGAAGAGTGCAAATGCCCTTTAATCAGACGTGTACCACAATCCAGCGTACCCCCGATGTGCCACTTGCCCCGCATATCTCCCTCAACCACCTCTATATCTGAATCATAAACCCGGTTATCCAACACAAACTCCGGCATATAAAAACGGGTGCAGACCGAATCACGCCTGCCTGTCAGCACGGTACGGCGCATCACGGCATCCTCGGGAAGCAAACGGAACAATACTCCCAACGCACGCTCTATCCGCCCGGCATACCCGATAGAAGTCCCTCCATCCGCATCCGGGACAGATAAGGACTTGCCGGAAGAGCGGAATAGAAAATCATAATTCGACACCATACCTTGCTTGACAAAAGTGCACGCCAATCCCTCGGTATCGACTTTGCGTATAGACAGATTCCCCCGCAACAAAGGCAAGAAATCGAGTTTCACTTCCGCCGAAGCCAGCCTGAGCAGGGTATCTCTACCGAAAGGCACCATGCTCAAGCCCTCCACACGCACGGAAGTAAGCGAAGGCATTTTCAGCGAAACATAGGCTATCCTAATGCCGTAACGGGCAGACAAAGCCTCTATCCGCCTATCGGCGATATGCCGCAACAGAGGACCACGCAACAGAAAAAGCCCTGCCCCCGAAAGCACCGTGAACAAAGCTATCCATATTCCGAATTGTTTTAGTCTACGCTTCATCATTCTACTTCTCACATCGCACACAGGATGCCAAGACCTGCACGAGTTCTTAGAAATCCTGTGTGCCCTAAAAACACCTGCGCCAAAGATACATCATCTTCACATTCTACGCAAATTTCTTTCCCCCCTTTCTTTCGAGGCACTTCGGTTCGGGCGCGGACGGGCTTGCGGCTTCTTGTCCGAACGGGAAGGATGCACCTGCGGTTTCCTGTTCGGGCGGGAAGGTTTTGCCACCGGATGCTTATCCGGCTTATGTCCGGGCTTTCCCGGTCTTGCTTGCGGACGCGGAGGACGTGCCGAGGCTGAGTGATAACCGCCTGGCTTTTTCGGGGAATGTCCCGGCGTAAAATCATGCCTCCGGAAATCCGGCCGGCTATGGAAGTTCCCCTGATAGACCGGATGCCGGTACACTTTCGGATGACGCGCCCGATAAAAGCTCCGTCCGCCACAATGGTGCCGGCTATGCCCGCCACAATACGTAAGGTAATGCACCGGACGCCCGAAATAGAAGAAAGTCCGGTTGGGATACACCTTATAAATACGAAGATAACACACACGGTTTAATGCATACACCGGACGGAAGAAATACTCCAACGCCATAAAGCGCACATACTCGGCATTCGAAAGAATCCAGCGCAAGTCATCGTTCCGTTCGTCCAAATAGCGATAATATGCATCCAACGCATACGCCTCCTGCCGTGCCATAGCCGCTACATACGGGTCAATCCCATGGAAAAAATCATAGTTGACCTCATACAAATCATTGTATTGGGTCTGCGTCAAGTTCAGTTCAAACGCCATGCGGTCGGTAAGGAAGCGGGCATTCACCCGGATGTCACCCAAAGCGGAAGCCATAGCCGGAACCGCCTGCAGGCAAAGGGCTAACATCATTCCCATCAAAAATCTGTTTGTTCTCATAATCGTTGCGGTTTAAGTTTCCTGATACAAAAATAGAAGAGTAAAAATCCCCTCGCAACAGAATGTCCCCAAACGCCAATAGGGACTTCCCTATTTATGATAGGGAAACAGTACGACATATATCCCCGGTACGAAAGACGTAAAAAGAAGATGTCTGCCCCCAAAATTACAATCCGGTAATTTCTTCGAATAAAGAAAACGTCAAAAAGACAAACGCATGGTACACCGGATTCCGCTCTTCTGGATATCCGGATTGCTACGATAATTCAGACGCCAGACATAATCGATGCGCAAAAACTTGAAGATATTCTCAATGCCTACACTTGCCTCCATATAAGGCGTGCGCCCCAACGCCGAAGTCTCCGACGGGAATTGATACAGCCCTTCGCCACCATAAGCCGGATTGTTCTTGTCGGTCAGATGTCCCCATAAGCCGCGGAAGCAAAACACTTCACGCCACTTTAATTTCTTTATCAGCGGAATGCGGTTGAATAAGTTCCCGTTCATATAATAGGTAATATCCCACGAAGCATATTCATCGTTGATAAACTCCATGGCATTCATATTGGTGTAAGTCTCCGCCTGAATGGTATAAGTAAGATTGGCATTGGGCAAAATCAACAAAGGATAAGGCACCTTGTTCCATATTTTCCCAGCCTTCAATATAACATCCAGATAGCCGAACGCCGAAAACCAAAAGCGCTTCTGCATGCCGATATCCGTGCGCTGGTAAGTATAAGAAGAGCCCAGCAAGCCTTTCTTTGCCATGACATGGCTCAGGTTGAAAATCAATGCATCATAGGTTATCGGCACACGCTGCGTACGGGTCTGGTAGAATTTCTCGTCCTTTCCGTAGCGCAACTTAACCTCAAGCTCTGTCATGTCATAATGGCTCACCGGAACCACATTGCCATCTGCCCCGAAACGGTTGAATGGAGCGTATGGGGTAGCATATTCCCGGAAATTACGCAAGACCAATCCATAAGAAAAGCCGTTGTAATGCTCACGGGTATAAGTAAGTTCGGCACGCCGCAAATACGTAGCACGCGTATCTTTCTTCCGCCGGATAGCCAGCATCACATTATCCTTACTGGTATACATGTAATTCTGCCCCAGCTTATTGATGTCGTACATATATTCGAAACGAAGCGAATGAATGGGATACTCCAGCCGATAAGTGGAACGTGGAGTGAAAGAATATTCCACCAAGCCGTCATACTTCAACTTATGGTCGCGTGTACCGTATGCCATATATCCCTCCAAGAACCAATGCTTGTTGAGCACCGGCGTAGTACCTCCCCCTACCCGGAAGCGCGCTCCTTCAATTGCATTTCCGTTAATGGTACTGTTCATCGGACCTAAGTCGAACTTATTCTTACGCGGGTCTTTATTCGTAGGGATATACCCCGAGACCAATGTCGTCACGACTTTCTCCGTTATATAAAACAGAGGGACAGAACGGAAACGTGCCATCAATTTTTCTACCGAATTGGGATTCTTCTTCCGGGCAAGTTCCGGTCGGTTGGCTTCCCAGAAATCTTCTTTCCGGTTATAAGCCTCCTGTTGGGTGATAACCGGCGCGCTTTCCTCAAAGATACGGGCTTCTTGTCCGGAGGGAGGAAGAAAAGAATGATTATCATACAAAATCAACCGCTGGGCATACATGCCTTTCGACTTTTCACTCAACTTAAAATTCACCCGTATATCATCCTTTGTCAACAAACGGGTATTATCGGGAGTGCGCTCAAAGGTCTGTTCAATCGTCATGCCCGACACAAAGTTCAGATTAATGTCTTTCGCCACATTCAGAATGACCCGTTTCACAAAATAAGTGGAATCCAGCGCAACGAACAAATGTCCGGTAAATCCGAACGATTCGGAATTGAAAGGCACGAAGCCTAAATCGACACAAGGCTTGCCCGCCACCTCAAGCGTATCAAGCAAGTAATATTTATAAAAACCCGGACCTATGGCAGAAAGCGGACTTACAAAGCGTTGCAAGAACAAAGGAATGTTATTCTGGAAAATATCAACCTCCTGAAAAGCCTCATCCAGAAACTGCTGAATCCCGTCGCGTGAGAAAATCTCATCCACCCCCGACGACTTGCTTCCCTTCACCAACCGTTTCTCCGAGCGGGGTGAATTACGGTAATAGACCTTTTCCACCCGTTCCTTCTCTGATACAGGCAAAATGGTAGTCCCTATCTCCAGCGTATCGATAAAATCCTTCACAAAGTTGAACTTACCGTTCTTCTTCTCCTTCGGCTGAAATTCGTTCATCGCAAAAACCACCTTCTCATATTGGTCATAACTATAATAATCGTGATTACGCGGGGCATTGCCTTCCCTCCGCTCAATGACCTGCTTCACGAAACGCACCGCCGGATTGTCTCTCCTACGGTATCTTTCCCGTCCGGGCTTGACAACAATCTCATTCAACACGATATTAGAAGGAGCAAGAGCAATGCGCAGGTTTTCCGTCTTTCCAGAAGCGACCTTCACCTGCTTGGGCTCGTAGCCTAAAAATGAGATTTCCAACACGACATTCTTTCCTGAAACAGATAAAGAGAATTTACCGTTTTCATCCGTTATGGTCCCCTTATCGGAACCTTTCCACAATACGGAAGCGTATGGCAAAGGCCCTCCGTCAATGGAATCAATCACCATACCTTTTATGTGTGAGACCTGCCCGCAAACGGCCATTGCCATGCAACAGGCAAGCATAAAACAAACCATTCTCTTTCTTATTCCAAACTTCATGTCAGCAACTCTATATCTATTGAATACTTGATATCAACTCCCTGCAAAAGCCCTCATGCTTCCGTTTCATGTAGCTGCAGATTCCAGACATAATGACAATTTCGAATACAAAATAAAGCCAAGGCAAATCCAGCAAGCAAACGGCATAAAGCACGATGGCACGCGTATTGAATGTAAGGATGTTCGTCCATTTCATCAAGGGCAAAGACAAACTTCGGAACTTGTCACGAAACGGCTGAGGGATATTTTCCGTTGCGCCGTATTTCTCACGCAACACCCTCATCAGCCGCTGGAACTCCGGAGTCTGCTTTTCTTGCGTTGCCGTATAGTTAACGTATGTCTTCAAAAACGCCTTCCATAGAAAGTTCCCTTTCCATGGAGTTTCCTCATAAAGTTTCCGTTGTTGCGCGGAATTGTCAAGCTCGCTCCCGGCTTCTCCCTTCAAAAAGAAGAGATGAATCTGGCGGTAATAGTCGGCAATTCCACACTGGCGGCTATGGCATCCGAAACCCGAATACAATACCGCTATCAATAATACAGAAACCGCTATCCAAGTATTCCGCGTAGTGTCTTCAATACCCAACCATTGGAATTCCAACGCATGGTGCATATAAAACCGATACACCAATGCCAAGTAAATGGGAATAAACCATACTTCGCTGGCAGCCCCGTCAAGTATGCGTCCCAAGCGTGTCTTTTGCCCTGTCATCCGAGCCAACTGCCCGTCTGCACTATCATAAAAATTCGCCCACGCCAACATCAGAACAGCCACAATGTTGAGCAGCAATCCTTCCGTCCCTTCCGTCCGGTATGAGCCATGCGCAAAAAAGAAAGCGGAACCGGCGCCTATAATCATAGACAAGATTGTCACCGTGTTCGGATGAATATGCAAACGCTTAAAGAACAACGCCCAACAATAACCGATGGGGCGTGTCCAAACTTTGTCAAGCCACTCCTCCGTATCATTCGACTTATAAGTGGATTTTACATTTCCCTTTTCCATACCTAATTAAAATGATAACATGAGCCGAAAGTCAGGTATAAAGCCCTCCATTTACTGATATAACCTCACCTGTAATGTATCCGGCTTCGGGAGATACCAGAAAGCCGACCAAAGCCGCCACTTCTTCGGGAGTTCCAAAACGGCGAGCCGGAATGTCTTTTACCAACTCCGCTTCGTTCAAACCGTCCGTCATGTCCGTACGGATAAAACCGGGCGCTACCGCATTCACGGTCACACCTTTCCGTGCCACCTCTTGCGCCAAAGCCTTTGTAGCGGCTATCACTCCGCCTTTTGCCGCCGAATAGTTAGCCTGACCGGGCATTCCTTTCAGTCCGCTCACGCTCGCCAAGGTGATAATCCGTCCCCATCTATGGAACATCATCGGCTGGAGCAAAGGCTGGGTCACATTATAGAAGCCGCCTAAAGCAATTTCCAACACTTTATCCCAATCTTCGGCGGGCATCAAAGCCAAGATATTATCACGACGAATGCCCGCATTGTTCACCAGCACCTGAATATAATCCTCCGGATGATTGTCTTTCCATGCATCCAGTATCTTAGCCGTCTGAGCCCTGTCACTTACATCAAACTGCAAAATTTCACCGTCCGACCCGGCTTCCCGGATCAAGCGGAGCGTTTCTTCCGCTTCGGAGACACGGCTTACGCAATTAACCAACACGCGAAAGCCCATCTGTGCCAACCGGATACAAACAGCCCTTCCGATACCCCGGCTTCCTCCGGTCACCAATGCATACATTCTCTTTTCTTTCTCCATACAACTTTACTCCATATATTATATAATCACTTTTCTTCTACAATATGTTTCCATATCCAGTCTCTTCCTAAAATTCCGGCACACGTAAACAATGCGGTTTGAGTTACCCCCTGCACACCATGCATCATCAAGCTTTGTCCCGTCAGATACAGGTTAGATATCGGTGTATGCGGAGACAACAGCACTTCCAATGTAGCTTCGGCATCCTTACGAATGCCATACGCCGAACCTTCCGGAGCGTGCAGGTAACCGGCATACGTAAGCGGCGTGCTTATATAACGCCGCACCACCGCATCTCTCAATCCCGGCATAACCGTTTCAGCCAATGCCAAACATGCATCGGCAATTCTTTCTTTCCAAAGCAAATAATCCTCACCTCGTCTTCCTACTTCCGTTTGTGCCCAAGGCAGGCATTCTTCCCACAAAAACGGGGCAAGCAAATCAATCTGCTGTGCATAAGAGCCGCTTTCGGGCACTTTACAACTAATCATGACCCGGTCTATTCCACCCGTAGAGACTGAAGACCAAACATCCGCATTCCGATACACATAACGGTTGTAATTAAAATACGGGATTTTACCGGGTTTCAACACCAAAGAAACGGTGAATGCTCCGAACGTATTCATTTGCCTGAAGATACGGTTCCGGTAAGACGGCTTCATTCCTCCTTCTTGCCTTATCATCCGGCATACAGAGGCAGGATGAACCGCACCGATAAAGACATCTCCTTCATATTCATCGCCGTCCGCGCACCGGACACGGACAATCCGTCCTCCTTTTCCAATCAATTCTTCCGCCTCGGCACGACATTTTATCTCTCCTCCCTGCTTGCGAATGCCTTCCGCCAGCGTATCGGGCAACATTGAGCCGCTTCCTTTCAGCCGCCAACTGCTCCCTATATACCCGCTATTGCCATGCAAAAAAGTAAACAAGGGCAATGAGGCTTTCCGCAACTCCATTTTAAGCGAAGCGCCGCTTACGGCATCAATCAAACCGGTATCCCGAAACGATTGGCATAAATATTGGTAAGCGTTGGCCTCACATAAAGACGAGGCAAAATCATCTTCCTGACATTCCGGATTTAATCCGTCCAATTGACGGCATTCGGTTTCATGTAACAACGAGGCGTATTGTTTTAAAGCATTCTTTTCTTTCGGGAAGTCCTCTGCCAACCGGATAGCAAAATTATCATAACCTTGCGCCAAAGCGTACTCGCATCCGGACACGGTAATGCGGTCGAACTCCTCATCCATCCGGAACCAAGGAAGCGAATCCAATCCCAAATAGCGGAACACACGATGCAAAGGCTGCCCTTCGCCCAATCCTCCCACATAATGGAATCCGGTGTCAAATTCTAATCCATTCCTCCGATAACTCTGAAGGCATCCTCCAATTTGCCTTCCCTGTTCCAATACCAACACCGACTTGCCCGCACGAGCCAAGATATATCCGCACTCCAGCCCGCCAAGCCCGCCTCCTATCACAATTACATCATACTTCATGGCTCCGATGCGCCCCCATCCTCCCGCTTCATTTCTCCTTTATATTCCATATAAGTACGCTCGGCATCATACAATTTAGCCTGCACTGCCCAACGCGCCTCTCCGAGGCTTTGAATATGCATACGGATATCAAGTTCGGAACAAATCTCAGGAGAAGCCACCGCCGTCATCCGGCATTGCTTGATGGTTTCAATAGCCAATTTTACGCCAACCGCTTCCTCCATGCATTCTTTCAACATCCCGATATTGCATACGCCGGGACATACCGGATGACCGGGAAAATGCCCCCGGTACACATCGCATCCCGGCAACAACTCGACATGAAACGAAGGTGTATCCGAGACATAATGGGCACTCCATACTCTATAATATGTATCTCTCAACCGCATGGCACTATGTTTTATCAGATAGTTTCATTTGTGTTTCCGCTATAAGTTCGTCTCCAATCCGGACTTCTCCACGCACTAAAGTAATGCCTTCCACTTCCATTTCAACCTTAATCGTCGTAGACAAAGTTTCCCCCACGACAGGGCAACGGTAACACCGGAACTTTTTCACCTCGCCGATATACCTCACTTCAGGTTCCGATACCCCTGCCTGAAGTGCCTTATAACCAAATAAAGCAGAAGCCGACTGGGCAATATGTTCCACTATCCCTACTTCGGCAAGCCGTTTGCCCTCTAAGAAGAAATTATCATCCCGTATCAGGAAAAGGGTTCCGGCACTATCGCCTTCCACCCTTTCCAGACGGTCTACCATCAATATCGGTTCCCTTTGGGGAATCAGCCTTGTGATTTCAACAGGTATCATGCGGCAGGCTGATGCGATTCGATATAATCGTATAAATCAGAAAACGTCTGTATCTGACGCAAATCGGATACCGGTATCTTCACTCTATAATTCTGCTGGATAAGCGCTACCAAATCCACCAAGCTCAAACTATCCAATGAAAGCGTATCCTTTACATTTGCATCCGGAGTAAACGCTTCGGCATTTACTTCAAATTCTTCTGCCAACAAAGCGTTGACCTTTTCTATAATTTCATTACGTGTCATACTAAATGTTTTTATTTATTGTTCTTCAAATTATAAATTCTTCACTATCAAAGTAGAGTTCGTCCCGCCAAACCCGAACGAGTTAGACAAGAACATATCGAAATGTGTTTCCTTGGTTTCGGGCAATACATGAATGCAAGCCGTATCCTCATCGGGATTCTCAAAATTGATATTGCCTGCAATGAAATCATTTTTCATCATCAGAATGGAATAAATCAGTTCGCTTGCTCCTGCCATCCACATTTCATGCCCGGTCTGGCTCTTGGTAGATGTCACCGGAACGGATAACCCGCCGAACACTTGTGCGATTGCCTGCGCTTCCCGCGCATCGCCAATACGGGTAGAAGTGGCATGCGCATTGATATAGCCAATCTGTTCAGGCTGCACATTGCCATTCTTCAAGCAAAGTTCCAAAGAACGTGCCGGTCCTTCTATATTAGGAGTGGAAATATGATTCCCGTTTCCCGAGAATCCCCAGCTGACTATTTCGGCAAGAATAGGCGCACCACGCTTTACGGCATGTTCATAACTCTCTACCACCACCGTAGCCGCTCCGCCTCCCGGAACTAATCCGTCACGGTCACGGTCGAACGGACGGCTTGCCTTTTCCGGCATATCTTCACGAACCGAGAACGACTGGATGCCGTCGAAAGCCGCCACACTATACAAATTAGCTTCCTGCGCTCCTCCGCATACAATGCAATCCTGAAGCCCGTTCCGTATCAGCAGATAAGCCAAACCTACCGCATGAGAGCCTGAGGCACAAGCCGCCGAAGCCGTCAGATTGATGCCTTTCAAACGGAACAGGCAGGCAAGGTTCATGGTCACCGTAGAATTCATCGACTGGAATATGGCACCGCTCCCGCATGCCGACGTATCATGAAACTCACGAAACTTATCCAAGGCATGCATGGTCGCTTCCGCTACCGAATCATTCCCATAGATAATGCCCACCTCATGCTGGTCAATATAATCCTGTTCCAACTTCGCATCCGCCAATGCGGCACGTGTAGCCATGTAAGCATATTGAGCCTCTTCGGGCATGAACTGACGCAAATTGCGCGACACAAAAGGCTTCAAGTCGGGGTGTTCGAGCTTAGCGCACAGTGCCGAACGGAATCCCAGTCCTTTACGTTCCTCGCTAAAAACGATGCCGCTTTTTCCCTTGTACAAAGCATCGCGCACTTCGTCTAACGTATTTCCCAAGCATGACCAAATGCCCATGCCGGTAATTACAACTCTTTTTTCCATTTCTTATTAATCCTCTTACTATTCTATTTTTTTCGTATAACAACGACGCCGTTTCACAAGCGACGGATGCAAAGGCTTCCATTGAGAAAGCTCCCTCACATTGGTCTCCAATTGCGGACCCGTTTCCGCCCATGTAAAATGGTATTGATTATAAATCGGAATCAAATCATCAAAGAACAAAGCATTCACCCCCAAGCCCTGATAATCGGGACGCACAGCGATGAGGAAAAGCTCGACCTTCTCCTCATGCTTCCATTTCAACGCCCGAAGCAAGCGAAGCCAACCCAAAGGAAATAGCTTCCCGTGCGTCTGGCACAAAGCTTCCGACAAACTGGGCATCGTAATCGCTACACCAATCAATTCACCTTGCTCGTTCTCTATTATCGGAAGCAGGTTCTTGTCTATCAACGGCAAATAACGCTTCAAGTAATCATCAATCTGCCTGTCCGACAACTCCGTATAACCGAACAAGGGAGAATAAGCGGCATTCAATAGCTGGAACACCTTCCTGCCATACCCGCGTTTTGAGATATCTTCATCGGTCAGTTTCCGAACCCGAAGCCCGAACATTTCTTTCGATAACTTCGCCACACGGGCATACTTAGCCGGCACTTCAGCCGGCACATCAATCCGAATCTGCACCCAGTCTACAGCCTTCTCATATCCCAATGCCTCCAGATGTTGCGGATAATACGGATAATTATAGATGGTTATCATGGAACTGGTCTGGTCAAAATCCTCCACCAGCATCCCCTCTTTATCGAAATCGAAAATGCCCATCGGACCTTGAATCGTATCCATTCCCCGTTCTTTCCCCCACTGCTCTACCGCACGAAGCAAAGCCGCGGATACTTCCCGGTCATCTATAAACTCAATAAAGCTAAAACGGACATTGCGCGTATGCCACTTCTCATTGGCACGGTGATTGATAATGCCGGCAATTCTGCCCACGACACGCCCCTCCGCATCGTATGCAATAAAAGGCTGGATGTCTGAAAAGTCAAGTCCGGCGTTCTTTTTCTTGTCAAAGGTATCCTGAATATCCGAATCCAAATCCGGAACATAATAAGGACACCCTGCATAAAGGTCATGAGGGAATCGTATGAAATCCTTCATCTCTTGCCTTGTCTGTACCTTTTTTATCTTCATATCTTTCATCATGCCAGCGAAATTATAAAATCACTATCTGACGGCAAAATGCAAAAGAGATATGGAAGATTTTTATCGAACAAGAGGACAAATTCTATAAACGCAGGGGCAAAAGGCATGGCTCAGCCATTCCAATAGGCATTCGACATAACTGCAACTACATTCAGAAGCTGTTTTGAATTTATCGCCCAAAGCACACACGAAAACGGATACATCAAGCCAAGAAAAACTTTTGGAGAAATTCAAAACAGCTTCTCATACCCATTGCCAATCATTTGACTTGAGCAACGAATATAGCTGCATCGACAAACGCACCTATCTGTAATCGAGGTAGCATCATCTGTAATTCATTTACAATATGTATGCGGAGAATTGTTTATTTTTGCACCGTAGAAAACAATGCTAAAACAAGAAATATACTATGCAACTGATTAAAGACAAAGAATTCGGGGGCGAACGCCCGCTGTTCGCCTCGCACGACCTTCACTTGGATAACGTGACCATCCGCGAAGGAGAATCGGGCATCAAAGAGTGCAGCAACATCGTAGCAACCAATTGCCGTTTCGAGGGGAATTATCCGTTCTGGCATGTACACGGTTTTACCATTGACAATTGTTACTTTGCCGTAGGCGGACGCTCGGCATTGTGGTATTCCGACCATTTAATCATGAAAGATACCGTAATCGACGCCCCGAAGATGTTCCGTGAAATGAACGACATCGAGATAGAAAACGTACAGATGAACGATGCCGACGAAGTGTTCTGGCGGTGCAACCGCATCCGCGTGAAGAACCTCCGCCTGCACGACGGTACCTATCCGTTCATGTTCAGCAACGATATTTATGTGGACGGGCTGGAAAGCGACAGCAAGTATGTATTCCAATACGTGAAGAACGTGGAAATCCATAACGCGAAGATTACGACGAAGGACGCTTTCTGGGAAGTGGAGAACGTAACGATTTACGATTCGGAACTGAACGGTGAGTATCTGGGCTGGCACTCGAAGAACCTGCGCCTGGTTAATTGCCACATCTCCGGCGAACAGCCTTTGTGTTATGCCGAAGACCTGGTGCTGGAGAACTGTACTTTCGACCCGTCCTGCGACCGTGCCTTCGAATATTCTACCCTGAACGCCGACATCCGCGGGGCTATCACCAACATCAAGAACCCGATGTCAGGACGCATCATAGCAGACAGTATCGGCTCCATCACACTGGATGAAAACATCAAAGCTCCAGCCGATTGCGTGATAGAAACAAGGTAATGAAGAATTTTCACCACAGATTACACAGATTGATAAAATCATTTCCTCCGTATAATGGAATAATTATTTTTTTTAGAAGCTGTTTTGAATTTATCGTGCGATGATTTGGGATGAGTTTTTGAGGCATTTTCGCTTCTGTGATGAGGAAGATAGCGGGCTATCTGACGAAGAACAGAAGCGGAAAGGACCAAAAAATCGCCCAAAGCACACACGAAAACGAACACATCAAGCCAAGAAAAACTTTTTGGAGAAATTCAAAACAGCTTCTTAATCTGCGTAATCTGTGGTGAAAAATGAGAATCTACGGCGTTTTTTATTTCAGCTTATCGTATTCCTCGTCCGTAACAGGTTCCAGCCATTCGTTGGAAGTGTTTTCTCCGGAAACTTCGAAAGCGAGGTGTGCAAACCAACTGTCGGCTGCCGCTCCATGCCAGTGTTTTACATTCGCCGGGATGTGTATCACATCGCCCGGAAGCATCTGTACGGCAGGCTTTCCTTCTTCCTGATACCAGCCGCGTCCAGCTACACAAACCAACATCTGACCACCGCCCTTCGTGGCATGATGAATGTGCCAGTTGTTACGGCAGCGCGGCTCGAAGGTCACATTCGAGAAAGGAACTTGTTCACCCGATACACGGGCAAGATAACTGTTTCCGATAAAATACTGTGCGTATGCCGTATTGGGCTCGCCGATAGGGAAAATCATTTCGCGCTGGAAAGCTGCCTTTCCGTTATCGTCCGCCACATCTTCCGCCCATACGTCTTTCGCCAGACGGAAAGCTCCCCATGCATTGGGCCATCCGGCATAGAAAGCTACGTGGGTCAACAGTTCGGAAATCTCGGTACGGGTCACGCCGTTGCTCTTGGCAAACTGCAAATGATGCGTAAGTGAAGAGTCGATAATGCCTTTTCCTACCAGTGTAGCAATTGTAATCATGCTGCGGTCGTGCGGACTCAGCCCGGGACGGTTCCATACTTCGCCGAAAAGGACGTCATCGTTCACCTTTGCAAATTCGGGAGCAAATTCTCCCAACTGCACACGTCCGGCAGTCTGTGTAATCTTTTCTTGTGCCATAGTCATTTGAATATTAGTTGTTGATACAAGCATCCCCAAAAGGATGAATTTCCTGATGTTCAGTTGAATAGATTTCATAGGAGTCAAGATTTTTATGATTATTACTTGATACAAAAATACCCCCTTTCCCCGATATACCGCCTAACCAAATCACAGATGATTGTACCAGATTTACAGAAATTCTGTGATTTGCAGTATAAAGAAACTGTTTTGAATTTCTACAAAAAGTTTTTCCCGCCTTGATGCATTCGTTTTCGTGTGTGCTTCGGGCGATAAATTCAAAACCGTTTCTGAATAATATTTTGTAACTTTGTATTTACCAAACAAAAAAATGAACATACACAATGAAAACAAGGATTCTATTTGCGGCATTATCAAGCGCAGTCTGTCTAAGTTGTGCGAATAAGCAACAACAAATGGCACCGGACAAAGAGCCGGCTATAACCGGTGGAAACGATACGGCTACAAACATTCAAATAAGCAGTCAAGATACATTGCCAGACAAGAATACCATTGTCTACGACATACCGGAATGCTGCCTTTGGTACGCCAAAGACTTGCCGGATGAATACAAGGATAAGCCTGTTTCCATGTGGGCGGAACATAGTGTATATTGGGAGAATGTGCACGCCGTCAATATATTTGTATCAAATCCAACGAACGCACAACTATCATTCGGGAGGTATTGGGACATAGATGTTTGGAAGGAAGAGAAATGGGTTTCCCCGGAAATGAAAGTTTCCTGCATAATATGGCCTGATGACGAATTTGTAATGCATAAAGGCATGTTGTTGCATTGTTTCCGTTTTCCTGTTGGCAAATATTATCATCTGTCCAAAGGGAAATACCGGATAAGCAAACCCTTCGGCTTGGCAGGAAAGAGTATAGAGTTGAATACAGAATTTGAAATCAAATAGTCTTTTTATGAAAACAAACGTGTTAGCATTAGTTATCAGCCTGTGGGCGACCTTTTCGCTGCAAGCGCAGACAAACGAACGTTACATCGAAGTGACAGGTACATCCGAAATCGAGATTGTCCCCGACAAAATCCATTACCTCATCGAAATCCGCGAATACTTCGAAGAAGAGTTTGACGGGAAATCGAAGCCCGAAGAATACCGTACCAAAGTGCCTTTATCGGAAATAGAACAAGGATTGAGGGATGCACTTACCCAAGCTGGCATCTCGCCCAACGCCGTCCGTACACAAGAAATCGGCGATTATTGGCGCCAGCAAGGACAGGACTTCTTAGTTTCCAAGAGCTTTGACATTACGCTGACCGACTTCAATCAGATAAATGAAATAGTCAGGCGAATAGATACAAAAAGCATACACACCATGCGCATAGGCGAGTTGGAAAACAAAGACATGCCGGCATATCACCAAAAAGGAAAAATCGAAGCGTTAAAGGCTGCACAACAGAAAGCCGCTTACCTGGTAGAAGCATTGGGCAAGAAATTAGGCAATGTCATACGCATCGTAGAAGAAAGCAGCAACACGGCTTTTCCATTTGCACAAAGCAATGTGCTTTCTTCCGATGCGGCATCATTCGACAGTTTCCGCACCATCAAGAAAAACTATTCCATGCTCGTGCGTTTTAAAATCATAGATTAGGAACATTTCACCGCAGCGGACACAGAGTTCTACAAAAAAGATAACGAATCCGCAAAATAGCCTGTGTAGGGGCGTATCGCATACGCCCGAATGAGCCAACTCATCCACGAAGATGTTTTCAGGGCGTATGCGATACGCCCCTACAGGGGATGTTTGCGGTATTCAATTTTTATTGAACGGTAACTTGAAAGAGAACGACTCATCAATGTGAGACCAGCTTCAATCCGATAATGGAGGCTATCAAAGTAGAGATGAAGAAAAGACGGAGAAAGGATACCGGCTCGTGAAAGAACACGATGCCAAGCACCACTGTACCTACCGCACCAATACCTGTCCACACCGGATAGGCGGTACCGATAGGCAACGTCTGCACTGCCTTTGCCAACAATACCATACTTAATGTAAGACTCAGCAAGAAACCGGCGCCCCAAAGATACCAGTCGGTGCCCGATGCTTCTTTCATCTTACCCAAACAAAAAGCAAAGCCGGACTCGAAGAATCCGGCAACAATCAGAATAATCCAGTTCATACGGCTTTCTTATTTCTTTTAATAAAATGTGGAGGCAAAGATACGATTTTTTATTCACACCACACCTTGCAAACTATTTATTTTAGTAGATGTTGAGAATTAGTTTATACTTCTCGCAACATTAATTTGTGCATTTTGTATATGCCATGTAGTAGAGACGATGTGCACATCGTCTCTACAGAAACGGTGCGAAATGTTCAAGGAAATGCACAAATTCATACCGTACATGGTATATATAATGTGTCAGTTCAGAAACGCGGATTATTTTAATTTACGATTTGACAATTTACTATCTGCTATTTGAGCATTAAATCGTACTTCGTAAATCGAAAAATAGTAAATCAAAAAAATCTGCGCTAATCTGCGAAAATCTGTGTTTCTGATAATATCACACTTACTTCCCAAAATAAGTATCCAGCAAACGCCGTGCAGCCGAAAACGAGGAGGTCTTGCCCGAAAGCACCTGCTCTTCTTCGTATGCCAAAAGCGAAGATACGGCGGGATTATTGTAGAAGCTATCGCGCAGCTGCTCGTTGATGGATTCGTACATCCAGTATTTTGCCTGCTCGTTACGACGGTGTTCGAAATATCCGTTCGCCTTCACAAATGCAAAGTATTCGTATATCATGTCCCAGATTTCCTTGATGCCAATGCCATAAAAACCGGAATAAGTCAGCACTTTGGGTATCCAGCCGGATTCGGGAGCCGGAAACAGATGCAAGGCATTGCGGAAATGGGCTGCAGCCAACTTCGCCTTTTCAATGTTGTTTCCGTCTGCCTTATTGATGACAATCGCATCTGCCATCTCCATGATTCCACGCTTAATGCCCTGCAGTTCATCTCCCGTTCCGGCAAGCTGGATAAGCAAGAAGAAATCCACCATCGAATGCACTGCCGTCTCGCTCTGCCCTACTCCGACAGTTTCTACAAAGATTTTATCGAAGCCTGCGGCTTCGCAAAGGATAATGGTCTCGCGCGTCTTGCGTGCCACACCCCCCAACGAACCTGCCGTAGGACTGGGACGGATAAACGAATCGGGATGCACCGAAAGTTTCTCCATGCGGGTCTTATCACCCAAGATACTTCCTTTCGAACGCTCGCTGCTGGGGTCGATGGCAAGCACGGCAAGCTTGCCTCCTTTCTCCAGGACATGCAATCCGAAAACATCTATCGAAGTACTCTTGCCAGCACCGGGCACACCGCTGATACCTATCCGTACGGAGTTGCCCGAAAATGGCAGGCATTTCTCTACCACTTCCTGCGCCAATGCCTGATGCTCGTGCTTGACACTCTCTATCAGGGTAACCGCCTGGCTCAATACCGTAATGTCTCCCTTGAGAATACCTTCTACATACTCGCCTGCCGTAAACTGGCGGCGTTTCGGACGTTTTCTTGCTTTCAGATACGGGTTTATCGTAGCAGGCTGGTCAATGCCCTTGTTTACCGTCAACCCTTTGTATGCTTCATTGTTTTCGGGGTGTTCCATAGTTTTTTTATTTAAGAAGTTAAGAAGTTAAAGGAGTTAAGAAGTTAAAGGAGTTAAGAAGTTAAAGGAGTTAAGAAGTTAAAGGAGTTAAGCCAATAGAGCCGTAAATGTCAGCAAAAGTATCGGCTTAACTCCTTAACTTCTCTAACTCCTTAACTCCTGATTATATCATAGCAATTTCGCCTTCACACGAATAGTGACCGAAGACTTTGCCGGGTCGTTCGTTATCATCAACACACGCGGTGTGCCTTTTACCCGCGACAAGTTCTCTGCCAAGACCGTAATCTTCATCTTTGTTGATTCACCAGGTTTCAAGACCGTTTTTTTCAGGCTTACGGCAAGAGCAATGCTGTTTACCTGCATATCCTGAATCTCCAGATTCGATTTACCGGTATTGGTAATGACAATGTGCTGCGATTTCTTTTGCGTAGGCTTCAAGCCCGCAAACTCCAATTGAGTAGCCGAAAGCGAAAGTTGCGGAGGGTTGTTCTTCTGCTGTGCGGTCATCTTGGAAAAATCGGGAAGCAAAGCGATTGATACAGGTATCTCATTATCTGAACCAACCTTGTCACCGGGGAAACGCGACAAATAGACCGAAGTGCGTGTAATGCCCAATTTCGGCAATTTATCGGTGTCCAGCGTCACCACAATCTTTCCGTTCTTGCCACGTCCCAACACTTCCGGTGTCGCTTTTGCCGACAGATAAGGAGGCAAATGCATCAATACCGGCGTATAGGTCTTACTGGATGTATTCGCCACCAGAATCGTAAACTCCGGACGTTCCCCCTTGTTGACATTCTCAAACTCGATTTCTTCCTGATTCAGGCGCACCGAACCGAATCCGTAAGGATGCGTAAACGAATAGTTCTTGGCATCGGCTGTCACCTCTCCGTTGAACTCCAAATAAACGGGAACAGCACTGGCATTGCAATATACGCCTACTTCCTTATAGAAATGTCCGATGGCTTCGGCATCGAACACTGCGCTAACGGTTCCCTTACCGCCTGCAGGTATGGGATGTTTGGTCCAATCCACCTCAATACATCCGCACGAAGCGGTTACATTCGAAATGACCAACGGTTTGTCACCGGTATTGGTAAACTGGTAAGTAACTGTAGTGGGATTGCGCCAAAGTATATACCCCAAGTCTTGCTTCTCGCGGTCGAATGTAATTTTCGGCTGGGCGTATGCCGTAAGCGCCACACCAAGCATTATGCTGAATAAAAATAGAATCCGTTTCTTCATCTTTTGCATGTACTAATTTCGAGAGAACAAAGATAAAGAGAAAATCAAAGACAGACAAAAAACCAAGCATCGAAATAAATTTGAAACGCAGATTAACGCGGATTCACGCAAATTATAGAAACTGTTTTGAATTTATCAATCTGCGAAAATCCGCGTTGTTCTGCGTTTCCTTTATCTCATCCTTTTACTTCACCGTCAAGGTCTCGCCTGCGGTATAGCCGCTATACTCGGGAGCGTATGCCGACTGCACCGTAGCACTTCCTGCCTGATACGTTCCGGCACGGTCGATATAGACGGTATATTCCAACTGGTAGGTTCCCTTCTGCATCCGGTCGATAAAGAACGAGGTAGAAGCATCACGGCTTACCAAATAATAACCGATACCTCCGCTCCAGCTATATCCGGAAAGCTGCTGTTCGGGTTCCATACAAGCGGCACGCTCGTCTTTCACTTGCACGAAGTCCATATCGCGGTCTGCCGAAACAGTCAGACGCACCGTCACCTTATCGCCTACATGCAACTCGGCATTGCGCGAAAGGGCTTTTCCGTCACGATAGAGCGTGCGCTCGATTTGCAGACCGGTTCCTTTCGAAGGCAATACCTTGTCCATATCCTCCAGGTATTGGGCGTAAACGGCTCCCCATCCCAGTCCTTCACCGGTACGGCTGATACGGATGTCATCTGCCTCGGCATCGGTTCCGGTAAAGGTCTTCCGGGCATAGCCCAAAGCATCCTGCGGAGTCTGCCAGGTAGTCTTGCCTACCGTAGCTTCCATGCTTCCGCCTTCGCCCAGCGTATCGCTTCCCATACACAAGAAAGCATATACGGCATCGGCGGTCGATACGGAGCTTTCCCAAGCCTGTACCTGCTTCTGCTTCAAGAGCCATTGCTTCATGCCGTTCAGCATACTGGTGTCCGGCGCAATGCGGTAGATGGCTTCCATTGCCGCCACCTGAGCCGGAATCTTATAGCTTCGCCACGAATAGGCAGCTTTCGGCGTATCGAAATACAGGCCCATTTCTTCGGTGCCTACCAGATATTCCTTAATGGACTGTACCAATTCGGATGCCTGACCAGACTTGCCTGCCCCCTGCATCACCAGGGCAATCATTGCTTTCTCACAGATGGAATAGTCTGCCGAACGGTTTTCCAGTTTCGCAATGAAATAATCATTCACCTGTCCGTCGGCATGATTTGCCGCCAGCTTGTCAATAGCACATATATACAGATAATGTACAATCTGCCCGTCAGGCCATACGGTCAGCTCATTCTCCGCTTCCCGGCGTTTCATCTGTTCGTATTCCTGTTGCGCCTCTTTTTTCAAGTAGTCGACAGCACGCACATACATGTTGCCCACGCCTTGGTCCAGCTTCACCTGCATGGCTTGCAGGCGTGCCAGCATCTCGACGATTTGGGTGGTAATATAACGGCTTCCTGTCATTCCCTTGTACCAGCTCCACGAACCGTCAGGCAGTTGCAAGGCTTCCAGTTTACCGATAGCTGTCTGCTGGCGGTTTGACATCGTATTCAGGTCGAAAAGCAAGGCAATACGGCGTTTCTGTTCCGCTTCATCGGTCGCCTCGGCAACCCACGGTGTCTCGGCAAGCAAAAGGTTCTTCAGGTCCTGGTTACGTTCCAGGTTGCTGAGCAAGGTTTCCTTCCCTGCTCCTTCAGCTTTCCACGTACGGAACACTTCTTCGATGCGCGGATTCGAACGGACGATGTGCGCAGCCAATGCATTGGCATAATATGCCGAAGCCCACGACAAGGCGTCTTCTTCCGAAGGATTTCCAATCACCGGAAGTGCCTGTACGGCATACCAGTCCGGATTGGCGGTCATCTCTACCGTCAGGCGTTTCTCTGTAGCGGTTTTGCTCCGCTTGTTGAACAATTCCTCGGCAGCTACCGATTTTGTTTCGGTTCCGTCCAGTTGTACAGGTACGGTTTCGGTCATCCATTGCTTATCGGTCAGTATAGGCAAATAATGTTGTTCCCCGTCGCTATATTCACCGGCTTCCGCTACGATTTTGCAAACCAGCACATCATAGGTTTCGGGCACTTCGAAAGTGAAATGCACCGTTCCCGTCTCGCCTTCACTTACCGAGAACGATTGCTTATCGTGTGCCACGACCTTCCCTGTAACCGGATCCGACCATTCAATGCGGGCGATTCCGGATACGGTTTCCATTGATAAGTTAACCAGCGAAGCCGCTATCACCGCACGGTCTCCCCTACGGATAAAGCGCGGCAAGTTGGGCTGCACCATAAAGGGTTTCGAGGTCTGAACCGTATCAACCAACAAGCCATAATCCATAGCCCGCGTATGGGCAAAGCCCAAGAAACGCCATTGGGTCAGGGCATCGGGCACGGTAAAGGAGATGCTCACATTGCCCAACGAATCGGTGCGCAGGTTGGGATAGAAGAAAGCCGTCTCGGCAAAATTCTCGCGCAAGGCAGGCATCGGCACTTGTTCCGCGCCCGCACTGCTTCCACTCTTCACATCGGCGATGCTGATTTGTATTTCACCTCCACCTACATCCCCTTTCTTCATTTGGAAAGCGGGAGCCGGTGCAGCCGTAGCATCATATCTTACTTCACGCAAATCAGCTATATCCGCTCCTTCCAATGCACTCAATGGCATTACTTCCATCATTTCTTCCTGAACCGCATTGGCACGACTCAAGAATGTAAATCCTCTCCGGAAACCTCCCAACCACGTAGTATATAGCCTGCTATAGTCTCCATAAAGCAAGTCGAAACCCTCGCCGGGATAGGTTATCGGGAAATCACCGTACATCCGTACCCGCTGGAATGCCGAAGCGAAATCGGCACGCACGTACATCGCCCGGCGTGGGAACGAAAGCCCGAAACGCCAGTCGTGCTTGCGCAACACGTCCAAAGAAGCATCGTAAAGCGTAGCCATCAGGTTGGCTTCCGCCGGCATCCCCGAAGGACGGGCGATGTGCAGCGTCCAAGTCTCTTGTCCGCCCGGTTGCAGGCGGTCGCGGAATGTTTCCCATTTCATCATCAACCGCTTATCGGGCACGGGACGAGTCAGGAGCGACTGGTTGGTATACAGGTTTCCTTTGCGCATAAAGGTGAATGCTACGGTCACCGCATCGCCATACGCCTCACGATAAGGGAAGCTGAACGCCTTGAGTTCCTTATCCAGCGTCACTTGCCGGGATTCGATACGCCGTTGTCCATCGTATACATCAATGAAAAGGCATACCCCTTCCTCGTTCGTTCCGATATAGAACGTGGGCGGCTCCTGGCTTCCGAAGCTATCGCCGTCTTGATAAAACCAGGCGGTTTCTTCTACCGGCGAGGTGCGGTCTGTCTTAGAGAAGAGCACGAAATCCTGCTCTGCCGTACAAGGACGGCCCTTTTCATCTTGTGCCGAGACTTCCATGCGGTACCTGCCCGAAGGCAATGCCCACACGCCCGAAGGCACAAACGATTGCATCGACTCAGCCTTGCCCTCGTAGCGCAAAGCACCTTTCTTGCCCTCCTTATCCAAGGCATATACCTTGTATGCCACTTCCACCTGCACGGGCTGTCCGTTCAGGTTCATCGCCTGCACCTGGATGCGTTCCTGCTTTTCGCGCATCACATTTGCGTTCAATCCCTTCAGTTGCAAGCCGAGGGTCTGCTCGCCGGCAGGCAAAGCCAGTTCGCCCTGACGGGTCTCTCCGGCACCATCGGTCACATCCGCCGATACCTTATAGATATAATAGGTATGCTCCGCCTCGTAATCGGGTTCTGTCAGCCTGGCACAGATATAAAACTTGCCATCGGCATCGGTCTGCGTTTCGCCCGAAAGCAATTCTTCCGTTGCCCCTTGCCAGCGGAACCACGACATTTCGGTACGGACAATACGGTATTTCACCCGGGCATTGCGCACCGGAGCACCGGCATACGTCTTTGCCTCAGCCGATACCCGCACCGAATCGCCCATCGTATAGGCTTCCTTGTAAGGGTCGAACCGCACCTCGAAAGTAGGACGCTTGTACTCGTCTACCTGAATCACCACCGACCGGTCATAACCTGACAGGTAATACTGACCCGGAAGCAGGTTATCGGGCAAGGCAAACTCGTGCGAGAAGACACCGAACTCATCGGTCCACACATCGGCTTCGCCTACATTTTGAGAGCCCCGGTAAAGCCTCAGCTTATCCTTGGCATACGAAGCCGCACGGGTGGAGTCTCCCTCCTGCTCGTACACCACACCCGATACATGCACCGTCTGTCCGGGACGGTACAACGAACGGTCGGTAAAGAGGTCGGCTTGTTTCTTCCACCCTTCCGAAGCCACTCCCACGACACTATCGATTGCACTCAACCGGGTGATAGCCATAAAGTCGTGCCCGGGCGTACGCACATTGTAATAAGCGCCGGTCCGTTTCGGTACTTCAAACGCCGTCCGTCCCTGCGCATCCGTCCGGTGCACGTTCCACAAGGCATAGCCTGCCTTCGCATCGTAGATATTCAGCTGGTAGGTCACTATCTCCGCACCCGGAACAGGACGCCCTGTCAGGCGGTCTACGGCTATAAACTCATGTTGCCTGCCCTGTACTGGAAGCTCGATGGCTTGGTAGGGCGAGACAAACATCACCGCCGAAGCGATGCCCTTTTCCGCTCCCTTCGGGATTTGCTTCAGCATATAGATGCCCTCGCCGGGCAATGTATAGCGCAACACGGTATCGCGCCGCTGGTAATCCTCCGTGGCGCGGAGGGCATAGAAGCGGGTGGAAACCTTCGTACCGTATTGCTTGAGCAAGGCATCGCGGTCGGTCTCTTCGCGGAACTGGAGCTGTGCCGCCGTGGGTGCAAGGTTCAGGCGATAGAGTTCGAGCGTAACGCCTTCGATATTGGCATACGTCACGTTCGCATCGGTTTCGTAGTTCGGATAAAGGAAAGGGATATCCACGTTCAGCATCGGACGGGTGATGTAGTCTATCTGCCCCTGCAAGTCCTTTGCCCATTCGCCCTTGGAGTACTTCGCCAGCCCTTCGCGAGCCATCTCCACGGCTTCTTTCAAGCGGTTGGCATCGCGGTAAGCCACCACCAGCTTCACGTATGCATCCGCACATGCAGGCTGACCGGCATACGTGTCAATCAACCCGTGCAGGCGGGCAATAAGCTCATCATCCGTGAGGCGGTACGGTTTAAAATTGTCCATCCTCCGTTTCTGGAACCAGAGTTTCGCCACTTCAGTGAGCAGGGCAGCCTCCCGGTTCTGTGCTTGCTTATAATAATCTATCAGCCCGTCATACAGTTCCATGCACGCTTTCGCCTTGGGCAAGTGCGCCGGACTATACAGGGTGGACATCTGCTGGATAGCCGTACGGGTGAGCAAGTCCAGCATATTGTCGCCGAAATACCGCTCGCTTTGCTTGCCCGATTCGGTCATCGGGCGGAACTCTTTGGCTGAAGTGCGTCCCAGCACCTCCTTGGGAGCCACCGAAGCACGGAAATAAGCGATAGCCGCCTCCATGCTGTCCGGTTCGTTTGCCATCATCCAAGATCCCACAATGCTATGCAACACGGCACGCCCTACGGTATCTTTTTCCTCCTCCGCCCATTGCCTCAACGCCGCATATTCCACTTCTGCGCTATCGGGCGTAAGCGAAACCTGCTGGGAAGCCCGCACCAAGTGCGCTTTCATCAGCTGAGGCAGGTTGCGTTCTGCCTTCGCTTTTGCATAAATCTTCCCTGTCGTAGCGATGACCGATTTAGGCAGGTCTTTCTTCTGATACATTTCCACTTCTTTCCATAGCTGGTCATAGCTCTGTGCCACCCCCAGTAAAGGAAACAGACCGATGAACATCATCATCAGCCAGGGCAATCGTTGTTTCGTCTTCATATCCATTCAATTTGGTTTTATAAAGAAACGAAATATTTCCCGAAACGCTGCATCTTTTCCATTAAAATAAACAAAAAAGGGAAGAGAAAAAGGCTGCTCCGGGAAACAAAGCAGCCTTGCCTGGAAAAGCTATCCGGTTTCATAACAAGTTTCACCTTGCCAAAACTAAAGTTTCACCCTATATAAACTAACATGAAACTCCGTCTCTCCGTTTATGGCAATCATTTTTAAAGACTTACACATACTAATGAATCGTGACCATCGTCGCTCCGAAACCATACTCGCGGAAGGATGCGTCCTGGCTGGAATAGTTCTTGTATTTACGCTTCAACTCGTCCAGAATCGCCCGGCGCAATACGCCGTCGCCTTTCCCGTGAATAAATACAATCCGTTGCCCTTTCTTGTTCTTGTATTCGTCCAGCGTTTTCCGGAATACGTCCAACTGGTAATGAAGCATTTCGGCATTGCTCATGCCGCCGGTGTCATCCAGCAGCTCGTGAATGTGCAAATCTATTTCCACAATGTCGTTCTTCACTTTCGGCTGGCGGTTCTTCGGCATTTTAGGCTTGTCCGATACGCTCTTCTGCAACAACGCTTCCTTGATGTCGTCCGCCGAAACAAAAACTTGCTTCGCCTCCTCATCATCACGCACAATGTCGTACAACAATGCCGGTTCTGCGAAGAAATCGGTTTGCTGGAACGTATGGAGCTTATAAAACTTCACCGTATCAATGCGCAATTCCGTGCCGACCACCGGTTTCATCAGGAAAGTACGGTCGTCTTTGTATGCCAGCAACTGCACGGCAACATGTTCCATATTGCTTAACTCGCTCTTCTCAAATTCCTCCAAAAGCTGCTTCATATTGGGAGCGACCGTCCCTCTGCTACGCAAAGTCCAGTTCTTTCCTTCCGCCGAGAGATACAGATAATCAATGAAATAATTGCTATCGTTCACCAAATAGGCATCGAAAGCCGTTGTAGAAATCGCCTTAACGTCTTGCGGCACGTATGCCAGATACACGTTCAGCACATCGTTCCCTTTTATTTCCGGGGCACGGTAAGTGACGGGCTTCTCCTCTTCTTCTTCCGGCTCTTCGTCCACCGTTTCCGGCACATTCGTTTTCTTGTTTGATTTCAACGGGATGTTGTAATCATCGGTCTCGATAACCACGCATTCTTTCACCAGCATCGGTATCTCGAATCCGTCTTCTCCCTCTACCAGCGCAATGTCTTTCCCTTGGAATCCTTTCACGATTCCGCCTCCCACTTCACTCAGGAAGCGCACTTTATCTCCTATTTTCATATTCGTTCTCCTTTTATTATATGGTCTATTGGAAGACAAAGGTAGAAAAATTATCCATTCAATTAACAAAACGTGTGTTACAACCCTCACTTTTACACTTTCTTTACTTGTTTATCCCGCATTTTCTTGATAACTTGCCAGCGATTTCTTCTAACTAATATATAATAGGAGGCAAATTATGAAAAAGGCTTTAAAAATCGCAGGCATCACGGTAGGCGTGATTCTTATCCTGCTTTTGGTTCTTCCTTTTGCTTTTCAAGGGAAAATAGAACAGCTTGTCAAGCAAGAAGGAAACAAGATGCTCAATGCTCAGTTTGATTTCGGTGCGCTCAACATCAGCTTGTTGCGCAACTTCCCGTCCGCTTCGGTCACACTGGAAGACTTCTATCTGAAAGGTGCGGGAGCATTCGAAAACGATACGCTCATCCAAGCCGGGGAACTGACCGCGGCGGTCAACCTTCTTTCGCTTTTCGGAGATAGCGGATACGACATTTCCAAGATTATCATCGAAGACACCAAGGTAAAGGCGATTGTACTGGAAAACGGACAACCCAACTGGGATGTCATGAAGGCTTCCGCCGAAACCGATACCGTACAGGAAAGCCCTGCCGAAAGCTCGCCTATCCGCATCAAACTGAAAAAGCTGTCTGTCAAGGATTTGTCGGTAAGCTACGATGACCGTCAGGCAGGCATGTATGCCGCTATCGAAAACCTGAAAGCAACTTGCTCGGGAGACTTCGGAAGCGAACGGACCCTTGTCGACTTGGAACTGGAAACTCCCTCGCTCACGTACCGCACAGGCGGTGTACCCTTCTTAAATCATGCCGCATTGAAAGCCGACATGAACGTGGCTGCCGACCTTGTAAACAAGAAATTCACCTTACAGGACAATTCCATCAGCCTGAATGCCATCAAGCTGAATATTGACGGATGGGCAGCCATGCAAAAAGACGGCATGGGAATGGACATCAAGCTGAATACGAACGAAGTAGGATTCAAGGAGCTGCTTTCGCTCATCCCCGCTATCTATGCGAAAGACTTCCAAGACCTGAAAACTGACGGAAAGGCTTCACTTACGGCATTTGCCAAAGGAACGTTGACGCAAGACCAGATGCCCCAGTTTGAAGTGGCGCTCAATGTAGAGAACGCCATGTTCCGCTATCCGTCTCTGCCCGCCGGCGTAGACGGCATCAATATCTCGGCTACGGTCAAGAATCCGGGCGGGAATATCGATGCGACCGAAGTGACTATCAGCCCCTTCGACTTCACCTTGGCAGGTAATCCGTTCAGCCTGAAAGCCATTGTAAAGACTCCCACCAGCGACCCCGACCTGCAGGCTACGGCGAAAGGGACACTCGACTTAGGCAAGATTAAAGATGTCTATCCGCTGGAAGACATGTCGCTTAACGGAACCATCCAAGCAGACATGAGCCTTGCCGGAAGGTTATCGTATATCGAGAAAGAACAATACGGGCAGATGAAAGCCGAAGGAAGCATCCGCCTGAACGGCATGAAGCTGAATATGAAAGACATACCTGCCGTAGACATCCAACGTTCTACCTTCACGTTCTCGCCCCGTTACCTGCAACTGAGCGAAACTACGGTCAACATAGGCAATAACGATGTAACCTTGGATAGCCGTTTCGAGAACTATTTAGGCTACGTCTTGAAAGGCTCCACCCTGAAAGGGAACCTCAACGTGAGCAGCAATCACCTGAACCTGAACGACTTCATCAGTTCAGACACCACGGCAGTACAAACCCAAGCCCCAACCGACACGACCGCGGCAAGTTCTTCTTCCGGAGTCATCCGCATCCCCGAAAACATCGACTTCAACATGCAGGCAAACCTGAAAGAAGTATTGTTCGACAAAATGAAGCTGGAGAACGTAAACGGTACGCTATTGGTCAAAAACGGCACCATAGACATGCGCAACCTTTCCTTCAACACCATGGGAGGAAGCATCACCGCCAACGGCGCTTATTCGGCTCCGAAAGCCAGCCAGCCACGCCTGAACGCAGGGTTTGACATGAAGGACATCGGCTTCGCCCAAGCTTACCAAGAGTTAGGGCTGGTACAGCAACTGGCTCCTATCTTCAGCGGGCTGAAAGGAAACTTCTCAGGCAAGCTCCAGATAGACGCTCCGCTCGACGAAAACATGAGCCCCGTAATGCAAAAGGTACAAGGAAGCGGGAACTTATCGACCCAAGACTTGAGCTTAAGCGATGTGAAATTCATCAATCAAGTGGCTGACATCGTAAAGAAACCTTCGATGAAAGACATTCCAGTAAAGGACCTTGACCTCAGTTTCGAGATAAAAGACGGACGGGTAAATACCGAACCGTTCGACTTAAAGCTGGGCGATTACACCATGAACCTTTCCGGCTCTACCGGCCTGGACCAAACCATCGACTATACGGGTAAAATCACGTTGCCTTCGGGAGGAATCGGCTCGGCTTTTGGCACGGTAGACATGACCATCGGAGGAACATTCACCTCGCCCCAAGTAGGCATCGACATGGCAAGCCTTGCCAAGAACGCCGCCGAACAAGCCCTAAAGGGCATCGTTGGTAACGATTCGAAAGAAGGTGAATCCGAGGAAAAAGAATCCGTTATCGACAAGGCGCTCAACTTGTTTAAAAAGAAGAAATAAGCCTGCGAAATCAGAATATGGAACGCAGAGACGCAAAGACGCAGAAGAATAATTTAGAGAGAGCAAAGAACACGGAGCCAAACATACCCTCTGTGCTCTTTGCTCTCTCAAAAATAAGCTCTGCGCTTCTGCGTCACTGCGTTTGAATAAAGAAGCCCCTTGTCTTTCCCGAAATTAATTCGTTTCTTTGTAATTGTATTCAAAAAAATGCACGTGCCATGATGAAATATCCGATAGGTATCCAGAGTTTCGACAAAATTAGAGCCTGTTTAAATTTTGCTCAGGTTAATTTTGCGAATTGTTTTCGAGGATGTTTTTCTGATTTTATGAGGAGGATAGCGGGCTATCTGACGAATAAAATCGGGAAAACAGACCGGAAACAAACACAAAAGAACCTGATAGAATATTACTTTATTGGAAAATTTAAACAGGCTCTTATAACAGACGGTTATGTCTATGTAGATAAAACGGTCAAGCATGCATTTTGACGAACATAAGTAACTTGACCGTTTAACATAAGTAGATCGGGCACTTTACATAAGTGACTCGGCTATTTCACTTATGTTCGTTTACGAAGCCTCTTCGGATGTATTCTGTGTTCCATTAAATGCACAAATCCATACGCACATAATTCTTTGGTACATTCGAATAAGAAGCGGGTCTGTGACCCTGCCAAATCTATAAATTCGGCTTAATTTTGCGATTCTATTCTACAAATTCGGCTTAATTTTGCGATTTCGCTCCTTTTTCTTAACTTTGTAAGAAAAAATAGAACTATGATAAGCCGTATAATAAAGAATTCTATTTTATCCGATTACAAGCGTAAAAAGGTGATTGTCCTGTTGGGGGCAAGACAAGTCGGCAAGACTACTTTGCTTTCCGAGCTACGCGAGGGAAAAGAAAAGGTGCTTTTATTGAATTGTGACAATGTAGATGACACCTTGGCTTTAGAAGGTAAGACCTCAACCGAATTGAAACAGCTCTTGCTGCCTTACGATCTTGTATTCATAGACGAAGCCCAACGGGTGAAAAATATTGGACTGACACTGAAAATGATTGGGGACCTGAAGCTGGATACCCAAGTAGTCGTTACAGGCTCTTCATCGCTTGACATAGCCAGCGAAGTAAACGAACCTGCCACCGGAAGGCTGATTGAATACAACTTGTTCCCGCTTTCTTTGGCTGAACTGGCAATGAACAGTTCGGAGAGAGAGGAGGGCAGATTGTTGGAAAACAGAATGGTTTATGGGCTTTATCCGGAAGTGGTAACAGAGCCGGGCGATGCCAAACGCACCTTAATCTCGCTCACGAACAATTATCTGTATAAAGACCTGTTCACTTATAGAGGCATAAAGAAACCAGACCTGATTCAAAAGTTGGTAAGGGCACTGGCTCTACAATTGGGCAGCGAGGTTTCATACAACGAGCTTAGCAGCCTGTTGGGTGTAGACAGAGGCACGGTAGAAACCTATATCAATCTGTTGGAGAAATGTTTTGTCGTGTTCAGGCTGGATTCGTTTAGCCGCAATCTGCGGAATGAAATAAAGAAAGGGAAAAAGGTTTATTTCTATGACAACGGGATAAGAAACGCTGTCCTGTCAAACTTTGCGCCATTGGCATTAAGAAACGATGCCGGTGCCTTGTGGGAAAACTTAATGGTAAGCGAACGGATAAAGCGGAACGCTTATTACTGCAATTATGCCCAATTGTTCTTTTGGCGTACACACGAACAGCAAGAGATTGACTTAATAGAGGAACAAGACGGAATACTACATACATTTGAATTTAAATGGAATGGGAAAGCCAAGAGCAGTTTACCCAAAGCTTTTGCCAACTCTTACCCAAACTCAACTTACGAGGTCATTACACCGGAAAATTATTGGCCGTTCGTGAAATAGTGGAATTGAATATCCGCCTTCCACCCAATTGCCATGTAGGGGCGTATCGCATACGCCCTGAAAACATCCATGTGGATTAGTTGACGCATTCGGGCGTATGCGATACGCCCCTACATGGAATGTTTGCGGAATTCAATAACAGAATGTGTCTTTCGCCTTAACTTGCACAGGTATGACCAACTATGCGGATGAGGAGGTAAAAATAAAATCGGCGCGCATCCCTGCGAGCCGATTCCCTAAACATAGATTACTAATTTAAGTAAAATGTGCGGGGGACGCTTCCCCCCTTTATTGATAGAGATATAAAAATATTACCAATCTCTAGCCTCATTCAAATCATCAACTGTAGCATCACGTACACAACGAACGTAACCACCACCATTGATGTTACCTGTATGGTCATCTCCTGACCCATTAACGGTTATCATTCCTGAAGTGTTAAAATAGAAGCCAGGTCGAACTCTTGAATTTGAAAATCGAGTCCTTGAAAATGAATTGGTTGCCATTTGAATCTGATCATTTACTGTAGACATAACCATCAGTTCATTAAGATTAGGCGTACGCCAATATCCTCTATCACTTCTATCATTTGCTTCTGAATATGTAGAACAAGGATCGTCACCATAATCATAATTGCCATTTGTATATATTCCAAATGCAATTTGCGCATTTGACACATTAGTATCAGTTGCTGCAACAACGAATGCCCCTGGCAACATCATTTCATCATCATCTTCTTCTGTATGAGGAAGATAAGGACCCCATTGTGCTTGAGCACTATTTCGGAAAATTGATTCTACCAACCGGTCTCCAAAATCAAACACTGCATTTTTATCATCACCATAATTAATCGCTTTTAATGTTCCGTAAACAGGAACAGCCAAAGCCTTGTCATTTACTAAAGTTTCGTCATCATGTGCATTTTGTACAACACTTTCATTAGGAAGATTACGCACGCAACGTATCATAGCACCTCCACCTCCCATGCCTGGGGAACCATAAGAACCGACTTCTACAGCCCAATATAAAGTGAAATCTCCTCCGTCTCTAGGGTCGCTTGTATTTACAAAATATAAAGCACCGTCTTTTAAATAACTACCAGGATATCCATCTGCTTGCATTTGAGATTTGATACCTGTGTATAATTGGGTTTCATTAGATAATGCTTTGGTACCGATCCCCATACGTAAATATTGTGATAAAGCTGGCAGATACCAACGTACTTCATCTCTATCTATATTACCATTCCCATTTAAATCGCGGTTACGCGATAAACAAGCATAAAACGCACTATTACTATTCAACTCATACTCCCACTGATGATTCGCCAATGAATTATCATCCAAATACCCAACTTGTGTAAAATCTATGTAACCACTGTTTCTTTCATAATCATACCATTCAACCGTTTGCCAGTTAGTAGAGTTTGAGTTTCTTAAGATGCCGACATTAACCAACATATTTGTACGTCCATTAGACCAATCATTCGTACTATTATCTGCGTTACCAAAACCTTGTATTACTCCATTTTCATTATATGTTTCCAATCCTAAAGCATTGGTGTTATAATCAGATTCTGGTCTATAAAATGTCTCTATAGCACGCTGAGTTATATAAGTTTGTGCCGTAGAATATGTACTGTTTAAATCATCGCTGATTGCCATATTACTTGCTATCAACATAGTTCTTGGTTCCTTACCTGTAAAATCTCCCCATGCTACTGTTGTTCCATCCAATTTGGTTTTATAGAAATATTCATTTACAAATATGGTAAAACGCGCTACAAAGTCTTCCCCTTCTTGCTCAATTATCAGACCAGTAACTGAAGGGGTAAAAGACAAATTATCCGAATGCTCAAACATTTGGTAAATTGCCTCTCCCATCATTCTACAGATTTGATAGGGGGAATAAAGATTCTCACTTTCTTCACCTGGATAAAGTGATATTACATCGTTTCCTTCTTGAGGATAAAATTCAATCCAATCATAATCAATCCCTGCCATATCTATACTTTCATCTCCGCTACTTCGCAAAGGACTATACGGAAGACGTAATTCATCACTTGTATCCACTGTATTCATTGGAGTGTGAATAGATAATTGGAAATGATCCGCGATATCTTCCTTTACTGCATTAACATCATCTTCATTGGTTAAATCCGCATTTGGATTAGTTGTTTGTACTTCACGCAGAATATTTGACAAGTTATATTCAACAAAGACTTGTTCATAATGAGCGTCTAAACTAAAGACTTTCGATGCTTCTCCTAATTCTATCACACTGCCTTCCGCACCATTTTGATAATCTTCATTTGGAGTTTTTTCCGCTTCTACTTTAATTTTTTCCATACCTTGTATAGATACGGTATAAGTATAGATATAGTTACGTTCTACAGAAAAATCGGTCATACTTCCATTTTCGCTAAAATCTCCTAAATGAATTGTATATTCAACATTCCCATAACGGCGTAACCTTCCCGTAGACTGATCCGTTTCTTTACAAATGCCTTTCAATACAACATAAGTAGCCTTATCTGGTGCGAATATCCAATTTTTGTTTTGTCCTTGTCCATTAAAACTTTCACGGTCGTCATAACTTTCGCAGATACTTCCAACAACCTCTTTCACTCGCTGTATATTTTCCGGAATAAACACAGAAAAACCAGCTTGAGTAGTTCCTTCTGTTTCATCTTCTGTTATCTCAAAATTAAATTGAGGATTAGTATTGTACACATCTTCAGCTAAGATAGCTTTATTTTCACCTCCTAAAACATAACCTTTTGTTGCAAGGTTGTAAAAAGAATAACTGCTCGGAGTAAACGTCACTATCGCGTCATTTCCTGAATATTCTGTATCTATTTTAAACTTGATTTGAGCAACCAAACGTTTTAACCTTATAATATCGTCAGTTTGACCATTTTCTACAGTTATCTCACTAACTCCAGATAATGGCATGTAGTCAGTAGCAATAGAAGGAAAAGTTTTACCGGTAACAGTTGCGCTTAATAGCGAATACAAATACTCATCTAGCTTATTCTTCCCTTCATATGCAGCTTGATCTAACTCGGATAATGTATTAGTTGACCAATATCCGGTCCTGGTAATATTTCCTATTGCATAAACTGTTTGAGTACCTTCATATAATGTTATATCAGTAGCTGTATAATATTGCCCTTGATCACTTATACTACCTTTTATCAAATTGTTATCTTCTAGTATTTGCTGCGGATCACCTAACAGATTATTTCCAGAAAATACATAAAGGCGAACACCGTACATTCCTGAATAGCTATTATCCGCCCTTGTCACTTCCACTTCCATTGACTTGGGAATACCAATTTTCAAATCCACCTTAACGGGCTTGTTTACGTCTGCTCCACCAACCGATGCGTTTTCAACCAAATCGTCTTGACAGGCTGACATACTGATAGCACATAATGCCAATAATATTATATATCTTATCTTTTTCATAACTGAATTGATCAAATAAATGGTGGAACTTCAATAATACCTTCTTCATTACCTTTTATTCCCCAAGGAATAACCAATATATTTAAATCAGTTTCCATTGATTGCAATTGATCGGGTATATAACCTGTTATTACAACATAATGATTACGAATAACATCTATTTGATTTAAAGTAACAGGTATAGACTCTCTATATTCTCCATTGACAGTATAACTAATTGTAACAGTTATTGCATCAGATTTTGCTTCAAACAGATAGTAATCATTCGTATGGTCTGCATGAATCGTATTCTCTAATCTATCCACATACTCTTGTGCATCTTCATCATCTCCACGCGCCAAACTTTCCCCTTCATCCAATACGGCAGAAACAGAGAGCGGTGTTGGCAATATAGAAAAGCCAGACATTGTTTCTGCTTCTGTCGGCACATTGGCTGCATCAGGCCGAGAAGTCCTTGCATTATACGTTACAGCCGCCGGGAATACGCTTCCCATATTGGTCGCACCCGATACGGTGATGTTGGTGATTTCGGCTTGCGTACTTTCGCTTTCCTTGGCAAAGAAGCAGGCGATTTTGGCTACACCTCTTTCTAAGGGAAGTTGCGTGTTTGCATCGTAACCGCCGGAAAGGTCTTCCACTGGAATGCCTGTAATGATACGGCTCATCAGCAAACCTTTGTTTTCCAAATCACTCGAAGTTTCATTGTCAGGCTTGCTATTGAATGTAGCGGCTTGCAATTCGCTTCGGGTGGAATTGGCATCCAAACCTGTTGCCGAACTATTCGTTATCACATAGATATCTACCGTAGTTATCTCTTCGGGGATGGTCAGTTCGATGCGCAATTCTCCTCCAGCTGTGGTATAGCGTTCGGCATCCTCGATATGCTTGTAGGCGGCTGCAGTGGCATTATCATCCGTATTACTATCGAATACCCAGATGTCGGCGGTATGGAAAGTACTTTCATTCGTTACCGCATTTACATCGTCTGCACGCGAGGCGGTATAAGGCTGGATAGCTGGGAAGTTCAGGCTGATGGTACGCACCTTCGTCTGAGGCGTGCCTGCATCATCTTCCCGGCAAGCTGAAAGGAGCGCTACCAAGAGCAGCATCCAGCCTGCAGCCTTTAAGTTGATGAATCTGTTCCGTTTCATAATACGTCCTTTCCTCCTTCTAAGTCAACGTTTTCCAAAGACAATACCCAGTCGTTTACGATGATGCGGCTCATCAGGAAGGTGTCGCCGTCTACGAAGAATGTCATCGCAAACTCATCTTGGCGGTCGAGGTATTCCTGGTCGCTCCATTCGCTCCGGTGTTCGCCGATAGCCTGCAACGAGAGGAACCATGTCAAGTTCAAGTCGAGCAAGGTTTCGCCCGTATCGTTATTCAAGATGCGCAGGCGGGGTTTCTGTTCGTACATCATTCGCGAGGTGTTCAATTCCGCCACTACGGCATGGTTTACTTCGCCTTCCGCAGCCTCCGCATCACTTGCCGTAGAAAGTTCCTGCAAGTAAGGCTCGTATGTCAACGGGTCTTCCTCGTAAGTATCTCCTTTATAGTCCAGCCAGCCGTTGTGCCCGTCAATTACGAAACGGTAATCTTCGGCTTGCAACTGCTGTCCGGCACGGTAAGGCATCAGGATGATACGCAGCTTGTTGGTGCATTTCATCATGTCTACCGTAAACACGTCTTCACCACCGGTCACTTCGCCCTCTACTGTCCCGCAAAGCAAACCGTTCAGTTCAGTACGGCAAACGTCGTCTTCCCGGTTCAGGCGTGCATGAAGGTCGGTCAGTGTAGACGTTCCTGCCTGCAGTTCGGGGAAAGTGAAGTTGGCAAGGGCATCGTTGCTGTCGGTTTCCTGCGCCCATGCCACGAAGGTGTATTTCCCTACACCCAAGTCGGGTATCTCCATTTCGAAACCGTTGTCGATATACTCGCCTTCTTCGTTCAACTGGGAGAGCAGCCTTCCTCCTTCATCGAATATCCATACCAGCACGCGGTCGGCTTCCCTGCCGAACGCATCGCCTTCTGTCACATTGTACGTATAGCGGAAGCGAAGCGTCACTCCGGCTTGCTCCGTCACACAATCGTCTCGGTCTTCTTTGATGCACGAGGTCATAGCCAATGTCGCAAACGTGCAAAGAAGCGCCCAATACATACCAAGTTTTCGACTCTTTTTCATGGTCCTTATGTTTTTGTTTGTTCTTTCTTCCGATATATGGTGTGGGAAAGGGTTTACCACAGAGGGTTTCCGTCCTTTCCTTCTTTGTTTTCTATTCCGGTGGCATCCAGGGGATGCAGGTGTTTCCTTCTTTTGCAGAAGAGGAACCTCCCCAAACCCCTCCCGAAGGAGGGGCTTTATATAGGAGGTTTGTTTGTACTCGTTTGTTAGTAAGATCAAAAAGTATTTTATTGCAAATCAACGTTGTAGTTGCTCAGTACCCACGGATTAACTTCGCATTCTACAGCCAAATAAGTCGGTACTTCGATAGGATCTTCAGGATCTACGTCCGGATTCCATCCGCCCGGAACATCGTCACCGATATTCTTCACGCTCTGTACAGTCAGACCATAAATCGTATTACGCATTACAGCATGATAATGCTCACTTTCATTATTTATATAGTTCTGATCTGTAATGTAATGAGTATAATACATTACACCATTCTGATATACACGAATCAAATACTTAACACGGAAATCAGATACAGATGCACCATCTGTTCCTGCTACACATGCTTGCAATTCAGCTTGTGCTGCAGCCAGCTTATCTTCTCCTGTAGCAGCATTAAATACGCCCGGATATTTTGTTTGTATAGCTGCAAGTGTAGCAAAGTATTCGCCATTATAGCCATAGAAACAATTTTCACCAGCTAATTCATCGCTACTTGTTACTGTAGCATTTGCTTTATAGAGTACTCCTGTCGTATTTCCCTGTAAATAATTCGTACTTGTACCATCTGTACCTGCACCTGTATTGTTTTCCATACAGAAAAGTGCATCTTGAGTAAAGGTTTCGCCTTGCACTTCATCCGTTACCTCTGTATATTCTTCACTACCATCTTTTGTTATCGTGTTATATTCATTCCATTGATGATAGAATGTAGCAGGAGAAGGAGTAATCAACATATTGTCAATATTTGTACTTGTTGTTGGGCTTACAGGAGCATTTTCAGTCCAATGTTGTTGCAAATAAGTAGCTGTATTAGCATTCAATAATTTAAATCCTTCAAAATTAACTGCAGTCAACCCCTCTAATTGAGCTGTAGCACCATCTATATCAAGATCAGGACTTACTGCATAAGTAATCTTTGCAGCTAAACGATCCAATTTAATAGGAGCCGCAGAAGTTGCCGGATTATCATAATCATTTGTTTCAGTTACGGTTATTGTCGCACCTGCCGTATCATCTGTACCGTTACACGCATTAAACATAATGAAGTGTGTATCTGTAGCATATCCCGTTCCTTCTGTCATTGCTGCTTCTGTTAGACCGATTATTTGTGCATTGGTAATAGATGTAGCCATAGCATCTGTCCCCGGATTATAAGTACCGGGATTAGCAATAACATATACAGTATATGTACCCGGATCAATTTCAATCGGTTGAGTTTGCAATGTACCATTATCTGCACTTTCCAAATTAGAAACAAGTTGATTGATTACTTGTGTGCCAGCTGCATTATATGCCAAAACTCGTGCATTTACAATTTGGCTTTCACCTTCACTTCCCGGCTGTTCCGGAACTTGTGTTCTCGAACCCATATTATCCGCACCCGTAAGAGTTAATTGCAGATAAGCATTGGCTTGCTGTCCATTCTCATTCCCTGCAGCAATTTCATCTTCGTTGCTGCATGATGCGAGCATACCCATACTCAGCACACCCGCAACCAAATAATAAAACTTTTTCATAAGGTTATAAATTTAAAAAGTTGTTGTAATCGTATTTATTCCGCATAATATTCGATGTAGTCTTCCAGCATCTTCAAGTTGGCTTGCGCCTGTGCGTTTCCTGCCGATGCCGCCCGGCGGAACATGCTGCGGGCATCTTCGGTATTGCCTTGTTTCAGGTAGGCTACTCCCAACATGTTCTGCAACGCTGCGTCTTGCGGTGCTTTCTGAAGCAAGGCAACGGCTTCTTCGGTGCGTCCTGCCTCTATCAGAGCCAATGCCGCATTGTTTTGCGCCGTGATGTCCTGCGGATAAGCCTTGGCTCCGGCGAGCAGGCAATCGATGTATTGGGGAGTGCCTTTGCCGTAAGCGTCTGCCACCTGCTGTATCTCGTTCACGCTCATCAGGTCGGGGCGCGACTTAATCATCTGCTTTCCTTCTTCTACCTCAAAATGGCGCACGTTGTATTCGATGCGGTATTCGTTGCGCCGGATAGGCGGATAGACCTCTGTAAGCAACTGGTTGTAAGCCGCAGGCGATACCGTCTGGCGTATCTTCTGCTCGCAAGCGTCCTTATCGTCACCGCATCCGTTCAGCACGTCCAGGATAATGGAACGCTCCTGCAATTGCGGCTGGCGGTCGATTTCGGCACGCAGCCCTTCCCAGTCCTCGCCTTTCCAGTCCACATGATACAGCTTCGGGTCGATAGAAGAAAGGTCGTCTTTCATGTATTCGGCAAACGCTTTCGCACGGCGTTCGGAAAGCTTCATGTTGAAGTCGAAACCGCCTTCGGGCGATGCATACCCCGTTACGTAAATGCCTGTAATCGTAAGGTCGGAATTGTCTTTCACCAGTTGCATCGAACGGTGGACGGCATCCAGTTCTTTGGCATTCTGCTGATAGTCCTTCTGAATCACCGAACTGCCCTGACGGAACTGCAAGCGTGCCGTGCGGGTCTCGGAACGGCGCTTCACCTCTTCCTCCTTCGGCTGTACGAAAGGCGAGCCGTATTGCGGATTCAGGGGCGGAAGAATATCGCCTGTATAGTTTGTTTCGTTCCCCTCGTTGCACTGGGCGCACCCGGTGGCATAACCTCGCAACTGGAGATTGCCGCCTATCATCCAACGCTTGAACGGAACAGAAGCCTCGTAGTTAACCGATTGCGAAGTGCCGTTCTTGCGCCGTACCGTCAACAACGCACCGTCTTCGGCACTTGTATTCCCCAATGCCGCCTCGCGGGCATTTACCTTATCGCGCACCGTACCATTAATCACAAAAGCCGGCAATTCCACTTCCTGGCTTCCATCTGCCGATACAATCACCGGAACGACCCGCAAAGACTGCTGGCGCTTCATGTCCAGTCCCGACAAGTCGGCATCAAAACTGACCTTCACCTGGCGGTCTGCCGTCTTTTCCACCTGACGGTTATTGATAAGCAATTCGCTTAAATAGGAAGTCTGGCTATAGGCACATGCGGATGCCAACAAGAAAGCCAACGATAAAACCTGTTTCTTCATGACAAATCCTCCTTACTTAATAATATAGATTAATGATATGGCAGCCTTCGTCAGTCCGAAGTAGTCTTTCTTGCCTTTCCCTTGCCACTCGCCGCACTGCGGACATTCGTACTTGTCCCAATCGGCATGAATCCATCCGGCACCGATTTCCAACCCTAAGTTCCACCGCTTGCCCAACACGAACTGATAGCCATAGCCGATACCCGCACCGTACATGTTTCCCTCATAGCGTGCATCCTCAAACGAAGGGAACAAGCCTAAATCCATATTCCCCACATTAAACTGGCCGCCCAACGCATGGAGCGCAAAGAAATGCCCGTTGAAAGCTTCGCAAAGCCAATAGCGTGCTTCCGGCTGTACCAGCCAGTGCTTCATCTTCTTATCATCACTGAACTCAAATGGATTATAGTTTCCCGAAACATCAATCGTCCATTTCGGAGCTACACGAAATTCAACCCCTAAATTAAGGGTCGTGGTCACATCATAAAGCACATTCGTCTTCACCGCCACTTTCTGTGCCGAAGCCGAAAGTGCCATAAACACTAAAAGGATAGTTAGTAAACGTTTCATAGCGTATTTCGTTTATTTTATTTCAATCTGAAAAAAAGATTCCCTCAAATTCCTTATTTTTGTACTGTAATAGCCAGTTCATACATACGCATGTCTGAAGCGGATTGCACGGTGTTTTTCATCTGTAATCCACAGCAAACATAGGTATAAAATTTTACAATAACAAATGTATTTATCAGTTTTTTTCAAAAAAAATGAAATAATGTGTTCAGAAACCTGCAAAGAAAGTCCAGCCAAATGGTAGATACACCTTATTTATATATAAAAGACTATGAATATATTTCCGCCGTTTTACGCAACTATATGCCACCGGAAACGAATATATACTTCATCGGCAGTTTCAGTGCACTGAAACTGCCGATGAAGATATCTTACTTGGCAGATGCAGTATATATTCATTTCCGGAGGGAGATTTTATAAGCCGGACAAAGAGGGCAAAACTCCCTAATATGACAAACGAATGTTTGGCTGTCTGACCGGAAAACCGTATCTTTGCCCGTTCATTTTAAACATGCATCCAACATGGAAGATACCAAACATATCCATATAAGCGATTATAATTACAACCTGCCCGATGAACGTATCGCCAAGTTTCCGCTTCCGGTGCGCGACCAATCGAAGCTGCTGGTTTACCGGAACGGCGATATCAGCGAAACACGCTTCACCTCCCTGCCCGACTATGTCGAGCCGGGCACACTCATGATATTCAACAATACCAAAGTGATACAGGCACGGCTTCATTTCCGCAAGGAAACCGGAGCCTTGATTGAAATCTTCTGCCTGGAGCCCATCCAGCCCAACGACTATGCCCTGAACTTCCAGCAGACCGAACATGCGGCATGGCTCTGCATGATTGGCAACCTGAAGAAATGGAAAGAGGGGACGCTGACCCGCCGGATGACGGTAAAGGGACAGGATATTACGCTGGCCGCTACACGAGGCGAAGCACGAGGCACCAGCCATTGGGTAGACTTTACATGGGATAATCCCGGCGTGACTTTTGCCGACATTCTGGAAATGTTCGGCGAACTGCCCATTCCTCCTTATCTGAATAGGGAAACGCAGGAAAGCGACAAGGAAACCTATCAGACGGTTTATTCGAAAATAAAAGGCTCGGTTGCCGCCCCTACCGCCGGACTTCATTTTACCCAGCGGGTCTTGGATGCCCTGCGTGCCAAAGGAGCCGACTTGGAAGAAGTGACCCTCCATGTGGGTGCCGGCACTTTCAAGCCTGTCAAGAGCGAGGAGATAGAAGGGCACGAAATGCATACCGAATACATCTCGGTATCGAAAGGAAGCATCGAAAAGCTGATTGCCCACGAGGGAAAGGCATTGGCAGTAGGGACCACTTCGGTACGCACCTTAGAGAGCCTGTATTATATAGGTGTTACCCTGAGCCAACATCCCGACGCCCAAGAAGCGGACCTGCACGTAAGGCAATGGCAACCATACGAAACCCACCCTACCCTCAGCACGACGGAAGCCTTGAAACACATCCTGCACTACATGGAGCGCCACCGGCTGGACGCCCTGCATACCAGTACGCAGATTATCATCGCGCCGGGATATGAATATAAGGTGGTGAAACGCATGATAACCAACTTCCACCAACCCCAAAGCACCCTGCTGCTCTTGGTTTCGGCATTCGTAAAAGGGGACTGGAAACGCATTTACGATTATGCCCTGTCTCATGATTTCCGCTTCCTGAGCTATGGAGACTCTTCTTTGCTTATAAATGAATGATCTATCTAGTAGAACAGAATTGGTTTGCGAAAAATGGATTGGAACACAGAAACACAAAGGCACAGAGTTTTATTTATTTGAGAGAACAGAGTTCACGGAGCAAAGTGCTGGACAGGATGAAGGAACTTGTACTGCCCTAGAAAATGCTTGCGGAGCGTATGGGGTACAGCCAGGAATATGTTTCCAAAGTACTTCGTGGCAGGGAGAACTTATCGCTTGAAACATTATGTAAGATAGAGAATGTACTGAATCTGTAAATAATACAAGAACCGGAAATGGCTTGAATGAAAAGCTTCTATGATTAGAGGAATCTTAAGAAGCTGTTTTGAATTTCTCCAAAAAGTTTTTCTTGGCTTGATGTATCCGTTTTCGTGTGTGCTTTGGGCGATTTTTTGGTCCTTTCCGCTCCTGTTCTTCGTCAGATAGCCCGCTATCTTCCTCATCACAGAAGCGAAAATGCCTCAAAAACTCATCCCAAATCATCGCACGATAAATTCAAAACAGTTTCTGAAAGAAACAGGGGAAAACAAAAAGAAGAGCCGTCATCAGAATTCCTCGCTCTGACTTAGCTCCTCACTGTTTCATCCGTTTCAACCATAGAGACGAAAGCTGCTATGGCTACTCCTGATTTTCCAGCCCTCGAATTGATTCCTGACCATCTTCTGAAATTCAGGCTCAACCCAGCATATAATTTTATTCCCAGTTGAAACCGTGCGCTCTACTTCAAGGTAATGCGCTATCGGCTTCTTTTTCTTCATCAATAAGGCTTTCAGGGGATTATAGGGACGGAAAGAAAACAGGCGAGAGTTTACAATTATTAAGGCAAGCCCGTTAAATGAGCATAAAAGTTAGGGGGAGTGAAATGGGGGAACAAAGTTGCATATAAAAAGAAAAGCTACTGATAATCAGTAGCTTTTAGTTTATATTGGTGATCCGCTTGGGGGCGGAACCTTATATTTTTTATCGCTAATAATCAGTTACTTATCTTGCTGTTTATCATTTAGTCCACCTATTTCACCTCGATTGAACTTCTTTGTTCTGCACTGATATACAACTCTTTGTCAGTATTGCAAAGATACTGATTTTTGCTTTGAAAATCAACGAAAATTCCAAGAAATATTTAACGGAATGCTTCCTGTCTATTTTTCTCAAGAAGTTCTTCTATATCAGATTCCCGATATAAAATTTTACCTCCAATCTGATAATAGGATAAGATTCCATTATTTCTATATTCTTGTAAAGTGCGTCTTGATACTTTAAGGTAATTTGCCAACTCTGCATCATTCATATATCTATGCCCATTAAATGTTGGGTTGTTGTTCTTCAGAATATCTTCGAGTCTTGTTAGCGTATCTTTTAACCTATTGTATATCTGAATAACTTGCTCATTATCTTGGGTAATTACTTTGCTCATAATTTTCTGTTGTGTTTTTCAATGAACTTCTGAATATCTTCTTTTTTATAATAAATCTTTTTTCCAATTTGAGAATAAGAGATTTGGTCTGTATCTCTAAGATTCTGTAATGTTCTGGGAGAAATTTTGAGAATCAGGCAAACTTCTTGATTATCCAACCATTCCCCTATTGTTTTCTGTGAAGAAGCTGTTATCAATTTATCAATGGTATCAAGGAAGTTTTCAATTTCCTTTAAAGTCTTTTCATATGTAGCTGTTTCAATTCCAATGATTTCCATATCCAAAAAAGTTGAGTTTGTACAAATGTATTTTGAATATGTATATGATACAAAATGTTGTCATTAGGTGTCGTCAGGTAGCATCAGATGTCATTGTTGGTGGCTGTGTTAACCCGTTCCCAATTCTGTATTACATAGTTTACACTTTTGGTTTACACTAAATATTAAGTAGAAAAAATTATACGCCTGATTATCAGCGCCTAATAAGCTTGTTGATCTTTGTCTTAGATTCAGGCATACTATTTTCACTACTATAAGTACATACTCTTAGAGTGCGCACGAAGAGAGTATCGATTTATTCACTTAATAACATTGGAATTATGTCATATATAGATAATGAGATACTCGAAAGACTGATAGGAACCATGGTAGAGGGATTTGCCCGCATTGAAAAGAAACTGGATCAGATGAATCGTCTGAAAGAATGTATGAATGGAGACAGACTGCTTGATAATGTGGATCTGGCAGAACTCCTTGGTGTGTCACAAAGAACTTTGGCACGTTACAGGCAAGAGGGCAAGATTAAATATTACTCGGTGGAAAAGAACGGGAAATCATTCTATCTCGCCTCAGAGATACAGAGTTTCCTGCTCCAGCGTGGTAAGAACGTAGTAAATAATAAGTAGCAAATAGAATAAGTGACCGTATTCTGATGGAAAGATGATACGGTCACTTCTGTCATTACACCGGGATTGCGGTCATTTTCAATGTATCCAGATTGACATAGGCACCGCGATACAGTGTCTTTCCTTCCTTGAACATTCTCCATAATATGTCACATCCGATATGTGCCAGTGTGGAGTTAATGAACAAATCCTGTTTTTCCAGGGCTTCCGCCAGAGAACAGCTTGGTCCTGATTCTTTTTCCTTGATTTTCGCATAGTCCACTTCCTCAGTGATGACATTCATTTTAGGCATGGGAATATATTCCTGTGAAGAAGGTTGAAGAACTTTCTCACGTACCGTCCCGATAATGACCTGTCCTTTTGTCTGGCTGTTCCCGAAATCCATCCAGTATATGGGAACCGAATGGTCACTGAAGTTTTCTTTGCGGACTTTCTTCAGGAACTTCCAAAGCGTAAGACGTGAACGTATATTGTCCGTACAAGTTATGATGATATTGGCTGTGCTATTGTCAGAAAAGTTCCTAGTGGGGAAGCATTGCGGTTCGGCAGTCCATGCGTATCCGAAGAAACGGTTGATACGTGTGACAAGTGATACTGCCTTGTTCAGTCCAAGTTCCGTCTCACTGAAAAGCTGGCGTCCTATATTGGTCTGGCTTACTGTGTCGGGATCGAATACGGTGACATGTAGTCCGGGATGGCCCAATGCCTGAAGTGCCATGCTCATGCGTGCCAGATTGGTTATCACTTGTGAGCCGGTACCTCCGGCTCCGATGACGAATACTGTTACCGGATGACGCGGATTGAGCAGGTAGCGGTCGGTAAAATGTATCTTTTTCATGGAAGTATGTCTTTAAGTTTTTTATTCATGGGCTTGAGTTCGTTCATGTCGAACGGATTGTTTCTTATGTTTTCGGTGACGATGACAAGATTTGAAACGGTAGGATTGACATTTCCTCCCAGATGGGAGAATTCAGTCAGCCAGAACCGTTTTTCCCAGTATTCCAGCAGGGAAAGGAAAGTCGGGTTCTGTGGCATTTCCAGAGAACTGCTGCCAAGGCAGACACTTGATCCGGTCACGTTGAAGAACGGGGCACGGAACAGCGGAGTCGTTTCCACCGGACGTTTCCCCTTGAAGGCGAACACGTCCATGCTTCCGTTTTTTACATGGTAGACAATTCCCGGCAGATTGAACATGCCATCCTGTATATTGAGGTCCTTGTGAAAAAACATTTGTCTTTTTCCTGGCGGATTGTACCAGATATATTCTTCCTGTCCTTTCCTCGGATTGCAGGCCAGCATGTTTTCGGGGACTCTGCCTGCCGGTATTCCGCTCATTTCTTCCGTGTAGGATTCCAGCAGGGTATTCATGAATTCGTATGTGACGGGGATACCTGCCCCCATCTGTCCGCTTTTCCCGATGGGACGCAATTCTATGAAGTATCTGGTGTCAGAATTTCTTCTGTCTTCATACTTGTAGGCTATGATAGCAGCCTTCGGCACCATCATTTTCTGTATGTTTTTTGTCAGTTCATTCATTATGTTTATAAATTATAGGTAACATGTTCTACAAATTTCTCAAACCATTTCTCAAACCATTTCTCAAACCGTTCCGGATAGTTGTTCGGCTTGAAAAGCTCCTCTGTTTCCGGTGTGATGAAGATAAATGACACTGGAGTCTGGTTATATGTCTCCTGACAGTCGGCACTGAAGCAGCTTTCAACATCTTTTGTAACCATATCCGTGATGGAATATACGAGCAGTATCTGGTAATTGAGCGGCGGTGGTTCAAAGTCCTTTTCCCTTTCGCTTGCAAAATCATAGTCATAATTCATGATATGCGGACTGTCATTTGAAATCAGTGACATTCCTTCATTAATCAGCTCCAGTAGTTTTCTTTCCTTGGCGTTGGAAGGATTACAGTTTCGGATATGCTCTTCCAAATTCCTGCAAAATGCTTTGGTGTACATTCGGCACAGTTTCCTGTGGATTCTTCCTTTCTCGTATGATCTGAAGAGCTTTTCCTTTCTATACAAATCCTTTTTCTCTTCGTTATCAAGTTGTTCAAAGTCCACACAGTCAATATAAGATTCCGACATCTCAAAATATGGGGTATCGGTTATATCCATCATCCTGTGATATTTGATGAACCGTCTGATGAACTCCAGTGTGATCCTTTTGATTTCACCTTTCAGTCTTTCCGTAAAATCTATCGGTATCAGGAACAGGGTGTAATCAGGCCATTCATGGAAATGATAGATACAGAACTGGAGCCTGTCACCGACAAGTTCCAGATTTACATGATGAGATACTATGGAATCCAGCGCATTATATAGCAGGCATATTTTTTCTCTTATGGAAGTCCTTCCTGTAGGATGGTATGGCAGCTCCACATCCAGGAGCTGCGCATACTTCATGGCTGAACGGTACAGGAAATCAAGATTCTCTTTAGTGGTGACATTTACCGTTACATCCCTGTCATTCTCCACATACAGGTCGGGAGCGATGGAAGGTATTCTCGTGTTCAGAAAACCATGAGGCTTTCTGCTGGAGGGAGTTTTCTTTTCTTCCTGCTTCTGATGCCCCGGCTTATGTCCGTATTTTCGAGTTCCGATATGATAAGTCTGGCTAAATTTTCCAAAGCCCGTTCCGTAAGTTGTGTACATGTTTTTTTATTTTTACGTTGTCCTTTTTTCATGTCCTTACCCTTTCACTCCGATGGTTGTCTTGAATTCATATACTGCCCGGTCGTCTTCGATTTCCGGTCCGTGTACGGTTGCGGTGGTCAGTTCCGGATAGTTCATTGAATAGAAATCCATTACTTCAGCCGGAGACATGTTTACGTTCGGATCGTCCAGTACGATTTCCTGACTGTTCTTCTTCATCTTGAATACTCTTTTCATTCCTTTAATTTCCAGTGCCATATTGTTTATAGTTTATTGGTTTTACAAATCGTTTATTGTGCATATCAGCAGTATATCATTTCTACCTGTGCCTCGTCCTTCATCCGGTACTCAGCCGGAAAATCCGGATATTCCGCATACGGGTCCTCTCTTAGAAGCTCCCTGTCATTTTCGTCTTCCGGATCGAAGCAGAATGTATCATGGGCTGCCGGTGCAGTCTGGTATTCCCGTCCGTTTCCGTTCTGTACCTGTGCTGTTCCGTTCGGTATATGGTCGTTTGTCGGCTGCCGTACCTGTTGTTGTGGATAAGGAGCCGCCTCAGGCTGGTAAGCCGACTGCTGCGAATATGGCTGCATTGTAGCTCCTTGCGGCATACCTGTTCCTTGCATCACGGGGCGGTTTGGAGCAGGTTGGATATATGCTCCGTTCGTTCCATATACCGGTTGAGGCATTTCCTGTGGAATATGTTGTGGAGCAGGCTGCATGACAGGTTCAGGATTCATAGTATGGGTTTGTTGTTCCGGGAATATGCCCGGGCGGGTAACAGGTTGTGGTTGTACGTTCATGTTGCCTTGTGGCTGAGGCATGGCTGGTACCGGTTCTTCTGTCATACCGAACAGGCTGCCTTCGCAGGCCAATTTCTGCACCTCCTGCATTTTCGTATCAATCTCCTTCTGCTTTTCAGTGGAAGCCAAAATCCGTGCTTGTTTCAGCCAGGTCATCGCTTCGGAGAATCTTTTGGCGGTAACGGCATCATCGGCCTTCTTGAGGAGTTTTTCCATCTTCTCCCGTCTCTCCCTGACTTCCTTTGATTCGGACGGAACCGTTGAAGCCTTGGATGGCTTGGTTTGTACCGTTGCCTTTTCTGCCTGTTTCTCGAAATTTTCCACATTGGCAAGCAATCCCTGTACTTTTTGTAACGGTTGTATGATGGCTTGTAGAAATCCCGTATCCAGTTCTACAGGCGTTCCGTTTACTACCAGCGGTACCATGTTCTGCCGTATGTCCTCTTTCAGATTGTTCCGCCGGGGCATGACTGCCACGCTCAGGCTGTTGTCCACTTTACGGATATTGATATTCAGATCCGTACCTGCTGTAATCATCTGATAAATTGATTGAAAAAACATAATTGAAAAGTTTTATGGTTATACATAAGTTTCCTTGAAGAATTCTTTCAGAACATTCTCTCTGTCCGGTCTGCCAGCTATACCACGCAGCGGTTCCAGATAATATCCGATGTTTTTGGGTTCATCAACCGTATTGGGCAACCGTCTTTTGACCGGTCTGATGCGTTCGCTCTGTGGCCATGCCACCGGCATGACTGGTGCTTGTGGAGTGAAAAAAACTGTTTCCATATATTATTCTGTTTGATGGTTATGCGACGAGTAATATCACAATGGACAAGAGGAGCATCCTGATAATGGAAGCCAGTGTCTTGAACAGGAAACCGATGAACTCTCCCGTGAGCAACAACAGCATAATCATTCCCATGAGGCCAATCCCTTTGCTTGTCAGCAGACATGTTCCCGTAATCAGGAATATCGCCATTGCATATCTGCCAATTTTTTCAATGTTCAGTAATTTCATAATCTTTAATTTTATGAATGAATAATCCCATCGGGATATGTTTTCCCGATTTTATAGGCCTCCGACCTCTTGGATTGCCTTTTTGCGCAAGGCCTGGCAGGAAAAAATACCGGAGCGAAGCGAGGATGATTTTTTCCTGGCCAGCCAAGCCCGAAAGGGCAGCCTTGCAGCAAAAGGCAGGCAATCCAAGACCTTTGCCGCCTAAAAGCGGAAAAACAGATCTTTCCTGTACAAATACAAAAAATGCAGACCTTCCGGCTTGCATTCTGTTGGTTGTTTCAGTATGAATGTTACTCTTTCCTTTGGGAATAAGTGTTGAAAATGTCATCGGTCATTTCCTTGGCGAGAACTTTGATCCTATCCAGAAATTCCTGTCCGGTTGTCATTCCGTTTTCAAGTTCAGCAAATTGCTTTTCCCAGTCAGTGGTGAGTGAAGTGTCTGCTATTTTCTTTCCACGGATGGTTTCATAGGTGAACATGCCCTTCGGCGTCGGTATAATATATTTTCCGGAATAGCGGATATACTTGCGATTGATCAGTGTACGTATGATATTGGTACGTGAAGATACCGTGCCTAACCCGTTTTGTTCCATATATTCCACCAGTTCCGCATCCATGAACGGACTTACCGGCAGTTGTTTTTTGTGGACCAGATTGCATCCGCATACTTTCAGGGTATCACCTTTATCCAGCCAGGGAAGCTCATTGACGGAGAAACCCGATTGTGAAACTGTATCGGAACGCATGAACACGTCATGCCAGCCGGCTTCGATGACCCGTGTATGTTCGGCCTTGAATTTCTGTGCCGCGCATATGGCTTCTACGCTTGTCGTTTCTATACGACATGGAGGCATGAATGCTTCGAGCATTCTTCCGGCTATAAGTCTATAAACCAGCATTTCCTTCTCGGACAAATTCCCGGGGTGGATACCTGTAATGATAATGGCATGATGCACATTGACTTTTTTTGCGTTTATTACATGGCGGGGTAACGTATAAATGTCAATACTTGAAGTTTTCTCAGAGACAGGGAACAGCTCCCATGAAAGTAGACGCGTCATAATCGGTGGAAGAGAGTCGAATACATCTTCTGTCAGATAACGGCTGGAAGTCCTGGGATAGGAAATCAGTTTCTTCTCATAAAGGGACTGGGCAATGTCGTACACTTCAGGAGCGGTAAGACCGTAACGGATGCTGGCTTCCTTTTGCAGTTGCGTCAGGTCAAGCAGTTCCGGCGATAGTACTTCCCTGATACTATGACTGACATTGGTTATCTGCGCCTTCTGCGCCAGCTTGCAGTCTTGAAAGAACATTACCGCAGATTCCTTGTTCAAAATATCCTGCGTACGGCGCATCTTGAAGAGGATACCCTCCTTTTGCAGACTGATATAGATGGGCCAGCTGTCAGAGGAAATATGGTTCTCTCTTTCACGGTAACGTCGGCAGATGGCTGCCAGTACCGGTGTCTGTACCCGTCCGAGAGAATTGTTGCCAAGTCCCGTTGCTTTGCACATGGCGTAGCAGGCGTTGACTCCGAGAATCCAGTCCGCCTTGTTGCGGCTGTCGGCAGCCAGGAACAGACTGTCATAGAAACTGTCAGGTTTCAGTTCTTCCATGCCTTTGCGGACAGACTCGTCTGTCAGGGAGGAAATCCAAAGGCGGAAACATGGTTGTGTGCAGTTCAGGTACTGATATACATAGCGGAATGTCATTTCCCCGTCACGGCTGGCATCTGTAGCCGCAATGATGGTGTCGCAGTTTTGGAATACCTTTTCAATCACTTTAAGTTGAAGTACGGCATCAATGTCCGGTATCCATCCGTTATTGGTGCGTATATGCCGTACCATCAGTCCGAATTCCGAAGGTATGAACGGGAAGTCATCCCGTTCCAGCCTTTGGATTCCGTAGTCCTTCGGCATGGCCAGTGACAGCATGTTTCCGAAAGTCCATGTTACCATGTAGCCGTTTCCTTCCACATATCCGTTTTTAACTTTGGTCGCACCGATGATTCGTCCGATTTCTTTTCCTACACTTGGTTTGTCTGTTAATATGGCAATCATGATAAATTCTGTTTTTTTAATCTCTTCCCATACAGGCTTACCGTATGGAAAGAGAAAATGATACATTATGACTTCTTATTCACCTGAAGGACTGATACCGTTTATGCAAATGATCGGATTTCCGTTCTCGCCTTTTGTCAGACTGAGAGTAGCATCCATGGTCAGTGAGAATACGGGCGTCTTGATCTTAATGGGCATGACACGGGTTTCCTTCCCTTGGAGGAGTAGGTCCAGGTTTCCGTCCTTTTCTATTTGGGTTTTGCTGATACCTACCGATTCCAAATTCTTCCAATTGATTTGTTCAGCTTTGTAGATATGAAGATTGTTCTTGTTCATGTTCTTTTCTTTTAGTAGTTGATATATGATTGATTTGAACTCTGTTCAGGTCAGACAGCCTGTTTTGTTCCTTTCTTCTGCTCTTGCTGCTGGGTATTGTCTGTCTGGGAAGCGCGCTGTGAGGTGTTGCGGCGGACATCCGGATTTTCCTGGAAATATTGCAATTGACCGGTATTGGCATTGACTTTCAGATATGAGTCGAACTGCTTTCCGTTGGGACCTTTCATACCCGTTACGAGAATGGTCTTGCCGTCTTGTAGGTTTGCCCTTTCCTGCGCCGAAAACAGATGTCCGTAAACTTCTGCCGGAATGGTAGGTGCCTGTCGCTCGTTGAAACCGTCCGGGGTTCTTGAATATTGCGGTCTTCCGCTTGCCAGGTCCAGCCTTACGAATGACGAGAATTCCTCACCTTTGCGGTTGATCATATCCTTAAGATAGATTGGCTGGCCTTTACGCAACGCCTCCTTATCCTCCGGAGTTAGCTGTACGGAACATATTTCCTTCGGAATGTAGATTTCTCCCGTTTCCGGATTGTGGCGCGTATATTGAAGACCGCTTGTTACCTTGTCCAAAGTAACGAAAGATGAGAACAGTTCACCATTCTTTCGTTTCATATCCTCCACAAGGATAGTATGACCTTCGTTCAAGGCTTTAATCTGCATGGGCGAAAGTGGGACACCACCCAGAGTCTGTTGGTTGAATTCCTGATTTTTGGGAAAAATAAATTCGATTCCTCTCCTTTCCGCGCTGTATTGCAGAGTTGCGTTGAATTCCTTGCCTTGATTGGATTTCATACCGTCCACGAATACTTGTTCACCGTTTTTCAGTTTTTGGATTTCATCCGGAGTCAGAGTTACACCTTTGATTTCATTCGGGATATAGACATGTTCCTGTCGGACGGCTACCAGTTCATTGGTATTCTTGTCAATGGAAATCAGACACGGTTCTGTAATGTCGCCGCGGAGGTTAAGGTCAGCCACGCGTCCCATGTTTCCGCACTCTCGCAGGTTCTTTTTGTCCTCATCCGTGAAGATATGCCCGAAATAAGGACGGTCCAACTCCGGCTCCTTTCTGATACCATGAATACCCAGCATGACCTGGCCTCCGTTGGATATAAATGAAAGACGTGCGTCCAGTTTGGCTGTCAGCACTCCGGGTATGTTGAGTGTCAGTGGCATGGTCTTATTAGTCTTGTATCCTTTCAACATGCCATCAAGCTGTCCGGACTGTTCCAGCATTTCCTTGGATATACCGAATTTGTCCAGTTCTTCCCAGTTGATCATATTCTCGTTGTAACGGTACGTGGGTGTCTGCTGGCGTTGCGGTTCCTGCTGTTCACGTCCCTGTGCGGCTGCTTCCACCTGTGATACCTGTTCAGGCTGCGCCTGTGTTGTCTGTTCCTGTTCCTTTGCCATTGTTATTTCTTCCTCTTTTGTTTGACTGTTTTTCTGATTGTTTGCCTTCGGTACGATTTCGTAGCGTTTCAGGAATTCCTTTACCGCATCTGTTTTCTTACCTTCGGCCAGGTCTTTAAGCGCCTGTTTGTTCTGTTTGTAATCATTGAAGGTCATGCGGAGCAGCCTGAAATGGGTAGGTTCCTTCAGTTGGCTCCAGAAGTTCTTGATAAAGTTTTCGAGGATGCTCGAATTCTTGTCAAATTTCAGGAATGAGTTTTCATTCTTCTCTTCCGGTGCAACCGTCTGGTAATTGCCTTTCTCATCCACTTCGCTGACCACTCCCAAGCCTTCCTTGGGGTCGTTCTTGTTGTGTACCAACAGAAGCTCGTTGATTTGTTCTACATAAGGCTTTTCCGGTTTCTTTGTCCGGCCTTGCTTTTTTTCCTTGTTTGGACTGTTTTCTTGTGCCATAATCTTTTGTTTTGGGTGACTACTTGATTTGTTTCACAGTCCAAATGTAAAGCGATAATTTTGATAAATGGCTGATTTGCAATCAGGTGTCATTATATGTCATCAGATGTCATCAAATGTCAGACCGAAGGGGACGAAGGAATAGGAAATTCTAAGAGAATGGGAAGAAAAGAAGCGGATAAAGATGTAGTGTGACGCATAACGAGGCTACGGAACTATGCAGATCGGAGGGAGTTGAAATCCCTGTCTTATTTGGGGATTGGATTAAGCAAACAATGTTTAGCTGTGTGAAATGTGGATTTTCGCAGTACCTATGGGCCACATTATGAAATAAAAGGATAGCCGCCTTTATTAATTTACGGCTATGCGTCACGTCGGTCGCAGTTAATCCCTGTAATCTTTCACTTAATTCCAATCCGTTTGCCGCCGCATTTTTTTCAGGTGAATTTTCATGGCGTCAGCCATAAAGAAAATTCTCCTGAAAAAAGAAATAAATGCGGCTGGCAAACAGGATTGGGATTTACCTTTGATGGAAGGGGTAACTGCAATTATTTGAATGTCCCAAGTCGGATAGCCTATTTAATTCCTTTTATGAAGCTATCAGTTCAATCCTAACAAGTATCGGCACGTAATGTGGTGTGTGTTTCTACTTTGTTTTTTCACCGTTTGATGAACGGTGTTATATTTTAGCTTATTCTGTAATTACGTGAATGTAAACTTGGCAAATAAATGCGAACAACTTCTTTTTAATTTCTTCATTAAATTTTGCGACTTTTCCAAACCATTCGGTTTGTTTCTTCGATTCTTTTCGTACCTTTGGGGGCATGGAGGTCAGATATACGCCCTGCATGGTGTGGGTTAGCGGAATGTCCGATGCCTGACAGGTGTTGTTATCAATACATTAGTAACAATTTAATAATTCTTATATGGGCTTAGATATTTCAATTTATAATAAAGACGGAACAAGCACGGATGTGTCTGAAATTAGTGAAAACTTACATTATTGGCTGTTTAATCTTGCACATTTAGATAAAGGGCGATTTCGAACTATATTCCGTGTACAAGACTATTATTTAACTGATGTAGAACTTTCGGGAACAGAATTAGTATCTTTCATTAATGAGTTAAAAGAAATTGGAAAAAAATCTCCTTATGGTAAGGAGATTGAGCACATAGTAAATTGTATAAATACCACCAATATATCTAAGATAAGAATTACGGGTGATTAAAGTTACTAATAGAGATCAGGAAACACACCTGCCAGGTGTCGGTTATCGAAATATCCTATACCTACAGGTGTATTTATAAACAAATTAGCTACAAATGAATAAGAGTCATGAAACAGGAAATCATAAACCGAATAAAGCAATTAGGCGGTAATATCGCCAATGTAAAAGGAATGTCTTTACAAGACGACTTGTGTGCCATAACTTTTAATACTGCTTTGTATCAAAAGCCGGAAGATACACCTTGGCTATCTGCCGAAGATACAGAGCCTATAATGGGTTTAGGTAATTGGGTAGATGAAAATATGGAATTGTTCAATTCTGATAAAGAGGCATTTTATAAGAAAATGGTAGATACCTACTATACATTAAATGAAGAACCTCGTGGACAATTTTTTTGGGTAGCAAAACCATTTACTCCATTTCAAAAAGGCACGAAAGATTTTGAAGATTGGAATGATTGGTTTTCAGATGATGATACAGATTTGGACGAAATCATTCAACATTCAAACTGTACTACTCCTGACTTTGTTGGATTGCTTTGTACAGAAAGTTATCCCAATTATCATTACATCTGTTTATCAGACCTTAATCCAGACAATCCAATAGTGTGGAGTACAGACCATGAAGTGTTTTTTACAGAGGTTACTAACGAAGGAACATTGGAAGATTTCCTAAATAAGTTCATGACTAAAGATGAATTTGTTGATATTGTAAAACGGAAAATGGAACAATAAAGAACGTAGCTAACAAGCACCTATACCGCCTAACGGCGGCAAGCTGCATCCCATTATAAACAATTAGAATTGAAATAGGATGGTAGTCATTGTATTGCTTCTTATGCTAATTATAGCCTTCTTTGGATGCATCGTTCGAAAGGATTTTAGACATTCCTTGATATTTGCATTTCCGATTATCATCATTATTAGAATGTATGTATGGCTATTTACATTATATCCAGTTCAATGGGGATTAAAAAAACTACCTTTCGTTGAACAAGCATGTATAAGAGAAATATCGGCAAGTGATTACAGTAACATAAATTACAGGCACCTCAAATACGATGGTGTGATAGAATTTATAACAGATAAAGAACTTGATGGTTGTCAAAATATTTTACGAGGCAGCTATAAAAGGAATTTAAGCTACAATGATTTTATAACTAATGATAGTCTTGCCATATTAATCTCTTATGATGTGGTTTTTGTCAAAGAAATGAACGATAAGTTTTTTTATAAAGCATTGTTTATTTCGAATCAACCCAATGATAACATACTATGTGATAGTATATATTGCAAGATTTTTATGATACGAATGTTTGCTCCTATTTATAAAACGAACGAGTTTGCAATACCAACTATTTCAAATGGCAAATAGAGTTTATAACGAGGTCGAGACAACAGCTAAACGCTGTTGCTCACCAAACCATTATTCGCATAATAAATATATAAAAAGAGAAGATATGATTAATTTAGACTCCTTACCCGAAAAGGGATTAAAACGGGAAGCCGCAATATTAGAACTTGGACGTAATCCTGAAAATGCAGAAACATTAATGTTTTTGGTGAACACTGAAAAAGGTAAATGCAAAAATGCGGCTCTGAAAGCACTTGCTTGTATAGAATGTCAAGAAGCTCGTCCTTTATGGAAGAAGCTTGTCAAAGGTAAATGTATGGGTGAGAACATCTTTGCTAACACTTGTTCTGATTGTGTTTCAGAAGAAATAGCACCTGTTATCCTGTGCTTTTTGACAAATCTACTTAATCGACAAAAAGATGAGCCTATTGATGTCAATCAGATGGAACAACTGAGGTTTTGCCTGTCAATAATGTTAGGAAAAGCATCTCAAAATATGTTGGAGGTATATCGTTTTATGGCAAAGCCCGAAAATTTGTCCCGCTTTACTTCGCTAAAACGAGCAAAAAAGAATTCTAACGATGAAACTACAACTTGGAATTTTAATTCTGATACCCTTCGTATAAGTGAGGATAATCGTTATGAAAAGGAAAAGGTTTTTCCGTTAGTAATGACGGCTTCACTAATAAAAAGCCAAGATGTACGCCTAATGGCACTTGCAGATGAACTGTATGCGACTTATGGAGGGGCTTGGCTCATTCCTGTGTTTATGAAAGCAATCCTCACAGAACCTAAAGAAAAGGTATATGATGGATTTGTAAAGTATCTGTCAGAAGAATCTACAGCAATTTATTTGCTTAATGTGTTTGGATGGCTTGATTATAATGATTATCCAGAGGATTGGAGCTTTAAACGAGAGAAACCTGTAGGCTATCGTGCTCTTGTTTTCTGGGGTAATTATAAATATGGTGCTTATGATACTCAATTTACAGTTGATACTTTTGTCGATATAGATGAGAGATGGTTGTTTGCGCTCGCCAAAGATGCTAAAAGTAAAAAACCAAAAGTACATTGGCAAGCTTACAACCGAAGAAAAGGAGGTGTTTCTTTCGAAAACTATGATGAAATGTTATTGGGATTACTTCCTGAGACAGTTGAAAACAAGGAATTGAAAGAGCTTCTTTATTATTATTTCAAAGAACGTTCACAGATAGTAAATGTGCCTAAAAGTGTTTCTGTGTATGAAGATGCTCTCAATCGTCTGCAACGATAAAAGTATAATTGAAGTATGCGGATAACATGCATCTTAATCGCCCTAAACGGCGATTAGCTGCAACCCATTAACATCAAAAACAGTGTACCATAATGGAAACAAGAGATAAACTTTTTACGGAAGAACAGTATATAAAGCAATTGGCTAAGTATTATTGTCGAATAGAAAAACTTAATAGTATGATAGAACAATCAGAAAAAGATGGAGATGAGATTAGTCCTGATTTGTATGGACGTTTATTTGATTGTAGAGTTTATACTATCGTAACTATGTATTCTATGGGGGAGAATTTAGAATTTATAAAATCCAATTATATTTCGACAATCAATGTTTTAGAAAAATGTTGGACTCCGTATGGCTATTATGTTCAGATGTTATGGCTGCTTTCAATAGGTATCATGTTGGAGTATGATAATAATGTCATTCACAAACTCCGTGTACTTATAGACATGAAAGAAGTTAAAGACCGTGTTTATGATGTATTGCTGAATTACCGTTTCCCGGAACGGAAGGAAATGGCGGATTGCGTGTTTGACGCTGTGCCTTATCGGGCAATCTTGGAAGTGTCGGATTTGGCTAAAACAAACAAGACACAGGCGACAAAGCGATTGGAAAAGTATCTCAAAAGGGAATGGTATCGTGGACATTCCGATTGCGCTTGGCACGACGACCACAAATATGGTCTAATACATGACGGATATTGGTGTTTTGAGAGCGGTGCATTGGTCAAGGTTTTGGGGCTGGATGATAGCAGCCTGAAAGGGTTACCATACTATCCATACGATATGGTACACTGGAATGAAATTAAATATGATGTTAACGAAGCGTGATAACGCCTTACAGCGTTCCCCGCTAAACCATTAGATATAAAGACATGAGAATATTTGTATTATATAGTTTGCTCCTTTTCCCACTTTGCTGTGTTATAGCGAAAAACGGCTATGTGGAACAAAATCCAGCCAAGTATAGTTCTTTGACTGAACAAGATACCCTTTATATAGAAACAGAAGAAACAGAATTTGAAATTCTATATAGGCTGTGTTTTAATCAACAAGGTAAAAAGCGTGTTGTTTTTGAGTTAGAAGCGGTAGATGATAGCAGTATTGACTTCATGCAAAGCTATACAATCAATGGAGTGGGAAAGTTTGCTTGCTTTGCCGTGTATGATAATGTAGCGGATGGGAATCGTTTTTTATTCTTTGATTATGAAAGCCAAATTGCTTACATAACGCCTACTTGCTTTTCCGGTTTCTATCCGATATACAGTTCTGTGGACTTTTCAAAATTGGAAGTCTTGTTGCGAAATGAGCATTCCCATTTGAAGCAGCTAAGTGATACGTTAAGTATTGATAGCAAGGTGGATTATGTGCCATTTAACTGTAATAATCAAATTATAAAGGCAACTTTTGTTCCATGCTCCCAAGTGGGAAAGGACAATAAATATCTAACAACGAAAGATAGCATCTGACGATGCTACTTTCTAACCATTATGAACAGTGCTATAGAATAGATAAAATGATACATTTACTATATAAAAAACAAATTGACGGAACTATATATAAATCATATACTGTTAATGATGAATATATATTGCTTCTTTTTGAGGAAAGCAACACTTTTACATTGTTTGGGTTAAATAACAAACAATATGAGCTGTTTGAAATTGAATCATTTCCGTTTATATCTGATGCCTGTGTATGTGGTTCAACTATCTATTTTGTTGGTGGAAATAATTATATTATTCAGTTTAATATTATCACTAAAACTTTTCAATCTGTTTTTTTTGAGGAAGATACGCATTATACGGCAATAGCGGTTAATAAAGATAAGCTGATACTTGGTGACACAAATTATTTTTCTTGCATCGAAAAGTATCATTCTAAAATAGATGTGTGGGATATTACATCAAATAAAAAAATATGTGATTATCCTCTTATGGATGCCGTAAATATCAAACAAATAATCCACGATCCAATAAACCAACGTATTTGTGTTTTATGGGTTGATAGTGAAGATTCTGGAGAAATGCTCATCTTTAGTCTGGCTGATAACAAAATAATAGATTTAGTGGTACTTTTTGAAGCAAGTACAGCAACGGTTCTATATGATAAATTGATAATAGCCGGAGGTTATCCTCCGCTAAACATCCAAATACATGACTATATTACTCTCCGGTATGAAAATGAATTGTGTCTGAATCAAGATTATCCAAAAGATGAATTTGGAAGTCCTTTAGGTAATTCATTTTTTGCAAATATTCTTCCTGTTGATAAGCATTTGATACTTTATCCATATAGTGGTGGAGATATATTAGAAATAGATATTATCCAAAATACATGCAAAAAAATCTATTCAAGCGAAGAGACATACATATATATAAGTCTGATAAAAAATAGATTAGTATCTGTTTCAAAGGAAGGATACATAAGTGTTTTTAATTCAGACTATTCTGCTTATCATTCTAAAACAAATAATCATGAAAATGTTTTTGATTCAGAAGTAACAAAGAAGTGGAGTCAATTATATCAGGCAGCAATATATATTATTGAACCTTCTTTAGAAATTCCGAATTGTCTAAAAATAGTAACTTAATATACAATGAAATGTGTTCATAACAAGGTCGAGCCAACAGCTGAGCGCTGTTCCTCACCAAACCATTAGCAACAATCAAAAATAGAAACAGCATGAAAAGAGCCTTTGTATATAAAGATGAGAAATCCCACAAATTTTGGTGGATAGATTATAGTGATTGTAGTTTTGCTGTAAATTACGGCAAATACGGTAGCATAGGAAAATTTGAAGTAAAGGAATTTGATACACAAGAAGACTGTCAAAAGGAAGCCGAAAAGTTAATCCGCTCAAAAATGAAAAAAGGCTATATAGAAGACGGGAACTTTGATTTTATGAAGCGATTATATATTGACAGCGATGAATTTGGGCTTAATCCCAAAACATCACATCCAAGGTTTTCCGAACATTTCAGTGATGAAATATATTATTCAGAAGGTGATGAAGAAACTCCATTCGGAAGTGATGAAGGACATGATACGTTGATTTGCATATTTGAAGCCATTAGGAAAAATCCAAATCTTGACTTTTCCAACTTTCCACAGAAGTTGATAGAACAAGACTGGGATATGGAGTATGTTCCTATCACTACTCTCGATGCCGACGAAGTTAAAAAGATGGCAGCAGATAAGGAAATGGATATGATTCAAAGTGATATGGTTACCTATGCTACCGCTTTTGCGCAAATAAAAATAACCGGCTCTATTTCATTTGAGTTAAAAGAACGTGGAATTAAAGCTATTAAAAGATTAGCTTTGATTGAGGGTATGCCTTGGAATGAAAATGAAATCCAAAGCAAGATGATAGAAGATCTCCAATCATTTAGCTTTATTTTTTGAACGTATGTTGCTAACAAGCACCTGTGCCACCTAACGGCGGCAAGCTGCAAACCATTAGCTATAAATGAATAAAAGTCATGAAACAGGAAATCGTAAACCGAATAAAGCAGTTAGGTGGTAATGTTACCAATGTAAAAGGGGTGTCTTTACAAGAAGACTTGTGTTCCATAACTTTCAACACCACTTTATACCAAAAGCCGGAAGATACACCTTGGTTGTCTGCCGAAGATACAGAGCCAATTATGGGGTTAGGTGATTGGGTAGATGAAAATATGGAGTTGTTCCGTTCTGACAGAGAAACATTTTATAAGAAAATGGTTGATACCTACTATACATTGGACAAAGAACCTCGTGGGCAATTCTTTTGGGTGGCGAAGCCTTTCACTCCGTTGCAAAAAGGCACGAAAGATTTTGAAGATTGGAATGATTGGTTTTCGGATGATGCTGATTTGGACGAAATCATCCAACATTCAAACTGTGCCACTCCAAACTTTGTGGGATTGCTTTGTACAGAGAGTTATCCCAATTATCATTACATCTGTATATCAGACCTTAATTCCGAAAATCCTATAGTGTGGGGCACTGACCATGAAACTTTTTTCACAGAAGTAACTAACGAAGGCACATTGGAAAAGTTTCTAAATAAATTCATGACTAAAGAGGAATTGATAGATATTGTAAAACGAAAATTGGAACAATAAGAATACAGCTAACAAAATCAGGAAAACAGCTAAACGCCGTTTCCCGCCACCCCATTAGATACAATTATATATGAATATACCTACTGCAATAAAGGAAATACTTGTTCATAACCATTGGGATGAATTTAACTTTCAAATGATGTCGGATTGTTACGCTGATAAGTTAAAACAATCCTATTCAAAGTTTGATTATCCTTTGAATGACGGTATTATAAGCAAGATTGCTCTATTCTATAACATGAAATTAGAACTGAACCAATCTAATATTCTTTATTTTGATGTCAAGAAAATAAAGAAATACAGCCCGGAAGCTATGCAGAAAGTGGCTGTGAAGTTAAAGGTCAATAAGGTTATCTATTTAGCAGACATTCATCCCGGTTATTTGACTGTATGGTTAGATGAACGAGAACAAGTGTGGGCTGATTATGATAATCTTGTTTATTATTATGGCAGTGATATATTCAGTGGTGTTCAAAATATTATATCGGGCAATGTCCTTGAAACCATAAATTTAGTATCTAACAACGAAAGATAGCATCTGACGATGCTCCTTTCTAACCATTATGAACAATTAAAAAACAAGATATGGAAGCAAATGATTTTATAAAACATTGTCACACATTATTACAAACAATTTCCACACAAATGGATATTAACAAGTTGCATGGCGAGCAAAATATTATGATACTTCATAATTTGCAGCTTGAAGGTTTCATGGATTTGTCTGTCCGGGAGAATGGCATAATGTTTTCATTTGGAGCCGATGATAAGTATGTTTATTTAATTAAGAATACTGATAAACATTTATTTGATCCTCCTGTTTACTATAATGACGGGGATCTTTTTCTTGAAGAATCTTCTAATTTTCTACTTATAGAATTAGCCTTATGGATTTCAACAAAATCTAAAAATACATACTCAATACGGAAATTTAACTATTTGAAGATACGTGATTATTTCCCTATTTGGATTAGAGGTACATATTGTTTATATACATTAAGGATAAATACAAGTCTGTCATCCTTTTTTATTCGACAAGGAGATAAGAAAATAACATTTGTTGCGCCAAGCCCAGAAGTGTTAGATAATATCTTACAATCTGTTGATTGCAAAAAAGAATCTTCTGAGCAAAAATCAACCTCCAATAAGGTTTTTGAGGTTGATTTGTCAGGGAAAAAATTGAATGTAGAACTTGCATACTCTCCAGATAGTCCACAGACAGAAATAGATAAATGGCTATCTATTCTTAAACCTGAAGAATTGGATAAAATGAAAATTCGACTAAGTAAGAAACTAACAAAAGATGTGTTTTCTCAAACAGATAATGTTTCCAAACATGATCTTGTGGAACAAACCAACTTACTTTGTGGGGATTTGTCTATTGATAAAATCATTGTTGACAAAGGATATATTACAATCATTTTCTTGGCTCCAAATGTTTTACCTGATTATGTTATTAACTGTCAGTTAAACAAGAGGCTATCTATAATTGATTATTATCTGGAATAATGTGTGATAAGTAAAGTTCATAACAAGGTCGAGATAACAGCTAAACGCTGTTCCTCACCAAACCATTAGCTGTAATAGAAGCATGAAAAAGATTATTTTCTATATATTGGCATTTCTGCTTTGTCTGCCTACACAAGCACAACAGCGTTTCTTTGGTGTCATTCAGGATGTGGACGGATATACAAATGTACGTGACACAAGTGGAACAGTAATAGGCAAATTATTGGATAATCATGTGTTTGTTGATTGGGATGCACAAAAGAGCCATAAAGAATGGCATAGCGTAGAATATGGAACAGAAACGGGTATAACCAAGACTTGCCCGAATGGAAATACCCATATAGGAGAAATTCATAAAAGCCGCATCCGTTATTTGGCAGATTTACCACAATTGAAGAAACAGCCGCAAAGTACGGATAATTATCTTGTATATGCCAACGACACATTAACCGTAGAAATAGGCTTCCAAGATTTTAATCCCCAAAGACACACCATTGTTTGCGATTTGGAAACAGGTTTTGTTCGGAGCATTGACGGTTGTTCTGACTTGATAGGCATAGAAAATAATATGCCGCATGAAGAATACGCGTCTATTACTGTCAAGCATCCTGCCGGAATATTGAAATTTCCAACAGTATATATAGCGCATCTGTATGAACCAAGCCCGAATAATGTTGGCGTGGCATTGGGTAAAGGAAATACACTGTTCATCAGCACACAAAACAGTGACGGTGCAGGTGGATATTATGCCGTATGGACAGTAGAAAATTATTTTGTTAAAAGTCTGTTTGTGTTACATGACTTTTGACTAAAAAAACAGCTAACAACGCAGGATAACGGACAAGCCGTTCCCTGCTAACCATTAGCGAAAACAGAAACCGATATGATACAGCAAATAGAAAAACTGAAAGAAATAATCAATCAAAACAGTATGGGGCATTTGCCTTTGCCCTATCGAGTTGATTTGATGAAGCAAATAGGAAGCACACGGACGGTACAAAAAGTGTTGTGCGAGTGTTGCAAGAAAGCCTGTTCTTGCTTCCCGGAGAATTTTGGTGCGGAAAACCTGTTGTATGGTGTTTTGTTTGATATAGACCGTTACCTGTATAAAAATAAGGGTGATGTCGAGAATATATCAGCTTCAGTAGAGCGGTTGCGCAATTATGCGGAACAAACTATCGAAAACCCCGAAGATATGGTAAACTGGGCTATTATTACTTTGGGATATGCCATCCGTTACGATGCAGTCTCCATATTGGCAATAGAGGATTATAACGGCGAGGATGATGACGCTTTCGACCCCGAAAGCTGGAATGCGGATTTTATATGCTCGATAGCTTGCTCTGGCAGCAATCCTTTCGTGGAAACAGGGGATGTAGAGAAACGTAAGGAATATTGGTTGTGGTATGTAAAAATGGTATTGGAAGTTTCTCAAAATCCAAATGTCAAATACCAGTCATTGCCAGTATGCAAAAGTGCAACTCCTTTAATTGACATACCTGTCCGTCGTCAATTAGATTTAGTAAAAACAAATAAAAGAATATCTTTTGATGATATTAGAGATGCTATTTTACTTCAAATACCCTCTGGGATGAAATGGGGTTTTATAGATGTTTTATTTGTATCATGCACCAGCAGTATGTTAAATATACATTCTTCTACTGGAGATAAGATAAAAATAGGGACGATGGCGACCATTAATATATGTAAGGAATTTAGATTGAAACGAAAAGAAATGTATATGTATTATCCAAAGGAAGGAGCTTGGTTCTCTCTAAAAATGGTCATTAACTCAAATAGTTCTTACAATTTGGATTTTAATTATGATAATTGGGATGAAATTCCAAGTTATTTTCAGGAATTAGATTGGATTTTGAGCTTTTACACCAAATTTCCACGAAGTATAGAATATACCCCTAAGTGGTTAAGGAAAATAGTTGGAAGTAGAAAGCTGTACTTGACTTAGTTTCTGTGAGTATATAAAATAATTTCGCTAACAGCGCAGGATAACGGCAAGCCGTTCCCTGCTGAATCATTAGCAAAAACAGAAAGTCTATGAACAAAGATTACCTTAAAATGATAGAACGATGATAAAAGAACTTACTTCTTTTCCCAAACGAGCACGTACCATAGGCTGGGAGGACGGCAAACTGATTTTTGATGGCGATAAGGTGATGCTCATGCCCGAACTGTCTGTGGAGGTGATGCAACAGATTGGCGCTTATCCTGCTTTGGTGGGATTTCATGTCAAGCATTACCCTTTGACAGACGAACAGGTTCAACCGTTGGCTGGTGCCAAGAAAATGGTCAATGTAGGGATCGAATATGCGGAGCTTACCGACGCATGCTTTGCGGTATTTGCCACCATGCCCGCTTTGGAGTATCTGCTCTTGGCAGGAAATCCTGCAATTACGGGAAAGGGGTTGTCCATAATGCAGGCAAGTAAGGTGGCTCTGTTGGACTTGAGCGCCACGTCGCTGGACGATGAGGGGTTGCATCGGGCTGCTCAGCTTCCGAAGCTGAATCATTTGCATGTTCGACAAACTCAGATCACCTATGAAGGGGTGCTTGGCATTGCTTTCAATAAACGCCTTTCCTTGTGTCCTGGCGACCTCTTTACCCAGGAGCAGATGGAGCTGTTCGCCTCGTTGCAACGGAACCAGGCAAAGAAGAAGCCGGAGGTGGACGCTGATGCGGTTCATCAGACGGAACAGGTGCTGTATGCTTTCTTTGCCGCCATGACTCAATGGGAAAAATATACCGACCAGGCAGGTTTTGATGCGCCGGATGTGCGACCGAAGTTGCAGCAGATCTGGCAGCAGTATGTATCCGAGAAGCCACGGATGGGGTATCGACCGCTCGCTTTGTCGCTTTCTCCAGAGGGAACGTATGCCGCCTTCCGCCTGGTTGATGCCGAACAGGTTTCCCGCAACAAACTTTACATCTATGCGCAGGATGAAAGAATCAATCTCGACTATCGTTTCTGGATGAAACGTGTGGGGGAAGCATGGAAAATCGATGCAGTACAGATGCGGACAGACAGGTGGAGGCGTTGTGGATTGTAAAAAGAGGAACTTGAACGAAATTGCATTCAGGAATGATATTTTCAATTCCGGGTAATAGATGGTATCTTGTTCATAGACCTAACCCAATATTAGAATGGGTATAATATTTTACTAACAAACCGGGATAACGCTTAACAGCGTTTCCCGCTAAACCATTAGTAGCAATTGAACGACCAATAAATTATAAAAGATATGAGTAAAGTTTATATTTGGATTGGACAGTTTCATTCAAATGCTGAATTTGAAACTTATATAGATCAATCAAAATTCCGTCAATGGTGGGCAGAACATGACGAAGATAATTTAGAGTTAAGTTGTCAATTCTGCAAAGAACTTAATATATCAAGTTATGATGAAGATTTTTTGGTAACGAAATTTTCAGCATGTGGTATAGATGAATTGGTTAAAATGATACCAGCTAAAACAGAAAAAGTAATGCAACTTTGTAAAGAGCAAAACATACAAAAAGCAAATGCCGCTATCTGTTATAATACTGGAGAAGATATAACACGTACTCAGGCAAAAAAGGCTAAAAGTATGTTTTTCTTAGGAACATTTGATTTTCAAGCAGACGAAATAGAAGGTGTATCAACTTCCTTAGCTGGGTTGCGCAATTTAACTTGGGTTGGAATAACGCATAAAAGTAAAGATGAATTTATGCAATACTTCAATCAAGATGAATATCTTGAAGAATTGCGTAAATTCAATAATGGAGAAATAAAAAAACGTCCAAGTCCAATGTTAAGATGCCAGTTTTGTAAGGATTTAGGGATAAATTTTTACTATCCAGAATTTTTGCACATAGAATTTGCAGATAACATAATTGAAGCCAAAGAATTAGTACGGAACGTTATTAAGGATGAATTTTTATATGATGCAGTAGATTTTACTTTGGAAAAGCAAAAAATTAGAATGGCAAATTGTGCGTTCTGCTATATCCCTAATGGCTTTCGTGATAAGAAAAAAGACCAAAAAATATTCATTTTCAAAAAAGAATTATTCCGTAACGGGAATAAACCCAAAAACTATATTGAAGAATTGGATAATTATAACGGTCTTACTTTTTTAGGGGGATTTATGTGGGATTAATGAAGTTACTAACAAGCCAAGTCAGCTGTTAAACGCAGCTCCTTGTCAAACCATTAGAAACAATTATTGCGATGAAATATACAGAAACGATAACCTCTTTGATAAGCAAAGGTTTGGATGAAGTCAATCATTCAGACAAAGGGCATTTGTCTCTTTCTACAAGGCGTGCGATACTACAAGCCATCAATAAACCGTGTGTTATTGGGAGAATAAGTATCTTATGTGCGTTGAAAGTATATCCGATATGGAATGACTTTTTCAGGAATGATACGGAAATAATCGGGCTGATAAAGAAAACAGAGAAATACTTGCTGGAACAAACGAGTAAAAAGGAATTGTTGGAAGATGCCGAACATTTGGACGTGTTTGCTGATAATTATATGGAAGATGATATTACAGCCGTGTTTGCTGCTAAGGTAGCTGTTCATGCTGCTTATGATGCCGGCTCAGATGCAGATATGGTTATCAGTGATTATGATTCTGAAGAAGAAATAGAAGACCCGGACGAATGGGATACCGCTTTCCTCGCAAGTTTAGTATATAATGGCGGTATTGTAGATTTAGATTCTATTGATAATGAGCGTAACAAAGAGTTTTGGAACTGGTATCTTACAGAATGTTCATCAACGGCATTTGATAAAGACAAGATGCTGACAAATGACTATAAAATCGAGCGACCTATATACAAAACTCTGGAACAGCCAAGAACGCAAACACATGAATATGTGAATAATGATAAAGTCATGTCATTATTCAATCAGTTGGAAAATATTTTCACTAAAATATTATCCTACGCAGAATGGGATGTTTTTATTTTTGATGCTTATAGAGTTTCTAAAGTTAGCTATGATAAAGTTTCGTATTGTAAAGATGGTGTAATACACGATTGTAATCTGAGTGTTACCGTGTTAATGTATATTGACAACTTTATATGGGATATTAAAAAGGAAATGTACGAAAGTAAAAAAGAAGAAGGGGGATTTTATGAACTGAAAATGACGGTGAATAAAAACGGTGATTTTGTGAAAGAGTTCAACTATGATGTAAGGGTGGAGGTCCTACAAAAAGCATTTGATGACTATGATTTTGCGGATGATTTTAATATATGCCCAAGGGCGAAAGAGTTTGTTCCTAATTGGTTGGCAGATATACTAAAAAGGAAGAAAATAAGTTTCTAACAAACTGGGACAACGGACAAGCCGTTCCCTGCTGAACCATTAACGGCATGATAAAATTATTGGAGAAATATTACAATATCAATTATTACTGCACTTACAAGCTGCTGTTCATCCTTTGTTGGAGGATGCTAAACCCTTTGTATTGGCTAAGCCTCTTGAAATGGGACAACCGCTACATAAAATGGTTAGTTTCGATTGGTAAGAAAACAGAAGAAGCCGGAATGGATAAAGGCATCTATCTTCCTTACAGCAGTAGGGCACTTAGCACCCCATATATCATCAGCCTTTGGATATTCAGTCTTGCCTGTCTTGTCTGCTCCAAGATACTAAGGGTACAATTAGTGCGTATTATTTTGGAAAACGACATCATTTTCTTCCCATTACTCATAGTCATCGGGGTATGCGGATATTATATCAATGAAATATTCTTATTCAAGAACGACAAATACGAGAAGTATTTCGCCAAGTTTGACAAAGAGAAAAAGTATCTGCTCTATTACGGCATCTATGTCGTTTCCCTGATTGTCCTGTTCGCGACTTTCTATCTGTTGCTTATGGAAATAGTGGTATAATGCTTGCCATAAACACAATATTTCCCTACCTTCGTGAATTAAAAACATAAACCCCTTACGCTTATGATAACAAACCGGGAAGAAGTGCTGGAGAACGCCTTGCGGGTGTTCGCCAAGATGAACTACGAGAAGGCAAGTCTGGTGACTATCGCCAAAGCCTGCGGGCTGTCCAAGCCGGGGCTGATTTATTACTACTCCTTCAAGCAAGACCTGTTCGTGGCGGTGGTGGACAAGTACATCTTCGCCACGCAAGACCCCGCCAACAAGTTCAGCTTCCGGGGCGGCACGCTGCTGGAGTTCATCGACCACCACGTGGAGAGCGTGGAAAAGACCATGCGCCGCATCGTGGGCTTATTGGACGACGGGAACAACCCGCAGGGATGCAGCTACAACTTCTACTACTTCCACCTGCTGATGCAAGTGCGGCAGTATTACCCCGATGCCGGGGCGAAGTTCGCCGCCCTGTTCGAGAAAGACCGGAAGTTGTGGCGCGACATCATTGAGCAAGCGAAGTCGTCGGGCGAAATCCGCGCGGAGGTGGACACGGAGGAAACCGTCGCCATGTTCCGCGAGGTATTCTACGGCTTGTCTTTCGAGCAGGCTTTCCTCTCCGGGCTGGACACGGGGGAACTCTCCCGCAAGCTCCGCTTCATCTATTCGCTGATTAAAGCCTGACCCGTTCAGGCTTTTTTTATGCCCTCCGGCATCCTTTCTCTCCCTCCTGAAAAATCTTTTGCGACTTTTCCAAACCGTTTGGTTTGTTTCTTGGATTCTTTTCGTATCTTTGGGGCATGGAGGTCAGGATATACGCCCCGCATGGCGTGGGTTAGCGGAATGTCTGACATCTGACGGGTGTTGCTATTAGAGATTAGGAAACACACCTGCCAGGTGTCGGTTATCGAAATATCCTATACCTACAGGTGTATTTATAAACAAATTAGTCGCAATTAATTAAAAACAAAAGAATATGAGCAAGAAGAATATTACTTATTTCGGTGAAGTAGATAATAAGGAAGAGGACTATTTTGAAGGTCATGTAATGATTTGTAACAAGGATGCCGAATTGGATTTGGACTTCTGCAATTATGAAGGCAACCCCAAGGATTGGTCGGCAGAACTGGAAGGCTATCTTTCCAACCTTCTTAAATACAAGACAGAAATAGATAAATCCATATTAAAGGATTATGAAGATGGTGGCACAACGAATGAATATGTCCGTTGGCATCTTGACGAATGGGGTGATAATGTTGATGATTTATTGCCAAATGCTGATTCCACAAAAACAAGGGAAGAACAGTTTCTATCCTTGTTGCTACAGAGGGTGGAGAGAATTAGTTTTTATCCCGGCGATAATCACTATGCTGTTTGGGATTACATGATTGATAGTGAAAATTCCGATGAAATAGTCGTAGTACATACAGACAATAAAGGAAAAATATTAGATATTACTTGGGAAAGCTAAATATGCGACTAACATGCACCTGTGCCGCCTATAACGGCGGCAAGCTGCATCCCATTAACAATCAAATAAAGGATATAATTATGAATATAGAACTAAAACGACAAATTGATAGTTGGACAGAAGCCGATAAACACCAGAATGTAATTGATTTCTTAGAAGGAATCTCTCCAGCAAACAGGGATTTTGAAGAAATCGGATTATTGGCACGAGCTTACAATTATAATGGTGAGTATGAAAAGGCATTAGTCTTGCTTGAATCAATTCGAGAAGTTGGTGAGTCGGATACCAACTGGAATTATCGAATGGGCTATGCTCTCTATTATCTTGGCAGGAATAGGGAAGCATTGTCTTATTTTACAAAAGCCGATGAATTGACACCAGGAGATGAAGACACGATTGATTTTATTCGTCAATGCAATATAGAAGTACCATTTAAGAGTAGGGTTGACGCTTTTTGGTCATGGTTTTTGCAGAATGAAGCAGAACTTTCGAGAATGGTCGAAAAACGTAACGAATATGATGGTGATGTGGTTGTTAGATTTATTGAGCAAGGTACTGACTTGATAGCAAAAGACGTGCATTTCAATATAGGTGGCAATTATGAATTTACTTTTTCAATAGAAGGGAATGAGCACCTATTTTATCTCTATCCTTATTTAATATCCCGAATGCCGGAATCGCTGGAAAACAAATGGCATTTCTTCCCTTATAATCCAGGAATGGATACTTCTTTCGAATTCCGAATGCATGGGATTAAAGTGAATATGGAAGAAGTCTATGTATATGCCAATTATGATGACAAGCAAAATGATTTTGCTGTTTCGTTTTATGAAAAGGGTTTATGCTCTTTGCCTGAAGAACAAGGATATGGCACTTTTTGTATTATGATGGAAATAATGTTAGGCGAAGGTCTTGCTTTTAGGTATATTTCAGATGTTGAACGTGCTGATGAATTGAAAGGCGATATGTTTCCTCTTACGGCACTCCGTAGGCATATCACGCAAACATTAAAAGAACATGGCAAAGAAGTGTTTGAAAATCCAAAGGATGTTTTTGTCACCTATCAATTGGAGCCGGAAGAAAATGAAGAGTTACGGTATGATGTGGCTATCGGTACTACCTGTTTTTCTCACTTGATTTCCCAATATTACGAAAACGACACGACTATCTTTGATAAAATCAATCGGTTTGGAGCGCAAGCTGTATTTCTTGCATTTCCATATGACAATACAAGTGCTGAACAAAGAAAATTAGTTTTAGGCTTCCGGTATGCATTGGAGGATAGGATTACGAAGGAAATTCTGAATCCGGAAGGGCTGGGGCTTCTGTTGGGAGGTGCAATGGGAACCTGTTGTTGCTATATGGACTTTCTGTTGTATGACGTTAATGCCTTTTTAGAAAAGGTCGTGCCAGTATTACGCGAATATCCGCAATATTCGTTCTACCTTTCTGATTTCCGCCAGTATTGTAGGCTAACAAGATTGTCTGATTCAGAAAGTAAAGATCGCTAACAAGGTTGAGCTAACAGCTAAACGCTGTTCCGCACCAACCCATTATGAACAATTAAAGCGCAAATATGAGTATAAAAGAACTAAATTGCATTTATGCTTTCGGTTATGGGCTATTCATATATTCGCCCGGAACATTCAATGAATGGATGAAAGAGAAGAAATGCCGGGCAAAGAAAATGCTATCGTATCTCGATAAGCATAAGGATATGTTTTTGGAAATGATTGCCAAAGGGATAGCATTGCCTATCTATCAAATACCAACGTATCAATATTCAATCTATATCACAACAAAAAAAGATGTGAATATTCCAGAGGATTGGGAACAAGTTTATCTTTATAAAGATTGGTTTCTTACAATCGGAACAGATGATAAACTTTGCTTTTCTTCCTTTGAGTTTTTTGAAGAACACCGTGATTTGATAGCTAAAAGTCAATGTGTGTTTATGGGAGAAGTATTTGATATAAATGATAATCCACATTCGTTTTACCATTCTGATGAAATACAAATGCCCAAAGGTAATTATCGCTTTGACATTTACGGGTTAAAACGAAAGCACCCCTTCTCGGAAACAGACAGAGAAAACTGCAATAAAAATTATGCCTATCTATTTGCTTTCCGAAAAGTCGATAACGACAGCAACGAGAATTTAGAGCGGTGTGATAATGATACTCACATTTTTAGCATAGAAGAATATTTGGAAGAAGTTCATAACAAGAAAAGATAACCCCTGAGTGGTATTCCTTTTCTAAACCATTAGTCACAATAAAATAAAAAAAATATGGGAACTATAAGATGTGGATTTTGGAAATTAAGATTTCTTCTTTCTCCTGAAAGTATGAAAGAATGGTTAGAACTTTGTAAAGAACATAATATCTGCTTTGAAATACCTAATTACGAACGAACAAAGCATACCATAGAACAAGTATATGACGCATATTGTCGGTTTTATGAATCGCTTATGGCAACTGAAATATCAGACCATGATTCTATTGTTGCTCCAGCATACACAATGTCATTCTTAACAGGGAATAAAATAAAGCCAGTTTCAAGTTTCAGACTTGTGTCCTTTGATTATGACATCTATAACCGCGAATTTAATAGAAAAATAAAAACTATAGATCTTTGTTTGCAAATATCATATCCTAAAAGCATTGCCGTAACCAGTGAAGATAATAAGTACTTTACATATGAGGATATACAACTACATGAGCCGTCTGGATATCCATTATTTGTGCAATTAACAGACTTTATTAAAAAGCACACAAAACCATTGCGTTTTGTCACGAATGGTGTAGAGCAAAAGCCTTCTATCCGTATTTCTGTTCAGGCAAAATCTGATTTAGCTTGCAGCTGGATAGCAAAAAAATATGGGTGGAATATAAAAATATAGTGACTAACGAGCCAAGATAGCTGCTGAACGCAGCTCCTTGTCAAACCATTATAAACCCCTAAAAAACAAACGCCAATGAGCATTTTTTTGAAAGCGGTACAACGCATCAACCCGTCAGAACCGGACGAACCGAAGAAATGGTATCCCGTTCAGTACACCACCAAAATGGTGGACGAGAGCGAAGTGGCTATGCTGATAGCCGACGACTGACCTGTTTCCGTGAGTCGGGCAACTTGAAATCGTGAGTTGGCGGGGCTGATACTTGAAAGAAAACTAAATAAATTTATACGCTATGGATAACAATATAAGAGTAGATGATTATTCTATTGGTAAACACTATAGATTTGAAGATGGGTACATAATGATTCCCAAACATGAATACTATGAAACCACTTTCCAAAGTCACAAACACGTATTTTATTGGAATGATATAAACTTAAAAAAGAGGAATGTGATTTCTCTTGTTGTTTTTGATAAATTAAAAATCGAAAGAATATTTCCATCCATAGTTTATGAACTGAAAGGACTTGAATATCTACAACTTCCGCCGCATTTAGTAAGACAATTCGACTGGACAAGGTTAAACCATTTAGAAGTATTTGAAACGGATAATGCAAATTTGAAGATAAAAGAAAATGTTTATTTGCCTAATCTGGTACATTTATGTAACTACAAAGGGACAATAGAATTTACCAATAAAAACTTACCCTGTTTGAAAAGCATTATATGCAAGTACACGGATTCTGTTATGCGTTCATTGTTAAGCTATCAGGAAATGGACAATATAATGTTTTGTAATGTCAATGAGAATATCTGCGGGCAACTATCCTTAATGAAATCTATTCGAAAGCTGGATATATTGAGCGGTAAGACAGAATCTATCAACGGCATTTCTCAAATCAATGGAATAGAGAATTTACATCTTAACTCATTACCCTACTTGTTTAATGTAGATGAATTGACAGATTTGCCTAAACTTGAAGAACTGTGGATAAATACTTGCAAAAATATTAGAAGTTGGAATTTTCTGCTAAGGCTAAAATCCTTAAAAAGACTGACTATTTTTAATTGTAGCGGTGATAGCTCTTATCGTCAGGTTTCAAAAGAATTAAGGACAAGAGGTATCAGCGGTATATATTGATATTTCAGAATATGTGCGCCAGCGACAAAGAGAAAGCGGCATTTCCTTTTTCGCCAGTTTCAAGGCTGGTGGCTATGGTGGTTGGCGGAGGAAATGGCGGGATGCCGACAGCCTTTCTTCCCCTTCCGCCAACTCTTTCGCGACTTTTCCAAACCGTTTGGTTTGTTTATCCGATTCTTTTCGTACCTTTGGGGGCATGGAGGTCAGGATATATGCCCCGCATGGCGTGGGTTAGCGGAATGTCCGATGCCTGACAGGTGTTGTTGTCAATAAACAAATAACGTACATATATGAATAATACAACAAAAGTAAGAATTGTATATGAATGCAGCATAGTAGGCATTGTTTTGCTGACATTCTTAAAAAGTATGTTCCCATACATGGGGGCATGGTGGCAAGTAGCTATTATCGCTTCACTTGTAGGACTATGGTTCTCGTTGTCTTATCTGAAACGTCATAATTATAGATGGGGTTTCAGCTACATAGAAAATCACTTATACATTGACCTGTTATTGAAAGTACAGAAATGGTTTCAGAACGCTACAATCATAGCCCTATTGATACCTGTCTTCTTAACAGACCTCATGTATAATCATTTTTGTTTTGTAGCATATATATTGCTTGTAGGCATGTTCTTAGGTGTGAAGCTGGCTACTTACACTGTAGAGTACGCCATATATAAAAGCAAATTCATTGGAAACAAAGGAAGATAACCCCTGAACGGGTGTTTTCCACCAAATCATTAATCAGTAAAATGAATATAAAACATTTGAAGAAACTCAGTCTATATTTTGTTATCGTTCTTGCCATCGTTTTGGTATGCGGCTTTACAGGACTTGTCATCAAGGAAGCAGATAAGGGCACATTTTATGACTTGACCACTCCGGAGGCATTATCCCTTTGCCTGCAACTGGAGCTGGTGGCATGTACAGCCCTCATCCCATACAGTCTGAGCGTCGCGGCTTTCCTGAGCTTCTGGGCAATGAGCGACGAGAAATGGACGGGCTTTTTCCGCAATACGGCCATCGGACTGGTTCTTGTCTTGCCCTTATCGGCCATGACCTATTACTACGACTGGTTTGTACGCCCCGAAACCAAGGCCGCATACGCCGTGAAAGCAGTCGAGATAAAGCAGACCTATCCCCAAGAGCTGGCAGACACGTTCCGCATCGACCCGGAAAAAATACTGTACGATATGCCCATGGTGATGCCCAAAGCGAAACTTATCGCCCGGATAGACTCCCTCAAGGCATCTTTTGAGGCCGATGTGGACACGTGCGGACTGTTGCTCTCCATGCTGCCGGACACCTTGGCATCGGCAGCCTACGACAGCTACCAGTTGGAAACGATGGGAGTAGCCTATCAATATGCCGCCCATCCCGCCGTCGGCGAGGACAGCCTGATGTTCATCGCACATACGGAACTATACCGCCACGCCATCACCGCATGGGAAACATCCTCCGCACTGCAACGCCATCAGGAAGAATATTCCGGCAGAACCGTCAATACCCTCAGCATATACATCGTGTATATCCTGTTCGCCCTTCTGGGCTATCTGCTGCGCTACAAACCGATGAAGAAGATACTGATGGTAGTCGCGGTAGGGATAGCCGCCCTCTGGGTTTATCATGAGATAGGCGCCATCGTCCAGAAACATGCGAAGGAGGCAAGCAGGGTGTCCCGACAGTTCGTGGACGATACTTATAAGGAGATAGAAGGGATAAGAGAAAAGGAAAGAAATATGGATGAGCATTAGCTGAATTGTTTTCATGGTAATTAGCTAATACTCATTACTAATTGCTTTACGATGAAAGCCCGATTAAAATACCCGATATTCCAGTTTTCCCCAAAAGGCAACATGGTATATACCTTTTGGAAAGAAAGCAATATAACGACCATTCGGCAGCTGGAAAAGGAGAAAGGTTGGAAAGGCGACATCATAGTGGATGCCACCGGGACAAAATTCGTTATCCGTCGGTCATACATGACCCGTTGGAAAGGCATCCGAGGATTTACCTTCGGACATACAGGCATGATAAATTATGAACGGGAGTATGAGGACAACCCCGAACCGTTCCCGCTGCAAAAGCTGCAAGAACTGATCGCGGAACGATACCCCAAGACACGGTGGTTCAAGGAAGAATGTTGGGAAAGTGCCGACGAGTTTCGGCAAGCGATTTTCGCCTGCAAGACCTTTGAAGAAGTGGCGGACATACTGATGCCACGACCGCAGACAGCAGGCGAACGCATCAAGAAATGGTTTCATCCTACCCGGAAAGAACTCAAATTCAGGATAGGATTTATCGTGTTTCTCATGCTATACCTGTTGGCGTGTTACTGGATATTTGGCTTGGAATCGTAAAAACAAGGTGGAAAAAGGATGCAGCATTATTTATTAAGCATGAGGAAGTTATTGGAGAAATATTACAATATAAATTATTACTGCACTTATAAGCTGCTGTTCATCCTTTGTTGGAGGATGCTAAACCCTTTGTATTGGCTAAGCCTCTTGAAATGGGACAACCGCTACATAAAATGGTTAGTTTCGATTGGTAAGAAAACAGAAGAAGCCGGAATGGATAAAGGCATCTATCTTCCTTACAGCAGTAGGGCACTTATCACCCCATTCATCATCATCTGTTGGATATTCAGTCTTGTCTGCCTTGCCTGCACCAAAATACTAAGGGTACAATTAGTGCGTATTATTTTGGAAAACGACATCATTTTTTATCCATTGCTCATAGTCTTCGGAATATGCGGATATTATATCAATGAAATATTCTTATTCAAGAACGACAAATACGAGAAGTATTTCGCCAAGTTTGACAAAGAGAAAAAGTATCTGCTCTACTACGGAATCTATGTCGTTTCTCTGATAGTCCAGTTTGCGACTTTCTATCTGTTGTTTATAGAAATAGTGGTATAATGCTTGCCGCGAACGCAAGTTTTCCCTACCTTCGTGGGCTAAAAACATAAACCCCTTACGCTTATGATAACAAACCGGGAAGAAGTGCTGGAGAACGCCTTGCGGGTGTTCGCCAAGATGAACTACGAGAAGGCGAGTCTGGTGACTATCGCCAAAGCCTGCGGGCTGTCCAAGTGGGGGCTGATTTACTACTACTCCTTCAAGCAAGACCTGTTCGTGGCGGTGGTGGACAAGTACATCTTCGCCACGCAAGACCCTGCCAACAAGTTCAGCTTCCGGGGCGGCACGCTGCTGGAGTTCATCGACCACCACGTGGAGAGCGTGGAAAAGACCATGCGCCGCATCGTGGGCTTATTGGACGACGGGAACAACCCGCAGGGATGCAGCTACAACTTCTACTACTTCCACCTGCTGATGCAAGTGCGGCAGTATTACCCCGATGCCGGGGCGAAGTTCGCCGCCCTGTTCGAGAAAGACCGGAAGTTGTGGCGCGACATCATCGAGCGGGCGAAGTCGGCGGGCGAAATCCGCGCGGAGGTGGACACGGAGGAAACCGTCGCCATGTTCCGCGAGGTGTTCTACGGCTTGTCTTTCGAGCAGGCTTTCCTCTCCGGGCTGGACACGGGGGAACTCTCCCGTAAGCTCCGCTTCATCTATTCGCTGATTAAAGCCTGACCCGTTCAGGCTTTTTTTATGCCCTCCGGCATCCTTTCTCTCCCTCCCGAAAAATCTTTTGCGACTTTTCCAAACCATTCGGTTTGTTTCTTGGATTCTTTTCGTACCTTTGGGGGCATGGAGGTCAGGATATACGCCCCGCATGGTGTGGGTTGGTGGAATGTCCGATGCCTTTTGTTATCAATAAATTAGTAATATATGAAAGCGATAAATAAGCATTTTAAGGCTCTTGGTGGATTATGTAATATAAATCATGAAATGTCACTAAGTTTACCTGACCTCGAAAATGAAATCAGGTTAATCGAAAATTATCTTGGAAAAGATATTCCCGAACTTTTAAGAGATATTCTAAGAAAATATCATGGATATAGTTTTAATAAGGATATAGGGTATAATGTAACAGTTCAAATTCCGATTTTAGGTGATTCTACATTTTTGGATTTTGGTCAGTTTCTTTCTTTATACCCAAAAGCACCTTTATATCTATTCGATATATTAGAAAATAATGAGGACATTTTTGGACACGATTTTTTGCCATTTGCAGAAGCAACTCCGGGTGATTACATCGCATTAAATATCAATGAACAATCTGTGTATTTCATTTCACATGATTTTTCTGAGAATGAACAATCGCATATTAAGATTGCAGATTCATTAAAGGATTATTTTTTACATTTATGTGAACGTACAGAAGAAAATGAGGTATTAGAAAAAACACCCAAAATTATATCTGTAAGCTATTCCAATGACTTGTTGTTAATGATGCAGGAATGGAAAAATAAAAATACATCTAACAAGGAAAGATAACCCCTGAGTGATATTCCTTACTAAACCATTATAAACCCCTTAAAAACAAACGACAATGAGCATTTTTTTGAAAGCGGTACAACGCATCAACCCGTCAGAACCGGACGAACCGAAGAAATGGTATCCCGTTCAGTACACCACCAAGATGGTGGACGAGAGCGAAGTGGCTATGCTGATAGCCGACGAGACGACTGACCCGTTTCCGTGAGTCGGGCAACTTGAAATCGTGAGTTGGGCAACTCAAAGTTCTGAGTTGGGCAACTCAGCTCGGTGAGTCGGGCAACTCACGGAAACGAGTTGGGCAACTCGGAAAAGTGAGTTGGCGGGGGATTGGTGGAATATCCGATGCTTGGCAGATGATACATTATAAGCAATTTACATGATAGATAATAAAGAACATATTCGCTTCTTTTATTCTTCTTTCTCTGTACTGGCTTCATTCAAAGAAGGAATAGTTAAAGATAAAGAAAATACAGCGTTAGAAACAAAGCGGAAACTATTGGAAATAGATTTCTGCTTAGGTAAGTCATTAGTGGCGTTACAAAAAGATACATATAATTATGTGTCTGCTTTATGCAAAAGCTACAATCGTAGGCAAAAATTGAATGGACTGGATATGATGAATATCCTAACAGCGTTTTTCTTTCTGTTTGGCACTAAACAGACATTAGCCAATAATAATGTGTCCATTGTCCGCTGGCTGCAAAAAGCATCCGATTGGAATGTAGACAATCAATCAGAATGTAATCTTACTCTGTTTGCTGTAACATACTTCCGTCTTATACTTGATATTTTTAGTAAAACCACTTCCCCTGCTATCATAAGCTCTAATATAAGGTTTGCGGCGGATAGGGAGTTTTATGCGTTAAAAGATAAGAAATATTCCATTTTATATGAGGTAATTGAGCAGGATTTAACAAACGCCAATCGGATGCAAAGTATATATCAACGAAGTCGTGAACCTTTTACAAAACCTGTCGGTTATCAGGATTTTTCAATATTATGGTACGTTTTAGGGAAAATCTCCTTGTGGCAACAAATAGGCATAGAAATGAGAAGCGAATGTTTGGACGATATTTTTATTCGGATATTCAATAAAAAAGAATGTTCTTTGATTATTGAAACGCTTGTAACAAGGTCAAGGCAATAGCTTAACGCCGTTTCCCGCCAAACCATTATTAAATATGGAACACCGGATTACATCCCGCTTGCTATCCTCTCCCGTAAGTTTAGTCCGTCCTTTTGTATATACATCCAAACTGGCTTAAACTTGTTTCCATCGGCAGCGAAGTATGTGCCCGGCGAAAAAGAGAAAGCGGCATTTCCTTCTTCGCCAGTTTCAAGGCTGGTGGCTATGGTGGTTGGCGGAGGAAATGGTAGGATGCCGACAGCCTTTCTTCCCCTTCCGCCAACTCTTTTGCGACTTTTCCAAACCATTCGGTTTGTTTATCCGATTCTTTTCGTACCTTTGGGGGCATGAAGGTCAGGATATACGCCCCGCATGGCGGGGGTTAGCGGAATGTCCGATACTTGATAGGTGCATTTATAAATACATAAATTGCAATATGAAAATAATAATGCTATACATTTTATTCTTGCTTTCACCTTATACTTTCGCACAAAGCTATAAGGTAACTATTCAAACAGAGCTTGATGCAATAAACGAAATGCCTTTGTGGATTGCATACCTTGTTCCTTTGGATAGTCTGGGAGAAGTGATAAGTGATGAATATATGGATTTTAATCAAGTTCATTCGTATAAAATTTTAGATGATGGTCAAATAAAGAATGCCAATATATTGTTCACTATGTATTTCGATAGAGATAATAAAATAAGAAAAATATTTAAGCGATGGGCTGACGGAGGTGACTTGCATAGTATTGCATATTATAATTCCGATGGGCGATTAATATATGGAGTATATAATAAAGGCGATGAAACTCACGGAAAATTGTATGCTGACGCTTCTGGTTTTCATATCGAGCATTTTCCTAAAGAGAATGAATGTAAGGATTGTTTTGAAGCATACTTATTCCCATCTACTAAATGCATAGAAACACAATATGATATAATGTTACAGAGTCCCCAAAATGCTAAAAGGACAAACTTTATGCCACAAGTTGGAGATAATGCCATACTATGCAGCACCCACGTTTATTCTTTACCTAATGGAGAAAAAACTACCAAAGGTGAAGATGGCGTAGCAGTCCGATTTGGAATGTCTGTTGTCATAAGTGCATTAACAAATGGTTGGTGCAGAGTAAATTCTATTTTCAATGCTCCTTTTGGTTATATACCTATTCAAGACATTGAAGTCATTAAGTAACTAACTAACAATAGTTGAATGCTATTCTTCACCAACCCACTTAGCCATCAAAATCATGCTAAAGTTATTGGAGAAATATTACAATATAAATTATTACTGCACTTATAAGCTGCTGTTTTTCATTTTCGAGAGGTTGCTAAATCCTTTCTATTGGCTAAGTCTCTCGAAATGGAACAACCGCTATATAAAACGGGGCATTTCGATGGCACAGAAACAAGAAGCAGCCGAAATGTATAAAGGCATCAATAGTTCTATCATAATTTGGGCGACTAACACCCCATGTATCATCAGCTTTTGGATGCTCTGTCTTGTCTGCCTTGCCTGCATCAAGATTTTTAGGGTGGAATTATTGAGCGTTTTGAATATGATTGTTGGGAACATCTTCCTCTGTATTTTGTGTTTCGCAATCATCGTGCTGTTCTTGTATTATGCCAATCGTATATTCTTATTCAAGAATGACAAGTACAGAAAGTATTTCGCCGAGTTCGAAAAGGAGAAAAAGTATCTGCTCTATTACAGCATCTATGTCGTTTCTCTGATTATACAGTTCGCGACTTTCTACCTGCTGCTAAGTAGCGCATGAAGCGATGGCGAGATAACGCTTGTATCAGACTGAATCATAACCCATAACGCAGGATAAGGGCGAACTGTTTCCTGCTGAATCATTGGCAACAAAAATGGAGAATATGACTGTCCGATTGAAACGACATAAAGGATTGGTAAAGACAATAGCCGTTATAGCTGCCCTTGTGCTGTCGGGGTGGCTATATCGTGAGCTTCATCCGACCATTATCTTCCATACTCCACAAGAGAGCAAGTATTTGGGAAAAATAGTTTGTACGGCAGATGGGGATTTGGAGAAACTGTATATCGAAAATCATACTGTCCGCTACAGGTTGCCCTACCTTTGGAGTTGGAAAGAGGAGGACGAGGTGGCTGTTTTCATAGATAACTACGGCGATGTCATCCGCAAAGAGGATTTGGACTTTTGGAAGTTGGATATTTATTTAGATGAAGATAATTGCTACCAGAGCCACAGCAAGACGGAATACTGTTGGGGCTTACGGCATGTCTTACAATCAAAGACTGATAAATAAGTTGATATGTATGCTAAACCCAAGTTGCCCATGAAAAAGCGAACAATACTTATCCTGACCATCCTCGCAGCAGGGTTGCTGATGTGGAAATGGCTGGCTTGTGGGTACAATCCCGACAAACCGACGGAGTTTTATCCGATTTTTTCAAGACAGACCAAACGGGTGAAATATGAAGCTTTTGTGGTAAGCAATGCTCCTTGCGATACCGGCGAGTTGCGCAAGGTAGTAGAAAAGTACAACTTTGAAACATGGTCGCTTGACACCTTGAAGAAGTACAAGGCATTGGAACGTATATTCTACAAGGAAACGAAATATATGACTAAGGATTTTAGAGAAGGTGATGAATATAACCCAATATTTGATAATTGGGATAATGTTAAAGATTTTAGAAACCATGCAAAAGACATTTTAATCCAATCAAGATACTATCTTGATGGTATAAATGGGAAAAAATATTATAGAATTTGGATTAATGGGGATTATGACGACAGAATGGACGATATGTATATGAACCGCATCGAAGAATCCTTTTATGATTTGGGTTCTTTTTATAGAGAGAAGAGAAAAATATATGATACACACTAATAGCTATAAGTTATTATCTAAATTCTAAGACTTTAATCACTATATGGGAAAGCAAATAGTTGTACTCAGCATGATCTTGATTGTATGTCTGTATGGATGTGCATCCGGCAATAAGGTTAATATAAACCAAATATCATCTGAATATCCGATAGTTTTGAAAAAAGGAAGGGACTCTGATAAGGTTTCAGCGGTCAAAATCCCTCTTGCTTTTGAAATATCAAAAGAGTCATTAAAGAAGGTCCAATTAGCCAATGAAGGTTATTGGTACAATAATAAATATTTTAGGAGGAACTCTTGGGGAGCTGGGATAACGACCTTTCACGTTGAAAATAATACATTAAAAGCAAACATCTATTTGCAGGATATAAAATTCCGCAAGAAAGTTTTTGTTGCCTATACCTCTCATCGTCCCCAATATGCCGAAGGTGATGAATTATCCGACTTTTTTGAGCCATATTTGAAGAAAATGAGGAGAGAGAATAAAGATTCTCTGCACATTGAGTCTGTTGATATTCTTAAAGCAAAGTCTCCCGGTATAATAGAAAATCTTCTATGTGGAGACAGCATCTTATTTAGGGTATATTGTGGTCAGGAACTCGTAACTTATACATATCCAATACAAGTAAAATAAAATTGATGCGTTTGTTGTAGATTCTAACAATAGTTTCCAGTTATTTTATAGGATAATTCATTAAAAATCTCGCAGAACGGTCTGCCTTTCCGTTATTTTCCCGTATCTTTAGGCGGTGAGATTAGGATTGCCAACTTGAAATACCAATTCAATGAGAAAAGCCAATGCTATAAAGTTCACGATATACTTCTTGCTTTTCGCTGTCATTCTATACTTTGAATATTATGCAATAGAAATGCAAGAGGGGGAATGGATTGTCCATGACGACCGCAGACCTTTGACAAGCATGATGGCACTGATTGGCATTTGCCCCATTTATATATCGTATGATATAGCGATACGCAATATGTTGTGTCGGTTGTCCGCTCTTCTGCTGCAAGCTGTTTTTAACCTTTGGAGCTTATTATGGTTTAGCACACTGCCGACGCTTGGCACCTACGAGGCGGAATATGAACGCACAGGGGTACTGCCGGAGAATATGATACCGTCTGATGAAAACAACTTCTACTTTTGTTGGATTGTTGGTGCAATCATCATGACTTATCTTGCGGTGGTAATGATTATTTCTTATGCTATGAAACTGTATGCCGGTAGCAAACGACTTAATCACCCCAATAGCGATTAGTTGCCGGATATTATAAATTGGAACGAATGATTCATTGGCAAAAGATAGCAAGGACGATATGGGCGTTAGACGATAATATATCGTTTTTTTGCCATAATGTAAAGCAAGCATGAAAGCAATCAGACTGATAAAATTCTTCTTCGATGCAATGTATTATCAATTCTTCATATTCAACCGGGATAAATTTCGATTGGAAAACCCGCATGAAAGAACTGTGATGCTATTTTGCGGACTATTATTTTTACCTGCAATAGTGTTTATTTATCCATTGGTCAAAGAGAACTTCGATTATGATTTGCCGTTTATTTTTTTCATTTTAATCTATTACATCATGTACCGTTTTATGAGCAGGTATTACATCAAAAAGAAAAAGGGGATTGAAATAATGCGGAAAAAGCCGTCATCAATGGCACTTTTTTCGAGTAGGCTTGCCAGACTTGAAGAAAGAAACCTTATCTTTGTAATCGGAAACTCTGTCACTTGGTGACATAAATTTCGATTAGCATGAAGCATATAGAACGAAGAAAATACTTGGATGAACTCGTTTCCTTGCGGAACAACGGTATGATTAAGATTATAACCGGGATGCGCAGGTGTGGCAAGTCGTACTTGCTCTTTGAGATATTTACCTCGTATCTGGAAAGCAACGGCATCGCCCCAGACCATATCATAAAGGTGGATTTGGAAGATTACAGGAACCGTGCCATGAGAAATCCGGACAACCTTTATGCCTACGTGGAGAGCCGCATCACGGACGGAGATATGTATTACATCCTATTGGACGAGGTACAGATGCTCGACCAGTTCGAAGATGTGCTGAACGGCTTCCTTAGAATACGCAATGCGGATATTTATGTAACGGGTAGCAATGCGAAATTCCTGTCCAAAGACATCATTACGGAATTTCGGGGGCGTGGCTTCGAGGTAAAAATGTACCCGTTGAGTTTCAGCGAGTATATGTCCGCCTATCCCGGAACGGTACAGGCCGGATTTAACGAATACATGCTGTATGGCGGGCTTCCGCAGATTCTGTCCTATCAAACGGAAGAACAAAAGGTGCGCTTCCTGAAAGCCCTGTTCGACGAAACCTACCTGAAGGACATCAAAGATCGTTACGAGATACGAAAGGATGATGATTTGGAGGAACTCATCAACATCATGGCTTCGGGCATCGGTGCGCTGACCAATCCGAACAAACTGGCAAATACGTTCCAAAGCGAGAAGAAATCGCCCATATCCAATGATACCGTCAAGAATTACATTGATTACCTCTGCGATTCGTTCCTGATAGAGAAGTCCACCCGCTACGACATCAAGGGAAAACGCTACATCAATTCCCCCTATAAGTATTACTTCTTGGACTTGGGGCTGCGCAACGCTCGGATTAACTTCCGCCAGTCGGAGAAAAGCCATCTGATGGAGAACATGGTTTATAACGAATTGCGGATACGTGGCTTCAATGTGGATGTAGGCGTCGTTCCTGTCGTCCGCAGAAGCGAGGACGGGAAACAGCACCGTTCCAGCCTTGAGGTCGATTTTGTTTGCAATCTGGGGAGCAGACGGTATTACATACAGTCGGCCTATCGGATGGAATCCGATGAGAAAATAAGGCAGGAACGGGCTTCCCTGTTGAGAGTGGACGATTCTTTCAAGAAGATTATCGTTATCGGAGAGGAAAGCCCCATAACAAGGGATGAAGCAGGGATTACGACCATCAGCATTTACGAATTCTTGCTTAAGGAAAATTCACTGGAACTTTAAGATGACCCTAATGATTGGCGGAGGAAATGGCAGGATGCCGACGGTCATTCTGCCCCTCCCGAAAATTCTTTTGCGAACTTTTCCAAACCATCCGGTTTGTTTATCCGATTCTTTTCGTACCTTTGGGCAGTGAGATTAGATATGTGCCTGACGGTTTGCTGAATACCGGAGGGTAATTTACCATTAACAGCAAGAGACGACCATGAACATTAAAAGCAATATTTTTGGATGCCTTTCCTACATCGGAATAGCCATAGAGTTTCTGTTGATAATTCAAACCTATATATTCTTGGACATGGGGAAATACGGCTATATGTTGGTGACCGGAAGCCTTGCGGTGATTCCGTTTGCCATTATGTACTGGAATATGCGGAGAAGCCAAAGGCGGGAAGAGGACAACAAAAAGAAACACAAGGAATGGCTTCGTTCCAAAGGCGTTGCGCTGGAAGTGGATTTGAACAGTTGCAAAATTTCCGAAAACAAACGAACCGTCCATTATACCCGGATGGACATTCCCGCTTATTCATTAAAAACACGTTTACATGCGCCTGCTTCACTGGATGAACCGGATTTGCCCTACCAATCATGGCGCAGTCAGGAAATGAATGCCAGCGAAGCACTTATGAATCCAGACCGGATGCATGAACCGCTTTCTTATGAACGCTGCTATTGCATCGTAAAAGCAACTTTGGATTACAAGGGGAAACGGACGCAGTTTTTCAGCGAACCCATCCTGATGGACAAGTGCAGTTTGGGCGTTTTTCTTGCCTTGCATAAAAGTGGAATCATTTATGTCAATCCCCAAAATAAAAAGGACTACTTTTTCGACCTTGATTTCCTGAAACAAGAATGATTTACCGTGTAGCTTTGTAAAAAAGGTGGCATTTGTCTATATGGGATTGTCTATTGTGATTTATGGATTAGCGCACTTTTTCAAACCGTTTGGTTTGTTTCTCCGATTCTTTTCGTACCTTTGGGGCATGGAGGTTGGGATATACGCCCCGCATGGCGCGGGTTAGTGGAATGTCCAATACTTATAGGTGTTGTTGTCAATACATTATAAACAATTAGAATTGAAATAGGATGGTAGTCATTGTATTGCTTCTTATGCTAATTATAGCCTTCTTGGGATGCCTTGTCCGAAAGGATTTAAGACACTCCTTGATGTTTGCATTTCCGATTATCATCATTGTTGGAATGTATGTATGGCTATTTACATTGTTGCCTGTTCAATGGGGATTAAAAAGAATGCCTTTCGTTGAGCAAGTACAAATAAGAGGCGTATCTGCAAATGACTACACCGATATAACATGCAGTCATCCTATATGGGATGGAGTAATTGAATTTGTAACAGATAAGAAGCTCGATGATTGCCTGCTTGTTTTGGTAGGAAGCAATATCAGTAATTTCAGTTGGAATGATTGCATTGGTGATGATAATTTTGCCATACTAACCTCTTATGATGTAGATTTTGTCAAAGAAACAAACGATAAGTTTTTATATAAAGCACTGTTCATTACACAGCACCCCAATGATGATATAATATGCGATAGTATCTATTGCAAGGTATTTATGATACGAATGTTTGCCCCTATTTATGAAACAAACGAATTTGTAATACCATACAACAAACTATTTCAAATGAAGAATAGAGTGTATAACCAAGTCGAGCCAACAGCTGAACACTGTTCCTCACCAAACCATTAAAGGCATGATGAAGTTATTAGAGAAATATTACAATATTCTATACTATTGCGAATATAACTTGTTGTTCCTTATTTTGAAAAGGATTTTGAATCCTTTCTATTGGCTAAGCCTCCCAAAATGGAACAACAAGTACATGAAATGTATTGTATCAAGAATAGAAAAGCAAGAAGTTAGTGAAATTCATGGGGGAGCAAATGTAATCATTTCTTCACGGGCAATGTTTGCCATAAGCTGCACCAGTTTTTGGTTGCTTTGTATGGCATTGATTGTAGGCAGCAAAGTCTTAAAGATGTTAGGCATAGGCGTTCCAATTGCCATTTTTGAGTACAAGTTCATTCTTTTATTATTGCTTATATCCTTGATTTTCTATCTATGCTATATAAATGAATTATTTGTATTCAAGAAGGATAAATACAGGAAGTATTTCGCCGAGTTCGATAAATTTATCTGTTGCTTAGCAGCGCATGAGGGAATTCAAATTGAAAAGTAAAATAATTATGAGCTATATTACAGCAAAAAGATTGGGAAGGGTTCTTATTTGGGCATGGAACAAGTATGTGAAGAAAACTGCCATTCCTTACAAGGAGATTGATTTCCATTATCCGGATTGGGTCTTTTACCTGACAGGTCTTGTCTTTTGTGGAATTGCACTGGGTATCATCCTGTTTTATTTTGCATTCTGGAGAACATAATCCATTGAATATATGAGCAAAGAAAGGAAAAGAAGCGTATAAATAATGGCGATATATGAATATAGTTCACAGAGTATTGGGATATTTATGGTATAAGACAGAACGCTTAACTCGATGGATGGACACAAGTATGTATTCATGGAATGTTCCGAGTGTATTAAGTCTTGTATTTCTGCTTTATGGAGTAGATATAGCCTCGATTTATTGGGCGACTACAAGCACTAATCCGGCTCCGTTTATTCTGCTTGCTCTGCTCGCCTATCCTGTTGTATGGATAATTCTGTACGCTTATTATCATTATAAACGACGGTATTTGAAAATCCGGCAAGATAAATCGTATGAGAAATATTCCAGCATTTGGGCTATCCTGTTTTTGCTATTTCCGTATGTCTTTTTGATTATTTTCGCACTTTGGTTACAATGATACTGTTCAATAAACTTTTGGGATATTGGAGTCGAATTGAGATAATGGCGGATGCTCTACCCGGAAAAGCCGTCATCAATGACACTTTTTTCGAGTAGGCTTGCCAGACTTGAAGAAAGAAACCTTATCTTTGTAATCGGAAACTCTGTCACTTGGTGACATAAATTTCGATTAGCATGAAGCATATAGAACGAAGAAAATACTTGGATGAACTCGTTTCCTTGCGGAACAACGGTATGATTAAGATTATAACCGGGATGCGCAGGTGTGGCAAGTCGTACTTGCTCTTTGAGATATTTACCTCGTATCTGGAAAGCAACGGCATCGCCCCAGACCATATCATAAAGGTGGATTTGGAAGATTACAGGAACCGTGCCATGAGAAATCCGGACAACCTTTATGCCTATGTGGAAAGCCGCATCACGGACGGGGATATGTATTACATCCTATTGGACGAGGTACAGATGCTCGACCAGTTTGAAGATGTGCTGAACGGCTTCCTTAGAATACGCAATGCGGATATTTATGTAACGGGTAGCAATGCGAAATTCCTGTCCAAAGACATCATTACGGAATTTCGGGGGCGTGGCTTCGAGGTGAAAATGTACCCGTTGAGTTTCAGCGAATACATGTCCGCTTATCCCGGAACGGTGCAGGCCGGGCTTAACGAATACATGCTGTATGGCGGGCTTCCGCAGATTCTGTCCTACCCAACGGAAGAACAGAAGGTGCGTTTCCTGAAAGCCCTGTTCGACGAGACCTACCTGAAGGACATCAAAGAGCGTTACGAGATACGCAAGGACGACGACCTGGAGGAACTCATCAACATTATAGCATCGGGCATCGGCGCGCTGACCAATCCGAACAAGCTGGCAAACACGTTCCAAAGCGAGAAGAAATCGCCCCTGTCCAGCGATACCGTCAAGAATTACATTGACTACCTCTGCGATTCGTTCCTGATAGAGAAGTCCACCCGCTACGACATCAAGGGGAAACGCTACATCAATTCCCCCTATAAGTATTACTTCATGGACTTGGGGCTGCGCAACGCTCGGATTAACTTCCGCCAGTCGGAGAAAAGCCATCTGATGGAGAACATGGTTTATAACGAACTGCGGATACGTGGCTTCAATGTGGATGTAGGCGTCGTTCCTGTCGTCCGCAGAGGCGAGGACGGGAAACAGCACCGTTCCAGCCTTGAGGTCGATTTTGTTTGCAATCTGGGGAGCAGACGGTATTACATACAGTCGGCCTACCGGATGGAATCCGATGAGAAAATAAGGCAGGAACGGGCTTCCCTGTTGAGAGTGGACGATTCTTTCAAGAAGATTATCGTTATCGGAGAGGAAAGCCCCATAACAAGGGATGAAGCCGGGATTACGACCATCAGCATTTACGAATTCTTGCTTAAGGAAAATTCACTGGAACTTTAAGATGACCCTAATGATTGGCGGAGGAAATGGCAGGATGCCGACAGCCTTTCTTCCCCTCCCGCCAACTCTTTCGCTACTTTTTCAAACCATTCGGTTTGTTTATCCGATTCTTTTCGTACCTTTGGGGAATCAACAACTAATTAATGAGATATAGCTAAAAATTCTACTCCCCATGATAGATAAAAATATGATGCGCATTATTTTGATTTTGGCAATTTGTGGTTTTGTTGGATGTGCTTCTAACAGGAATGTGTTGTTGGTGAAACAAATTGAGAGTACAAACCCTGTTGTATTGAGAATGAAGAAAGATAAAAGTTCTATTTTCAGTTTATCCTATCCCTTATCTTTTAAGGTAAAGAAAAATGATGATAGAGACATTTATTATGCGGAGAACTCTTATTTATTCCATAATGAAGGACTTAGTTCAGGTACAGCAGGCTGCTATTTAATGACCGATGATGAAGACAATTCTTTGACTTCATCTTATTATAAAGTGTTTAATGGTTATACATTATACATTATTGATAAGAACGACACGATAAAAGAATGGATGTCTGCCTATTACAAGAAAATGATGGATGAACATAAAGACACCATTCATGTCCCCTTAAAAGAATTCAACAGCAACTTTGGATATATTATAGATAACTTTTTTGAGGGGGATTCCATTTATCTGCATTTCCATGACCATAAAAGATGGCATGATATTCCTTTAAGAGTTTCTTTCAATTAGCTGTCAGAATATAAAACTATATGCCGGAAGCAAACGGCTTAATCACCCTAATAGCAATTAGTTGCCGGATATTATAAATTGGGACAAATGATTCATTGGCAAAAGATAGTAAGGACGATATGGGCGTTAGACGATAATATATCGTTTTTTTTCCATAATGTAAAGCAAGCATGAAAGCAATCAGACTGATAAAATTCTTCTTCGATGCAATGTATTATCAATTCTTCATATTCAACCGGGACAAATTTCGGTTGGAAAACCCGCATGAAAGAACTGTGATGCTATTTTGCGGACTATTATTTTTACCTGCAATAGTGTTTATTTATCCATTGGTCAAAGAGAACTTCGATTATGATTTGCCGTTTATTTTTTTCATTTTAATCTATTACATCATGTACCGTTTTATGAGCAAGTATTACATCAAAAAGAAAAAGGGAATTGAAATAATGCGGGAAAAGCCATTGCTGTTTGGCAGTCAAAGGTTCTCCTGTATCATGTCTTGGGTGATTTATCCTCTTTGGGGCATATTGCTTTATTATATGATTAAGTACAAGTATTGGCTGAATTTCATATAATCATTTTTTTGCTTGCCGCGAACGCAAGTTTTCCCTACCTTCGTGAATTAAAAACATAAACCCCTTACGCTTATGATAACAAACCGGGAAGAAGTGCTGGAGAACGCCTTGCGGGTGTTCGCCAAGATGAACTACGAGAAGGCAAGTCTGGTGACTATCGCCAAAGCCTGCGGGCTGTCCAAGTGGGGGCTGATTTATTACTACTCCTTCAAGCAAGACCTGTTCGTGGCGGTGGTGGACAAATACATCTTCGCCACGCAAGACCCTGCCAACAAGTTCAGCTTCCGGGGCGGCACGCTGCTGGAGTTCATCGACCACCATGTGGAAAGCGTGGAAAAGACCATGCGCCGCATCGTAGGCTTGCTCGACGACGGGAACAACCCGCAGGGATGCAGCTACAACTTCTACTACTTCCACCTGTTGATGCAAGTGCGGCAGTATTACCCCGATGCCGGGGCGAAGTTCGCCGCCCTGTTCGAGAAAGACCGGAAGCTGTGGCGCGACATTATCGAGCGGGCGAAGTCGTCGGGCGAAATCCGCGCGGAGGTGGACACGGAGGAAACCGTCGCCATGTTCCGCGAGGTATTCTACGGCTTGTCTTTCGAGCAGGCTTTCCTCTCCGGTCTGGACACGGGGGAACTCTCCCGCAAGCTCCGTTTCATCTATTCGCTGATTAAAGCCTGACCCGTTCAGGCTTTTTTTATGCCCTCCGGCATCCTTTCTCTCCCTCCTGAAAAATCTTTTGCGACTTTTCCAAACCGTTTGGTTTGTTTCTTGGATTCTTTTCGTACCTTTGGGGCATGGAGGTCAGGATATACGCCCCGCATGGCGTGGGTTAGCGGAATGTCTGACATCTGACGGGTGTTGCTATTAGAGATTAGGAAACACACCTGCCAGGTGTCGGTTATCGAAATATCCTATACCTACAGGTGTATTTATAAACAAATTAACATCAAAAACAGTGTACCATAATGGAAACAAGAGATAAACTTTTTACCGAAGAACAGTATTTGAAGCAACTGAAAATGTATGATGAAGATATTAGTTATTATGAACAAATGCATCTTTCAGGAAAACATATAGGTTACGATTCTTTGTTCAATTATAGGCTTCGTTATTTATTGGTACAGTATTCTATGGGACAGGATATTGATAATCTGAAAAATAATTATGTGGAAGTCATCAAAACGATGCCGAGATTTTGGACGGATAACGGATTTTATATTGAAATGTTGTGGCTTTTGTCAATAGGTATCATGTTGGATTATGAAGATGACCTAATACAGAGTTTGGTGCAACTGATAAAAGATAGAGAAGCAAAAGACTATATTTATGACACCTTGATTAGATACAGATTCCCAGATTGGAAAAGGACTACAAACAAAGTATTATATCCGTCACCCTATCAAGCTGCTATCACTGTTACAGAGTTGGCAGAACAAGATAAGGCAGAAGCTGTAAAACGATTGGAAAAATACCTCAAAAAAGAATGGTATCGGGGTCATTCTGATTTATCTTGGCACAACGACCATAAATATGGTATCAACCATGACGGTTATTGGTGTTTTGAAAGCGGTGCATTGGTCAAGGTTTTGGGGCTGGATGATAGCAGCCTGAAAGGGTTGCCATATTATCCATACGATATGGTACACTGGAACGACAACATAAAATAAAGATAAGTATGAGTTACTCTGTTTGTGCATATTTGACAGAAGCCGATAAGGTAAAGTCTGTTTATGGAGCTCGTGATAATCTGCTGCTTAACCAATTAAAGGCTGCACTGAAGCCGGGACTTGACAGTTTGAACGATTATTTCAGCGATAGTCTGAACACGGATATGGATGCTTATGCTGTATTGGCTGATATTGTGAACGGAGAAGTCCGTTATCCCGAAATCGCTTCCATGTACGGGTATGTATATGAAAAGATTTGCAATCATTTCGGAACGCAAATCTATTGTGCGGAAAACCTTTGGCAACTGGATAGCCAAAGCACATTCATCCCTATTCCATTGAGTGATGATTTTCCCTATATCATTAGCATACCTGTTTCTGAATTGGAGAGCAAGAGGATGGAATACAATTCGCTGGAAGAAGGCAATGGTATCGGCGATTACGACTATGAGCAGGAAATGGACGATTTGAACTTCATTTTCGATGAAGCCGTTGAAGCACAAAAGGACCTTGTGATTATGGTGTATTAATATGGTACACTGGAATGGAAATTAAATATGATGTTAACGAAGCAGGATAACGGACAAGCCGTTCCCTGCTTAACCATTACTAACAAATATGGATTATATATTTTATAGACTATATCGAATGTATGAAAAGCATGGCGACCCACCATACCTTAGTGCTGTCATCCACTTATGTTATAGCTTGGGCATATCACTCATTATAGCCTTTTTCGCTATTAAGGAATGGTATGACATGCAACATAAATATGCGTGGTTCTTAGAGGGACTTTATAGCTTATGCTTCTTACTCGTTCCTTTATGCCTGTTAATCATATATTGCTGTATTCGATACAGGAAAAAGAAAATTCTGGAATTAAAAAAGAAGTATCAAGGTTGCACAAGAAACAAGCTAATTTCTAATTGGATGATATTCTGCATTCCGATTTATATCGCAATCATAGGAATTTTAATTTTTCGTAAACTGTTTATAGCTTGATAAATCGGCAGAAAAATTCGATTAGTCTTATAAATAATAAAGTTAGTAACAACGAAAGATAGCATCTAACGATGCTCCTTTCTAACCATTATCAATAATTAAAAGAGAATACAATGACAGAAGATATGGTAAAATTCAAAATGCTATTAACCCCTTGGCATGGTACTCCAATAGCACCGCCATATATTGACTCTACTTTTACAGAGGAAATAAAATCTAAAAATCCTTATAACAATCCTGTTTATAGCAACGATTGGTTTAACTATTCACCTATGAGAGCCGGAAAGCCTGTCCCCTTAACGGACAATTATAAATTGCCTACCCACTTTTATTGGATATGCTCGAATGTGAAAAGGCTGGAAACCGATTATTATTCACATTCCAAAGGGGTTATATTATCTTCCTGTCTTTTCGAGTTCCTGAAGCAATTTAAGTGTTATGATAAATATGATATATGCGAAGTAACGCCAGTCTCCAGAAAGTTGGCTCCTATAAGCGATAAAAAGTATTACTTTATAAGATTTAAGCATTTGTCATATAACCAATTCATCGATTTGGAGAACTCGAACAGGATTAAGAGAATGAATAAAGTTATAACTTCATATTTGTATCTTGATTTCCGACTTAGAGAACAAACGGCATATCCTCATATTTTTTGGATGAAAAATGTATTGGTCGCAGAAGATTCAGTTGCCGACCTAATCAATGGAAACGGTTTTAATGGCTTTAGAATGGTTGAATTAAAGGATTTTGTAGATGAATATACATTTAGAGATACACATCCATATCCTACGATGCAGGAAATGAAGGATAGAGATAGGAAGTGGTTTTAATATATTGATAACGAGCCAAGTTAGCTGCTAAATGCAGCTCCTTGTCCAGCCATTATAAACCCCTAAAAAACAAACGACAATGAGCATTTTTTTTGAAAGCGGTACAACGCATCAACCCGTCAGAACCGGACGAACCTAAGAAATGGTATCCCGTTCAGTACACCACCAAGATGGTGGACGAAAACGAAGTGGCTATGCAGATAGCTGACGGGACGACTGACCCGTTTCCGTGAGTCGGGCAACTTGAAATCGTGAGTTGGGCAACTCAGCTCGGTGAGTCGGGCAACTCACGGAAACGAGTTGGGCAACTCGGAAAAGTGAGTTGGCGGGGGATTACAGGTAATAAACATTATCAATAATAAAAATAATAGAGCTATGTATGAAAATGTAAGCGAGCAGCGTAAGCAGGAGTTGAATATTTTGAAAGTATGGGCGGAATGTGCCGGAGATACTTATTACTATTCAATGCCTCAATCCAGATTTGATAAGAATATGGAAGGTTGTGAGGAGGAAGAATTTTTCAAAGCATATTCCCGCCAACGAAAAATAGGATTGGAAGAATTTGCCAACGAAATATCAAGCCAAATAGCATCAATCCAACATTCGGAAGAATTGCATTATCTATTGGATGGTTACAACTATGATAATGGAAACTGGACTGTTATGCAATGTTTAAGCAACCCATGTTGTGATATACGTACCGCAAGAATGGTTTATTGGCTCATGAGCCCGGACTACTATTATGCCCAATATGGAGACCTTGAGCATGTTCCCGAATCTGATATAAATATCAAGAACTCCAAAGTATTGAAATTCATTGAGGGAAAAACTCTATCACAAGGCTTTGCGCATGGGCTATCCTCTGAATATGAAGATGCGGAAGTACCCAAAACTAATGAGTATATAGAGAAGATTCCTGATGCTTTATTCGCGGATGGGAACTGATAGCACATATTCCCGTAAGTTTAGTCCGTCCTTTTGTATATACATCCAAACTGGCTTAAACCTGTTTCCATCGGCAGCAAAGTATGTGCCCGGCGAAAAAGAGAAAGCGGCATTTCCTTTTTCGCCAGTTTCAAGGCTGATGGCTCCGGTGGTTGGCAGGGGAAATGGCAGGATGCCTACAGCCTTTCTTCCCCTTCCGCCAACTCTTTCGCGACTTTTCCAAACCATTCGGTTTGTTTCTTCGATTCTTTTCGTACCTTTGGGGGCATGGAGGTTAGGATATACGCTCTGCATGGCGCGGGTTGGTGGAATGTCCGATGCCCGACAAGTTTTATTGTCAATACATTATCAACAACGATTAAAGTTATAGACATGAAACATATACAAATGATAACAATGATGTGTGTGATTTGTTTAACGGCAAGTTGTACAACGCAAAAGGTTGCATATAGAGAAAGGTTTGAAGAAGCAAAAGGATATGCCCTTTATGCTTGCATCGCACACATGAACAAGTTTGTTGATAGTACATCAGTTATCAACAAAGATTATTCCGGCGAATATTTTGTTCAATTAAGCAGCTTATCGCTGGAAGAAATTATCGGAATTAAGGAATATGTGGATAAAGAATGTATGAATTATTGGAGCATATCACACAATCCGGAAGGTAATATGATTGCATATTCATCATGGAAATTCTATAACTCCAAAGACTTGGATAACTTTATCCGTAAGACATTAAGGAAAAATATCGGTAACAACGAAAGATAGCATCTGACGATGCTCCTTTCTAACCATTACGACTACGAGCAGGAAATGGACGACTTGAATTTCATTTTCGATGAAGCCAGCGAAGCGCAAAAAGACCTTGTGATTATAGTGTATTAAGTTAAGCCATCAAAATCATGCTAAAGTTATTGGAGAAATATTACAATATACTATACTATTGCGAGTATAATTTGTTATTCTTTATATTCAAAAGACTTTTGAATCCTTTCTATTGGATAAGCATCCCAAAATGGAACAACAAGTACATGAAATGTATTGTATCAAGAATAGAGAAACAAGAAGTTAGTGAAATTCATGGAGGAGTAAATATACTCATTGATTCAAGGGCGATATTTGCCATAAGTTGCACCAGTTTTTGGTTGCTCTGTATGGTATTGATTGTAGGCGGTAAGGTCTTAAAGATGTTAGGCATAGGCGTTCCAATTGCCATTTTTGAGTACAAGTTCATTCTTTTATTATTGCTTATATTCTTGATTTTCTATCTATGCTATATAAATGAATTATTTGTATTCAAGAACGATAAGTACAGGAAGTATTTCGCCAAGTTCGAGAAGGAGAAAAAGTATCTGCTCTACTACGGCATCTATGTCGTTTCTCTGATAGTCCAGTTCGCGACTTTCTATCTGTTGCTTATAGAAATAGTGGTATAATGCTTGCCATAAACACAATATTTCCCTACCTTCGTAGGCTAAAAACATAAACCCCTTACGCTTATGATAACAAACCGGGAAGAAGTGCTGGAGAATGCCTTGCGGGTGTTCGCCAAGATGAACTACGAGAAGGCAAGTCTGGTGACTATCGCCAAAGCCTGCGGGCTGTCCAAGTGGGGGCTGATTTATTACTACTCCTTCAAGCAAGACCTGTTCGTGGCGGTGGTGGACAAATACATCTTCGCCACACAAGACCCTGCCAACAAGTTCAATTTTCAGGGCGGCACGCTGCTGGAGTTCATCGACCACCACGTGGAGAGCGTGGAAAAGACCATGCGCCGCATCGTGGGCTTGCTCGACGACGGGAACAACCCGCAGGGATGCAGCTACAACTTCTACTACTTCCACCTGCTGATGCAAGTGCGGCAGTATTACCCCGATGCCGGGGCGAAGTTCGCCGCCCTGTTCGAGAAAGACCGGAAGCTGTGGCGCGACATTATCGAGCGGGCGAAGTCGTCGGGCGAAATCCGCGCGGAGGTGGACACGGAGGAAACCGCCGCCATGTTCCGCGAGGTATTCTACGGCTTGTCTTTCGAGCAGGCTTTCCTCTCCGGGCTGGACACGGGGGAACTCTCCCGCAAGCTCCGTTTCATCTATTCGCTGATTAAAGCCTGACCCGTTCAGGCTTTTTTTATGTCCTCCGGCATCCTTTTCCTCCCTCCCGAAAATTCTTTCGCTACTTTTCCAAACCGTTTGGTTTGTTTCTTCGATTCTTTTCGTACCTTTGGGGGCATGAAGCAAAATTCGATGACATGGACAAGGCTCAGAGGCAAAGAGGAAGCATCGTTCTTCACAAGGAAGAAAAGGATGGTGTGGATTATGTCCGGATAGAGTATGCAGGAAACGGGGCAATCCCCCTGCTGCTCGCCCAGGATACAGGCGTGGAAATGACCGGCAAGGATTCCGCTTGCATGGCGGCTGCAGTTTTCAAGCTGTCGGATTTCTACGACCGCTATTCTCCCCATGCCTACATTGATTACAGCCAGGTATATGTGCGGCATCCCAGACCCAAGAGGGAATACACGCTGCCGGAAGGCTATCTGGAACTGCTGGAACAGAAACGCTACAGCCCATCCACCATAAAGACCTACCGGGCTTATTTCAGCGACTTCGTGGAGTACCACAAAGGGCGCAACATCGACCGCCTGAAAGTGGCGGACATCAACAGGTACATTCTTTATCTTGTAAACGAAAAGAAAATTTCTGTTTCACAGCAGAATATGCGCATCAACGCCATCAAGTTCTACTACGAGCAGGTGAAAGGCGGGAAACGGCAGTATTACGGCGGCATCACACGAGCCAAAGAATACAAGACCGTCCCGGAAGTATTGAGCAAGAACGAGATAAAACGCATCCTCGACCAACTGTCTAACATCAAGCATCACTGCATGATTTCCTTGGTTTATTCAGCCGGATTGCGGCGTAGTGAATTGCTGAACCTCACACCAAAAGACATCAACAGCGAAATGATGTCCGTGCGTATCATGGGCAAGGGCAAGAAATGCCGCTACTCGCTGCTTTCGCCCAAGCTGCTGGAAGAGCTGCGGCGGTACTTCCGTGAATACCGACCGAAGAAATGGCTGTTTGAGGGCGAAACGCCCGGAGAACCATACTCAGCAAGCGCATTGGTGAAAGTGCTGAAAGAAGCCGCACAACGTGCGGGCATCAAGCACCGAGTGCATGTACACATGCTCCGCCACTCGTTTGCCACCCACCTTTTGGAACAAGGGACAGACTTGCACACGATACAGGAACTGTTGGGACACAACGACATAAAGACTACAGCCATATATCTTCATACATCGAATGCACACAAAGCTAAAATCCCAAATCCGCTTGATTCGCTGGATGATTCGTAGGGTGCGGCTATTAGAGATTAGGAAACACACCTGCCAGGTGTCGGTTATCGAAATATCCTATACCTACAGGTGTATATATAAACAAATTAGTAGCGAACTGAAAACAAAATAAGAATATGGAAGAAATAATAAAGAAATATGTAGATGAATGTTTGGGCTTTGTGCAAGAGCATAGAGAATACCTTATGTATGTTTCTTCTTATGAAGAACCCATAGAGTCTGAAATGCGGGATTCACTGGATAATGCCATACTTCAAGGAAAATCAGTCAAGATATATGTTACCCAACCGGAACATACAAATTATATGGTGGACATTATTACAGAAAAAGACCATGTATGGAAAGCGATAGATAATCAAATTTCAGACGAGGATATTTCTCAATTAGAGAGTATTTTGAATATTATTCTTCCGCTTTCATATAAGACTTATCTGAAATACAAGCACTTTTATGAAATATTTTGGGATTTAGATGTTTGTCTATATCCAAAGCCTATCCATTCATGGAATAAAATCCTGATTGAAAATAACAAGGAACTGCAAGAGGAAATTCTTGATAAAGGGTATTTTGCGATAGGTCGATATTCTGATTATGGTGTGATAGCTCTTAAATTGACAGACAATGAGAATAAAGAAGGTGAAGTTGTACTCTTTGATTACGAAACACCTGAAAAGGAAGTATTAGCACCTAATTTTGTAGAATTTCTTAATCAGATATTGCAAAATCCCAAACCTGTTCTTCAAGAATTAAAAGGTTGGGAGAAAAAAATGTACAAAATGGAATGACGCTACTAACAAGGAAAGATAACCCCTGAACGGAGTTCCTTTCCAAACCATTACAGACAACTTAATACAGAAATATATGGAATATATACCGGATTATCTAAAACCATTCATCATACACAAAGATTATTTTCCTGAGTTGATAGAAGATTCATGGTTTAATAATCCTGTGTATTGGAAAGGTCGGTTAATATCACCACAACATGAAACTAAATTCAGACTTTATTTTTGTGGTGAATTAACTGATAATTACATGGCAAACAAGCAAAATTTCCCTTTGGCAATATATGCGTATTCAGTAAATTCAGGAGAAAAGATTACTCTTTTCGATGAAAGGTATAATGGATATGAAGCATTACTAATAGAGGATAAGAGAGAACGACCATTATCTCATGAAATTCAGTTTGTAGATAAAGACGCTGAAACTGAATTTGAAATTATCATTCTTGGATGCAGTAATACCGATTTTGATGATGAATACCCAACCACCCAACAAGTGCAACTAATCAATGGCGACTGGGTAAACAAAGAGTATCTAAAATGTAATGCTTTTGATTTCATTTCCATACTTATTCGCAATGCCAAAGGTCAGGTATATACGATATTGGAAATGGAATTAAGTTAATAAAATAGTCTGTAACAAGGTCGAGATAACAGCTTAACGCTGTTCCTCACCAAACCATTAACGATAATAATTATGAATATAGAAGAACTTTATATTTGGCGATATGGGAAAGATAAACTGCCTAAAGGATTATTGGAGTACGGCAAATCTGATGTCTGTGATACTTACGATGAAGGTAAAAGGCAGAAATTCCAAGACCACGGGCAATGGATGTGGAAAAACAAGGATGGATGGAGAGAAAATTTACCTCCTGTCTTATACCTCGTATGCAACAAAAAACCGGGAATTCTGCAATTTGATTTTCTTGATAAATACAGCATAAAACTCAAAATCGTATCGGAAGAGTTTTTGTCTTTACTTCAAGAAAATGGGTTCGTTGATAAATATGATATTGCTACCGTCAAGGTAGTAAACAAGAAAAACGAATCTCTAACGGATAAAAAATACTATGCTTTACGTATAAATCATTTTGACAATGATTCTTTCCATTTAGGAAAAGGCATAACATTTCAAAATGATGTAGAGAAAAAATTAGGAATTAGTTTTACAGTATATCCTGATATGAAACTGAAAGACAATTCCATCAAACAGAATTTCTTTGTTTTGAATAGCATAGAATATGGAGATGGAATAATATTCCGAGAGAGAGTTTTGGATAAGGTGTTGAATCTGTATAAACCTGAAATTTACAAATTATCAGACTACTCCAAACTATGGATAAATAAAGGCTTTTATCCATATGGGAATGAGTTTATGATTGTGAAATAAAATCGTTAACAAGGTCGAGATAACAGCTAAACGCTGTTGCTCACCAAACCATTAATAATAAATGAGTTCGTAAAAAAGATTCACATAAAATGGAAAGAATAAAAACAATAGCATTTAGAGGTGGCAACGATTTAATTGCCAATTTACAGCTATGTATTGACCGGATTAGTTATACGATTCCTGATGTCATGAATCGTATATCAGGTCAATATAATGTTAGATGTGTGTTTGAAAAGGTTGAAGACCAATTAACCTTTAATGATTCCATTTTAGGCGAACTAATAAATCAAACTTATTTAGGGAAAGTCTATATAAATGACAAGTCAGATATACGATTGCTTTCTCCTAATAGTGGTTTGTCTGAACATAAAATAGATTTTAGCTTACAAGGAGAATTTAATATAGGTGTTAAGATTTTTAAGGACAAGCCTGTTCACACCTTGCCCGCTATTGATGTTCTTCCAATACCTGTTGAAATTATCACTATTTACTTCTATTTTTCAGAAATGAAACTAAATGAAAATTTGGTTTACTCTATATCTGACAAATACTTTGATTCTTATGATTATCTCGGCTTCATTCTTGTGGACTTAGCAAAAATGGAAGAAATAATAACTCGAAAATATGGCAATCGGAAGTTGGACTTAATAGACGAATTTTCCAATACAGAGCTAATCGATGAACTGTTCAGCCAAGAAATAATCATGATAACTTGGGGTATTCAGCCCTATTCTTATCCGATTTACAGTTCTGAAAATGTTGATTCTATCCGTCCTTTATTGGGGCGAGAGTATAAGCAAGAGGGTCGCTTTTACATCAAGGAAGACATAAGAGAGTTGAGTTTAATTCCGGGCTACGAATTAAGGAAGTGGCCGGAATTTACACAAAAAGAATGGACTAAAATATCATTGAATGGCAAAGGAAAAATAGCACACTTAACTCCTTATATCCTTGAAGATTCTGAATTTGAAACAGTATTAGTTTCATTTCTAATTCATAGAAGCGAGGGGTGCTTAAAAGAAAGTATTCCTCTGCTAAATGTGAATCTTTTATACGAATAACATTGTAATTATTATTAACAAGCCAAGATAGCTGCTGAACGCAGCTCCTTGTCAAGCCATTACCGACAACGAATAAAGTTATAGACATGAAGCATATGCAAATGATAATAGCAATAGTGTGCATACTTTATGTAACCGCAAGTTGTACAACGCACAAGGTTACATATAGAGAACGGTTTGAAGAAGCAAAAGGATATGCCCTTTATGCTTGTATTGCATACATGAATAAGTTTATTGATAGTACATCAGTTATCAACAAAGATTATTCCGGCGAATATTTTGTTCAATTAAGCAGCTTATCGCCGGAAGAAATCATTACAATTAAGAATTATGTAGATAAAGAATGTATGAATTACTGGAGTGTATCTCAAAATTCAGAAGGTAATATGATTGCATATTCATCATGGAAATTCTATAAGTCCAAAGAATTAGATAACTTTATTCGTAAGACATTAAGAAAAAATACCGGTAACGACGAAAGATAGCATCTGACGATGCTCCTTTCTGTCCATTATCGTCAATATGCATAAAATATGAAAGATGAAATACAACAATATATAGACAACAACATTGTTGAAAATCCAAATATTAACTTAAGCAAGTTGTCTGTATTAACACAACCTGACGAACTACACTACCTCGCAAGTGTTGTGAATTGGGATATTCACATACCAATATTAGAATGGATTGTGAAGCAAGCTATATGTAGCGAAGCCACTGCTTTAATGATTTTTTGGCAGGCACAACCGCAAGACTTTACTGTTTATAGGTGGAATGAAACCCAAATAAAAGAGGACATCACTGTGTTCCACCTTATAAAGATTATCATCATCAACTATACTAATGGATTTTATCTTAAAACAGATATACATTACAATCCGGCAAACGACAAAAAGGATATTTTTGTTATTCCCAATTTTATGTATAAAGACGTTAAAGGAGAAGAACCATATAGTATTTATGATGAACAGGACGTGAAGTCTTGGTTTGGCGAATATCTGAATAAGCAGATAAATTCTTGTTCATCAACTATGGATTTATATGGTATAGCTTGCAATCTTCCCATTCTTGGAAATATAGATACAGTCTTTCATATTTTAAGGCATCCATTATGTGATAAAGGTATAGCTTTTATGTTGTTTTGGCGATTTGAGCCTATTGTCAGTGAAGATATTCTCAAACGATTTATTTCAGAAATCTGCCAAAAGAATTATCCCGAAATAATTGAATACAAACATGATTGGAATAATTCAAAAGCTATGTGGAATATTCCTGAAATAATGATGAAACCTGTATAATATGACGATAACAAGCACCTGTGCCGCCTAACGGCAGCAAGCTGCATCCCATTACCAACTAAAATATATAAATCATGAATAGAGAAACATTATTTGAAAGCTTTTATACAAAAGCAGAAAAAGCGATTAAGAAAATGGGGAAACAAAACATCAAAGATATCTATGCTATTTCCTTTTGGAAAGATAATCTTGAAGACGACCCCCGATGTCCTGTTATTACAATAGGCTATAACACTTTAACTCAAGTGGAAGTAGCAAAAAGGAATGCCAGTAGTTTAATGGAAGCCAAATGGAATTATGCTTTTTGGCTACAAAACGAAGTGGGTACTATTGGCGGCAATGATAAGAATCTCCGTTTGTATTTTAAAGAAGCCAATTTATTCTATACTCAACAAGAGTATTCGAGAGCCGAAAAAAATGGAGAAGAAAATAAGTTGGATGAACAAGACGACCAAATGCAGTTGGTCTTTATGGATATTATCATTTCTGTTATTCAAGAACTTCATAAAAGAGGTGTCATAAAAGAACAATTAGGTAAAGAAGTCCCTGTCATTGTTCACGAATTGGAATATTACGACTTACCTATTATGTGGACTACAAGAAGTAATCCGAAATCATTGATTGATGAGTTCTTGAAATCTTATAATGATGGATGTTTATAAAAAGTTGGTAACAAGTGAATGAGCTGCCCTAACGGTCTGCTATTCACAACCCATTAGTCACAACTTGCAATAACTTATAAATGATAACAGTATGAACAAAGACATTATAGTAGCAGAGGATGAAGATGTTAAAATCATCTTTCATTTCAAAGTGTTTTGCGAACTATTGAAAGAGTGCATATCTATATATGGAAATACTACCATAGAGAATGCACAACAAGTGGTTAAAGACTTTCAGCCTTTACAACAACCTATAAACACTACTGATGATATTGTTTTCTTTTCTCACGAAAACATTTATCATTGGGCAATGCTTGCTCTATATGGTGAAACGTATTGGTTTACACATCCTGAATGTGAAAAACTTCCCGATAGTTATGAAAAATGGATAGAAAGCGCTTTAGCCCAATATTCTTTGGATGACTGTTATGAATTTATAAGCAAGAATAATAATGTGACTAACAAAGCGTGATAACGCCTAACTGCGTTCCCCGCTTAGCCATTAGTAATAACTTGATAAACATAAACGAAGTATGAATGTAAATGAGATTATTTCTAAAATCAACAAAATGAATCTTCAATCCGAAGAAGATTTGCAAGAGGTAGAATCTGTTTTAACTGAAATGGATGATGCTTTAATTGAGCCTTTATTTAGATTGCTTGAAAGGTATCCACATTTTAACTTTGGCAATCCCGGGCGTATAATCCATTATTTGGAAAAATTTGATAATAATACTTATGCTCCTTTGTTATATGCTTCTATTCGTAGAGTGCCTACTGAATATAATATATGGATGCTTAACAGATTCTTAAACTCTCTTGACACTTCCGAAAAATCAGAAGGTATAGTGATTTTAGAAGAAACATTGAAGAAAGATATTGATGAAGGACTAAGAGAATGGGTAAATGAATGTTTGGATGAACAGAAAGAGGAATGAATTATTACTAACGAGCCAAGTTAGCTGCTAACGCAACTCCTTGTCAAACCATTAGTGATAACAGCATAATTTACAAATTCAAAATATAGGTATATGATTGTATGTGCAATAACTATTATACTCATAGCGATTTTACTCTCGTTATTCTTGTTTAGGGAAAAAAAGTGCAGTATCGGAAAGAAAATAATATTGATAGTATGCTTTTCGATAGGCATGTATATTTTGTTCAGTATCATTATGCTGCTATATTTCTTCTTAGGTGATTTCTCCGCAGAAGAATTATGGTAAAAATATCACTAACAATGCAGGGTAACGGCAAGCCGTTCCCTGCTGAACCATTAGATACAATTATATATGAATATACCTACTGCAATAAAGGAAATACTTGTTCATAACCATTGGGATGAATTTAACTTTCAAATGATGTCGGATTGTTACGCTGATAAGTTGAAACAATCCTATTCAAAGTTTGATTATCCTTTGAATGACGGTATTATAAGCAAGATTGCTCTATTCTATAACATGAAATTAGAACTGAACCAATCTAATATTCTTTATTTTGATGTCAAGAAAATAAAGAAATACAGCCCGGAAGCTATGCAGAAAGTGGCTGTGAAGTTAAAGGTCAATAAGGTTATCTATTTAGCAGACATTCATCCCGGTTATTTGACTGTATGGTTAGATGAACGAGAACAAGTGTGGGCTGATTATGATAATCTTGTTTATTATTATGGCAGTGATATATTCAGTGGTGTTCAAAATATTATATCGGGCAATGTCCTTGAAACCATAAATTTAGTATCTAACAACGAAAGATAGCATCTGACGATGCTCCTTTCTAACCATTAGCTACCATGCAAATTTGAATTAAAATGAGAAAGTATAAGTACACCAAAGAAACATTGGATGTCGCACTGGAAGAATTACAATCTGAAAGTGTAGTGCAACGAAAGAAATGTGTAAAATTTATATCTATGGCATCTCGTAGCGAGTTGTTCGGAAAGACATGTGACACATTAAGTGTGCAAACGTGGTTTTTATCTCCGGATAACCGAGAAAAGTTAATTCGGGTTTTACATCAAGAAACCGAAGAAAAGTTACTTTGGGAGTATTTACTAATATTGCTTATGGTGTGTGAAAGATATATAGATCACGTCTGTTATGACAAAGATTTTGCAAAAGAATCCTCTTGTGTTGAATTTAAGCAACGAGCTTATGAGATTGCAAAACAATATGCACATCATTCAAGTGCGATAGTCCGTCAAATGTCAGGTTCTATAATGGGATATATGGGGGATAATGATGTATGGGACATATTCTGTAATGTAATGTCAAAGAAAAGAGATCGGCTTACTATAAGTCACATTACATTGGGGATAAGAAGGTATTGCACCAGAGTTGCTAATGGTGACAATCTTTTCTTTGGTGGTACTATGACAGAAAATCAACGAATGGATATTCTAAACAGTTTGCGTTTAGTCTATCAGAAATCCTCAAACAAAAGTATTAAAGGAATGTGTTTGAGAACTATTGAAGAATTGGAAAATACAAAAGAGATAGCTAACAAAGCGTGATAACACCTAACGGTGTTTCCCGCCAAACCATTAATAGTAATATGAGTATGACAAAAATAGAATTGAACCCCTTAAAGGGAATACATATCGCAGAAGTTGGAACAATAGAATTTGGAATGACAGCTAACGAAGTAAAAGAGGTTTTAGGACAACCAGAACAAGAAGATGATTTCCAATTATTCTATTATTCTGAAGAACTTCGTTTGGATTTCAATTCTCAAAAATGTTTAGAGTTTATTGAAATTATATCAGGTCCATATCCCAAAGCTATTAAGCCAATATTATATGCTGTCAATCCTTTTGAGTTATTGGCAAATGAATTAGTGGATTTGCTGATACAAAAGAACGGCTCTGATATTGACTATTCAGAAGCTCCCGAATGTTATGCTTTCAGAAATATTTCTGTTGGCATATTCCGAGAGGTTTCAGAAGAAACGATACGACAAAGCATAAAGGAAGCTAAGGAAAATGGAACATATGAAGATGAAAAGATATGGCTTTTAGATGATTTGGAGAAAAGTAAACATTTTTGGACTATCGGCATAGGTCTGAAAGACTACTATAAGTAATTTACTATTAACAAGCCGGGATAACGGACTAACGCCGTTCCCCGCCAAGCCATTATAAACCCCTAAAAAACAAACGCCAATGAGCATTTTTTTGAAAGCGGTACAACGCATCAACCCGTTAGAACCGGACGAACCGAAGAAATGGTATCCCGTTCAGTACACCACCAAGATGGTGGACGAGAGCGAAGTGGCTATGCTGATAGCTGACGGGACGACTGACCCGTTTCCGTGAGTCGGGCAACTCAGCTCGGTGAGTCGGGCAACTCACGGAAACGAGTTGGGCAACTCGGAAAAGTGAGTTGGCGGAGGATTACAGGTAATAAACATTATCAATAATAAAAATAATAGAGCTATGTATGAAAATGTAAGCGAGCAGCGTAAGCAGGAGTTGAATATTTTGAAAGTATGGGCGGAATGTGCCGGAGATACTTATTACTATTCAATGCCTCAATCCAGATTTGATAAGAATATGGAAGGTTGTGAGGAGGAAGAATTTTTCAAAGCATATTCCCGCCAACGAAAAATAGGATTGGAAGAATTTGCCAACGAAATATTAAGCCAAATAGCATCAATCCAACATTCGGAAGAATTGCATTATCTATTGGATGGTTACAACTATGATAATGGAAACTGGACTGTTATGCAATGTTTAAGCAACCCATGTTGTGATATACGTACCGCAAGAATGGTTTATTGGCTCATGAGCCCGGACTACTATTATGCCCAATATGGAGACCTTGAGCATGTTCCCGAATCTGATATAAATATCAAGAACTCCAAAGTATTGAAATTCATTGAGGGAAAAGCTCTATCACAAGGCTTTGCGCATGGGCTATCCTCTGAATATGAAGATGCGGAAGTACCCAAAACTAATGAGTATATAGAGAAGATTCCTGATGCTTTATTCGCGGATGGGAACTGATAGCACATATTCCCGTAAGTTTAGTCCGTCCTTTTGTATATACATCCAAACTGGCTTAAACCTGTTTCCATCGGCAGCGAAGTATGTGCCCGGCGAAAAAGAGAAAGCGGCATTTCCTTTTCCGCCAGTTTTAAGGCTGGTGGCTCCGGTAGTTGGCGGAGGAAATGGCAGGATGCCGACAGCCTTTCTTCCCCTTCCGCCAACTCTTTCGCGACTTTTCCAAACCGTTCGGTTTGTTTTTCCGATTCTTTTCGTACCTTTGGGGGCATGGAGGTTAGGATATATGCCCGTATGGTATTATAAATATTAGCGAAAATTTCAGCAAAGATGAGATACAGAAAAGAGACAATAAGTCATTTCGCACGAAACAATTTGATGCGAGAAGGGAGAAAATACAGGTATTATTTTTTTGATTACCTGTATTATCGGTTATATGTGGTTTATCGAAAACATAATGAAGCTGCACGTCTCAGTGCTTGCCTCTTATTGGGCATGGTTTCTATGATAATATTTTTCTTTTTCAGTATCTTCTTTAACAAAGCACTGACAGATGATTGGTTTTCATTAAAGAACTTCACTCCCATTCAGATACAAAGTATATTTGTGGGTGTAGGTATATTGTGCTTTATCGCATTATTTTTGCGATATACTCGCAAAAGGACTGCCGCTATACTTTTGAAATACAAAGGTAACATGTGGAACAAGATAATCCCAGCATGGATGATATATTGTTCCCCTCTATTGGTGTTCTTGATAGGAATAGGTATATGCAAATTGATTTATAACTAAATATATATGATAAAAAAGATTCAAGTAATATTTCGCTAACAACGCAGGATAACGGGAAAACCGTTCCCTGCTGAACCATTACCGATAACGACTAAAGTTATAGATATGAAGCGTCTACAATTCATAACAATGGTGTGCATACTTTATGTAACCGCAAGTTGTACAACGCAAAAGCCTGTATATAGAGAACGGCTTGAAGAAGCAAAAGGATATGCCCTTTATGCTTGTATCGCACACATGAACAAGTTTGTTGATAGTACGTCAGTTATCAACAAAGATTATTCCGGCGAATATTTTGTTCAATTAAGCAGCTTATCGCCGGAAGAAATCATTACAATTAAGAATTATGTAGATAAAGAATGTATGAATTACTGGAGTGTATCTCAAAATCCAGAAGGTAATATGATTGCATATTCATCATGGAAATTCTATAAGTCCAAAGAATTAGATAACTTTATTCGTAAGACATTAAGAAAAAATACCGGTAACGACGAAAGATAGCATCTGACGATGCTCCTTTCTGTCCATTAATAATAATTGAGCACATGAAAACAGTTATATCATTACTCCTTTTATTGTTGTCCCTAATGCAAAGTTGCGAGTTTGTATATGAACGGCATCTTACAGGGAACTATTATTTGATAGCGGTAGATACCAAAGAAGATATGGATGTGTGTTATCACCGACAAAACGATAATGATGCGCCTTATATGGGAATAACCGGAGCGAGTGTTTACGCAGTGGGATATGACGATGATTTTATTCTGGTCAAGGCATATCGTGCTTTGAAGGACAGCATGGGCATATCCATGCAGCGTTATGACAAGAATACGACAGAATATTACATCATTCCCGTAAATAACACGCAAGAAGCATGGGAAGCGCAAGAAAACAAATTCGGGGCTTTCAGTAAAACGGATTTTGAAGTCAAACGGAAAGAACTGGGAGTGTCGGATGATATAACTTTTAAGGAGCTATAAATGTATTATTAACGAGAAAAGATAACGTCTTACGCCGTTCCTTGTCAAACGACCATTATAAACAGTAATGTAAAATATGAAACAGAAAATATACTATATCAGTATCTTTTTACTCTTTTGGTTTTGTGGAGCGGCTTATCCCCAAAATCACAAAGTGGATATTTTGCAGCAAGACCTTTCGAGCTTGTTTGACAATTCAAACATGATTGGCATATTAGGAGAAGATTGTAGCCGAATTGACATTCATATTACCGAAGTCCGGAAAATGAATAGTAGAGAATATGAGATAAAGGGTGTCAGTCGTACCCGACTATCCGTAATCTGTCCGTTTAGAGGAAAGGTTTGTATAGATAGCATTTCTTCCTGTTCTCAAATGATAAAAAGTGAATATACGGAAGTGGACGGTTTCATATACGGGCATTATTCGTTTGCGGAATACGGAGATAAACGATATAGCGGTACATTCTCCGGTTCATTCAAGCAAGAGTATCGGATGAGCGGACAACAAATAGAGAAAGGACGGAATGAAATAGCAGAACTGAAATTGAACTTATCTGAATATCGGGGCAAGTGGAAATCCGCAAGGGGACTGACAAAAGTCTGTTCTTGGGCAGATGAGATTATACCAGATACTCCTGCAAACTTTTGCCTGTTTAATGATGCAGGCGAATGGGTTGTATCACCGAAATATCGTAAGAATGGTTGGGAAAATCTATATAATGCCTATCACAATGAGCATCTGACAACGGACGAGATACAAAAGGCTCGTGAAGTGGAAGAACAGGAATGGTGGGTAAATAAAAGCCAATCATGTAAAATAAATTGAGTTTATAATAAAGCGTGATAACGCTTACAGCGTTCCCTGTTGAATTATTATCAAATCCAGCACACCGGATTGCATCCCGATTGCTATCCACTCCCGTAAGTTTAGTCCATCCTTTTGTATATACATCCAAACTGGCTTAAACCTGTTTCCATCGGCAGCGAAGTATGTGCCCGGCGAAAAAGAGAAAGCGGCATTTCCTTTTTCGCCAGTTTCAAGGCTGGTGGCTCCGGTGGTTGGCGGGGGAAATGGCAGGATGCCTACAGCCTTTCTTCCCCTTCCGCCAACTCTTTTGCGACTTTTCCAAACCATTCGGTTTGTTTCTCCGATTCTTTTCGTACCTTTGGGGGCATGGAGGTCAGGATATATGTCCCGCATGGCTCGGATTAGTGGAATGTCCGATTCCTGACAGGTGTTGTTATCAATACATTACCAACAATTGTTTTATGAATAAAGAAACAGAAATACTTATAGCAGCCATAACAAAAGCCGCAAGAATGGCTTTCCAAAAGTTGTTTAGCAATGGCGAACATTTTTATTATTGTGCGCTTCTGACGACAGGTGAAGGTTTTGCTCCTGTCATTTCTGCATGGTCGTGGGAAGCATTGGGCAGAGTAATACAATCAAACTCTGAAACATATGCACAAAGTATAAAATGGTCTTATGCAGATTCGCCATATTATGCTTTTGGCTACGACGAATATTTTAGTGATGTAAAACATCTCTTTGAACATCGGGCGAATATTGATAGTTTGAATGATGAAGATTGGGGAAAGGAGCTTGATGTCAGGCTAACTGCTATGGTGAAAGCAATGTCAATCTTGGACAAAGAAGGACTTTTTGCACAAAATCAATCACGCAAGAGTATTTTGATAAATGTAGAATTAATGCCGCCTGATGCTTCAAATGTGCAGAGAGCTTTGGAGCTAAACAACTCTGAAGATATTGAAGAATATCTTCAAGAAGCTGCTGAAAGTGAATAATAAAGTTGGTAACAAAGCGTGATAACGCTTAACAGCGTTCCCCGCTTAGCCATTAGCATCAACATAACTAAAAACAATAAAATATGAAAGCGACTGAAATAATTTTTGACGAAAATCTTGAAATGTATGTGTCATTAAAAGATTTAGGTAATGAGGTTTATATCACATTGTCAGATAGTTTGTTTGCATCAGAAGAAGAACTGACAGATGAATATAAAGAAAAGATTGCCTCATTTGTCAATAACCTGTCAGAATGGTATAGTCTGGCTTGTAGTTCGGTTATAGCATGGGCTAAAGATACCTATAAAATTGAAGCATGTATGCAGGATATTGAATTGACACATATTTTCGTCTTGTTTGAACAGAACGCAGAGGAATTGTTTGGACTGGAATTTAGAGTTGAATTTGATATTGAGCATGGTTGTGGCATTAAGATAAGGATTAATGATGGCAAATATGATATTGTTGAAGTTGGAACGGGAGATGTCGCTTTCTGCTGATAGTTAAATATGATGCTAACAACGCAGGATAACGGACAAGCCGTTTCCCGCTAAACCATTATCGATAATAATAAAAACAAAGAAAGTATGAACGAACGATATGCCAAATGTATTCCATTCGATAAGAATGTAAAAGGCAGGATTGGTGGTAATCCTCCTAAATGTATAGAAGAACAAATCTCCTGCGATTATAAATTCTATGCAACATTAGTACATCCTGAAAAGGAGAATACTATGCTTTCCATCTTGATTCATCAAGACTATAACACTCTTATAGACAATAATATATATCCTTCAATAGCAGTAAAAATAGTAGAGCATGAATTTTCTGAAATTGGTAATTGTGTAGAAAGACGAAACGCTAATTTAAGAATGTGTTCTATTAGTGAATATTCAGAAGATAAGGATAGTGAAAATATACTTGTAAAAATAGGTGGTACCCCTTCTTTGATTCAAGATGAAGAATTCTATTATAAAGAATTAGAGCAACAGGGCTTTTCTTTTTTCTTGTCAATAGACGAGGATGGTTATAATGATGATGTTCTCATTGGCAGTTATCCTTTCGGATATGGAGCATTATACCTGTATAAGCATCATATAACCAATGAAATAATCGCAGGATTTTGGCAATGTTCGTAAAAAATCGGTAACAAGCACCTGTACCGCCTAACGGCGGCAAGCTGCAACCCATTATAAACAATTTGAGATTAACATTATGAACTGGTATATCTATTGGTATTTTACAATCAAGTATTTTTTCTGGGGATTACTTGGATATGGGCGAGCCGGAAATTACATCGGCGGATTGTTTTTCTATTTTCCATTTATCGCATTGATAATGCTGCTGATAGCACCATTTCATTTTATTAATGAGAACAAAATCGTTGTTTATATATGTGTTTCTCTTTTATTTATGTTTATAAATGAAATTGTATTTTGGGAAGACACAAAAAGATACCGAAGGTGGGACAATCACTACAGGAATAACAGCAACAACAAGAAAAGTTGGTTTTTTGTTGCTATTTCTGTAATAGGTACAATAAGCTGGTTTATCCTTCCGTTTCTGCTTAAAGATTATTATATCCATAGATAAATTAAGTTTATAACAAAATCGAGATGGCAACTAAATACATTGTTCTCACATACACAAAAAAACAGCGGAATGAAAGATTTGATGGAGAAATACTATAATATGATTTATTATTGTGCATATAAAATACTATTCTATTTTTTGTACAGACTTTATTAATCCCTTTTATTGGCTTGGATTAAAGAAATGGAATAATAATTATATAAATCGTATTATATCAATTAGTAAAAAGATAGAGGCTGATGCGGCAGATAAAGGTATTAATACATGGATTTCAGTCTTGGCTATTATTTCTGTATATCGTATCAGCCTTTGGATAATTGCCGTTATATGTATTATCGGCATTCAGTTTTCAAGAATAAAAACTTTATTGATAACTGTATTAGAATCGGATTTTCTTTTTTTACTACTATGGGTAGTTCTCGGGGTATTAGTATATCGTATCAATAATCATCTCTTGTTCAAGAAGGACAAATACAGAAAGTATTTCAAGCAATTCGACAAAGAGAGAAAATATGTGCAATATTATGGTATCTATGTGATTTCCATAATTATACAGTTTGCAACGTTCTATATATTACTCAAAAGCTTATAAGACAACAATAATATGAATATAGTTCACAGAATATTAGAATACTTGTTTTACAAGATTCAAGTATTGACCCGATATATGGATACCAGTATGTATCTGAATACACATGTGCCATTTATCATGTCCACAATCCTGCTATTCTATTTAGTGGACGTCGCAGTTATATACTATTATATCATAATGGAATATTCACCGCAAAAGAATGCAGCTAATGTGTTTTTGATAGTCCTTGCCATTATGTTATCCTTATGGAGCAGCCTTTATTTTTATTATCGGTATAAACATAGGAATGAGAAGATTATGGAAAGAAAGGTGTATGAACACAGTTCCAATGTATGGGCATATCTTTTCATATTTACTCCTTTTATTGTATTATTAGGACTTGCATTATTCTTTTAATTCCATTGTTCATGTAAGGGTATAAAAACACAATATGCAGATTTTTAAAGGGCGATTCAACAACAAAATACCGCCCTTTGCTGACCATTCAAGAGATTATGAACTTAGGTACTAACAAGGAAAGATAACCTTTGAACGATATTCCTTTCCAAGCCATTAATCAGTATATACGATAAAACATTATGAAGATAGCTGAAATAAAAGTTGGACAACTGATTGCATGGGTAATATACTTACTTATGTTTGCCATTGTCTTGATAGAGCCAAACCAATTAATGAGCATAACTGAAGTTAATGATGGTCCGGGAGCTGCGGCGGACGGATTGATGGCATTGATTGGTTTTGTAGTAATCTGTGTATTGTTCGTATTCCTTGACCTTTCCTTCCACTTGTTTCTGCGTCATAATAAATTCAGATTGTCTGCCATTATGCTATTGCTATTCAATGGTATATATAAAACATGCGAGTATTATTTCATCTATTCAGGATATGAAGGCAGGTATCTAACCGAAAATACATACGAAAGTGTTCCTACGGCAGATGCCTTAGTGTTTTTTGCTGAGATAAACGGCATAATAGTATTGTATCTGGTTACGATGATACTGTTCAGTAAGCTTTTGGGATATTGGAGTCGAAGATAATTTGAAAAATATATTGGATATGGAACACCGGATTACATCATTATTGCTGCCCACTCCCGTAAGTTTAGTCCGTCCTTTTGTATATACATCCAAACTGGCTTAAACCTGTTTCCATCGGCAGCGAAGTATGTGCCCGGCGAAAAAGAGAAAGCGGCATTTCCTTTTTCGCCAGTTTCAAGGCTGGTGGCTCCGGTGGCAGGATGCCAACTGGGCAGCTATCATTCGGCTGCATTACTTACGTCTTGCAATTATTAAGGTGCATGTTCAGATGCCAGGCATACATTGCTGAACTTGTCGCTAGGTCATAATCCCCGTCAATCAGGATAAGTTATACCTTGCAACAGTCTTTTTTCTCATCCAGGCAGTTCTTTTACCACTTATACCAACCATTTGGTTTGTTTTTCGGATTCTTTTCGTAACTTTGAGGCGGTGAAATATAAGACACTAAATGAAGAAAGCATGAGATATTCTGTTTGCAATATATATGACTATTCAACGTAAGATACTATTCGGATATATTATTCTTTTGACGGTCATCACAAGTATGGTCGTTATTTTGGTGCATGAACGTATACGGGTAATGGAAATAAGAACCGAGGCAGAGGACATCCGCCATGTGCGCCGTAACATCAGTGCCATCCACCGGCACATTACCCAGCTTGCCCTGTTGGGGGAAGGTGTCATCAGTTGGAATGTGACGGATTACCGTCATTACCAAGAACAGCGCCTACATACCGACAGCCTACTGCAAACTCTGAAGCCCCATTGTACGACGTATGTACATCCGATGCAGATAGACACTCTTCGTTCCCTACTGGCGGACAAAGAAAACCACCTGCTACGCCTTATGGAAACAATGGAGCAACAAGGCACGGCGGATAGCCTCTTGATAAACCATCTGCCTGAAGTGGCAAGGCGGGCCACACATATCCGTACGGTGAAGCAGAAGAAAAGCGGATTGGCAGGGGTGTTCGGAGGCAAGAAGACTGTTCAGATACTTCCGTCCGCCAAAGAACTGCACCAGTTCAGCGACAGCCTGATAGCCTTGCAACAGCAACAGACGGCGGAAATGGATGCCTATGCCGACAGCCTAAGCACCCGCAACCGTATATTGAATATACAGCTCAATCGGTTGATAAACGATCTAGATATTCAGTCGCAGGCTGCATTTGCCGAAAAGGAACGGAAGATTGTAGAAGCGCAGAGCCTTTCCATACGTATGTTTTCCGTTGTTACAGTGTCTACCGTTGTCTTGCTCCTGATTTCATTTCTTGTCATCCGTTCCGATTTACGTAAAGAAGACAAGATAAAATCGAAACTGGAGCAGGTAATTTGTGAAAATGAAGAACTGCTTGAAATGCGAAAAAGAATCATCCTGACCGTTTCGCATGACATCCGTGGTCCACTCGGCAATATTCATAATTGTGCCGATTTGGCTTCAGATACACGGGACAAGAAGAAACGTGAAACCTATTTGGAAGATATCCGGCATTCCTGTCATCATATTCTTCATCTGACCAATGACCTGATGGATGCTTACAGGCTCAATGAGGCCGGTGATTTGCGTAACGACACACCTTTTCATCTTGAGCGTTTTCTACAGAGGATTTCGGAAGAATTTTCCCGAAAGGCAAATACCAAAGCTCTTATTTTTTATCCGGTGCTTGAAAATACAGCATTGACCGTAAAGGGAGATGCGGACAAGTTGGAACAGGTATTGGCCAACCTGCTGACCAATGCCATTAAATTCACATCATCCGGTTCCATCAGTTTTCATTCAAAATATTTCAGTGGAAAATTACAAATTGAAATCAGGGATACCGGCATCGGAATGGACAAGGAAACACTGAAAAAAGTGTTTGCCCCTTTTGAACGTGCCGCACAGAATGTCAACTCGGAAGGTTTCGGTCTGGGACTCTTTCTAACCAAGGGACTGGTCAAAGTCCTGGATGGAACAATGAATGTGGAAAGCAAACCAGGTAAAGGAAGCGTGTTCAGACTTGAATTTCCTTTACCCGAAACGAATGAACTATTGGATGAAGAACAACCGGATAGTAATCCGATAACCGTATTGCCGAAAAAAGTACTTGTCGTGGACGATGACCCGATACAATTAAAAATCGCAGAGGACATGCTTGGACGCAAGGGAATTGCCTGTACGACCTGTATGAATGTCAAGGAAGTTGTACTCGCTCTCGAGCAATCGGACTATGATATAGTGCTTACCGATGTGCAAATGCCCGAAAATGACGGGTTTGCCTTATTAAAGTTGCTCCGGAACTCAAATATTGGCAATTCGAGGACTGTTCCTGTCGCTGTCATGACGGCCCGTGGTGACGGGAACAGCGGGATTTATGAAAAGGAAGGTTTTTCCGGATGTCTTCATAAGCCATTCAATATTCATGGGCTTCTTAGTTTCTTATCATCCGTTATATCTCAAACAAGAACGACAAATGTCGGGTGTTTTGATTTTTCATATATCCTTGAAAATACGGATGACAGCGGACATATGCTTTCTCTTGTCATCAAGGAGTCGGAAAAAGAGTTGGAAGAACTGGAGGCAGCCATCAAGGCAAATGACCATGAAGACATGAGGAAAACCATACATCGGATGATGCCGGTATGGGAAATGCTTGGCAAAGGCTATATACTGCGTAAATTCCAAACAATACTACATGGTAAAGACAGTAAAGATGAAATTATCCATGAAAATGCTACACGGATTACAGAGATGCTCAGAAATTTGATGGAAGAAACAAGAAATGAATTGAAAAAACATGAAGATATTAATTGTTGAAGATAATATAATACTTTGTGGCATGATAGAGAAATGGTTGCAAAAAGCCGGTTATGAAGTGCTGACAGCAATAGATGAACCTGGGGCACGCAGTATTTTGAAAAAGAATGAAATCAGCCTGGTATTGGGTGATGTGCGCCTGCCTGAAGGTGATGGAATCAGCCTTCTGGAATGGATGGTGAAAAACGGTATGGAGGTTCCTTATATTGTCATGACGGATTATGCCTGTTTCCCGGATGCAGTCCGTGCCGTCAAACTCGGCGCAAAAGATTATCTGCCCAAACCTGTTTATCAGGAACAGTTGCTTGAACTGATGCACAGCCTGCTGAAACAGCCGGTCATTGTGCGCAAGGAACGCTCATTCGTAGAGCGTACAAGTGAAGCCGCCCGGAAGACCGCTTCGCTTGCCCGTCGTGTGTCTCCTTCAGATCTTTCGGTCATGATACTCGGTCCGAGCGGAAGTGGTAAGGAAGTGATAGCCCAAATGATCCATCGTTACAGTGACAGACGTAACAAGCCTTTTGTCGCCGTCAACTGCGGAAGTATCCCCAATGACTTGCAGGCTTCGGAATTTTTTGGTGCAGTCAAAGGTGCTTTTACAGGAGCTGTCACCAACAGGAAAGGACATTTTGAAACGGCTAATGGGGGAACCCTGTTTCTGGATGAGGTAGGCAACATGCCGTATTCCATGCAGGTTCTTCTCCTGCGTGTCCTGCAAGAGAAGGAGTTCAACCCTGTGGGAAGCGATGTCGTGAAACGGACAGATGTACGTATTATTTCAGCTACCAATGAAGATATGAAAAAGGCCGTATGTGAAGGACGTTTCCGTGAGGATCTGTATTATCGTCTGGCCGAACTGGAAATCGTACAGCCTTCGCTTGCCGAATGCAAGGAAGATATCCTTCCGCTCGCCGAGTTCTTCAGAAAGGAACATTCCGGAAGATTTCATGTTACGAATGAAGGCTTTGCGGAAGAGGCCAAAGAGTGTATGCTGTATTATGGTTGGCCGGGTAATGTGCGGGAATTGAGTGCGAGGATCAAACGTGCGGTACTTATAGCCGACGAAGCCTTGTTGGGAGCGGTTGATCTTGGACTGGACAATGTTGTTTGCCATAATAATCCGGAAATTTGTATCATTCAAGAAAAGGACAGAATATGCAATCTGCTGGATAAAAATCATGGCAATGTCAGCCGTACGGCTATAGAACTTGGTTGCAGCCGTACGGCCCTGTATAAGAAGATGAAAAAACTTGGATTGAAGTAGTTATTATATTTTCAAATGGTACACCAGTCTGCATATATCGTTGCGGAATGTCTTGGCGTCCCGCAGCGACCATTGTCCCAATTGTATTCTTCCGGTAATGTTTTTCCCACTTTTATATGATATTGGAAGCAAGTAAATAACCAGTTCGTCCACGAGCCGGTAAAGAAAAATTCCACCCGCATATTCCGCACTTTTTCCATCTTCTACTTTCATAAAGAAAGTGCAATTGTTTTTGTGCCTTTCTTTGGCATCCATCAAATCAAGCATCCCGTAATGCGGGTACATATTGAATATCGCCCGTTCTTCCCAATAAGGGAAGCCGTTCCGGTCAGTTCTGAGCCATTCCATCAGTTCCTCGTCCTTGTCCGGCAGGAATCCGTCCAATGTGACGGGCATGATAACCTGCATTTTTGCCATACCTCTATCTGTTAAAAGTAAAAAGCATGAAACCCATGCTCATTTCGAACAGAGGCTCTGACAAAGCCCAACACAGAAATTCGCATGGGCTCATGCTATAAGGTATAGCATAAGCCTCACGCAATAGCCTCTGTGTTATTGAATTTGTCAGATTCCTGTTCGAGACGTCTTGCGACTTATGTATATAATCGGCGGAAAACCTCCCGTAATCCACCGTTATGTTCTATTTCAACCTCAAAGGTAAGGAATGTTTTCTGTAAATCAAACCAATTCAGGATTTATTTCTCGTTCCGTATTCCGTTGGCTTTTCTTCTCTCCTCTTCCGCGCTCTCTATTCCCAACCGTTCACAGAGTTCAGGGTCGTTCTTGATACGTTCAATCTCCTCGTTGATTATGGCCTGGGCATCCGCTTTTATTTGGTCATAGTTGCGTTGTATCTGTAGGAGCATGATGTCATTTCCGTCATTATCCTTAAAAGAATTGATAACCGGAATTTTTTTGTAAGCCTTCTCTTCCGCACTTACTTTGGCATGGTCCACGATAATTTCCGCATGAAAAATCTTCTGGTCAATTTTCTCACCGAAATTGTCTGATACGGAACCGACAAACGTACCTTGTGAGAGATTGGAAATCTTTGATGCAGGAATCAGGGAATCCAGCTGGGTGTTGATCGATGTGGAGACATCCTGACGGTTGATGGATATTGACTGACGTTTTTGTAAAATCTTTCCGAAGCGTTCAGAAAGTGTCTTAGCTGTTTCACCTACCACCTGACCGCTGAATATGTTGCCGACTGTATTTTGAATTACCTTGCTTTCCTTTTCACCGTAGTCACGATTAAGCTGGCTGAAATCCTGAAAGCCCAGACAGACTGCCACTTTGTTGGAACGTGCCGTTGCAATCAAGTTGTCCAGTCCTCGGAAATAGATGGTAGGAAGCTCATCTATAATGACCGTGCTTTTAAGCTGTCCTTTCTTGTTTATCAGCTTGACGATTCTCGAATTATACAGTCCGAGCGCTGCGGAATAGATGTTCTGACGGTCCGGATTATTGCCCACACAAAGGATTTTAGGCTCCTTCGGATTATTGATGTCCAAAGAAAAATCATTACCTGTCATGACCCAGTACAGCTGTGGAGAAATCATTCTGGTAAGCGGAATTTTTGCAGAAGCTATCTGGCCTTGCAACTGATCTTGTGCCCCGCCTTTCCAGGCATCCATGAAAGGGGAGAGGTAATTCTCCAACTCAGGATAGGATGTCAGGATAGTAAACAAATCAGAGTAAGGTTTGTTCAGCAGTTCCACGGCATGAGGAAAACTGCAATAGATACCGTTTTTGTATATTTTCAGATACCAGATTATAGCTGCCAGCAGGATAATCGGAGACTCTACAAAGAAGTCACCCTGTTTTTCGATCCAGGTCTTATTCAAATTTAACATGATGGTATAGCTTGCTTCGTATGCGTCAGAGATGTCCGTCATGAACTCCGGATTGATGGGGTTGCAGCGGTGTGAACGGTGCGGATCATCAAAATTGATGACGTAAAAATGTGGCTTTACCTTGTATTTGTCCATATTGTGCAACAAGGTATTGTAGGCAATGGTAGAAAGGTCATCGAATTTATAATCATAGATATAGACACTGAAACCTTTGGAAATCATCTGTTTGATATAGTTGTTCACCACTGCGTATGATTTACCGGAGCCCGGTGTCCCCAATACGATGGTCGCACGGAAAGGATTGACCACGTTAATCCAGCCGTCATTGAGTTTGCCGCCGTATTGGAATCTGGTGGGCAGATTAACCGAATATTCATTCTCCATCAGCCTTGTTTCCTGCATGAAGGATTCGTTTTCCATATTGAACACATCCTCCATCAGGTTATGTCTGTAAAGCCTGCTGATCCACAGTCCCGCCATGAGCAGGCATAAATAACCGGCTGCGAGTGTCATCATATATAGGGCAGTAATCGCTTCGTGCGGAAAAGGCAGGTCAAGCAACCACCAGTTCATGAAAAAGAGAACCGCTCCGGCAGTGAGTACCGCCCATATACGCTGCCATGTTATCTTTTCACCCTTGACTCCGATAGTACCCATACAGGATATGGCTAGCAGAAGAACTGCCATCAGTTTTGTCCAAAGGATACAGCCGAATATACCGGTTGTCCTGTCAAAGTTCATCAGTATACGGTCTATGACATCCAGATTCAGATGCCAGGCACTCATACTGGGATAGCAGTACACATAAACGTGGACTACCAGAATAAAAATACTGACTGCCCTGCCGAATTCCATAATCTTGGCAAGGGCTCTCAAATCGTCTTCCTGTTGCATAATGATGTAGATGATTGTGGGGGGAATCCATTGTTCCCCATGTTGTTAACTGATTTTGATTGATCAGATACCGCGTGATTTGCGCTTCTGCGGTTTCTTTTTCCGTTTCATGCGGCGACGGAACGCTTCTTCCTCGTAATCGACTGCTGGATTTGCCTCAAAGGAGGAGATACCTGCCGCCTGTTCAAACGCACTGCCTTCTTCCATACGGTAGCCGTACCGTTTCCAAAGTTCCTCCGGACCGGACTGTTGTCTGTCTTGCCAGGGTATTCCTTTCCACTGGTTGACAAGGTCGTTGAATACGTTGGCGGAAAACTCTTTTCCCATACGTGAGCCGTTGAATGCCTCGCGCCGTTCATGGTCTATGAATGTGACACCATAGATACGTCCGGTATCGTTCCTACGAAATACCACATCAATATGCTCCTGTTTCAGCAGTTCCCTGAACTCCTGTTCAGATTCTGCGCCACGTATGGCCTGTATAACCTTGGCGGATATGCCTGGTGACCATCTGCCTTCCTTGAAATCCTGTGTATGCCGTAACATACGTTCGGACAGTCCCGTATTTCCGAAACGCTTGCCGAACCTTGCACTTTTTATCGGAGGACCGATCACCTTTCCACTGTCGTCTGTAGCCGAATAGATGATACCCGTATAGGGTGTTCCCTTGTAATCGCCCCGCACTTGTCGGGCTTCAATGTTCAGTGTGGAAAGTAGAGCTGAATACTCGCCGAAGGTTTGGAAACGGTAACTTTCCAGTACGGCCTTCAGCGTGTTTCCTATCTGATGGCATATATCCCCTTGTGAGACATCCACCTTTTTCAGTTCCGCTTTCGGATTCCGTCTTTCCGCATCTGCACTGTTGCGCAGTCCGAATTCCTGTTCCAGTTCCCGGCAGGCTGTCATGGAACGGCGGTGCTCATAGGAGTCATTGATTTTCCTTCCTTCATCGTCAATGCATACACTCACGATATGTACGTGCGTGTTGCAGGTGTCGCCATGTCTGTACACGATGAACGGCTGGTCTCCATATCCCATTTTCTGCATGTATTTCTCTGCCAGTTCCGCCAGCCTGTCATTGTCCAGCCTGTCTTCCGGTGCCGGACTGAGGGCGATATGCAGGACCGGCTTGTCTGTCCTCCTGTTTACCGTCAGATGGTTTTCAAATGAAAGGAGAGCCAGACGCATGTCCTCGCTCGGCAATCCCGGGCGGTCGGAAATCATCCGGTGTCCGGACAGGATTTCCGCTGTCCCCTGAAATACCTTTTCATGGTTATAGGCCAGTGCTCCGTAAAGGCTTGCCCCGTGACTTATCTTTGCAACCATTTCTGTTCATATTCTTTGGTTAAGGCCATAATCCGTTTGTTGAGCAGTATCAGTTCCAGAGTAGCCTTTTCAAGTTTGTAAAGCAGGGACATCGCTCTTTTGTCCCCGAAATTTTTCTGCACGGCCCTTACGACCTGATTGTAATTGTTGCCTATTGCCTGAAACTGTCTGTAAAATTCCCCGAGCCGGATATAATAGTCCATGGAAACCTTATCCACCTTGATTACCTTCAGCTGTTCTGAAAAGATTGATTTCTTGATAAAGATTGTCCTGTCCCTTGCTCCGGATTCCAGAAACAGTTTCTCAAATTTGCCTCTCTCCTGCGCGTTCAGACGGAAACTGAACTTGTAGTCCGCCGGATCAGTTTTCGGCTTTCTGCCTGTCCTTTTAGCCTGTTTTTTCTCCATGCTTTTTTGCTTTTGGGTTGTTTTGCTTTCTCCGTCAGATTTTCCGACTTTGGAGGAAAATCCCCCGACCGTGAGGGAGGGCAAGTTGGTCTTTGTCGGGCAGAATACTTTCTGTCGGACAAAGACACAACTTGCTCTGTTCGTTTGAACAGAGAATCCACCTCCGGCGGATTGCTGCGCGACGTGAGCGGCGTGCTGCTGTCCGTCGGAAGATATTCCAAGCCGTCTATCGGTTCTGACTTTGCAAAATTATGGCTGTGTAAACAGTTGTGAAATAGTGGATTATATGACATATAAAGACGTCTGATGACATCTGATGTCATGGTACAGGCTACATATTACCTGTATGCTTGAAAGACCTTATTTTTGACGCGATTTAAGCGTGCAATATTGCAATAACATAATAACATAACAACATGGTATTGCAATAACATAAGGACATAATAACATGGCAATATAACATTGCAATAACATAAGGACATAATAACGTAACAACATAGTATTGCAATAACATAAGGACATAATAACATGGCAACATAATATTGCAATAACATAAGGACATAATAACATGGCAACATAATATTGCAATAACATAAGGACATAATAACATGGCAACATAGTATTGCAATAACATAAGGACATAATAACACGGCAACATAATATTGTAATAACATAAGGACATAATAACATGGCAATATAGTATCACAATAGCGTAATGCCATTGTAAGATTAGTGAAAGAAAAAGTGAATATTAACCCCAAAAACAAAAGGTATGAACAAACGTCCGATTCTTGTCGCCTTCAGCAATCAGAAAGGCGGTGTGGGCAAGTCCACGGTAACAGCGGTTCTTGCCAGTTATTTTAATTATGTAAGAGGTCTGAAAGTTGCTGTCGTTGACTGTGACTATCCCCAGTTCAGTCTGGAAAAACTAAGGGGAAGGGATTTGAAGAACCTTGAGAAAAGTGAGTATCACCAGCGACTTTTCTGCCGTCAGTTTGAAGACGGTTCCCGTAAGGCCTATCCGATCGTCACTTCCACGCCGGAGGCAGCCGCAGAGATTCCCGGCAAACTGGATGGCGACTATGACCTGATATTCTTCGATCTTCCCGGAACGGTGAACTCCCGTGGTGTATTCGAGTCCGTCATGAACATGGATTTTATCTTTACTCCCATTGTAAAGGACCGTATGGTCATGCAGAGCAGCCTTTCCTTTGTATCGACCGTTCAGGATTTTATTGGACAGCATCCGGAAGCTCCCCTGAAGGACATACGTTTATTCTGGAACCGTATGGACAGCCGTACTTCAAAAGAACTGTATGTAATGTATAATGCAATAGTGCTCCGTATGGGGTTGAAGGTCTTTGAAACCGTACTTCCGGATCTTGAACGCTTCAACAAGGAAATGACACCTTCTTCCAGACAGCATTTTCGCTGCACCCTTCTTCCTCCTTCCGAATCACTACTGAAAGACAGCCGTCTTGAGGCTTTTGCCCAGGAGATGGAACGTATCATATTTCCGGGATAAGAACTATGGCAAAGAAAAGAGAGATATTCAAGGTGGATGAGGATGCCTTGAAGGACATGATGGCCAGTGAATCCATTTCCTGCGGTAAATCTGGAACAGATGTCGGCGAGAATGTTCTTCCTGTCACAGAAAAGGAAAAAAATGTGCCGGAAGTAAAGACACAGGGACAGGAAAAGTCCCGGAAAACGATACGCGCCGATCCCGGACTGGAAGAGAAGGTGGAAATGTATAAGGAACTGTTTCTGGACAGAAAGAAGTCCGTACACAGAAAGCAGACCTATATCAGCTATGACATGTATTGCAGGCTGGCCCGTATCCTTCCCCTTCTGAGTGATGACATGAGTGTGCCCGCTTTTTTGGATAATGTGCTGGCACACCATCTTGAGACTTACAGTGAAGAGCTTGGCGAGCTGTTTCGCCGAAAAACCCCAAAAACATTCTGAAAATGATGTGGATTGTATTGACTGTTGCCGTATTGGTTTGCGGCCTGCTGTTATGTTACGTTTATGTACTGTCCAATAAGATTTGTTCACTGAAAGGACAGGTCAGAGAGTTGAATGAGAAAATAGGAATAGCGAACTGCTTTCCCGAATATAGCCGTGTGTATCTGAACGATGCTCCAGTCGGGAAAGGACGTCAGATTCGTATCCGTTGCGGTTTGTACAACAAGGCAAGCCGCCTTATTCCGTTTATGGCTCCCGGCATGAGTGTTTCAGTCTATGTGAGCAATATCGTGGAGGAACACTTGAAACGCCACGGAGAATTGCTGAAGAATGAACTTGAATGTTTTCTCTATAAGGATTCTTTATGGAAGAACTGATATACTTCTGTGTACGGATTGTCTGTATAGGCTATTTGCTGTACAGCGTGTATGGCTGGAGAAGGCGTATCGAAACTGTTTGTACCCTGCTTTATGGGAAACCTTGCGTGAAGAAGGAAAAGAAAGAAACTGTCGTAACGGAATCTGCGGTTTCAGATACAGAAGTGATGGGAAGTACCCGTTATGTCTATCTGGACGAGAATGCCGGAAAGACTGCCGCTCCCTTCATGAGCCAGCCACTTGAAAGGAATTTTATCGGTGAGGAGGAGGATGTGCAGCAGGAAGATGTGGAATGCAACCTTCAGCTGGATAAGATGAAACTCCTGCAGGAAGTCCAGGAAGACCTTGATGCGGAGTCTCCCGAAGTGGAATCCGTATCACCTGTTCTGTCCAGCAGGGACATGGAAGTACTCGGCGAATATCTGACACATCAGGATGAAGCCGACCATGAGAAGGCCATGCAGGCAGCCCGTGTCCTGTTCTCCATCAGGCAGACCAGCCTGATTGACGTGTTCCTTTCCAATATGGAGAATTCCGCGATTGTAGAGGAACTGATAGACAGGTATCTTGATGAGGACGGCAATCCTAAACCGCTTAAAGTAAAGGATGGGAATGAACCGTCTGACGAGTGGCGGAAATATATCTGACACCGATATATTCAGGCATCCCGGAAATCTTTTCGGGATGCTTTTTTTATGTCTGTAAGGTTTCCTGAATGACATCTGATGACATCTGGTGACACCTGATGACAGTGTTGTATCACAGCGGTTTAAGCCTTATATATTTGCAGTCGAATTCAACATTTATGTCAAACCCAAAAATGATTCGACAATGAAGAGAAGAATCCTATTTTCAGTATTGTGTGTGCTGGCAGCGGCAGGTGCCTTCGCACAGGGACAGGGTCTTGCCGGCATCAATGAGGCTACCAGCCTTATGACTTCGTATTTCGATCCGGCCACCAAATTGTGTTATGCCATCGGAGCCGTACTCGGTCTGGTCGGCGGTATCAAGACGTATGGCAAGTTCAGCAGCGGCGATCCCGATACGTCCAAGACTGCGGCGAGCTGGTTCTTCGCCTGCATCTTCCTGATTGTGGCCGCCACCATTCTCCGTTCCTTCTTCCTGTAAGCCATGGATTACCGTATCAACAAAGGAGCAGGTCGTCCGATTGAGTTCAAGGGCTTGAAATCACAGTACCTGTTCTTTTTTGCCGGAGGCCTTGTATCGGTCTTTCTTGCGGTGGTTGTCCTGTATATGGCCGGTGTCAGCCAGCTGGTATGCCTGTCTTTCGGAGCAGTATCCGGTTCCCTGGCCGTATGGCTGACCTTCCGCATGAATGCCCGCTACGGTGAGCACGGGCTGATGAAGATGCTGGCCGAGAAACGCCATCCGCGCTATCTGTCAGCCCGTCGCAGAATATTCAGTGCATTAACCAAAAAGAAGAGAAAGAAATGAGAAGTGTATTGAAGGCCTGTGATCTGGAAGACAGATTCCCGATTTTGGCCGTGGAAAACAACTGCATCGTAAGCAAGGATGCGGACATTACGGTAGCCTTCGAGGTCGAGCTGCCTGAACTGTACACGGTGACGGCGGCTGAATATGAAGCCATTCACGGTACCTGGGTAAAGGCCATGAAGGTGCTTCCAAATTATTCGGTCGTGTACAAGCAGGACTGGTTCGTCAAGGAAAACTACCGGAGCGAAGGAGACGGGACGGAAAGTTTCCTGTCCCGCAGCTATGAGCGTCATTTCAACGAACGCCCGTATCTCAGACACCGCTGCTTCCTGTATCTGACAAAGACCACACGCGAACGTGCCCGTCGCCGCAGTGATTTCAGTACCCTGTGCCGCGGCTATATCCTTCCCAAGGAAATCACGGACTGGGATTCGGTCGTGAAATTCCTGGAGGCGGTGGAGCAGTTCGAGCATATCATGAACGATTCGGGGCATGTCAGGATGAAGCGTCTCAGGACGGAAGAGGTGGTCGGAACGGAAGAATGTCCCGGGCTGATTGAAAGATACCTGACTCTCGGTATGGAGGACACGCACCCCGTATTACAGGACATCTGCCTTGATCCGGAACGTATGCGCATCGGTGACAAACGTCTTTGCCTGCATGTGCTTTCCGATACGGAAGACCTTCCCGGCAGTGTGGGCACGGACATGCGCTATGAGCGCTTATCCACGGACCGTAGCGACTGCCGTCTTTCGTTTGCGGCTCCGGTAGGACTCCTGCTTTCATGCAACCATGTCTATTCGCAGTACGTGTTCATCGATGATGCGCAGGAAATCCTGCAACGCATGGAAAAGACCTCACGCAACATGCTGTCCCTATCGAAATACAGCCGCAGCAATGCCGTGAACTATGAATGGGCAGAAATGTATCTTGACGAGGCGCATACGAAAGGGCTTGTTCCGGTACGGTGCCACTGTAACGTACTGGCCTGGGCGGAAGACGAGGAAGAGTTAAGACGTATCAAGAACGATACCGGTAGCCAGCTTGCCCTGATGGGATGCGTACCCCATTACAACACGATAGATACTCCGGTGCTGTACTGGTCTGGTATTCCAGGCAATGCGGGCGATTTTCCGGCTGAGGAAAGTTTCTATACCTTTCTGGAACAGGCTGTCTGCCTGTTTGCTTCGGAAACGAATTACCGCAGTTCGCCCAGCCCGTTCGGAATCCGTATGACGGACAGGCAGAGCGGCATACCGCTTCATCTGGACATCAGTGACCTGCCCATGCGCAAGGGAATCATCACCAACCGCAACAAGTTCATACTCGGTCCCTCCGGCAGCGGTAAATCCTTCTTTACGAACCATCTTGTCCGCCAGTATTATGAACAGGGTACCCATATCCTGCTGGTGGATACCGGAAACAGCTATCAGGGACTTTGCAGCCTGATTCATGACCGGACACATGGCGAGGACGGTATCTATATCACCTATGAGGAGGACAATCCCATCGCCTTCAATCCGTTCTATACGGATTCCGGGGAATTTGACGTGGAAAAGCGTGAAAGCATCAAGACACTGATACTCACACTCTGGAAACGTGAGGATGAAGCTCCAAGGCGTTCGGAAGAAGTGGCCCTTTCGGGAGCGGTGAACGCATACATTCGCAGGATAACGGAAAACAGGGATGTCAGACCCGATTTCAACGGATTCTACGAGTTTGTGCGTGATGACTACCGCCGGATGATTGAGGAGAAGAAAGTCCGTGAGAAGGATTTTGACATCGACGGTTTCCTGAACGTACTGGAACCGTTCTACCGTGGCGGTGATTATGATTTCCTGCTTAATTCGGACAAGGAACTGGATCTTACCAACAAGCGCTTTATCGTATTTGAGCTGGACAATATCAGCGGAAACAAGGTGCTTCTGCCCGTGGTCACACTGATAATCATGGAAACCTTCATCGCCAAGATGCGCCGCTTGAAAGGCATCCGCAAGATGATACTCATTGAGGAATGCTGGAAAGCCCTGATGTCCGCCAATATGAGTGAGTACATAAAGTATTTATTTAAGACCGTCAGAAAATATTTTGGTGAGGCCGTGGTGGTCACCCAGGAAGTGGATGACATTATCAGTTCCCTTGTCGTGAAGGAAGCTATCATCAACAACAGTGACTGCAAGATTCTCCTTGACCAGCGGAAATACATGAACAAGTTCGACCATATCCAGCGGCTTCTCGGACTGACCGACAAGGAACGCGGACAGATCCTGTCCATTAATCAGGCCAACCATCCCGGACGTTTCTACCGTGAGGTCTGGATCGGTCTTGGCGGTACCCACTCGGCCGTGTATGCCACGGAAGTCAGCGATGAGGAATATGCCGTATATACCACGGAAGAGTCGGAAAAGCTGGAATTGCAGAAGCTGGCCAAGGAACTGGGCGGAAATCTGGAACTGGCCGTGAAACGCATTGCGGAAATGAGAAGGGAAAGGAAAAAGGTCAAACGGTAAAGCATGACGGTTATGAATGACAGTTTTGAATCGGATGAAAGAAAGCGTAAAGAGACAATCGAATGTCTCTACTGGTCCCTGATGAACGGATGGGACATACCGAAGGATATCCGTGAACATTACGGATTTTCAGAGGACTATGAACTGTACCACCGGCTTGAAAGTATGGAACCGGAAGATTACAGGGAAAGAAGGCTCAGAGGCGAGATACCTGATGCCGTGGAGGTCGATGTAAGACTGACACATGCTGTGGAGAAGGTCTTCGAGCGGCTTTGTTCCCCTCCTCCCGTACAGTATCTCGACAAGCTGTACGGGGAACTGGAAAAGCTGGGAGGTTTCATCGCCAACCCGAAGAATATTGACAGCCCTTTCATTAATTCCGGTTTTCTCATGAAATACGGCATTGACCGGAATTCCCCGGATGAAATCAGACGGCAACAGGCAGAAAAGGCCTATAAGGAACTTTATGCCAGGTTTGAAACCATGGTCGGCCTGAAGTCCCCAAACAAAAAGGACGACAACGCTATCCGCAAGGAATGCCGGCAGCCAGCCTGTAAAGAAAGGCTGTCCGGAAAAGCCCGCATCCCGGTCAGGCCGAAGCCAAAGAGACGTAAGATGGGACTTTGAGAGATTCAGTAAAACAAGAACAACATCATTAAAAAAGACAAGACATGAAAAACAGACAGTTGTACAGACTGGCCGCCTGCCTGATCGGGGCGGCATCACTGCTGCTGCAGAGTTGCAGTGAGAGCAGGTTTAAGGACTGTGACCGCCTGTGCGGTTCATGGAGCAGTGTGGAAGGCAAGCCCGATGTCCTTATATATAAGGAAGGGGACGCCTACAAGGTGACGGTCTTCGCCCGCAGCGGAAAGACACGGAAGCTGAAACCGGAAACCTATCTGCTGGTGGAAGAAAACGGTAACCTGTTCATCAATACCGGCTACCGCATAGACATCGCCTACAATGAGGCGGCTGACGTATTGACCTTTTCTCCGAACGGTGACTATGTAAGGAAGGAGGTACGTCCATGAGAAAAAGACTGCTGCTGCTTTGTGCAGGAACCTTTTTTCTTGCCGGACAGATACGGGCACAGTGGGTGGTGACTGATCCGGGAAACCTTGCCCAGAGTATCATCAACATGTCGGACAATATCGTGCATACCTCTTCAACCGCGACAAGTACCGCCCAGAATTTTGCGGAGACGGTGAAGATATACCAGCAGTACAAGAAATACTATGATGCCCTGAAGTCCGTCAACAATCTGGTGAAGGATGCCCGTAAGGTCAGTGAAATCATCCTGATGGTCGGTGACGTGTCGGAAATCTACGTGACCAATTTCCAGAAGATGCTGGGTGACGAGAACTTTTCTCCCGAAGAGCTGGAGGCCATCGCTTTCGGTTATACCAAACTTCTGGAAGAGAGCAACGGGGTGTTGCAGGACCTCAAGCAGGTAATCAACGTCAGCACCCTTTCCATGACCGACAAGGACCGTATGGACGTGGTGGATGACTGTTATGTCAGTATGCGCCGTTACCGCAATCTCGTGAATTATTATACGAACAGGAATATAGCCGTGAGTTTTCTGCGTGCCCGCAAGAAGAATGACCTTGACCGTGTCCTGAGGCTCTATGGCAATGACACCTCCAAATACTGGTAGCCTATGGTATTGTTATCCGTGGATTTCTCGAATCTCCATACCATTCTGGAGAGCCTTTACAATGAAATGATGCCCCTTTGCGGGGATATGCTGGATGTGGCCAAGGGACTTGCCGGACTCGGTGCCCTGTTCTATGTGGCCGTCCGTGTCTGGCAGTCGCTTGCCCGTGCCGAACCGATTGACGTGTATCCGCTTCTGCGCCCGTTTGCGATAGGCATCTGCATCATGCTTTTCCCGACCCTGGTACTCGGAACGATGAATACGGTGCTGAGTCCGATTGTGCAGGGAACCCACAAGATGCTTGAGGGGCAGACGATGGACATGCAGCAGTACCGTGAGCAGAAGGACAGGCTGGAACGTGAAGCCATGCTCCGTAATCCGGAAACGGCCTATCTGGTCAGCGATGAGGAGTTTGACCGTCAGCTGGACGAGCTCGGATGGTCGCCCGATGCCATGGCAACCCGTATGGGCATGTATATGGAAGTGGGCATGTACAATCTGGAAAAGAATATCCGGGACGCCTTCCGCAGTCTGCTGGAACTGCTTTTTGCCGCGGCATCCCTGCTTATAGATACGGTAAGGACCTTTTTTCTGGTTGTATTGTCCATCCTTGGTCCCATTGCCTTTGCCTTCAGTGTGTGGGACGGTTTCCAGTCCACGCTCAGCCAGTGGTTCACACGTTACATTTCCGTCTATCTGTGGCTTCCCGTGAGTGACCTTTTCAGCTGTATGCTGGCTAAGATTCAGGTGCTCATGCTGCAGAACGACATCCTGGAGCTCCAGAACAATCCGAACTATTCGCTGGACAACTCCAATTCGGTATATGTGATCTTCATGCTCATAGGTATCATCGGATATTTTACCGTGCCGACCGTGGCCGGATGGATTGTACAGGCAGGCGGTGGCGGAAACTATAACCGCAACATCAACCGTACCGCGACCAAGGCCGGAGGATTTGCAGCCGGTGCCGCAGGTTCCGGACTGGGAAATATCGGAGGGCGTCTGCGTGGAAAATAAACAGAACAGGAACATAAAAATCATGAAAACAGATGGAATTCAAATCACTGACCAATATTGAAAGCAGCTTCAGACGGATACGCCTGATGCTTGCGGTCTTTGTCGGATGCTGCACGCTTGTGACCGTCTTTGCCCTGTGGAACTCATACCGCTTTGCGGAGAAACAGCGTGAGAAAATTTATGTACTCGATGGCGGCAAGTCACTGATGCTTGCCCTTTCGCAGGATCTTTCACAGAACCGTCCGGCTGAAGCCAGGGAGCATGTAAGAAGGTTCCATGAGCTCTTTTTCGGGCTGTCGCCACAGAAGGATGCCATTGAGCACAATATCAACCGTGCCTTGCAGCTGGCGGACAAAAGCGCCTATCATTACTATGTGGATTTTGCCGAGAAAGGATACTACAACCGTCTCATTTCCGGTAATATCAATCAGGTGGTACGGGTGGACAGCGTGGTCTGCGACTTTTCCGGATACCCCTACAGGGCCAGGACGTATGCCCGCCAGATGATTATCCGTGAGAGTAACGTGACGGAACGTTCGCTGGTGACTGACTGCCAGCTTCAGAATACGTCCCGTTCCGATGACAACCCCAACGGCTTTATCATCGAACATCTGACCATACTGGAAAACAAGGACATAAGGAGCGTAGAGCGATGAAAAGGAACCTGACGAGACAGGCGAACCTTCAACTCAGGAGGTTCTGCCACAGACTTACCGTTAAACAGCGCAAGGCCGTTCTCTGGATACTGTTTGTCCCGTTTACCGCCGCATGTGTCTATACGGCATGCAGACCGTTTATAGGCAGTAAGAACCGGGAGTCCGGAATGGAATTTATGGAAAAGGATTCACTCCGTATGGAGTTCATTCAATCTATTGTAAGAAATGGAGAAAGAAAAAGTCAAGAAAGTAATGGAACGGCTGATGAAACCGTTCAGGCTCCGGTCTTCAAAGGACAGGAAGCCGCTGAGTGAGGAACAGAAACGCAAACGCGCCGGATTTGTGGTGTATCCGCTGATGTTCCTGCTGTGTCTGGGAAGTTTCTATCTGATATTCTCACCTTCCGGGCAGGAACGGGAGCGGCAGGATAAAGGCCAGGGATTCAATACGGAAATCCCTTCTCCCGAGGACAGCCGCCTGGAAGGAAACAAGAAGGATGCCTATGAAAAGGCTCTGATGGAACAGGAAAGCAGGAAAAGGAAGACATTCTTTGAAGCTGCGGAGTCCATGTTTGCCAAAGAGGAACGGAAAGACAGTGTCCGTCTTCCCGATAACATTCCACCGGAGAGGCAAACAAACACGGAAACGGAAACAGAAAAAGGCAATGCCGGACCGGTCAGTTCCTCGGCCGGAGCCTACCGTGAGATGAACCGTACGCTGGGAAGCATCTATGAACCGCGGACCGATCCGGAAAAGGAAAGGCTTCTGGAAAGGATTGAGGAACTGGAGCGTATGCAGCAACAGCAGCAGAAACAGGAGCCACTGTCAGGCATGGAGGAAAAGATGGCCCTGATGGAAAAATCCTACGAACTGGCCGCCAAATACAATAACCGTCAGGCAGTGGAGACTCCTTCTCCCGTCAGAAAAGCGGAGGACAAAAAAGCCATACCGGTGAAACAGGTTCACAATGAGGTGGTATCCTCGCTTTCCAGACCTATGAGCGACGAAGAGTTCATATCCGCCTTTTCGGGAGAACGCAATGCCGGTTTCAATACGGCTGTCGGCCGGAAGACAGTAACGGAAGGCAATACCATTGCTGCCTGTGTACACGGTACGCAGACCGTATCCGACGGACAGGCCTTGCGCCTGCGGCTTACCGAGCCCATGTCTGTTGCCGGACGTTTCATACCGAAAGGGACCGTACTGGTAGGTGGCACACGCATACAGGGTGAACGGCTGGAAATCATGGTCAATGCCGTGGAATACAAGGGAACTATCCTGCCGGTGGAGCTGGAAGTCTATGATCTGGATGGACAGCAGGGAATCCTGGTGCCGGGTTCACTGGAATATGACGCTGCCAGAGAGATTGCCGCCAATATGGGAACCTCGATGAACAGCAGCATTAACATTTCCACCGATGCTGGGGCGCAGATTGCCTCTGATCTGGGAAAAGGTGTAATACAGGGCGTTTCCCAGTACATATCCAAACGGATGCGTACGGTAAACATTACTTTGAAGGCCGGACACCGGGTACTGCTCCATTCACCGGAGAAATGAAATATAGGAAACTATGAAAGAAAAGACAACCATTAAACAAAAGCACATGAAGAAGATTCTGATGATGTTTGCCCTTTTACTGGGCGTATCGGCTGCCTGGGCGCAGCAGAGTAGCGGTGATTATTATGAGGGGCTGACCCGCAAGATCGGTTTCAGCCAGATGATTCCGCCGCACGGACTGGAAATAACGTATAACAAGACCGTCCATGTCATTTTTCCGGCTCCGGTCAAGTATGTGGATCTCGGTTCTACAAGCCTGATAGCCGGCAAGGCCGACGGTGCCGAGAATGTAATCCGAGTAAAGGCCACGACACGCAATTTCAGGGAGGAGACCAATATGTCTGTAATAACCGAAGACGGGAACTTCTATACCTTCAACGTGAAGTATGCCGATGAGCCGCTGCTGCTGAATGTGGAGATGTGTGATTTCATTCATGACGGAGAATCGGTGAACCGTCCCAACAATGCCATGGAAATCTATCTGACCGAGCTGGATAACGAGTCACCCCGTCTGGTACGTCTTATCATGAAATCCGTGTATGAGAATGACAAGCGCCGTATCCGTCATATCGGCTGCAAGCGTTTCGGTATCCAGTATCTGCTCAAAGGACTGTACACCCATAATGACCTGCTTTATTTCCATACCCAGGTAAAGAACTCCTCGAATGTGCCCTTTGACGTGGATTTCATTACGTTCAAGGTGGTGGACAAAAAGGTGATGAAGCGTACGGCCATGCAGGAGCAGGTGATTTATCCGCTGCGTGCCTATAATTATGTGACACGTGTAAACGGCAGGGATTCGGAATGCACGGTATTTGCCCTTCCCAAGTTTACGATACCGGACGACAAGAAACTGGTTGTGGAGATGTATGAGAAACAGGGCGGCCGTCACCAGAGTTTTGAGGTGGTCAACGAAGACCTGGTGCGTGCGGAAACCATCAACGAACTGAAGGTACGATGAAAACAAAAGTATTGTATATGTTGGCATTGCTGCTTGTCCTTTCCGTAGGGCAGGCAGACGCCCAGCGGATTCTGCCGAGGATGCAGGGTGTGGAAATGCGTGGAGGTATGGCTTCCGATAACGGATACTATATGGGAATGATACTTTCAAGTTATGCCAAAGGCGGGAACAAATGGGTATATGGAGCGGAATACCTGCATATGAAACACGGTTACCGTCATGTGACCATCCCTTCGGCGCAGTTTACGGCAGAAGGCGGATATTACCTGAATTTCCTTTCCGATGCGGGAAAAGTGTTCTTCCTCAATCTTGGAGGATCGGCACTGGCCGGATATGAGACGGTAAACTGGTCCGATAAAAAACTCTATGACGGGGCCACTCTGAAAAACGGCGATGCCTTTGTGTACGGCTGTGCCCTGACGCTGGAGATGGAACTGTACCTTGCCGACCGTGTGGCATTGACGGCTTCCTTGCGTGAGCGTTTCCTGTGGGGCGGAAGTCTCGGACATTGCCATACCCAATATGGAATCGGCATTCGTTTTATGATAAATTAGCGGGTTATGGAACTGGAACAGATTAGACGTATTTCTCTTGTCGGTTTTCTTGAAGATCTGGGGCATATGCCTGTATCCCGTAAAGGAAATGATGTCTGGTTCAGATCCCCTTTCAGAAATGAGAGAACCGCATCCTTCAAGGTGGATACGCAGCGGAATGTCTGGTTTGATTTTGGCCTCGGAAAGGGAGGTGACATCTTCCATCTTGCCGGAGAACTGACCGGAAGCACCGGTTTCATGGAACAGCTGGAGTTCCTTTCAGGGAAATCCGGCATCCTTCCCCTCCGGCCTTTACAGGAACGTAAGAAGATACCCCGCGTTTCCGGATTCGAGGACGTGAAAGTGACGGAACTGAATCATGAGGCTTTGAAAGCTTATCTGAAAGAGAGAGGCATTGATCCGGCCATAGCCGGGAGATTCTGCAAGGAAGTGGCATATGGAATACGGGGCAAACGGTATTTTGCCATAGGCTTCATGAACCGGAGCGGCGGTTATGAACTCCGTAACCCGATGTTCAAGGGATGCATCTCTCCCAAGGACATTTCCTGTGTGTCCCTGTCCGGAAAGAAACAGGATACGTGCTGCGTGTTTGAAGGGTTTATAGATTTCCTTTCGGCATTGGTATTGCGGATTGTGAAGGACGAGGACTGCCTGGTGCTGAACTCTGTATCCAATCTGGAACGGTCGTATGCCGTTCTGGAGGGTTACGGCAAAATCCGGTGCTTTCTTGACCGTGACCGGGCCGGGATTACCGCACTGGAGACTTTGAACATACATTTCGGGAATAAGGTTACGGACTGTTCCGGTCTGTATGATGGATTTAAGGACTTGAATGAATATCTGACAAAAACAAGGGAAAACAAATGAAGACAGAAAAGAATATAAGAAAAGGATTTGGGCTGGCAGGTAAGATTGCCATGTTCTGCATAGGTCTGGTCAGTCTTGTACTGACCTCGTGCGAATCCGAGCTGGAAATCCAGCAGAGTTATCCGTTTACCGTGGAAACAATGCCGGTTCCCAAGGAACTGAACAGGAATGAGACGGCGGAAATACGATGTGAACTCAAAAGTGAGGGCGATTTTGACGGTACGGTCTATACGATCCGTTATTTCCAGTATGACGGGGAAGGTTCCCTGAAACTGGACAACGGTCTTGAATTCATGCCGAATGACCGTTATCTGCTGGAGAACCGGAAGTTCAGGCTGTATTATACTTCACTATGTGACGAGGCGCAGAACTTCATTGTCGTTGTCGAAGACAACTGGGGAAACATGACAGAAATGGAATTTGACTTCAACGATGCAGGTGATGAAGAAACAGGTACTGTGGAAGATTCATTGTCAGTTCAGGAAGGAGGTGCCTTATAATAACCGTAAGACTTCTAAGGTCAGTACTGCCGTTGGTGGTACTGGCCATGACGGTAACTTCTTTGCGTGCACAGGAGAATGTGGAAGACTCACGTTGGGAAACGGCTGTCAGGTGTATCAAAAAATACGAAGGATGGCATGGTCCGGAACATCATCCGTATGTTGCATACGGTCACCGTATCAGAAAAGGGGAAAAGTTTCCTGCCAGACTGACAGAAAGTGAGGGAGACAGTATTCTGAGAAAAGACCTGAAGGAAATGTGTGCATTGTTCCGACATCTGGGAAAGGATTCGCTTTTGGTTGCATGTCTGGCATACCAGGTGGGACCATATAAGTTGCTCGGCTATGGCAAGATGCTCAAAAGCACGTTGATAAGGAAACTGGAAGCCGGTAACCGGGATATTTATGCGGACTTCATACGATATTGTTACTATAAGGGAAAGAAAATTTCGTCAATAGAAAGGAGAAGAAAAGAAGAATACAGATTGCTTTTTGTGCCATAGAAACAAGACAGCCGTGAATTTATCATGATTCACGGCTGTCTTGTTATAATATCCTGTCTAAAAAAAGTGACAGGGGATAAATGAACCGGTTATACTGTTTCAGAGCATCCATATCCAGCTTCATGTTTTTGTAAGGATTTGAATCGTCCGTATAGAAATAGATGTCTGTTGTCTGGTTACCATTTTTTATAATTTTCCCGTTCAATGGTATCGCGTCCACATCCTCGAACTTTTCAAGGGGAAGGCCTTCAATAGAACCGGTTTCCTGTTTGCCGAGACTATTTGTATAGTGATTGAACAGTACAAATCCTTTTCGGGCATAATCAATGTGAATGCCGTACGGACGGTTGCGGTAAAAGTTTTCTCTGGCTTTTTCCTGATAATTTTCCATTATAATACCGGTTTGACAATTTCAATCTTCAATCCGAGTGCATCAATGATACGGCAGAACGTACTGATACCCGGATCTACAATACCTTTTTCTATTCTGGAGATATAGGACTTGTTGGTCCCGATTTTTTCAGCCAGTTCGGACTGGGTCATCTTTTCCTTCTTTCTGGCATCACATATAATCTGTCCCATGCAGTAGGCGTATGCCTCCTTACGGAACTCCTCACGTTCAGGTGTTCCCGGCTTGCCAAATTCCTCATCCATGATAGCATCGATGCTGGTCAGGTTTTCATTTTTTGTTTTCATAATACTCCTCCTTTATCTTTAATGCCTTTTCTATTTCGGAAGGCGGTGTCTTCTGTGTCTTTTTCTGAAATCCGTTGAACAGGATTACGATGTTCCCGTCATCAAATATGAAGAATACCCGGAAGACGTTGCCTCCATATTCAGCACGGATTTCATATAGCTCTTCACGCAGATACTTTACGAACTTGCTGCTTACCCTTTCCTGAACTTTCAGCATATCAAGAATATAGTATATCTTGCGGGCTTCCTCTTTTCTAATGGATGATATGAAGTCCGTGAAATAATTCTTGTAGGCTGATATGGTCCGTTCCTGTTTCATGCAGCAAAGATATAAAAAGTTTACATATCAGGCAACCTTGAAAGATAAAAAAGATTTTAGGCATAGGCGTTTAAGTCGCACTACGCAATTTATTGGTTTGCAGTCTAAAAGGTTCTGAATTAGCCATCCGTCTGATAAGCACATCGAATATTGTGTCCATGTTATTGCGTCTATTGTATCGAAAATGATACTCGTCAAGATAGCCTTGGAGCTGCGCTTTTGAACAGTGATGATGTATTCCCCTCAACCATCCCTTGATATTCATAATGTGTATATGTATATCGGGAAATGACGATCCATCTTCGGATTTCCTTTGTGTTAGCTTTGGATAGTCGGATTTTATTGGCAAATAGCCGTTCCACTCGTCAGTGACGATTTCAGCCTCTTTGGATATGTGATCGATGAACAATGGTTTCAGGGATTCTGCCGAGGCATTTTCTATGGCTCGCGCATACGCTCTGCCGACGCCCTTGCCGGGCAATATCTCAAGTGCGACTTGAACTAGGCGCTTTTTCCCTTTGGAACGACCACGTTTCTGTTCTTCCTCTCCGCCAATATAGAATTCATCGACATGGACTTGACCATTAAGCGGATACTTGCATGAGCTTTTCATTGCATACTGTATCTTTCGCTTGAATTCCCAACAAGTCTTCTGCCGTAATTCGTACTCTTCCGACAATTCCAAAGAAGACATCCCTTTCTTTTTAGTGCTGATTTTGAATGCTATATGGAACGCGATAAGCAAAGGAAATTTCAATTTGTCAAACATTGTGCCTGCTGTCGGACTCTCATCATGCTTGCACTTGGTGCAACGTCTCGAATATGGTTTTGTCCCTTTACAGTAGTGGGTGTGACCACATCTTTTACAAATGTAGCCATTCTCCCATTTAATATCCGCCAGATACTTGTAACATTCGTCATCTGACACAAAACGCTGGTAGAATTTAATTGAGTTCACGCCTTTGAATTGATTTCTGGTTCCCATGCTACAAAGGTAGCGATTCTATCTCAATTGGTGCGGCTTAAACGCCTATACCTAAAAGATTTTATGCTTTATTACCCAGGTCTGTGAAGTTGATGCACCCCGTTACTATAAAATCCTCTTTTCCGTAGTCAGCCAGTGATTTCAAATCAGAGAGACTTTTACAGTAGAAAAATATCGTATTATCATATTCTTCAGGTATATCAGTAATTGCGATGTTTACGTATTCAGTATTAAGACTGTCTTTCCATATAATCTCGCACTCTGCAAGTTCAGGTTTTCTCCCGTATGTTTCGACAAATCTCTTGAAACCGTTTTCAATATCATTTTTTACGGCTTCTATGTCGCAGAGAATGGTATAATTGTCACATTTCTCACACCATCCATATAAGAATGACTCATCATCATAATTATAGAACTGTTTTGTATTCGGATTGATGAAGGCATTGCATATTACATGATTTCCTCCACATTTGCAACATATAACATTCTCTTCCAGTCCTGTATTTTTTATCCGAAAGGTGTTTGTTATGGCCTCCAGTATCTCGTTAAGCCACACCGGATTGGCCAGAGCCGCCTCATGGCGGCTTGTTACCTTGTAATTTTCTCCGGTTATCTTATCATGGACTTCAAGTGTGATTCCTTTTCCGACAGCAGTTACCTTGTGTACCGAGCATTCGCACGGATCACCCATCTTGTCAAACCAGATTACGTAAACCGGATTGTCATTGTCTGTCAGTATTACTTCGGAAACCGAGTTTACCTTCATCAGTGCAAGTATCCTGCCGATGATTTCATCGCACAGGTTTTCAATTCTTTTTGGGAAAATATTCATATTCAGATAAGATTTAGATGTTGGACTTCTTTTTTGTATTTCTCCAGTGAAGGCTTGTATCCCTGTTCATGGATAATGTCCTTCAACTCTTTCAGGGTATAGGTCCGGGTTACGTCCAGTCCGTAGTCTTCCGCAAAGGCTTCTATTCCGGTCAGACAATACCCCATATTGCGGTGTACCGTTTCTGCATTGATTTCCATAGAGTCATCAGTTCCTTTGGGGAGTACAGCCTGCTCCTTCAATTGACGGATCTTGTATTGTAGGCCGGAGGCGAGCCTTTCCATGTTCCTGTCATGGTAGGTCAGTCCGTCCTTGCGGATACAGTATTCCACTGTCTGTCCCATGAAAGAGTTGCGGAATATTTCGCAACCCAGTATGGTACGGACATGTTCCACCTCATAATACCGCATGGCCTGTACATCTTTCAAATCCTTTTGAATCTTCGGAATCCGGAATTGCGGATCGTTGTCACATATTGTCTTTTCCAGCCATGTCCGGTGGAATGTGGTAATCTGTTTTCTGAACACTGTCTTGGCAGGCATATATCGGTTGGGATGGCGTGTCATGATAAGATAATATTCACTTTCATGCCATCCGCGTTTACATTTTTGCAGGGCAATGTAAGTGAGTCCTATACGGCAGTATCGGCGGTTGTCATTACGATCTCTGATATGCTCGAAATCCGTTTCACATCCATAGAATTCGGCTGGAAGTCCTGTATATTTCTGGAACTCCATGACACGCTCCTTGAAATGACGGTTATTATCCTGGTCTTTTTGACATAACAGCCTGGACATTTCAGGTGTGATGAATTCCATCCGCAGATAATGGAAGTATTGCTGCTTCTCCTTGAGAACCTTCTCGGCAAGTTTTCTGGTCTGTAGTTTTTTCGGCAGTTGAGGAAACCAGCACAGACTATGGCCGTGTTCGGTGAAATATTCCACAAGTTCCCTGTTCCAGAGTTCCGATGGAATATCCGGATAGAACGAATCCCTTCTGGCCAGTGCCATACAAACCTCTTTCGTCATCAAGTTCGGTTCAAGAATGAAGTTGTAACTGTTGATTTCTCTTTTTACTTCAAGTGTATGAATAAGTCTTTCCGGTGTTCGGAACCGTCCGGGAAGTTTGTTAAACAGGTTAGGTTCCAGCTCCATTGCTTTGTCAGCCATGGCATCATCCGCATGTTTGGAGAACCACTCGTAATGTCCGTATGAATCGAAAATGCCATGCAGGTTGCCTGTCTTGTGACAGATGGCCTTCCATACGGTGTCATAGTCAAGCCAGCGTGTATCCACCTCCTTGATACAGCGTATGGCCCATTCCTTGTAGTATGCTGCCTGTTTGAAACATTTAGGCATCATTTTGTCGATAGTCATGGTTGCGATACGTCCGTCATGGATCAGTTCTTTCCAAAGTCTGAAATCCTTGGCTTGTCGCGGAACGAAAGAAAGCATGACGCTTGTTTCATATAAGAACTGCTGTTCATACCTCTCTGAGCAGTACCGGTAACATCCGTTTTGCTGTACGTCACGGTAAAGGGAATATATTGCATCACGGACTGTTCCGTTGTTCCATGAGGATGAAGGTATCAGATACAGGTAGTGCATGAAATTTCTGTGTGCGAACAGCAATTCAAGTATGTCACTGTTCCTGTATTTTTCCGGTATGTCAGGAAAATTACTCTTTTCGGCCTTTATTGCCCTTAGACAAATCTGGCGGTTACGTTTTTCTTCAGGTATCTTCGAAAGCTGCCAGGAACGCCATCCGTAATCATCTGTTTTGAATATACTGTCAAGTATTTCAGAGGTAATATATTTCTCCGGCAGATAGTTGACCAGTTCCGGACGGTGTTCGGTCGCGGCCAGTTCAACCATTTCCATTGTGATGAATTTGTCCGGCATACATGATATAGCCTTTGTCATATTGATTTCTTTCATGATTCCAGTTTTTTAGGTTTGATGACTTTTATAAGTTGTGTTTTGCGGAATACATATACCGTTTTCCCTTTTTCACTGACTCTTTTGGGAAGGCTTTTCCAGGTATCCCATCCGTTGACAATTTCCGGAGTGAATTCCAGTTTTCCCGTTTCGCCGATTACGGCAAAGTAAAGTCCTTTGTCTAAAGGGGAAGGCGTATGCTCCTTGTCGGGAACAAAGACAGAAAATTCAGGATTGCTGATTTCATAGATTTTTCCTTCATAGCCCAGAAACCATCTTCCATTTTCATACAGGTAAGTCCAGTCACCGAGCAGGAAGAACTTTTCCTTGCCTGATATTTCTGCTTCGTGAATGGGATTCCCATTATTCAAAGGCCAGCAGCTTGTCTTGTTTTCGTTTGATGAGAGGCTGCCTCCCAGATGGAGCAGGTTTCCCAAAGCGAGTAGTTTTCTCACCCTGTCTTCCGTACGGTAGAATGTCCTGAGTATTCTTCCGCAGTTTTCAAAATCCCCTTTTTCAAAAACGGTGACGTACCGTATTCCTTCCGGCAGGGACATTCCGATGTAAGTGTTTTCATCATTTGTCATAGTCGTATATTTTTATATGATTGTTTATGAATGGGATTCTTTGTCATTCCAAGTCTCTTGCGCGGACTGGATTATAGGGACAGGACTGTACCAGGTAATTGGTATTTCTGCCCTGAGTCTGACTGTGCTGTCTGAAACATTCGATGTCATCTTCCTCCAGTTTCAGTTTTCTTCTGTTCTTTTGCAGGAAGTCTGCTGCCTTTTCTATGGAAGAGAAGACCGCCTTTGGCTCGAATGAACTGTATTCGTGCCATGCGTTGCAGCTGAAAAGGATATACATTTCAGCCTTTATTCTGTTACCTGCTGCCATATCTTATCTTATTATTACGGTTGATAAACGACAAAGCCCGATTCCGCTGGTGACGGAACCGGGCCTTTCGTATTCGGTTTCAGATTCTAATTCTGGTTATATGAAAGCAGGAAATCGGCCATTGCTCCATTTTGTGGAATCATGGCAGGAAAATCAGTCCTTCCAGGCTTGTAGATTTCTGTCGCTACATTGTAGACATCCCACGCTGTAATGCGTGGCTGTTCAAGTGAGAGTTTGAGCAGTTCTTCCGTAAACACGGAAATCTGTCCCTGGTTAAGCGGATAGGTGTCCACCTGTGATGCCAGTCTTTTGTCTGCACTGTCATGGGATACACGCAGAGCCGTCAGCATACCGATGATCATGTACAATTCACCGGGTGTCAACACCTTTTCCTTGAGCCTTTGGATTCGGCTTCTGTCCGCATCCATGTCACGCTCAAAATTACGCATCCAGTCATCTACCTTCCCGAACAGTTCCTCGGTAGTCACCTTGTCCTTACCGTAGTTGGCAACGCTTCGTTCGGGTGAAAGGATACACTGATTGTGGCAGATACGTACGCAGGGACCTATTGCCGCCTGGATACCGTCCTGATGGTAGGCTACCACGAGTGTGGTTGTCAGTTCGTCGGTATCTCCGTTCAGAATACGGATGGTGGTGAATATTCTGCGCAGTACATGTGCTTCTACCGCCTTCTCTCCATAGGTCTGTTCCACCTGCGGCAAGATGACCACTCCGGGCTGTGTCCGGTTCTTGTTCTGGGCGGCGAAGATTTCCTCCACCTCGTAGTTCAGGTTGTGACGGCGGCAGATGTCCGTCATGCGCTGGATGACCTGGTAGTGGTAGATTCCCCTGACCGGATTGCCGTAGATGTCGTTCTCCTTGTAGGTACGCTGTAGTGTTTCAAGGTCCATTACTTCGATTCCGTTGTTCTGGAAATCAAACTGTCTCTGATTGTTCAATGTTGCTAAAGCTTCCATAATTATATTTTTAAATGGTTGGTAATTATTTGTCCAATAGGTTGATGATACGGACTGCCTCTTTGAAGCGTCCGATATTTTCCGGAAGAGGATTCCTGTATTCCTCTTCCTTCATGCGTCTTATAGAAGGTATTCCCGTCAAGGGCAGAGCCTGGTTGACTTTCCATCCGTCGGTGAATGCCTTCGGCTGGAGACTGTCATGACAGATCACTTCCCCGACACATCCGTGGACGAGCATGTTGCATACGGTCATCATGCAACAGGTCCGGCTGATGTCTTCTCCGACCAGATAGTTTCCCGGATTGTGCGCATGGTATGCCAGCAGAAGTCTTCCGCTGCCGCATGTAGGGCCTCCCATCCTCTGTCCGGTCTCTTTTTTACCTGCCGCGCACATGACCATGAGTTCACAGATATGTGACGGCGTGAAGAACTGTCCGTTTGCCTGCTGTCCCGGTTTTGAGCAGTAGGCCATGTGGAGTTCACCGAAAGCGTCGAACCATCCCGATCTGCCGATTTGTTTCTGCATGATACGTGTCCATTCAGCTGTCATTTCCATGAACGAGGCGTTTTGCTGACGCTTGTATTTCCAGTTGCTTATTGGCGGTGCTCCAGGAGAGAAGCCGTGGATGATGAAACGCAGCAGGTCGTTGAATACGGTCTGTATTTCATAGCCGCATGAGGAGGCAAAGCCTGTGATGAGCCTGTCGAGCGGCCTGACTTCGTTGGAGATTTCATATCGTGCCATATTCCTTTATTTTATAATTGGTTATAGACTGTCGTTGATTCTGTATACTGTTACGGTATGGTTTTCATTGTCCGTGTGGATTCTGACCGGACCGTATCCCATGAATTTCATGCGGATTTGTCCGTGTTGTCCCATACCGTTCCACTGCTCACGTGATATTTCCTTAATATCCATGCGGTATCCCCAAAGTACAAGAGAGTCAGGCAGGATTCCCTTGTAGAGTCTGCCTTTCAGGATTGCGGCCAGCTCGTCCAGCTCGCTCCGGCTGTATAGCGTAAATGAATCGCTGCGGAAGGTGTATTCGCCTGTCCTTTCCCTGTCCCGGTGTTTCATGATATGATAGCGGAACCAGTTACGGGTGGTGTAACCGTCATACAACGGATTCGGTTCTCTGTATTCCCATTTCCTGACCGGAGCATCGAACCTGAGACTGCCCGTATTGCTGCGTTTCCCGAATCCCCATGTCCTGAATATGCGGATTTCTGTACCTGCGGGTTTCATGTTCCGGATATTGACCTGCGTCCAGGGACTTCCGATGGTATCATAGGCGGCTTTTCCCATGTCATCGAAACAGAATACCGTTTCCGGTATCAGGCATATATCCGCATATTTTCCTGTTATCCGTTTTATATGAGCTTTTCCGAAATAGTCACCAGAACGTGAGACAAATTCCACGCAGTCTCCTTCTGTCGGGCACATCTGTCTGCTTCGGACATTCTCCATCAGTTCCAGCATACGGTTCACTTTCCGTACTTCCTTTTCTGTAATGGGATACCCGAAGTCACCGTTTGCCAGTTCAAGACTGTCAAGGTCATATCGTATATTTGTTTTCATCCTGTTCTCCTCCTGTTTTGTGTATAGCGTTCAACCTGTCGGGTGACCATATCACAGAATTTCTGGCCGTTTTCTTCCTCACCCCTGAAATAGGCGGCCATCATCAGCAGGTTCCTGTTGTAATAATGCACCCATTTGTCATGGAAATGTGCGCCGAGAACCTGTCCGAATGTTTCCTGAAACAGTTCCAGCGTCAGATCCTCGTCCTGTCTCCTGTTGTATTCCCATATTGCCAGAAGCAGCATGTCATTGTAATTCAGTCTCATATTGCGTTGGTATTTGAAATGGCCATTATGATGTTGCAGCAACCGATTTCCCGGACATTCTCCTTCAGCTTTCCGTTGTTTACCAGTCTGTCGTATGCCTCATGTACAAACCTGTATGCAGGCGAATCATATCCGATACCGTAAAGATGTGATGTCGTAGCCACATTTATCCGTGATGCCATCATGGAAAGTATGTCCTCTTTCCCTGCGTGGCGGTTGCTGAAGGCATCCAGTATATTCCGGTGGATGCACGTTCCGTATCTGGCACGGTAATATTCCAGTTCTTCTTCATCGGTGAAGGAATACACCTCTTCCGCTATCGTATCCTTTACAAGACGGAATGTACGGCCTCCTTTTTTCAGTATGGCTGTAATCTGTGGAATATGCAGTGTTTCACAGTAGCCGCTTATTTCCATCGGATGCACGTACAGGCGTGTTTTTCCTTTTACAAGATACATGGCCTGTGATGTACAGCCGGTTCTGTCCGTGTCGAATCCCTCTCCATGAAATTTCTCTTTTATTTCCTTGTAGAATGCGTCCGTTTTCTCATGGGAAAGACCTTTTCCCCATTCATATCCGCTTTCCAGACTGAAAAGCAGATGGAAGAGGGTTGTCCGCCCGGTCTTGCTTTCCCAGTAGCCGTAAAGGTCAGTCGTGCCGGATTTCGGTCCGAACCTGTATCCGTCCGGAGTATAGCTTTCCATCACTTCCAGGAGTGAGTTCATGAAATTTTCCGATTCTTCCGAATTCCACCATTCTGACGTATCGTCATCCATGGCATAAGCCGGTATATGGTTCATAACCTGCAGGTATTCCGGAGTCTCTTTCAGAATGTCCAGCATCCTTGTGACGGCTTCCTTCCTTTGTCTGATGGAGAACAGTTCCGTTCCGGTATCCGCGTGAAGCCTGTTCTGTGTCTTCTGGTCTGTAATCATGACTTCTGATTTTTATTGTTATACATTGTCTGCCTGTAAGGTACAGGCATTCTTATTTCTTGTTGTCCCTGTTGTCTGTTTGCCCGCATCCCTGCAAGGCTTGGCGGAAAAAAATACCGGAGCGAAGCGAGGATGATTTTTTTCCAGACAACCAGCCCGGCAGGGCCGCCTTGCGGGAGTTGCGCGGCAAACAGCTATTTTTGCAGCAAGAAATGAGGATGCGTGATTGTTTTTTATGATAGACTGAAAATGACTACATTTGCAGATGAAATATCTATTGTAATATGACAAAGGCAGAGCTTGTTAAAGAAATATCTCAGACTACAGGTACAGATTCAGTCACGATTCTGTCTGTAATAGAAAGTTTTATGTCAGAAGTAAAGTCTTCACTGGAGCGAGGAGATGAGGTGACCCTTCGCAGTTTCGGAACTTTCTGCTTGAAACATCGTGCGGAAAAGGTTGCACGTAACCTGTCATTGAATACGTCAATGGTTATACCGGAACATGATATACCATCATTCAAGCCATCCACTGAATTTTTGAAAAGACTGAAATGAAACTTATTTTATATTCAGCAGATTTAAGTACGGAACTTGAGCTGGCTTTTGCTGACCAGGGAATTCGTGCAGGTTTTCCTTCTCCAGCCCAGGATGCAATGACAGAAAGTATTGATTTGAACAAGGAACTTGTCAGACATCCTGCAACGACATTTTACGCCCGGGCCGTAGGTGATTCCATGCTCGGGTGCGGTATTGATGACGGTGACTTGTTAATTATAGACAAGGGACTGGAGCCGGGAGACGGCGACATTGTGGTAGCCTATATCGATGGAGAGTTTACTTTAAAAAGAGTCCGATTGGAACCTGATGGAAGTTGTTTGTGGCTGATGCCTGAAAATGACTCCTATCATCCCATTAAGGTAACGGAAGAAAATGATTTTATCGTATGGGGAGTGTTGACTTATAACATCAAGTGCCAGAAAAACAAAAAACACAGATAGTATGGTGGCTCTCGTTGACTGTAACAATTTCTATTGTTCCTGTGAACGGGTTTTTAATCCCGATTTGCGGACTGTTCCCGTTGTTGTCCTGAGCAACAATGACGGCTGTGTGGTTGCACGCAGCAATGAAGCAAAAGCATTGGGCATTCAGATGGGGACACCGCTGTTTCAGATTCGGGATATGTTAGAAAAGAATAGAGTGGCTGTATTCAGTTCAAATTATTCCCTTTATGGTGATATGAGTCGCAGGGTTATGTTGCTTTTGTCGGAATATGCTTCTGAATTGACCCAGTATTCCATAGATGAAGCATTTCTAGACCTGAACGGCATTTGTAAAGATGATAGCCTTCATGCATACGGGAAGAAAGTAGTCCGTGCAGTTACCAAAGGAACCGGAATACCGGTAACAATGGGTATATCCTATACTAAAACCTTAGCGAAGGTTGCAAGCCGCTTCGGGAAAAAATATAAGGGATATGAAGGCGTGTGTATCATAGATTCTGAAGAGAAGAGAGAAAAAGCCCTACGACAGACAGATATAGGTGATGTTTGGGGCATCGGATTCAGGAATAGGAAAAAATTGAACTATTATGGCATCCGTTCAGCATGGGATTTTACACAGAAATCTGAAAGATGGGTCAGACAGATTCTTACAATAACCGGTGTGAGGACATGGCGTGAATTGCGCGGAGAAAATTGTATTGAAATTGAGAACCTTGCAGAAAAGCAGAGTATCTGTACAAGCCGTAGTTTTGCCGATGCTGGCATAGCCAGTCTTGATGTACTTGAAGAGGCTGTTGCAAATTTTGCTTCCTCTTGTGTACGTAAGCTCAGAGAACAAGGAAGCTGTTGTAGGGCAGTTACATTGTTTGCTTATACGAGCAGATTTCGTCAGGACTTACCAAGTTTGTCCGTCAACAGAACATTCTATCTGCCTGTACCTTCCAATAGTTCTCAGGAGATTATCGGAACTGTAGTAAAAGGTTTACGAAATGAGTGGAGGAATGATAAAATATATCATTTTAAAAAGGCTGGTGTTATCTTATGGAATATTTGTCCAGATTCAGCAATACAGACCGATCTTTTTGATAAGATTGACAGGAACAGGCTGAAAAGACTGGAAGATACCATTGAAGCAATCAATCGGAAAAATGGTCATAATACGGTAAAAATAGCTGTTCTTGGAAATGGCAAAGGATGGAATTTGAAATGTGAGCATATTTCCAAACAATACACTACCAACTTGAAAGATATTATTGATGTTAAGTTGAAGTGAAGGCGGAAATAGATTATCCATTCCCGCCTTTTTCTTTTTTAATTATGTATGTATGCTCCATCCGTGGAAACGTTCCATGGTGACTGCAAAGGATTCGTCCGGATTTCCATGATACAGCAGTCCTCCAACTATGCCTGTATTCCCGTCCGGATAACGTTCGCGGAATCCGAACGAATACGGCGCATGGTCGTAATAAAGTTCGATTTCGCATGGACGGTTATCGTTCTTTTCCCATTGCTTGAGACGTTCAAGACAGTTTTCCAGTGTCTTGTCATTGATGGATTTTGCATACTGTACGACCTTGTCGTAATGCTCTTGTGAACAGCAGATTTTCATATCGTTTGAATTTATTGGTTAGTAAATGTTTTTTCAGTCAATCCAGAAAGTACCGCAATGAGGGCATCTGCATCCGGCTGGATATTCATTAGAATATCTCACGTCACGATGGCGTTTGTAGTTCATGTCACCGAAGGTGCATTTCCCACTTCGGAATGTCTGCTCATAAGCGGCTTCCTGTTTCTTGTATTCAGCCATCCGGCTTTTTCGGACAGATCCGGTAAAAGGTATCATGCCCGTTTCCCATTTTGTGGAATCACACCAGTCATTGGTCATGCCGCAGACTTCATTGGCATAGGAATAGTGTACCTGTGAATCGACAAACAGGTTCTCCCTTCGGAAAGGGAAAGTGATGTCCAACGGAATGCGTACATGATGTCCGGAACCGTTCCGGCTGTCGGCAATGGCGACCACTACATTCCCGTGGAAACGGATGCTCTTGAAATCGTTCTCAGGGTCTTTGCTGATGAGCCTGTCAAACATGGCGTTGAAGTAGATGCGTAGTTCTCCGCCGTATGTGGCATTCTCTACCAGTTCTTCAATCTTCTCGTCAAACTGCCCCTTTTTCAGATGCAGTGCACGGCGTACCTTATGGCAGGCCATGGCGACTGATTCTCCCCGCAGTGAACAACCGGTCAGATATCCGCTGATTTCCACTCCGAGCGAATAGAAGAAATTAGTGACGGACGAGTTGCGTATCAGATCCTTTACCGGGTCGGAATCGTTCCGGTCGTAGATAAGTTCCCTGATTTCATCTTCATGATCTTCAAACTCTCCGGCTAAATTGTCCGTTTCCATATTCTTTCTTGTCTCCTCCAGATAGTCGTGCATGTTTGAACTTTCCTGTTCTTCATACCATTCGTATGCCTTTTCATAGAGTTTTTCCATATTGTTGGAACGGATGCATTCCTCCTGGATGTCTTCATGCTCATCAAGATCATCCCGGTAGTCCACGTAGTAGAGGCTTACATACTGTGGAATATAGTCTGTAAGTTGTAATGTCTGGTTCATGATTCCTGATTTTAAGAGTTATACAAACGAAAAAGCCCTGCTTGTCGTGCAGGGCCTGATTCTTGTGGAACTGAAACCTTTGGAATGTCTGTTTGTATGGTATCTCCATGTCTCAAGCAGATAATCCTTGGTTCCCTTGATACTTCCGTGTACCATACATCCTTTTTCATCATACAGGTAGCAGGTGTTAAGGAGAACCGGTATGCCGTCATACACCTTGTACATGTGCAGCTCAATATCATTCTTTATGGCGGCGGACTTTTCCTTTTCTACTTTTCTGTGTATGGCTTTTCTGACCTTGCCGATATGAGGAGAGGTATAGCCGATTATTTCCGAATGGAATGCAAACTGATATTTTTCCATAACACTTTGTCCGTATTAAAATTCTGATATAAGTTCATCTTCATATACCTCCAGTTCAAGACCGCTCTCGACAATCCTGACCAGCCAGCGGCATTCCAGTCTTTCCATCAGTTCGACGGCACGGTATCCCTTATAGGGACGTTTCAGAAATACAATGTCTCCAGTTTTCATATTTGTTCCTCCTTTTTATTGTGTGTAGATTGTTTCTATCAGTTCTGCATCCGTAAGATAGCGCAGTTCCTGTGTGGAGCAGAACAGGCAGATGCCATCCAGCAGTTCATTTGCCGCAGCATCCAGGTTCCGTACTCCTTCGATCAGAGATTCTTCCAGTTCCTTGCTTGAAACAAGATATATTCCGTGAATGTCTTGAACAGTTCTCAAAGGGAAACGTCTTTCCTGATAGATGATGTCCTTTATCATGTCATCCTGTGGTGGCAGTTTGGCGCTGATTGTCTTGAACTGTTCGGGTGCGAGTTCCTTCAACCTGTCAGGATTGAAGCGGAACATTCTGAATCCCTGATATTCAAATCCGGCAGGTTCTGCTATTCTGTTAATGGTCAGGAAATCATGCACATGTCTGTTGCAGTCCCGGTTGTCCACATAGGCATGGAACGGGGGAAGGGAATTGAGGTTGACGGTGATGTCCGTGTAGGATTCCCAGCATTCCGGATTCTCTTTAGACCGGGATTCAAGTCCTACATACAGATTGTCATTGTCGATATAACTGTTCAGGACGAGTCTGACCTCAATGCGTTCAGCCGGATCTGTGGCTGTTTTCCAGTATAGAGTGTTCGATTTGTTCATACTTGTATTGTTTTTATGAGGGAATACGGCAGTTATTCTACCGCATTCCCCCGAATGTTATGATTTGATATTTATTTGTTCCTGTGCCGATTCCTTTTTCACGGTCCTCAATCTTTTTAGGAGATACAGGAAATATTCACGGTCATAGATCCGAAAAAGAAATTCCTCTGATGTTTCCTTGATGTGTCCGATGAAAGTTGCGGATTCCCTGCCGGGAGGATATTGAAAGAAATGTCCGTCGGAAACAAGAGTGAGCTTCTTTCCTGATACATGGTCTATCAGTTCGTCCGGAGTTGCGTAATGTCCTTTTCCTTTATAGAACTGATAATGGTTCCGGCGAAGACTTTTCAGGGTATTCGCCATGTCCGTCCTTGCTTGTCTGGAATCTGATTGGATGACAAGGTTGCAGATGAATACAGGCTGTTTCCCGTCCACTGAAAAATAATAGGGAATGAATCTGGTTCCGGTTGTGACCGTTTTGCTTGTTTCCTCTTTTGAGATTACGGCTTTCCGGTTGATGATTGTCATGTACATGTCTATTTCGTTATCCAGTTGAATTTGCGGTGTGTATGCCGGTCTCATGCCTTTAAAGTAACGGCTTTCTCTGGTGAAACAGAAAATATATACACTGTTGTAATTGTAATCTCCGGCAAAGAATGAATCCTGCTTCATACGGAGTGGACGTCCTACGTGTAACAGGTCATAATATTCACCTTCTGTAATTTCTTTGAACGGTGCACATAATGATTGGAGATACAGGCGGTTCATCTTGTCAATCCTTTTGGAAGTGACGACTGTCAGATACGGGTTATTCTCCTGTGTGCGCAGTTCTTCAAGAGTCTCTCCCCCATGGTCACTTCGGACTCCATCGGTCATACAAGTCAGGCATGTTCCGTTGTAGTATCGTGAATCGATTACATATCTCAATCGGTCTTTCATGGCTTATAGGTTTTGAAGGTTCAACACTCTTTTGACTGCATATACGGCATTCTGTGTAAGCTGCCGTTGCCATGCCTTATATTTTGGCGACCATTTGAAACCGTATGATTTCAGTTCCTTTCGCTTCTGGTCGTCCGGAATACTGTCAAACAGGATTTGCAGGCGGTCTGCCTCATAGTTCCATACCAGCGTTCCACCTTCAAATTTCAGTTCACGGTTTTCCCGTTCTCTGATTTCCTGAAGTTTCAGTCTGGCCTGGCGTGCCATTTCCGGCAGTTGGAAGAAACGGTTTCGTGGAGTGATAATCGGTTTTTTGCATTGTGCATTGAAGTCTGTAATGAAGTCCACCGCTTTCTGTACGATTTCCACTTCTCCTTTTCCCGCATAGGTGCTTACTTTATTAAGGATACTGCTGACAAACAAGGCACGGCTGTATCCTCTTGCTTTACCGGTATCAATATCATGAATGGTCTGTGCGCTGCTTGCAATGTCACGCTTCAGACGGTTCCATGCCTCTTCCTGCTTCTGTTCTTCCGGTTTGGCAGCCTCTTTCATCCTTTCCATGGCAGCCTTGAAGCGGTTACGCCAGTCATGAAATTCATCAAATCTGTTCTGGTATGCATCCAAGGCCTTGTTGTTGCGCTGGCAGTTGAATTTGGCAGGCCCTGTCACCATCGGACTGGCACATCGTGAGAGACTGCCCAGCAAGGCAGAGAACTTACTATGGTATGCACTGACATACTCGTTCTGCTTTTCTTCCGGAATCTGTTTCAGATCCTCTACAAGTTGTTTTTCATATTGCATGATGTCTGTTTCCGCCCTTGCTTCAGGTTCGAAGGAACTCCATCTATACGCGTTGTATGCAGCATCAAGCAGGTCTTCCAGATAGCCGGGATACAGGAATTCCACAGCTTCCCATTTTTCAAATTCAGACGGATGAAGTTCTGTTTCCCCGTCTGCCGCTTCGATTGTGTGTACATAGGACCCCATTCCCGTACAGCGTTTACGGAAATGAAAAAGGACGGCTTCGTCATCCGTCCCTTGTTCTCTGATTTTCTTCACTCGGTAAGCATTCTTTCTTGTCAACGTGATAACCGTCTGTTTTCCGGTCTTGTCCTTCATGAGGTCTGCTACTGTACCTTCACATACCTTCTTTCCAACTTCTTCAGTCATATTCTTTTATTTAAATTAGACATGACCGGCTCCGTGGAGCCAGTATTTCAATTTCTTACTGGCCCGGCTGTTCTTTGCCAATGACCGGTGCAAGGCTTGGCAGAAAAAAATACCGGAGCGAAGCGAGGATGATTTTTTTCCAGCCAACCAGCCCGACAGGGCTGCCTTGCACAGTCAGTGGCAAAGGGCGATATTTGCTGTAAGAAATGAAATAATGTTTGAAAATTATATCGCAAACTTGTTTTGCAATACTTTCATTTCATTGGCAATGGTAGAATTCATGATTTTGGCATAAATACGAGTTGTACGAATGTCCGTATGTCCTAACATTTTGGCAATGGATTCCAATGACACCTTATTTGCAATAGCCAGTGATGCAAATGTATGTCTTGCAATATGTGTTGAAAGATTCTTTTGAATGCCACATACATCAGCTATTTCTTTCAAATAACTGTTCATTCGTTGGTTGCTGGGAACAGGAAGTAATAATCCTTTTTCATTGCAGATTGGATTTGACTGATATTTCTCTAAAATAAGTCTTGGTATATCCAACAATGGAATGTCACACATATTATCGGTCTTTTCCCTTGCTTTTCTTATCCACCACTCACCATTATCTGCCTGTACAAGGTGTTCCTTTTTCAGATTCTTTACGTCTGTGAAAGCCAAACCGGTGAAGCAACAGAAGATGAATATGTCCCTTACGGTTTGTAATCGTTGAATATCAAAATCTTTATTGATGATTTTGCGAAGTTCCATTTCGTTTAAGAATTCACGGTTACACTTGGTCTGTTTGAAGTGTATTTCTGCAAACGGATCATCAGTTATCCACTTCTTTATCAATGCAGTTTTGATGATTTTCTTTAAATTCTTCAGATATTTCACTGTCGCATTTTGTGCACAGTTTTTCTGTATTTTAATGAAATGTTCGAATTTGGTTATAAATTCATAGTTGATTGATTTTAATGGAATATCAGCCAGTTTATACTGTTCACTGATAAACTCCTTCAAATATCTTGCTGTACGTTCGTATCGAAGTACAGTACCTTCGGCATATTCCTTGTTCATCAATTCCCGATATTCTGAATTGTGTTCCTGGAATACTTCAAGCAGCATTTTGGGAGTAGAGCGTTCTCCATAATAGATATTTTTTATAATATCTGCTGTAATAGGTTTACCGTCCTGCTCAAGTTCACGGTGAATTTGAAGGATTTTAGTTCTTATCGTATCAAGATAGTGGTTTATTTCTTGATACTTCTTTTCCCTGCCAATTGCGCATTCTTTTTGCGTATTCCATTTTGTAACATCTATACTTCGCTTGATTTGTACCTCTGCACGTTTTCCGTTTATTGTGATACGCATACAGATTGGTGCTTCTCCATTTTTAAGCAGCTTTGATTTCTTCAGGAAAAACAATACCGTAAAATAGTTTCTTTGCATTGCCATACTCTTCTTTTTTTGATGGTGTAAAAATACATGTTTTGAAAAGAGTTCGTTTTATGCAAAACGCAGAGAATCAGTGAAATATAATCCAATTAGGTGGACTTGTTTTTATGTGGAAATTAAGTCCACCTATTTCACCTCCAGTAAGATGCGGTATTCTGCTTCAATTTGCAGTATGGATAAAAAGAAAAACCGCTGATAATGATTGATTATCAGCGGTTTTCGTTGTTTTTCTATTTGCGTGAGTGATCCGCTTGGGGCTCGAACCCAAGACCCCAACATTAAAAGTGTTGTGCTCTACCTGCTGAGCTAGCGAATCAAACCTGTTTGCCATCATTTCTGATTGCGGGTGCAAAGATAGGAACTTTTCTTGAACCTGCAAAACTTTTGAAGATTTTTTTCTGATTATTTCATTTTTCAGGTCTTTTTCCGACATTCTTACTCCGTTTTCCGACCGGATTCCCCCCGTAACGCTTTCTGGTAACATCTCCGGCACAAAGGCTCGTATTCTTCTTTTTCGCCAAGCAACACACGCTTGTCATCCGCTACCGTACGGTGAGAAATGTATGCCAGATCGCCGCATTTCACACAAATGGCATGCACCTTCGTCACCTCATCGGCTATGGCGCACAATCCGGGTATCGGCCCAAAAGGAACACCTTTGTAATCCATGTCCAGACCGGCAATGATAACCCGTACCCCATGATTGGCAAGTTCATTGCAAACATCGGTCAAGCCCTCATCGAAGAACTGCGCCTCATCAATGCCGACCACGTCTATTTCAGAACTAAGCAAAAGAATGCTCGCCGATGTATCTACCGGAGTCGATGGAATAGAATTGTTATCGTGAGAAACCACATCGGATTCAGAATAACGCGTATCAAGGACTGGCTTGAATATCTCTACCCGCTGACGGGCAAAACTGGCACGTTTCAAGCGCCGTATCAGTTCTTCGGTCTTGCCCGAAAACATCGAGCCACATATTACCTCTATGCGCCCGCGGTGTCTGGTTTCTTGCGTATGATCTTCAGAAAATAATACCATAGTTATAATTAGCTTATAAGATGAAAAAATTCACCACAGAAGGTACATAGTATCACCGAAAAAATTTAAATACCCAGTATGTCCCTGTGCCCTCTGTGGCGAAAACAGGCTCTGATTGAAAGCGCAAAAATACATTTTTTGTGGAAAATAGAAAAACTTTTGTGGAAGTATCCGTAGAGATACTTTGCACGGAAGTTGATATGCGGAAATAGTCTTTTAAAACACAGTTTTTGAACACAGAAAACTAACATAGTTTTGTAAACAATTAAAAAATAGATATATGAAAGGACAGTTTTTTATTAATGAGATTGATTACAAATTTAGTCTGAGAGATCGTAAGTCTGATAGGCCTACCCCTGTCTATTTTGTGACTCGTATCACCAACATTCCCGTTAGAGTTTCGTTAAGAGTAAAAGTCTATCCTGAACAATGGAATCCTAAACGTCAAGAGGCGTATCTCAGTTGTCGTCTTTCCGAACTTGATTATCGGAATAATTTAATCGTTAATGAACGTATTAATAAGATCAAGGTCTATTTTTCAGAATTTAAATGCTACCTTTGCGAACACCCTGATGAAATTGAAGAGAAAGCCATCAGGTTACTTAAACAATATATCAACAAAGTTACTATGAAAGAGAAAACCGAAAAGCCAGCCACATTCGTTCTGAAGCAACTCAATGAAGCGAATCAGATCGCCGATTCAAGCAAGAAGCAACATCTTATGAATTTAAATAAGTTTAAGCGTTTTCTTGATAGACACCAAATTCAGGATAGCTGGGATAGCATGAATCTGGAAACATTTAATCGGTATCAAGAGCAACTTGTTAACGAGGATGTTACTCCTACCACAATATCCAATATTGTAAAAGGTACGCTGTTCTCCCTTCTAAAGAAAGCCAGCAAAAGAACTGACATACCTTTTAAATGGGAGCAAAGCAATTTGGAGAGTTTTGAAATAGTGCAGGATAAATCGAATAAAGAACTTGCACGCAATAAGAAGATTGCATTAACAGAAGAACAAGTGCAGCAACTGTATTCATTCCAACCAACCGGTGATGAAAAACGCATAAATCGGTTCACTGAAATCAGGGATCTATTCGTCCTCCAATGCTTGCTAGGGCAGCGGATTAGTGACATGTACAAGTTCTTCTCGGGAGACTATGAATGGGATGAAGAAAATGAAACGGTGTCCATTATCCAACAGAAAACAGGTTCACGCGCCATCATCCCGCTTACTTCCCTATCCAAAGATTTGATTTCCAAATATGCAGGAGTGCCTATTTTATATTATAAGAGTAGCAATGTATCTCAACTGAATAAAGACCTGAAGGTATTAGCTAAAGATGCTGGATTGGATGACCCTATAACCTACGAAGAGAATAGTGTCAAAAAGACCAAACCTTTGTATGAATTAATCCATACACATACGGCAAGACACTCTTTTGTTACCATTATGTGCCGCAAAGGAATCCCTAAAGATGCCATCATCATAGCTACGGGGCATGAAGATACGAAGATGATTGACGAAGTATATGCTCATCTGACCATAAAAGACAAATCCCAAAAAGTTCGTAAAGCTTTTGGTGCAAATAAAATTTCAGATGTGAATCCCAAAGATTCACAAACTTCTGCGGGAAAAGTACAAGATATTGGCACGATGTTGCAAGAATTGTTCAGAGAGAAAGACCTTCTCGATTTAAAAAAACTACTTGATAACAAGGTGGATATATCTTCACTCGAAAAGACTGTTGAGGTGAAAAAATATCTTGAAAATATTAGCCGGGCAGAAAAGTATAGAGCAGCATTGCAAAAGTTTTACCAAGAGAACCCGACTGGATTGAAACAGAGACTCATGGAGATACTACGCATGACCACTTTACTGGATTCCGATTGGAACCTGCTTAGAATAGTTGTCACCACACTACAGGAATTGGGATTGAACTGCATTTATGCTGATGGCACGCACAAATATCCAGGGAAAGCAGCACGGGAAGCATACCTGTTGGTAATAACTAATAAGAATGGAGTAATTATTCAGTGAAACTTATGAGATTTGATAATGTAGCTACAATTCCTATTACAATCATAAACACCCATTAAATGAAAGCTGAATATCAACTGAAAATCCAGACATAATGACAGAGTATCTCATATTACTTTTCTGGACAGCCTTTGGCACAGTTTTTGCATTATAGTTTATTATGAAAACTATAAATTATCGTTTTCAAAAAATGCTCCTTGTTGAAGGTCCAAAATTCAAAACAAAGAGAGTAAATTATTTTATTAATTTAAACTTAAAAGCAAAGGAGAACAGCCTATGAAATAAAAGGTTGAAGTAAAGATTTTTAAAAAGTTAAAAAATCTTAATATTTGATCGTTACTTCAGTTGAACAATGTTGAAAGGATGTTGAAGCGTATTGCAGCAGAAATCCTTCCCGACGGTAAAAGCGTTGTGCAAGATGATTGGATAGAGAATACAGAAACTCTCACAGAACTAAAAAAAATATTGCAAAAGGTTATGTGTTTGAAGGGCAAAGGTGATCTGTCCCAAGAACTCCAATCAGGAATTCGAGAATATGAAAAAAAATATTCCCAAATGTTGTCTGATAAAATAAACAAAGGGAATAGCAGGTGTAGAAACCTGTATTATGGAATGGTTTATACAATATTACAAGATAACGGATTCTACATATTAGGTAAAAATGGAAGCCCTATCTGCATCACCAGTAATACTTTTTGTAAACTATTCAACCTAAATCGGGGTACTATGGAAAATACGTATTTAAAAATAAAATACTATAAGAAACAGAAAAAATTAAAAGATGACAAAAGCCAGGAATGGCTGAAAACATTCAACATAGATAAAGTAAGTAAAATTTATTTTGAATTAGAACAGAAAATTATTAACCTATAAAAAAGGAAGCTCAGAAGAAATTCTGGGCTTTTTTTATATTGCATTTTTCTCTAAACTTTTTGCTTTACAGGTCTTCATATTATTGCAATAGATAAATAAGATTCAGCTTAGAGTAAGCAACAGTTATGCTTACGTTTGTAACTATGCAGCAAATATTTCACCTTTAAATAATTGATAATCAGGACTAATTAAAAAGTGGCAATAACAAATATGAATCAAGATTGGCTAATTTTAGTCATACCTTAATAAATTTGGAGAACTCAACTATCTGAATATCAAGCCTATTTGTTCGCTGGACAGTTATTTGCATTTGCAATCTATGTTACATATCCTTAATTCTAGGCAACTATTTTTTTGTTGCATATTTCCTCTGTGCTATTAATTATACCCCCCCTGAAATAACTTGTAACTTTGCAGAAAATTAATTATAACAAATATGCAACAAAGAAATGACTTAGAAATCGAAAATGGCTTTACGCTTCAGGGTAATGCTACGCCTGACAGTAACTGTAGCGCACAGCCTGTCCAAGCAGAAGGATGTATAGGTAGAAGAGTATCAGGTGGGGCAAACCTACCTAATCCGAAGTTAGGCTGGTGGGATGGGAAACCTTTGCAATCAACTACTGTGTACTATCGTAACCAATTGATAGGGCTTCCTGTATTATATATCAAGGAGAATCGGAATGATATAGACAGAGCAAGCTATTGGCAAGAAGTAGGTAAAAATGTAGGCATAGCCCAACCTATCAAGTTAGCATCAGCACGTGTGGCTGAAGCCGCTGGATTTAGCTTGGGATATAAAGATCCTAAAACAGGGAGGTGGTACCAGGCGGCTGATGACCAAATTGCAAAATCTTACGTTTTGATCGATGGTTATGGGCGCAGTGCCGGACATAATCTTGAATTGGAGAAAGCTATGTCTGACCCTGATTATGAACCTTTTGACATCCCTGTTCTCGTTGATGACGGGCAAGATCCAGATTTGTTGCGGGCACAATTTATATCCATTAACCAGGATGTAAAAAAGACCAACAGATGCGACCTCCTTAGATATGCTGATAAGACCAAGAGGGATCCAAATACCATTTTTTATGATGGTCTGCTCAAGGAAAACTTCGTTTCAAAGGCCGCTCAGAATTATGCCTATGGAAGAGAGTTGAGGACTAAGGATATTAAGGATATCAGTAGTGGTAAGACTATTTCTGTAGATACTGAACTGACGGGTGCCATGCAGCAATCATTGGAAGTATATAAAAAGGTACTCTTCGGTAGTGGCTCTGCAAAAATCTTGAAAGGGGTTCCTTTAGCAGCTTGGACAAGGGATAAACTCAGAACGACCATAGATAAAGCTGGCATGCTGGAGAAAATATCTGTGAAGTTTAAGAATATGACAGCTATGCAACTTGCCCAGCTTCAAGAGGCCAGAGGCGTGAAAGGAGATAAGACCCAAACTACGGAAATTGTCCTAAGAAGGATATTTGATGAAATTTTGGGAGAATAAGTAATTTGTTTAACAATTGGGGTGGCGTTATACCACTCCTATTAAAATAAGCATTTATGAAAAATGAAAATTTATTAAACTCGCCGGTTCTAACTATACCGGGCAAACCCTCTTATAAAACGCTAGGGGAGGTAGTAAATGAATATTTAGCTAACGAAAATGCCTTAATGCAGCTAGCTATGCAGAAATCGGCTCCAATACGGACAAAGGAACTGAGGGAATCTCAAAATCTGAAACCTGATGGAATAAGATGGACTGTCACCATGGATCCCATTGAACTGACTGACGGGTACATATTAGACTATGAGTTTGAGCACAATGACCGAAAGAACTCATTTCTGTACCATATAGTAAAAGAGTGTTATATTGTGAATAGCGGGTATATGACATTGATTCCAATTGCCGTGAGTGGAAATCCTGATAAAACATTGGTGTTTATAGAAGACGTACTCATCAAGCAATTGAAAATAGCCACAAAGATGGATCTTTCTAATTTGTTACAATTAAATGTGACTATGGATATTAGCCATTCAAAGATCAAGACCGATGTCGTAAAGAATGAGGTCATTTGGGAATTTTACGGTGGGAAAGTCACTGGAAGAATTGAACAAGGCTATTATGTATTTCATAGGCTTCTACAATGCAACATTACTCCCGTGAGTGAATTTGTTAAATATTTAAATAAACTTCTTCACATCTAATTATGAGAAAATATAAAGCAAAACCGGACAAAAGCATCCAAGGTTATTGGATGCGTTACTCATCCAAATACAATCTTTGGGTGAACTGGAATGGAGACCGTGTGTATCGTGAATATAATAAGTCATCCTTAAACCGTTTCCTTAAGATTAATATCAGGTCAGACGGATCAAAATTCCTAAACCTGAAATCTCCCGGAATAGTTGAACTGGATGAACTCGTGGCAGATTGCTATGTTCCCAAACCTGTGGATGGGAAAACATACGGGCTTACCCATAAAGACGGAAACTTAGGCAACTGCAATGCTTCAAACCTGGAGTGGAAAGAAGTCAAAAACTATTCTCTGCTCTCCACGATAAGGGAAGCTCTAAAAGGTATATGGGTAAAATTCGATGGCACAGTCTGGAAAGAAAAGAGTGCGAAGAACCGAATTCCGATTGTAAAGGACATCGGTGACAGTGATACTGATAGGATGGTACCTATTCCTGAACCTTATATCAGCTACCGAGTCAAAAACAAGTATGGGGGTTATGATGACAAACATATCTCAATGGATAATTTGATGGATATGGCTGAATTTGTGAACGGGGACAAGTCGGGAATGAGAAACCCCGGGGTACTCCACAAGGACGGGGACTATCTTAATTTCAGTGACGATAATCTGGAGTGGGTGGAAAAAGATTCTCCCGAGTACCAGGAATATATGCGGAAGAAGAAAGAGGATCTGGAGAGGAGGACTATCGAATTGAATCCCAACCACCCCAATCCACTGATGAAATTCGGAAATTGATATTTAATGATAAAATTTGCAGGAATGAGTAACAACAGTAAAATTGCATGGACACAAGCCACCTGGAATCCTGTTACCGGCTGTGAGAAAACCAGTGACGGATGCAAGAACTGTTATGCTGAACAATTGGTCAAAAGATTGAAAGCTATGGGACAAGCCAAATATCAGAACGGTTTTACCCCAACTCTTCATCCCGGAAGTTTGAATGAACCTTTGAAATGGAAAAATCCCAGACTAGTGTTTCTTCCAAGCATGGGGGACTTGTTTCATAAAGATATTCCATTCAGTTTTATTGATCAAGTGATGGATGTCATCTTGAAATGTCCGCAGCATACGTTCCAGATCCTGACCAAACGTGCGGAGAGGATGAATGACTATTTTTCGTCTCGTCCAATTCTTGAAAATGTATGGCTGGGATGCACAGTGGAGAATCAATCAACTAAATGGAGGATGGATTGTCTAAGACAGCTGAAAGCTCCCGTCAACTTCATCAGTCATGAACCTCTACTGGAAGACTTGGGTATGCTGGACTATACTAACATTGATTGGGTGATTGCTGGCGGAGAATCGGGGAATAAAGCCAGAAAGATGGAAAAATCCTGGGTGTTGAACATCAAAGCCCAATGTGATGCCTCTGGAACAGCTTTCTTCTTCAAGCAATGGGGGACTTGGGGTGAGGACGGAGTAAAGAGAAGCACCAAGGCTAACAGGCATTTATTGGATGGAGCAGAATATCAGGCTTATCCTATCCCGAAAAAGAAGCCCTGAATGAAATGAGAGCAAAGGAGATAGGTACTTTTGACGGTACTTGCCTCCTTTTTTGTTTTTTACTCTCCGAACACTTGCCTCATACGGTATTTTTGTCCCTCCAGTTTCTTCGCATAAAGCTTGGAACGCTCGCTGCCGAAAAGGGAACGGTTCGCATTATAGTTGTTGATGACCATGCCTTCGATGTCAGGTTCAGAAATTCCGTGTCTCCCAAATGTAGCTTTGAGATAATCCAGGGCATTCTCATACAGGACTCCATACAGGCATAACCATTTGGCTCTGGATAAGATGGACTGATGCCTGTGCCCGTCTTCATAGGAATCGGGGTAATCTTTCCTCCAACGGCTATTCACGTAATTCACCAGCGTCTTGTCTTTCCATAGAAGCTGAAAGGAACTGTTCTGCTCTATTTCCTGCTGCGTATGGATGAAGAACTTACTGGATCCTCCTTGGTTGTATGTTTTCTTGGCAGGTTCGGGAATACAAGGGTCATACTCGAAATGATAAGGTTCAAGGGTTTCTTTCTCCGGATTAACCCATATCTCCGGGTCATAACACAGGAAACAGGAACGGGTAAGATTGGAACATTTCTTATCAAATTCTTCCGTGTGGGGATATAATTTCTGCTTGACTTGCTGGAAGAGGTTATAATGATATTCGGGATTGGTATTATCATGTATCATTACGGCTTTTATCCCTTTATTGCTCGGGGAAAACCAGACAGCATAAAGGTGAAGAGGATTGGCATAACGGATGAGTTTCTGTTTAAATGCTTCCGCTGCTTCATGGTCTGGGAATTTATCAAAGTCAAGAACCAGAAGATTGGAATATTCCTGTAGATTCCCCAAGTCATCATTCCTGTATCTGAATATCCCCGAAGCTACGATCATCGGCAATTTGTTCTTCTCACGTTTATAATCTTCTTCCGTTGTTTGCTGCCGGACGATTCCTGTCTGTTCTTTCAATCCACGCCCTGTCTGGATCTGTTCAAGAATATAGTCAAGGTTATAATAAAGACGGCTTCTTGAATCTTCCGAATTATTGTAATAGCTGACTGTTTTTCTAAACCGGGTCTCGACAAGATTGATATGCTCATCCTTACAGGCTGTATAAGCTGCATGATCTGTATGAAGATGCAGGGCTGTTATTTGTTGTTCTATTGAATTATCCATAGGTTGTTTCTTTTAGTTTGATTATTAGTTTAATTGAGTAGTGAACCTTCCAAGAGATCGTTCGGCTTTTCCTCTGACAGGAAAGCCTCACCTCTCAGCGGCTTCGTCTCTTGGAAGACCCCCTACTATTCATTGAGGATGTCACGAAAGGGAATATAGACAAATGAAATAAACAAGTGAAGGGAGGAACTTCGTCCTCTCCAAAGTGATAAGAAAAGAGGGATTTTTTTCTATCACTTTAGCTGCCGCGAAGCGGGATGTCTTATCTTATTCATATTCAATATATTAAAAACTTATATTTTATACTTACCCCCTTTTTTTCTTATTCTCTATATATATTATTGTGTTCATCAAAAAATAGGGGGTAGCTCTTTATCCTTCATTCTTTCCTGTTATCCTCCGTCTTAATCCGTCATAAGGGCTTGTATTTCTTTTAAGCTTCTGATGGTCAACGTGATTTTAAGTTTCTTCAGGGTTTCAACCAGGCTTCTATACCTCCCCCTTTCCTGTTTATTCCGGGTTATTCCAAGTTGCTGTAAATAAGGGAATGTCACTTCTTTTATGTATTCCCTTCCCTGAATAATGGCTTCCTGCATCTTCTTGTCATACTGGGCTAGCTTGATGATTTCCTTCTTGGTGTTGCTCCTGATCTTCATTTCTTCCAGCTTCTTCTTCCAGTCATCATGTTTCTTCTTATACTTCCTGACAGCCGTTCTGTTCTCATTGAAATAGTCATCCATTCTCCCGATAAACTTCTTGTCAAAATCATCGGTATAATAAACGGTATAGATTTCTCCCTCTATGTGTTTCCTGATTCCTATACGGGTAATCAACTGGCTGAAAAACCAATCCTTCTGGTCGCTTGTACAGGTTTCTGTCCCGTAAGCTTTTCTGATCTTTGCAGATTCGGTATTGGGAAGGTTCCAGTCGCCACAAAGGATAATCTGCTCGATGTCCCTGTAACTGTTCGTGCTTTTATTGTCCGTGGCTCCATAATAGGTAACGGTGAACAAAGAAGGATCCACTTTCTTATTCACCAGAGCTTTTCTCATCCTGTCGGCATACTCAGAAATCCCCGGACTATCTTTCTTATCCTCCACGTCTTTCCAGCATACCACTAAGGTCGGTTTCTTTATGAGCCTGGCGATACGTGAGATGAAAGAACTGAACAGCTTGGGATCATTCGCTTCCCTGACTAATCCGAACTTTATCTCCTTGAACTCGGTGACGGTGTTGTACTTCTTGTCTACATCCAAAAGCTTGAAGCAGGAAGAATCCTTAAAGAGAAGATTGCCTGCGCCTTCAAAGATCAGCACATGGGTCTTGATTCCTATTCCCTCGGGACATAAATCAACCGGGTAAAAGGTGATCCCGTTTTTCTCTTTACCCGATAAGAGCCAAGAATCATAATACTTGGGGATCAGTTTCAGCACCACTTCTCTCTTTATCCGGTTGATCTTGAAATTGCCGCTGAAGAAATCCGACCTGGTATCTCGAAGGAATTTATCATAATACAGATTCAGTTCGTTCGCATCCTTACAGACAATATGACCATCCACGTCCGTTTTCCCGAATATTCCCAGCATCTCCTTACCGAACTCGATGAAAGGTCTGATGAAGGTGGGAGTCTCGTCAAAGACCACATACTTCCTCAAATCTTCTCTGGACATAAGGCTTTTGAAGTCTCCGTCGAATGCTTCAACTTTACCTTGGGGGCGGTAGATAAGAAAGTAGTTGATAAGGTCGGTCCAGAACCGTACATGGGTAATAAGGATAACCTTTTTCTCCATCAGTATATCGGGATTGTCACGGTACAGGGAAAGGTGATAGGCATAATCTTTGTCGCTGGAAACAATCATTACCTCATCCTGCCGCAAATCACAGGTCGGATCATTCACCAGTTCCTCCTGAATCCACCGGTACATCTTTCCCAGTTCTTCTTTGGTGTCGACACAATATAAAATACCCTCATCATACTTCTGCCGGATCAGACTCTTGATGGATTCTGTTTTCCCAGATCCCATACCTGAAGAGATGATGTACCCTCCACATTCATCGGGAACATCTATCTCTCCCGTCTTCAGGGACATCAGGAAACCGGAACCTCCTTCATGGGGAGTGATATGGTACAGCTCTTTCATTTTCTTGTTCCTCCTTTCCCTTTCAGATCATCTATCACCGTCCAGTCATCCCTATGCCTTTCAAGGAGAAATTCATAGAAAGACCATACATCGGATTCGTCAAAATAGCCTTCATCAAAATCAGGCTCGCATTCTTCCCAAGCCTTCAGGTCGTGCCGGATCTGTTCCAGCAGCTCTGACTTTTTCTTGATTTCTTTTTTCTCTCTCATAATTATTAGGATTTTATTTTCTGATATAATTTCAGTTATAAGGAATAAGCCTTGTCTGTAAACTCTTTTTAGAATGACAGGCAATCCTTTTTCCATAAATGAGGTCTTCAAGCGGTACGAATCGCGTTTTTGTCATTACAAACAAACTACAGCAATACGGATATATTGCAGAAGGACAAGAAAGAAACCACTATACCATTAATTTTTCATCTTTGGCATAGTGGTTTTGAAATATGATTATAAAACGTAGAAAACAGGTTACTTGATTCTGAGCACCACCGAATGAGGCGTTACTTCCATCTTCATCCACCTCACTTTATCAGCCCCAAGCAGTTCTGCCGATTCTTTATAAGCCATCTTGAAATCAGATTGTCCCAGCTTATAAGGGCTATAACCGAATGGGGCAATCTGAAACTTAGAGGGAAGTTGAAAGCCATTATATCCTTCTCCCGTTACCATAAAAGCATCAGCGTCAATCATATCTTTGGTCAGATCCACATTATTCTGCTTGTAATAATCCGTAAATCTTATGAAAATCAGGGAAATCATATTGGAGTCTGTATGGATGCTGAAATTTACTTTCCCTTCGCCAATATAATCATCCAAGTTTTCCTGTACCACATCCTTTATCTCCTGGTCTGTCATAAGAGCCGTATCATAAATCTTGCCGACTACGAAGATCTTTTTAGATAGTCGTGGCGTTGTCTGAGTGTTGTTATTTCCGTTCATAGTTCAATCTCTCCATCCGTTAAAATTCAATCTTCATTACTATCCTGTCACTATAACACCTGATACCTATATACTCCACCTCCTGCTTCCGATAAAATAGGAGTAGCGTCTTATAGAACCGGATAAAAGCACTCATATCGGTATAGAAATTTTTCCCGGCAAAGTTTAGGGGATAGAGCAAAGGATATCCGCCAAACTTCTCAGGTAAAAAGGCTTCGATTCCAATGCTCAAGATAAGATTCATATCACAGTCAAAGATCACGGGTTCATTTGGATCTGTCAGGAGGTCACGGATAAATACCATAGTGATGCCTGATTCACTTAGTTCCTGAACCCTGAATTGTACTAATCCTCCAGTGCTTTCATCCAAGTTCTCCTGTACTGCCATTTCTATTTCTTCGGCACTCATCCCCGTATCAAGTAATGCACCATTCGCAATAAAGTAATTCTTCATAGTACTTGCTTCGTTTTTTGTGATTTAATGATTAGTTCTATCCCATACTCCCTTTTCAGGTAATTCTTCAACCCCTCATAAGCGTCCACACGTTTTCTTTCCCGTGGCATGATTTCCAACGCTTCTTTGAGGGTGAGATTAATAGAGAGTCCGGCTAATGAAGAAAGACTGCCGTATTTTTCCTGAAGGGCGGCGATGTCTTTCTTGTATTTTTCAGGGATAGGTTTGTTGCTGTCTTTTTTTACGCTTACACTTGGCACAGCGTTTTCCAAGCGATTAGAAACTGAAAAATGTTCCATTCCTAATATTCTGGCTATAAATTGTTCTAACATAAAACATTGATTTATTCCAAATATTAGGATTTGGGCGGATGAAAAACGCGAAATCGTCATTTGAGGACAAAAAAGAAACGCACCAAAACCTACTAATAAGTCTTAGTGCGTTTATAAAAAGTGTCTCATTTTATTATTTCATTGTATATCAATCTTTCGAATAAACATATAACATCGTTCCTTATTGCCTACATTTAAAGTCGTTAAGACTTCCATAGATTGGGCATAACCGATTGAATTTTCCTGAATAATATCTGTAACTTCCATTACTTTCTTACTTGATACAGAATCGTTTCCTATTGAAATTATAGTTTGACTTTTGATTGATGTTAAGCCACTTGAAAATTGACTGACCTGACGAGCATTTTTAATTTGCGCTATGCGATTCATAGCCCTTTGAGAATTGGATGCAGGAATTAAGACCACAGACAATAAATAATCATTCTCATAATCAGATACAATTTTAACTCCTTCAAATGGAGAGTTCTGATACATTCTAACTAAGAAGTTTCTCAATCTTGTCTGCTCTTGATTGAAATTCTGAGCAAAACTATAGGTTAAAAACAAAAAATAGAATAAGATGAATAAAATAATTCTCATAAGTATATGTACAAAATTAATTAATATTTCATCACAATGGAATATTCAAAAGTAAAAAAACTACATATTCTCTGCAATAATATAATCGAACTATAGGTTGTTTGCTCAATTTATTTTAGTCAATAAACCAATGCAAAATAATATTTGAGATTTAGATTGTTATATATTCATTAATTATCTGCGAAACACTAATAATGTTTTACACTAATATTGGAGATTTTCATTAATTCATCTAATGAATACCGTAAAGTTAAATCAATAGTAGAATATAGCTTTAAATCCCTATCAAATAAACCTAACAAATATGTGACAGAATCATATGTGCCAGAATTTCCTTCAATAATAAAACGCGATGAATTACTTCCAAAAAGCCCATCAATTTCAGAAAAACGCTTTGCTTTTGTATGACAATAATAGTATTGACGATCATAACCAACGGCAAAACCAGATATTAAAAATTGATTACGAGAAGTATAATTATAATCATAAAAATCGCTATAAATAAATTTATATTCTCCTATATTATCTATCACTTTAAATGACAAGACTTCTTGAAGGATATCCTTTTGTAAAAGAGAGAAGAAATTATATAAATCATCTCTTGTGTTTCGTAAATAATAATACCCACCATCGTTACTATTTTGTATTGCTATGTTAGTAATATTTAGTTTCATTTTTCTATATTCTTCTTGCTCTATATACGGCAATGATATTGCTTGTAATGTATTATAGAAAATATCCCGAATCAAGTTAATATTATCATTTACTTTTATTTCAACTTGAGCATCGCAATGATATTCAGTGGAATCAGAATCTTGATATTCTGTAGGATCTTCCACTTGAATTTCATAATCAAATATATAAGGTAAAAATGATTTAATTTCTTTACGCAAATTTTGTAATGCCTTCATTTCATTTTCGGCATACAATTTATTCATCTTAACTTTTGTAGCAAATAGGGCTCCAGCCAATTCAGTCTGACCACCTTTAGATTTAGTATACTCAACTAATTTTCCAATAGAAACTATAGCTTTTAGCGTAATAAAATATTTTCCATCCCTTTGGAACTCTGTGACATAGCTAAAATTCTTAATACTACCAGAAGATACAGTTATTATCTCATCTTTTACCAGCTTATCATTAAGAATTTCTGAGTTGCTGGAAACAAATGTTCCAAAAGTTTGTTCAATAGCACTGCGTAAGGCTACATTGGTGGCTTCCTCCTTGTTATAGCCATCACCTGAAACTACTAAAGTTACTTCGTCTGAATTTTTTAATGCTTCCTGAGCACTCGAATATAGTGCTACACCTAAGCTCATAATAATGAGAAAGAAAAGTTTTTTCAATGTTACCATGATAATAAATTCCCTATTAAGTTAATCGGTTGAAAATTGCTTGATAAAAAGTCATATCCTAACTGAATACAGGTATTAAGCAGGTCTGCGCTGTTTTGTTCTTCTTGTAGTTTCAATTCCTGCTCATGTTCATACTGTTTCAGCATAAATTCCCATTCCCTTTCCTCATCTGTCTGAAGTTTTCTGTTCATAGAATCCAAAAGTTCCTGCACCTGTTTTTGGGTACTTGGGCTTGGTTTTATTTCTCTGAGATAACCGACCGCTTTCTTAGCACCGTCTTTGGTCGGGTTACTGTTCCAAGCCTGTTGAGCCTGAGACAACAAAGAAAGATTCTCATATTCCGTTTTCTCGAAATAGATTCTTTTCAGTTGAGCCAAGACATCATTATAGCAGTCCACTCCATAAGGAACCAAAGAAAGCTGATAAATTGCCTTGTCATATTCCTTGTTTTGGGCATTGATTTCTGCCTCCTGAATAATGCTTCCGCAACGTTCCGAATAAAATTGTACAATTCGATCCTTAGCTTCCTGAATAAACTTGGAATAAGCATCATTGGACTTTATTTGTGAGAAAGCATTGATTTGAGATTTGGTTTCATTCGTGCCTATTCCTGTATAGGTTTCCGAATAAGTGGAATAAACGATATTGTCCACAGCATCGCCAATCTTGTAAGTTATCTCCAGTTCTTGGGAAATCCTTTGGGGCATACCATTTATTATATGCTTATCGGCTATGTGTACTTTGGCTGTTATATAGAACCTGTCGCTATAGTTTTTCCCAAGTACATCATTATCTGAAAGCAGGCGTGAAACCTTGTCCGAAAGATAGTCCCTGCTTTCTTTCGACAAGGATGTATTTTCGGATATATATACATTAATAGCTATTCTGCTTGTTTTCGGATAAACAACCAATGAAAACAATGCCAATAAGCAGAATGTTGATACAATCCTTTTCATCATTTTTCTCCTATGATTAATGTTGCTTTTCCCAGCCCTTGCATCACTATTTTGGAAGTAATATTGTAAGGGGCTTTTTGCAAATGTTTCTGTAATCCTCTGACAAAGCCTCTTGCATCCAAAGCCATTCCTCTTTGAACCAATGGAATGCGTACTTGCTCAAACCGTGCAAAATTCTCGGTAGCGTCACTCAGGTTGAACTGACTGTTTACGGTGTTCTCTGATAGCCATTCTTGAATGTGCCAGAGCAATTCATCCCCGTTATACTCTGTTTCCAAGTTCACATCCGAGTTATCCCAGACTTGCAGGTTCAAGGCTATTTCCCTGCCATTGGCCTGCATTTCCTGATAGAAACCGTCCATCTGTTCATCGAACTTCTTGATATGCCCCTTTATGATGGATTCTATCTGGACAGGTACTATATCCTTGTTCCGTTCTTTAGTACCCGTAGCAGTCGCAATTCTCTTATCTGTATAAGTATCAAAGGCTTCCATCGTGAAGGTGATAGCTTCCCTTGTGACGTTCCAATTTATCTGAATAAGGATATCTGATTTCACCCTTTGTTTCAGCATATCCAAGGGTGACATGGCCAGTCCTGCATGACTTGTGCTGCTGAAGGTAACATCATTTTCAGCCATTTCGGTATCTAAGGATTTGGCTGCCTGTTCCGCATCTTTCAGGCTATAGCCTTGTTCCGTAAGCAACTCTCCTATCTTACTAATGACAGGATTTAGTTCGCTATCTTCCAGAAAAGCTCTGCGATAATCGGCACTTACAACTTTACTTCCCTGATTATCGTAAGTTTTGGTAAAGTAACGGGCTGAACACCAGTTATCACTTGGAAGAATCATAATAGTCGGTTTCTTCGCTTGTTGGGCAAAAAGCGATAATGAAAGGAAACCGAGCATGAATGATAAAGAAATAAAAACTCTCATAGTCACTAATATCATATTTTCACAATATATGCGTCAAGTTGATTTATAAATACATCAATAAACTCCTGGATTGTTCCACCATTTAAGCCTGGAGGAATTGTATAAGTTGAATCTATAAATTCTTGAAAAAAGTCATTACTCCTTGGGTTGACAATCAACCGTAAAATGTGGGGTGACATTTGGTCGCTATTATCTGTACACGCAAATGCTTCAAATAGGTTATCGAGAAGTGCTCTATTTTGATCACTTTTCTTGATAAAATAAACGCTACTACATGGATTTTCTAATAAGGCTTTCCATAAAAAAGCATTTGGAGCGATATAGAATACTAATAAAACTTCATGTGCATCTGTTATTGGATTTAACAGTTCATTTTTTAATTGAGATAATGCTGGACTCATAGTTTTTTCTCCTATCTACTACAAGCCTCCAAGTAGTAATTAGATTAACAAAAAGAAGGCGCGAGGCTTGTCCTGCTATTCATCAAGATCTGGTGTCTGGAAATACCTACTTGGAAATGAATATGAAGAAACAATACTCACGCCGTTAGCTATGTAAAATGATACAGCATCGGCTATACCATGTACATGCAAACAGAAATGAGCGTCACATTGTCTCTTATCCTTCCAAGTTTCAAAATTTTCCAGACTTTGATCTTAGGATAAAAGCAAAAAACGCTTTCTATATAAATCCGACCATTTCTCCAATCGGACACTGCAAATATACGTTTTTTGTTCAATATGACGCTCTTATTGTGAGTATTATTTCTTCAAATATAAGGCTTTCGGTACTTTTTCAGGTGGAGAAATGAGAAAAAATTAAGAAAGAGGACTGTTTTTGTCCTCCTTCTCATATAATAATGCACTAATCAGAATCCAAAACTCCTTTCCTGATAACTCTCAGTACACATCCATAAGCAATCCTTTAACCTGAAATCATACACTTCTTCCAGCGTGCTCAGGAATGTTTCAAAGTCATCATACTTCTCTGATTCTTCAATCTGCTCTTTGGTGAGTTTAATCTTTATAACTTCACCCACTGAGTAATCCAAGATAATAATGTAGTTCGTTTCCATAATTACTTCTGATTGTTGTTGATAAACTGCTTCTTGATTCTCTGTACCGTAGAGATTCCAATGCCTTGAAGTTTGGCAATATTCCGGATTGAGTAGCCTTTCTTCAGGAGCAGGATAGTTTCCTTATATTCTTCCCTCAGTTTTTCTTCGGGTTTGGTACTTCCTCTTTTTCTTCCCAGTTTTCCTCCGTTAGCGATATAGTTAGCCCTTCCAGAGTTTAGCCTATACTGAATATTACTTCTTTCAATATTCGCCATTTCAGCCAGAACAGTAACCATAATGCTGGCTATCGGGTTCACTTTTCCATCGGGTTGAAGTGTGTATAGTCCTAAGTTTTGGATATATACCGAAACTTTTGCTTCATGTAGTATCTCCAAAGAACGAAGCACTTGCAGGGTACTTCTTCCTAATCTGCTCAGTTCTGATAAAAGAAGGAAGTCCACAGATTCCTTCTTACAATATTCCAAGCATTCTGTCAGAACCTGTCTTTCCTCAATTTTTTTCGCGCCTGAGATATGTTCCTCGTATATTTTCACGATTCTTATATTCTGTGACTTGGCGTAAATTCCCAAGTCCTTGATTTGTCTGTCTGTGTCCTGTCTGTCTCCTGTAGAACTGACACGGGCGTAGATAACTGCTTTCTTCATTGTTGTTTCCATTTTATTCTTTGATTAAAAGCATAACACAAAGGAACGTGCCCAAACACCTTCCACAGATTTATTTGAACACATTCCTGGTTTGAACACATGACCGTTCCAGATGCATATCATTATTCCAGAATAATTTTCACATCTTCATTAATTCTGCCTCCTATGGGATCACAGTCAAAGCACATTCCGAAATAGCATATATGTTCATTCAATTGCTTGTCACGATAGAAGTCATAAATCTCATTCTTGTCTGCGCCATAATTGAACAGATTTTCGGTATCACCAAAATATCTTCCTTTCCTATCTTTGAATACAGGACGGTTCCAATCATCTATCGCTATGAATTGTAATATAAGTTTTTTCATTGTTGATTCTCCTATTATTTAGCCTGTTACACATAAAGGGAAAAGGCCGGGGAGACACCATCATATTTTTATCATTCGATGATTATCTCCCCGGTCAGATTCCAAGTCGTCAAATTAATATTACCAAAGACCCTGCAACTTTTGAGGTCTTCATGTAGGATTCAAAATCGATATCAGGATGATCATTTTTGAACGCCTGAAAATCAAATGAGGTTCTTATTCCCGGTAGTTTTCTGGTAAGTCTCATGGTGTCTGTAAGCCAAGACTTGACATCCATTGCTTCCATTTTTGACAGGATATTTGATTTGAGAGTGCTGAGTTTTTCCTCTGCTTTATTCTTTGTCTGGATCAGCTCTCTAATTTCCGCTTCTTGATTTCTGATTTCTTCCGGTATGCTGTAGGGATTATTGAACCGTTCTCCCCGAAGGTCGCAATCCAGCAGTTCTTTACATACATCTGAAGGGATCCGGTTTACAAAGATGATTTCCTTGATATGGTCAAACGAACCGTCTTTCTTCATCTTGTTGCGAAGCCGGATGACAAACAGCTTGTCAATCTTCGCTTTCCTGTTCATCAGCTCGAAGAAGTAAGCGTAGATACTTAGTTGCCATCTCGCTTTCTCCAGCTTTACAGGGGTCATATGTCCGTAAGTCTTAATGTCCCCCAGACTGAACGTGTCTTCTGAAACACGATATACCTTGTCTATCTTCGAAGCCCAGTTTGCTCCATCAGTTATGGTATATTCCGAACATTCATGGACTAATCCATAGTCCTTGCATAGCTGAATATAATCAATCACCTCCTGTGTCCCGTCATTGATCCAGTTCTTGTCAAAGTCCTCACAGGAAAGATGTACACCTGCACCATAATCCGCCGCACCTTGAATAAGGTATTTTGGTATTCCGTCAAATTCGTCAGGGAACAGCTGTCTCTGCAACATCCCCGTAATGCCTGACAATTCTTTTCCATCGAGCAAGTAAGAGTGTTCTTCTTCATTGAAAAGCACACCCGATTCTTTCAGTTCAATTCTTTTCGTTTTCATAATCACGCCGCTTTTTGAAGTTGTAATTTGCGCTCGGTAAAGAGTGCCTTGATTTCACTGTTGCCGTCCACCTCATTCTTGTGCTGCTGATAGAGGTTCATCAATGACTGCTGGTCAGGACAAGCTTTCAAGGCAGCTTTTATACCCGCATACTTGTCAGTCGCCTGCTGTGCCTGACTGATTGTCTTTGCTCTCCGTATTGTTTTCTTGGGGGAATCTGTCTGTTGTGTATCTGTTGAATCATTTTCCGGCACGTCTTCCCCTGCATAGATATATAACCCCAAACCGAACATGGCGAGGTTTTTCACCAGACAACGCATGATCGTCTTGTTAATATCAAACATGGTTGCTGCTTCCACCGTCTTTTCTACATGCTGTTTCTTGAACTTGTCATACACGCTGTAAGTATATGCCTCAAGTTTCATCGCCTTGTTGGATGCGTTCATCACGGGGAGCCACATTTCATGGGTGATTCCTTCCACTTCTACTTCTGTATAGACCATGATACCGATACAAGGATCTGCAAAATATGGAAGGTTGGTCTCCGGATTTTTGATAATCCGGTAGGTGGCTGAGGGATAGCATCTTTTGAACTCAGCCCAGGCATTCGCCCAACTCAAGTAAGTCAGGTCATTGTACTTCTCAACCTTGTCACTGAGGTCGAGGGAATAGAGAGCGTCAAAATAGATGGCTCTCCTTTCGTCTGCCGTTACGTTGGCAGGAATCTGCGGTTGTTGAAATTTACACATAGTTGATAATGTTTTTAACGGTTAAGTTTTGATTTATACTTCGTATGGATGTATTCAAGGCAGATGCTTCTAATGACCTCCGCCTTGTCCTTCTCATCATATACATAGTAACAGGTTTGGGGATTTCCGTAGCGGTCTTCCCGGATAACCGCACCTCTGTATTCTTCTTTCCTGAAAAAATCATCGTAGGGAACTGTCTTTTCACAGTCCGTATGGTCAAGCTGGATATAAACCATGACATGAAGTTTTCCTTTGTAGAGCCATAATCCTTCCACTTCGGAATTCCATCGGTTTCCGGTTCTTCTGTCAGGGTGGATATAAAACTCATAGTTCCTTGTCCCGGAATTTCTGCGTCCCACTTCTTTGACGATTCGGAGTATGGTTTCTTCTGATATTCCTGCCAATTCCACCTGTGTAAGATTCCTTATAATCTCAATCTTTCTTGCAGGCGATGTCCTCTTGAAAAGTTCGATATTCACGGTTGGCATTTTCTAAAAAATTATTGGGGTGAAACAAAAAGGAGAGGCACACAAAATCTTGATTCAGTTGATAATGTGTACCTCTCTTATATACCTATATATGTATAGGCTTAACTCAAGAACCATCCGTAACCTTCGGTATCGTTGCCACGGAGTGCGTTTTGGATTCCTACAGCGAAATCCGTACAGTTCTGGTTGCGTTCCAGCCAGCAGTTGATGTAGGCTGATTTTACGGCTTCGGTTGCAAGCTGGAGCAGATTCCAGCAGGTGAACTCTTCCCCTTCTTTCTTTCCGAAATCGGGATTGGAAACATAACCTTTTACCATCGCATTCACAGCCTGGTCACCGATTTGCAGGGAGGGTAGTCTTCGTTGTTCAGATGCGGGCAGGAACTGGTATAATCTCAGCCGCCCTACTATCTTGCAGAACTGTTCTTCGGTAAATGAAGTTTCTTTCAGATTGCCTAAAAGTTCCAAGGTTTCTTCCTTATGCGGATTGAAAGCCCCGAACAGTTCCATGGACTTTTGCATAATGTCAGCTTCTGTCATACACTCGATTGTTTTTGTGAAACCGTCTGTGGTCAACATTAGGTTGCTGCATACCCTTACCTGCCAGCCCACGAAAATCTTGAATTTCATGGGGCTTCGCTTGCTGTAGAGCTTGTCCTCATTATAAGCACGGACACCGCCGATACATAAATGGGTGGGTTGCCCGTTAATGGTTCTTACAAGATGGCTTACATGACATACCCACGCAAGCCTTTGATAGAATACCGTCTTTTCTTCCTCCGTCAGTTCACCGGTCTTTTTATATTGCGCCGATGGGATACGCCCGATAATGGGATGTGAAACCCTGCATTCAACAGGTGTAAGTTCTCCGAATACTTCCTCTGCCGCTTTGGCTACTGCACCGATGAAATTCTGGTGTGAAATCGTCAGGCTGTTGTCGCTGAAGGTCGGAATGATGTTTTTCTCCGTCAGTTCTCTTAGCGTGATTCCGGATGTGTTCGCTTCAATGAAATTAGGATGGTTCTTTATACCTTTCCTGTTTTCTTCCGGTACGGTTACTGCGTCTTCTATGAATCCGCTGCGGTTCAAAGCCGTTTCAGTTGTTCTTCTCATACTGTAAATGTTTTTAAATGATTGGTAATGATATTCTTGACAAACAAAAAAGCCAAGAGGTTTATTTCTTTGACTTTACAAATAAACTTCTTAGCTTCTTTATTCCCTTGAGTACCGATACGGCCACTTCAAGGAGCGTTATAACCACGTCCTGGTTCTTCTCATAACCCATGACGTTCAATCCGTTTCCGCAACTTCCTCCGCTGCGGCTTTTACACGTACAGCGGATTTCAGTTTCCGCCGTTCATTCCATTTCGATACAAGCTCAATCACAACTGAACCTGCTACGACAACCTCAGCCACATAGGCTGCGATTTTGATTCCTTCTACTATTTTTCCCATTTCTCTTTTGATTTTTGTTGTTAATACTATTGTTATTCTTCTCTCGTTTTCTCTTTTCTTATTCTTATTTTTCTCATATATAAGGCTTTGGGGGGATAGGAGAAGGCATGGAAAAACAATGAATCAGGATTATAAAAGCAGGAAAATTAGAATTTCTTTGATAAAGGTTTGGCAAAGTCAAATACTATGTTTATCTTTGCAACGCTAGAACCCACCAAGCCTCTCAACGATGCTTAAATCGGTGGGTCGTTTTTTATATATACCTATGGAAGCTTTTCAGAAACAATATCATACTCCATCAGAATTAGTACAATTATTACAGCAAAGAGGTTTGGAAATTTATAATCCTGTCAAGGCGGAGGATTATATCAGACATATCGGTTATTATCGGTTGAGTGCTTATTTCTATCCATTCCTTGAACATCCTAAAAATGAACATAAATTCAAGCCCGGTTCAAGTTTTGAGGAAGTCATGCAACTTTATCGTTTCGACCGGAAATTACGTCTCTTATTGTTCAATGAAATAGAGAAAATAGAGATAGCAGTACGTCAGGCCATTGTAAACGCAGTATGTGAGACCAATCATGATCCGTTTTGGATAACGAATCCGGAGACTTTTGCCAAAAGGGAGAAGTATAACTACATGATGGGACTGATAAACAAAGAGTATGAGAGGTCAAACGAAGATTTTATCAAGCATTTCAAGGCTAAATATGACAATGACTATCCTCCGGCATGGGAACTAATCGAGATTCTGCCTTTAGGGGTAGTGACACGCATTTATGAAAATTTGCGGGACTTCAAAACTCAAAAGAAGATAGCCAAAGAATTCTATCTGAATGTGCCTGTCCTGCAATCATGGCTTACCTTGATAACTCTGACGAGAAATGCTTGTTGCCATCATTCAAGGGTATGGAATAAAACAAATGCTATCACGACCCTTAGCATGAAAAAGATGTTGAGAAACTGGCTGAATGAACAACCTAACCAACAGAAAGTGTATTACAACTTATGCCTTATTAGATATTTTTTGAATGTGATCAATCCCGCCAATGATTTGAAACAGAAATTGGTTAACTTATTCCAACAATATCCTTCTATAGACCTTGCTGCTATGGGGTTTACCAGAGGATGGGAACTGGAACCTCTTTGGAAGGAATAAAAAAGAAGAGCCGTCATCAGAACTCCTCGCTCTGACTCAGCTCTTCACTGTTCCATCCGTTTCAACCATAGAGACGAAAGCTGCTATGGCTACTCCTGATTTCCCAGCCCTCGAATTGATTTTCCTGACCATCTTCTGAAATTCAGGCTCAACCCGGCATATTTTTCATTATTGTATTTGAAGCCATAAGCACTACTTTCACGTAATGTTCTATTGGCTTCTTTCTTTTTCTTCATAGATAAGGCTTTCGGGTGATTGTGGGCGGAAAATTGAGCAGGAAAAGTTCTATTATAATAAAAAGAATTACTATTTTTGTAGTTCCAATAGTCAGTCTAAATGGCTGTATAGTAGAGGAAGAGTTCCGTAACAATCTGATTTTTAGTATAATTTGCAAAAATACATTTTTTCCGCGAAACAATCACTTTTCGGCTTCTTGCGCCCGTATAAATGTCTTTTTTTCCTTGCCTACTCCTGTTACCGTTACTTTCTTCCAGTGCGGAGGAAGAACCGAAGGTAATTGCACAACTCCTTCTTCGGTGATTTGAAGCCCGCAAAAACCATTCAATACAGCCTGAAGCAGACCGCCGGCACCAGTCATAAAATAAGGATTATTGCTGGAAGGCGTTTCCGACAACACACCGAAAGGAGGACGCCAGTTGGGCAAATAACACCGGCGGAACATTTCCCACGCTTTCCCAGCATCGCCCATCCGTGCATATTGCACACAGAACACGGCGTATGACATCATCGGTCCATCCCGCTGGTCGATACGTCCGGCATAATACGTCAAGTCTTTCCGTTGCTGTTCCGGGCAAGCAATCTTTCCCAGCGGATAAGCCAACAAGTTTACGTCTGCCTGCTTGATGGTCTCGCCTTGATAGGCTGCATGTTCACGCGTTACTCCGTCCTCAAACTGCAAGATACGCAAACCTCGGCTCACCTCCTTCCATACCGGAGGAACATGTGCTCCACAAACCGCTCCAGCGCGGCAAGCATACTCCAATGCCAACGAGGCGGAAGCATTGGTAAAAGCATTATCCGTCACACCATTAGCATACTCATCCGCTCCGGTCACACCATGTATCGAATAAGAACCGTCGGCATTCCGCACCGCACGACTTGCCCAAAAATCCGCTATTTCCCGAAGCAAGGGGAAACCTTCGCGCTCCAGCCACAGGGTATCGCGCGTCACGCCATAATAATTCCAGCAAGCAATGCCCACGTCTGCCGTAATGTGATGCTCAAACGCACCGGTTAAGGCAAAAGTCGGCGTAGCTTCCTCGCCCGTGTCATCACTCTCCCACGGAAACATCACACCCCGATAGCCGTATGCCATTGCTTTCCTTCGGGCAGGCTCAATGCGGTCTATCCGATAATCCAACATCGACTTCGCCAGTTCGGGCTGCAGCAGAAGCATGGGCGGATACATCCAAAGTTCGGTATCCCAAAATATATGACCGTTATAGCCTTGCGAAGAAAGCCCCATCGGCGGAATGCTCAGACGGCTTCCGGCACGGCACGAAGCATACAGATTAAATAGCGCAAAGCGCACCAGACGCTGGGCATCGTCATCCCCCTCTATCCGGATATCGCCTTGCCACAATTCATCCCATAACCGCTCATGTGTCCGCACCAGCCGCTCCTGCCCTTCATGGACGGCATAGACCACCTGGCGTTCGGCTTCATTGTAAGGGTCGGAAAAGTCACGGGAAGAACAGATGCTGCCCACGAGCGAAAAAGAAAAGACCTCCCCTTTCTTTACAGATACGTTCAGGCAAAGCTCTTCCGTATCATTCTCATACGAAAGCCCGGACATAGCACCGTCATCCAACAAGAAAGCCGAAACCGCCGCAACCTGCTTCGCCCCACGTTCCGAAACAGCCTCGGCCTCCACCAGGTGCAAGCGGGTGCCATCGGCATCCAGTTCACGGTAATACACCGTTCCTTTTCCGTAATCACCGGGAATCTCCATTCCGCACCGCACTTCTATGCTGACATCTGACAACGCTTCGACCGACACCGATATCAGTCCGGAATAAGGCAGCCCTCGCAAGGCACGCAAGTCAGAAGCCACACGCACTTTCTGGCCCATCCGGAATTCTGTATGGTGCACTGCCCTGCGCATATCCACCACCTGCCTCCAGTCCATTATCCGCACCGTATCTACGGTTTCACCGTCCACTTTCATCTTCAGCCCAAACGGATTTATGCCTCGCATCACCCGGCTTACCACACCCGGAGCGGCAGCGTCAAACACATGGTTCAGTACCACCTGTTCTATCCTGAACGGCCCTTTACCCGGCAAAATGCCGATGCATCCGCTTGCCATCGGAGCCGGAGCATAAGAGGCATGCAAGCTATCGGCACACACTTGCCACAAGGCTCCGTTTTCCGCTTTCAGAGGAGCCAGCAGAAAACATCCTACAACAACTCCTATCCAAGTCCATATCTTCATATCTTCTTCTCCGTATTATCAATATGAGGCAAAGCTACATAAAAAAACCGAGCTATTCATGCAACTATCCTGATAAAAAAACAATATAGGGGGATGAAATAATACAACATCTGTTAAATAATGGGCAGATTTAGCCCGTGGAAACAAAAACTTTCTACCTTTGCTTCTATTATGATGAATGATATGGGAAAATTGTACGTGGTTCCTACTCCGGTAGGCAATTTAGAGGATATGACTTTGCGTGCCATTCGGGTGCTGAAAGAAGCCGATTTGGTGTTAGCGGAAGACACGCGCACCTCGGGCGTCCTGTTAAAGCACTTCGAGATCAAGAATGCCATGCAGTCTTACCATAAATTCAATGAACATCAGGTGCTGGACAGCATTATCCAACGTCTGAAGGCAGGCGAAACCATCGCTTTGGTCTCGGATGCGGGCACTCCCGGCATCTCCGACCCGGGCTTCTTGGTAGTGCGCGAATGCGTGCGAAACGGAATTGAAGTGCAATGCCTTCCCGGCGCGACCGCCTTCGTCCCGGCACTGGTAGCATCAGGATTGCCCGACGAACGTTTCTGCTTCGAAGGGTTCCTGCCTCAGAAAAAAGGGCGGATGACACGCCTGAACGCCTTGGCGGAAGAGACACGCACGATGATATTCTATGAATCTCCTTACCGGTTGGTCAAGACACTGGTTCAGTTTGCCGCACTCTTCGGCGGAGAACGGAAGGTTTCGGTATGCCGGGAAATATCAAAGATACACGAAGAAAGCGTCCGGGGGACGTTGGACGAAGTGATTGCCCATTTCACCGAATCAGAACCGAAGGGAGAGATTGTCATTGTTTTAGCAGGAAAAGAAAACTAAAAGTATAAATTCTAAACGGATCAAGAACTATGAAGAAAGTTGTTTTATTTTCGATGTGTGCAGCTGCCTTGTTGGCTTCATGTACAGGTACAGGGCAAAAGCAAGATGCGTTACAGGTGCAAAACGATTCATTAATGCTTGAATTGTCTAACCGCGATGCCGAACTGGACGAGATTATGGGCGCGTTCAACGAAATACAGGAAGGCTTCCGCGAAATCAACGAAGCCGAAAACCGGGTAGACTTGCAAGGAAACGCTATGGAAAGCAAGTCGAGTGCGGAAAAAATCAAGGAAGACATCCGGTTTATCAGCCAGAAGCTTCAAGCCAACCGTGCCCGTATCGCAGAACTGGAAAAGCAATTGCAGAACAGCAAATCCCAATCGGCGCAGTTGAGGAAAGCCATCCAGAACCTGACCGCCGAACTGGAATCGAAACAAAAGCAAATCGAGACCCTGCAGGCGGAACTGGCTTCGAAAAACATCCGAATCGCCGAGTTGGATGAAGCTGTGGCCGACCTGAACAAGAACGTAGACGAACTGACCGCCGAAAACGTTGCCAAAACCGAAACCGTAGCCGCTCAAGACAAAGCCTTGAATACGGCATGGTATGTATTCGGAACCAAATCGGAACTGAAAGACCAGAAAATCCTGAAGCGGGGCGACGTATTGAAAGACAATGAATTCAATAAAGATTATTTTACCGAAATCGACATCCGTCAAGATAAAGAAATCAAGTTGTACTCAAAACGCGCTGAATTGCTGACCACACATCCGGAAGGTTCATACGAATTGGTAAAAGATGATAAAGGCCAGTTAACCCTGAAGATTACGAATCCGAACCAATTCTGGAGCGTATCGCGGTATCTGGTAATTCAAGTGCGTTGATTATACAAGAACTTTTTAGAAATCCAAAACGGTTTTTTATATAAGAGGAATGCGTCCGGAAACGGACGCATTTTTTGTGCTTTGTTCAAACTATTGCGGATTTACGTATCTTTTCTCATTTTTTTTGCTTAACTTGCCTCCGAATTGAGAAACAACGGCAAAATGGGAACAAACCAGCATTACATCACCCGGCTAGAGAAAAAAGGAGTAAAGCCTACAGCTGTCCGCATCTTGGTATTCAGAGCACTGGAAGAAGCGCAACTTCCGGTTTCATTGCTCGATCTGGAAAACTTGTTAGAGACAGTAGACAAATCGACCATATTCCGCACGCTGAACGCCTTTCTTGCCCACCATTTGATTCACGCTATCGAAGACGGAAGCGGTTCGTTGAAATACGAGGTGTGCTCAAATGAAGATACATGCAGCATCGATGATATGCACACGCATTTTTATTGCGAAAGATGCCACCGTACGTTTTGTTTCCATGGGATTCATGTGCCCATAGTCCATTTGCCGGAAGGTTTCAATATGCAAAGTATCAATTACATGATAAAAGGAATTTGCAAGGAATGTTCCTACAAAATGAAAATGAATGAGTAAGTATCTATTTTAATAAAAAACAATATGAACGAAAATTTCAGTATTGCCGGGAAAACAGCCGTCATAACCGGCGGTTCCGGCGTGTTAGGAAGTAACATTGCAGAAGGCTTCTTGCGGGCAGGCGCAAAAGTCATCATCATTGGCGCACATCAAGAGCGTGTAAATGCAGCAGTAGAACGCCTGAAAGCGGCAGGAAGCGAAATCAAAGGCGTGGTATGCAACGTATTAAGCATCGAAAGCCTGGAAGCCGTAAAAGAAGAAGTCCTTGCCCAATGGGGACGGGTCGACATTCTGGTCAATGCGGCTGGAGGGAATATTCCGGGAGGAACGCTCACCGCCGACCAGAATATATTTGATATGAAAGTAGAGGACTTAGACAAGGTAGTAGACCTGAACCTGAACGGAACGGTATACCCCTGCCTCGTATTCGGAAAGATTATGGCACAACAAAAAAGTGGCGCAATCGTAAACGTATCTTCCATGGCGGCTTACGAATCACTCACCCGTGTGCCAGGCTATTCTATGGCAAAAAGCGGAGTAGAGAACTTCACCCGCTGGCTGGCTCAGGAAATGGCTATTCAGTTCAGCGAGAAAATCCGCGTGAATGCCATCGCTCCGGGTTTCTTCATCGGAAACCAAAACCGTGCCATCCTGATTAATCCCGACGGCTCGCTCACCGACCGCAGCAAGAAAGTCATCGCCAAGACGCCGATGCGCCGCTTCGGTGACATTTCCGAACTCAACGGAGCCGTACAATTCCTGTGCAGCGATGCCGCAAGCTTCATTACAGGAGCGGTATTGCCTGTAGACGGAGGATTCAGCGCATTCAGCGGAGTCTGATATAGTCAATCAGAAATGAATTGCGAAAAACTATAGCCTGTTTTTAGTAGAGACGTCACATTGTGGCGTCTCTGAATGCATCCGCAAGACATTCACATACAAAAACATATAGCATCCCTGCGGTTGGGGAGACGCCACAATGTGACGTCTCTACTGCATTCCGTATTTTCGCAAACCAATTTTGTTCTACTATAAATGAAAAATGAAGAATGAGGATTCTCATGCGAGCATAGCGATTCTTCATTTTATTAATTGAGGTTAAATTGCAGGCTATATTTGGTTTATAAAATAAACTATTCTATATTTGCAAAACAGAAGCAAGGGAAAGCGCGCACTCTTGCTTTTATTTAACGCATTTGGTTTATACTATAAACTTATTTATAAACTTAAAAACAATAAATGATTATGAAAACAATCTGGTTTATAATCGCACTGTTAAGCTTGTCTGTATCTGCTTCAGCCAAAGGATTTTCTATCTCCATCGGCAATATCCGCAATGATAACGGAAATATCTTGGTCATGCTTCAAGCAGACGGACAAAGCAAACCTGTTTATGGAATGGCAAAAGCACAAAAGGGAGAGGTGACCATCACAATAGAAGAAGTGACTTGGGATCACTTTACCATTTCTGTCTTTCACGATGAAAACGAGAATTGGCAAATAGATACAGACGAACAGGGAAAACCTGTAGAAGGTTTTGCACGGGAAAAGCATCATCCGAAGAAAAAAGAAGATGCATGTAAGTTGAAATTGTTTTACTTCGATAATCCTTTAGAACGATGAAACGCCTGGTCTTTCTCTACCTATTATATATAGGAAGCATCGCACTTCTATATGCGATGCCCACCGCCCCACCGGCATTGACGGACAGCATCCATGCTACATTGAAAACCTACGACCTGCCAGAGATAACGGTGAGAAGCAGTAAAATCAAGCGGAATGCCGACCGGTTTATCATGCAAGTGACACCATCCTCGGGAAAAAACGGAATTGAATTGTTGAAAGAAGCGCCCGGTGTATGGCTTTCCGACAAAGGGATTTCCATCAACGGAGCGTCTGGAGCCAAAGTCTATATCAACGGACAGGAAGTGAGGCTGGAAGGAGAACTTCTGTACTTCCGCCTGCAATCCTTGCAATCAGCAGACATCCAGCGCATCGAGATACTTCCCTTCTCCGGAGCTGAAAAAGATGCAAACGCTCAAGGCGGCGCTGTCTATATCCTGTTAAGAAAACCCAAGCAGAAAGGTTGGCAAGGGCATTTCTCGCTGATGTCCACAATAGGACATTCCGTCCAGCAATATCAGCCTAACGGAAGTTGGCATGCACATTGGGACAAATGGGACTGGTACGCTTCCGCTTCCATAATCTGGAAACCGGAAGATGCAAGCGATTGGAACGAAGACCGCATCTATCGCCAAACTGTCAAACAGTTTCAAAGCACAGGAGCACGAAAGCAAACATCAGATTATGAGACGTTCCGCTCGGGCATCATCTTCTCGCCCGACACGCTGAATACGTTCGGACTGGAAGTGGAATACTTCCGCCATTCATCCGATAACCCGTCGCATAGCCGTGACGCAATAAGCAACAGACATGAAACGGTCTATAGCCATGGGAATTATCACCAAAAATCTGATTACGACATGACATCCGTTAATTTCAGCTACCAGCACCGCCTGTCACATTCCTGTTCGACATTAAAAATATTGGCAGACTATACCGGCAAACATGCAAAAGGAAAAAACCGCTACAACATCCTGCGCCAAGCCGGGGATTACAAAAAGGATACTTTATACCGGTCGCAAACAAAAGCCGATTACCGGATTATCAACGCAGATGTGTCATGGAATAGCAAATCTTTCCAAACAGGTGCCAAATACACACAAACCTATACCGATAACACTTCGGCATACGAAGGATTCCGTAGCGGAACCACGTGGACGCCTCTGCCCGATTTCGGTTACACACGGGATTACCGGGAACAGATAGCCGCCTGGTATGCACAATACACATTTACCCGAAGGAAATGGTCGGTAAAAGCCGGACTCCGGTTGGAATATACCCATACCTCTAACCGGGAAAACAACGTAAACCAACGATATTTCGACTGGTTTCCGCACATGGATGTCAGCTATGCGTTCGACCCTCTCCAACACTGGATGCTGGCAGGACAATATGGCAAGTACATCGAACGCCCGGCATTCGCGGCACTAAACCCGAACCGGACACAAACCTCCGACTATAGCTACCAGATAGGAAACCCTTGGCTGAAGCCTACTTACATCAACCGCTTCAGCCTGACGCTAATCTACAAATACCGCTACACCTTAACCATAGGAGGCAATCTGCATAAAAACCTGATTCGCGAGTTTACCAAGCAAGACGAAGCAAATCCGGACATCGCATACGTCACCTACGAAAACCACCATCGGGAAAATCATTGGTTCGTTGCAATTTCCGCTCCTTGGCAACCCACAGGCTGGCTAAACCTTACCGCCAACTTTATCGGATCCAGGCAAGACATCTATATGAATCCCGAAGAGGAACGGCAAAGCCATTGGCTTTATTTCATCCGCGCCCAAGCCGAATGCTTCCTGCCTTGGGATCTTTCACTTGAAATGAAATACAGCGGAACTTCACGCTTACATTCGGGGAATAGCGAAATCAATCCCTATCACACGGCAGACATCCGCTTGCAGAAAAAATTCAATCAAGGGAAATGGATACTCACGCTGGGCATAGACAATCTGTTCGACCGTTCTTCCAGCTATGCATGCCATACGGAAGACTACGAGAGAGACATACATATCCACACAGCTTCGCAAGGGAGGACATGGAAAATAGGAATCGCATGGAACTTCGGAAAAGGGAAACAAGCGAAAAAGACGGAAGTGGAAAAAGGCAAATTTTCCCAGCGGAACCGTTTGGCAGATTGATGAAACCGTTTTATATTTGCAAGCAAAAGCAAGTCCTCGTTTTCTTGCTTTTATTTTTCCGCATAAAGTTTATAACATAAACCATTTTATTAAGACTATGGAAGAAAAGACATTAAACGAAAAAGAAAGTCTGGAAATCATCACACGCATGATTCAGGAAACGAAAAACAAATTGGAAGTAGGCGACGGGAATATGTTGTTACTATGGGGATATGTGTCGGTATGCACGGCTATCCTTGTCTATGCCCTGCTTTTATGGGTTCAAACCCCGCAAGTCAACTGGCTTTGGTTCCTGATTCCCCTCATCGGGTATGGGGTTACGCAAAAACAAAAAAGGAAAGAAGCCAACGTAAAGCCACATTCGTCCAGCTACGTTGATAAGGTTTCCGCCGGAATCTGGAAGAGCGTAGGCATTATTGCCTGCTTGTTTGCAGCTATTTGCATGGCTTTTATGTTTTGCGGATACAACTGCTGGGTACTGATGTTTGCATACGCTTTCATCATTATCGGATTCGGAAGCATAGCGCAAGGGGTCATCATCCGTGAACAAAGTCTGACATTCGGAGGGTTGTTCAGTATAGCCGCGGGAGGAATTGTGGCAAGCTGCGCCATCTGCGACATACCGATTTACATCACTTGGGCGATACCTTTGTATATCCTTTGTTTTATCGTGATGATGATTATCCCCGGACATATCATTAACCATAAAGCCAAGAAATTATGCCGAAAGAACTGAATCCCTTACTGCATTCCCAACTAAGGCTTGGCGTGATGTCTATCCTGATGGTGAAAGAGGAGGCAGACTTTGTATACCTGAAAGAAAAGACCGAATCCACCGCCGGCAATTTGAGCGTACAGCTCGACAAGCTGGCGGGAGCAGGCTATATCGCCATCGAAAAAGGCTTTGAAGGGAAACGCCCACGCACCACATGCCGCATCACCCCCGAAGGAAGGGGCGCGTTTGAGGAGTACGTCAATACACTGAAGGTGTATTTGCATTTGGAATAAAGGAGACAAAAGGCCGGGTGGAGAGAGAAGACCAATGCCTTTGACTTCCCAGTGCATTTGTTCAGGCAGTTTACATATACTGAAACTATAGTTTCAGTATATGTAAACTAAAGTTTCAGCAACATAAAACTTTAGTTTCAGCATATTACAACAACATGAAACTATAAATATTTCTTTCTGAGGAGCTAACCGTCATTTCAAACACTGGCTTTTTTATTGTTTTATTCAAGCTATTATCTTATTTTATGAAACGGCAAACCGCTTTTTGCGTAACTTGGCTTCTGAATCAAAAGAGCATACGAATGAAACAAATGAAATGGATTTTTATGTGTTTGGCAAGCCTGATTCTTGCCGCAAACCTATCCGCCCAAACACGGGAGGAAAAGGAAGCTGAGCGAAAAGCATTTGTTGAAAAGCGGATTGCCGACCGGCATTTCAAGATTGACGTATCCATGGCTTATCCCATGGGCGGAAACAGCATTCCGCTGACCAGCCCTTATAGCCTGGAGCTGAAGCAAGACTCGGCAGATGTCTTCCTGCCCTATTTCGGCAGGGCTTATTCAATCCCCTACGGAGGAGGGAACGGACTGCATTTCCACTCGCCCGCTACCGGACTGAACGTAGAAAAGAAAAAAAGAGGGTATGCGATAAGCTTTACTTCGAAAACGGAAGAAGACACATTTGATTTCTTTATCGACATAGCCGATGAGGGGGCTGCCTCTATTTCCGTCACGATGCGTAACAGGCAGTCCATCCGCTACAGCGGTGAGATTTCTTACGAAGAAGAGTGACTATCAAAAATCACGTATTATGAAAGCAAAAACTATATACACAAAAGACTGGTTGCAAATACATCCGTATACTGCCATCCAACCTTCGGACGCTTATTTTACCGCACTTGCCAACCGGCTTTTCGACGCATGCATCCTGCGCGGACTTCCGGAATCTTTCCGCAAGAAGCTGGCGCTTTACGCGGCCGCTTACCTTGAAGACAAGGTTTCCGGACTGGGACTTTGGAAAAGCTTTACCACAGAGCATCAAAAGCTTTACGGCTCCATGCTTCCGTTTTATCCGGCGGATTCCGGTTATTATCCGGATGAGGTGAACGAAGCAGACCTCCGTTTCCTGATATGGAACGCTTGGCAGAAGTCGGGACTTGCGCCGCATTACCTGTCTCCTTATGCGTCTCAAGTTTCGGAACAGGCATCCGCCTTTTATGCTTTATTGGATAAGGCATACGAGGAAGCCCCTGAAAATGACATTCTGACCGGGTACTTTGACACATTTGAAAACGAAGCCGACGCGGAACATAAGCTGACATGGCTTTTCGGGCATACGTATCTGACAGAGCCTTCGATGTATCCTTACATTACGCATATCGCTCCTTCCGACCGGTTTATTATGCCTACCGGTCCGCTGGCTCTTTTCCTCTATGAATGGATAGAGCTGCTGTCCGGAAAACCTTGCTGGAAACAGGTGCAGGGGCTTTATCTTAAAGAGCCCGAAATACCTTTCCACATTCTGGAAACAAACAAAAACATCTATCAGAACTTCACTCAAGGTACAGAAGGAAAGCACATGGTTTACCTGAACGGATACGGGGAACTGAAAGATTTTCTGGTCCGCACTCTCAAATGGCAGGATGATGAAAGCCACACGTTGCCTCAGATGAAAGCGCATCGCAATTTCATTCTGATGAGCAATCCAAAGAAAGGGATTTTACTGGCAAAAGACATCTGTGAGTACATTGCCGATAGGGATAATCCGATGTACAATCGTGAGAAAGCGCAGGCGAATGCATTCCGGCTCTTGACGGAAGAAACCCTTTGCCCACCCGACTTGCTCATTTATTGCATCGAAAAGGGGCTGCTTCCTGACGCTTCCATTCCGGGAGAAACGGAGCATGCACTCACGCGGGCAGACATGGATTTCATAGCCCGCCATGCCTTGCTTTATTATTATCGGGGGGATTGAAAATAAAAAAGAACCATGAGGGAGACGGTATGTTGCTTCCCTCATGATTCTCTTCTTTATACAATGCAGATATAATCTTTCTATCAATTTGCCATTTCCGAAATGAACTTGATACGTACCAGACGAATTTCTTCTTCCGTATAGTCACCTCCCAATTCACTCATGGCATCGTCAATCTTGTCTGTAGTCGATTCCTTGAAATAATCGTAGATGTCGAGCATGTGGTCTTCGTCCATTACATCTTCCAGGAAATAATCGATATTCAATTTCGTGCCAGAATAAACGATAGCTTCGATTTCATCAAGCAGTTCGTTAAATTCGATTCCTTTTGCCACGGCTATGTCATCAAGCGCCACCTTACGGTCGATGCTTTGGATAATAGACACTTTCAGTTTCGACTTATTGGCAACCGTACGCACACGCAAGTCTTCCGGACGGTCGATTTCATTTTCCTCGCAATGCTTCTTAATCAAATCGCAGAACTCCTGTCCGTAACGTTTTGCCTTGCCTGCGCCTACTCCCGGAATGTTCTGCAGTTCTTCCAATGTTATCGGATAGATGGTTGCCATAGCTTCCAACGAAGGGTCTTGGAAGATAACGTATGGCGGTACGTCTAATTTCTTCGACATTTTCTTGCGCAAGTCCTTCAGCATTGAGAACAATACCGGATCGACCGCACACGAAGCGCCTCCCCGCATGGGGACTTCTTCAATGTCTTCTTCTTCAAAATCGTTATCCTCTACAATCTTGAATGATTTCGGCTTCTTCAGGAATTTACGTCCTTCGGGCGTTACTTTCAGCAAACCGTAGTTTTCTACATCCTTGCTTAAATAGCCGGCTATGAGCGCTTGGCGGATTACAGCATTCCATAAGCGTTCTTCTTCGCCCATACCTGAGCCGAACACTTCCAGATCTTCGTGCTTATGCGCCAATATTTCATTTGTTTCCTTTCCTAAAAGAATGTCGATAATATAATCTTGCTTGAAATTTTCTTTAACCGCAATGATTGCTTCAATCACCGCGCACAATGAATCCTGAGCCTCCACTTGTTTCTTCGGATTTAAACAGTTATCACAATTACCACAATTATCTTCTGTATATTCTTCTCCGAAGTAATGCAATAATACCTTTCTACGACATAGAGACGATTCGGCGTATGCAGCCGTTTCCAAAAGCAATTGCTTGCCTATTTCTTGTTCGGACACAGGTTTGCCTTGCATGAATTTCTCCAACTTTTGCAAGTCTTTGTTCGAATAGAACGTTATGCACTGGCCTTCCCCTCCGTCGCGGCCCGCACGTCCGGTCTCCTGATAATAGCCTTCCAAGCTCTTTGGCATATCATAATGGATAACGAAACGCACATCCGGTTTGTCAATGCCCATGCCGAAAGCGATAGTGGCTACAATCACGTCAATGTCTTCTTTCAAGAACGCATCCTGATTGGCATTCCGCGTAGCCGAATCCATGCCGGCATGATAAGGGCGTGCCTTGATGCCGTTCGCCTGAAGAATCTCTGCCAGTTCTTCCACCTTTTTCCGGCTCAAGCAATAGATGATGCCCGACTTCTCAGGATTTTGCTTGATGAAACGGATGATATCCTTGTCTATGTTAACGGTCTTTGAGCGTACTTCATAATACAAGTTCGGACGGTTGAACGAAGACTTGAACTCGACCGCATCGGTCATGCCCAAGTTTTTCTGAATATCCATCTTCACCTTCGGAGTAGCCGTAGCCGTCAGAGCTATAACCGGTGCCTTTCCTATTTCGTTGATAATCGGCCGTATGCGGCGGTATTCGGGACGAAAGTCATGCCCCCACTCCGAGATGCAGTGCGCCTCGTCTACGGCGTAAAAAGATATTTTCACATGCTTCAGAAATTCCACATTTTCCTCTTTCGTCAATGATTCGGGAGCCACATACAACAGCTTGGTTTTTCCAGCCAATATATCTGCCTTCACCTGGTCAATCGCCGACTTGGTCAATGAAGAATTGATGAAATGCGCCACTCCGTCTTCTTCACTGTAGTTGCGCATCGCATCGACTTGATTTTTCATCAGAGCAATAAGCGGAGATATCACGATAGCCGTCCCCTCCATTAATAGGGAGGGTAACTGGTAACACAACGATTTTCCCCCTCCGGTGGGCATTAGCACGAACGTATCTTTCCCTGCCAGCAGGTTACGAATGATAGCTTCCTGGTTTCCCTTAAACGTGTCGAAACCGAAATACTTTTTCAATTGTGCCGCTAAATTGATGTTTTCCGTCATTGTCTCTTTGTTTTAAGTGATGTTATTTATGTTTTTCAAGGAAATAATTCTCTTTCTTTCTAACAAAGTTATAAACAACTTTTGATATTATGCAAATTTATCAGGAAGAATTTCTATGAAAAGCAACATTTTTCATCACTTTTTGCCTCAAGCCATTTGTAAACGGGATATATTTGCCTTTCCCATCTGCTCTTTTGCATAATCCAATGTCACCGTAAAGGTATCGATCTTATGCGACGGGACCTCAAACATCGTATCCATCATGATGGTTTCTACAATGGAGCGAAGTCCGCGTGCGCCCAATTTATATTCGATAGCCTTATCGACAATGTATTCGAATACTTCCGGCTCGAACGTCAGTTTCACTCCATCCATCTCGAACAACTTGATGTATTGTTTGATGATAGAGTTTTTCGGCTCGGTCAGAATATTGCGCAATGCCGTACGGTCCAACGGATTCAAGTAGGTCAGAATCGGAAGGCGTCCGATGATTTCCGGAATCAGTCCGAACGACTTCAGGTCTTGCGGAGCAATGTATTGCATCAGGTTTTTACGGTCGATATTTACCGTTTCCTTTGCGGCTCCGTATCCTACCACATGCGTATTCAAGCGTTGGGCTATTTTCCGTTCGATGCCGTCGAAAGCTCCTCCGCAAATGAACAGGATGTTTTTGGTATTGACCGGTATCAGCTTTTGTTCGGGATGTTTGCGTCCGCCTTGAGGGGGCACATTGACGATAGAGCCTTCCAAAAGCTTGAGCAGGCCTTGCTGCACGCCTTCGCCGCTCACATCGCGGGTTATGGAAGGGTTATCTCCCTTGCGGGCTATCTTATCGATTTCATCAATGAACACAATGCCTCGCTCTGCCTCTTCCACATTATAATCCGCCACCTGAAGCAAACGGGTCAGAATGCTTTCGATATCCTCGCCTACATAGCCGGCTTCGGTCAACACCGTAGCGTCCACGATGGTAAAAGGAACATGCAGAAGCTTGGCTATGGTCCGTGCCAACAGCGTTTTTCCCGTGCCGGTGCTTCCTACCATAATTATATTGGATTTCTCGATTTCCACATCGTCTTTCGATTCGGGCTGGAGCAAACGCTTGTAGTGGTTATACACCGCTACGGAAAGATAACGTTTCGCACTATCCTGACCGATAACGTATTGGTCGAGAAACTCTTTGATGTCTTTCGGCTTGGGCAGGTCTGCCAAGTTCAGGTTCATGCCGCTCTTTTTCTGGCGTGTAGCTTCCTGCACGATTTCGTGTGCCTGTTCGGCACAACTGTCGCAAATGCATCCGTTGACTCCCGTAATAAGAAAACCTACTTCTGTCTCCGAACGCCCGCAAAAGCTACAACGGCGCTTGCCTTTTGGGTTTGTCTTGTCTTCCAATGTTTCTTCTATTTTTAGTTGACAAGGCATCAGATAACAAGTTGACAAGATCCTTAAATACGATTTAAAACCTTGCCAACCCGTCAACTTGTTTCCTCGTCAAACTCGTTAATATTATAATGCCGACTTACGCGACAGCACCTCATCAATCATCCCATATTCTTTCGCCTCCTGAGCCGTCATCCAATAATCGCGGTCAGAATCCGCCCATACCTTATCGAAGTCTGTGTGTGAATGTTCGGCGATAATGGTATAAAGCTCTTTCTTCAGTTTCTGAATCTCGCGTGCGGTGATTTCGATATCGGAAGCCTGGCCTTGCGCGCCTCCCATCGGCTGGTGAATCATCACCCGCGAATGCGTAAGGGCAGAGCGTTTGCCTTCTTTCCCGGCTACAAGCAATACGGCAGCCATCGAAGCAGCCATGCCGGTACAAATCGTAGCTACATCGCTTCCGATGAATTGCATCGTGTCGTAGATGCCCAGACCGGCATATACCGACCCGCCCGGAGAGTTGATGTAAATAGAGATGTCTTTCCCCGAATCCACCGAATCCAAATACAGCAATTGTGCCTGCAACGTATTGGCGGTATAATCATCGATTTGAGTCCCGAGGAAGATGATGCGGTCCATCATCAACCGCGAGAATACATCGAGCTGGGTTACGTTCAACTGGCGTTCTTCCAAGATATAAGGGTTCAGATAGCTTTGAGACTTGATTACATCGTCAAGCACCATGCTGCTCATTCCCAAATGCTTGACAGCATATTTCCTAAAATCGTCCATTCGTCTTTTGTTTTTTAGTTGTGAATAAAAAGAGAAGCTTTTAAACTGGCTTCTTCCTCCGACCGGCAAATGTACAAAAACTTCCATTCACTTAACGGAATGCCAAATTAAAAGCTCCTCTTTTAGCATGTTTTAGCAATTCAATCTCGCTTGAGGAACCGAGTTACTCGAACATTTTATTGAATTCTTCTGCTGATACTGCTTTGTGATTCAATGTTACTTGGGCTTTGAGGGCTTCAGACAATTTAGCCTCAACGGCACGGTTCACCAATGCTTCTACGCTCTCACGCTTCTTCAGCATTTCCTTCGAATAGTTCTCCAGCAATTCATCGGGCACGTTAATCATGCCATATTGAGCGAATTGGGCACGCGTAGCTTCTTTTGCCATTTCGGTAATGTCGGCTTGTTCCACCTTAATGCCGTGTGCAGCGACCAGCTTTTCCTTAATCAAGTGCCAGGTAAGTTCTTCAAGGCTCTTTTCGTAGTGTTCCGAAACGAACTCTTCGCCTTTGTCCTTGTTGTTTTCCAGCATGATGCGCTTCATCAAGTCATCGGCGAATTGCAGCTTACCGATTTTACCCGATACATACGAACGTACATCAATCAAGAACTTATAGTCGCTGTCCGCCTCATATTGTTTGGCGATTGTTTCCTTGATTTGCGCGCGGAACTCTTCTTCATTATGCGCTTTTCCTTCTCCCAATACTTGGTCGAACAGTTCCTGGTTCAGGTCGCCCGGAATCATGCGGGTGATTTCTTCAATCTGGAAGCTGAAGTTTCCGGTATAAGAAGCTACTTCCTCTTTCTTGATTTTCAGGAGAGAAGCCAGCTCAGCCTCGTTATTGTCGAATGCAACCGACGGGTTGAATGTCAGCACCGTATTTACTTTCGCACCGTTGAAGATGGCTTTCTGGTCATCGTTCTTCATGTAAGAGGGCATCATTACGGCGCCTTCTACCTGAAGTCCGCCTTCTTTCGTATTGCCGTTCTCATCCAGTTCGGCAAGCAGACCTTTCAGCAAGTCATTGTCCTGGTAATCCTCCACTTTCTCGTATTTAGCTGTACGTTGGGTGTACATCTTCACCTGCTGGTCTACCATTTCATCGGTCACGTTTATATCGTAATAATCGATGGTGTCGTCCGCCGAAAGGTCTACCGTAAATTCGGGAGCTAAAGCGATATCGAAAGCGAATTCAAAGTTTTCGTCATTCACGAAGTCTGCATTGCTTTCCTTCGGAAGCGGCGCGCCCAGCATATCCACCTTGTTTTCACGGATATACTCGTTCACTTTTTCCTGCATCAGTTTGTCAACTTCTTCTACCAATACAGATGTGCCATAGTGTTTTTTCACCAGGCTCATGGGCACCATTCCCGGACGGAAACCCGGCATATTCACTCTCTTGCGGAGAGTCTTCAACGCTTTCTCTACTTTTTCCTGATAGTCAGCTTTTTCAATCTGAACGGTAAGCACCGCGCTCACCTTGTCTACATTTTGCAATGAAATATTCATTTCCGACTTATTGTTTTAATTACTACTATATTTCGAATTTATTAATGAGGGTGCAAAAATAGTGTTTTCTCTTGCAATAACCAAATGTCGCACCAAAATTTCAAAAAAACTCTTTTCTTCCCCTTCCCATATTCATCCGTTCATGCATTTATCTGCATTGCCCGGCGAAGCTATATGCGAAGCCCGGCGCATATAGGTGGAAGTCAGGAATCACTCGCGGACGTCCTTCAACTGAAAATCTTTCCGGCGGAGCACAAAACTGTTGCTCAAGTACTTCTCGCGCACAATCTTATTGGCGGCAAGCTCTTCGGGCGTTCCCTGAAACAGGATTTTCCCTTCGAACAACAGGTATGCACGGTCGGTGATGCTCAGTGTCTCCTGCACGTTGTGGTCGGTGATAAGGATGCCGATGTTCTTGTCTTTCAGCCTCCATACGATGTGCTGGATGTCTTCCACCGCAATCGGGTCGACTCCCGCGAATGGCTCGTCCAGCATGATAAACTTCGGGTCGATGGCAAGGCATCGGGCAATCTCCGTACGCCGGCGCTCGCCTCCCGAGAGCTGGTCACCTAAATTCTTGCGCACCTTTTCCAGACGGAACTCGGCGATAAGGCTTTCCAGCTTTTCCTTCTGATACTCTTTCGATGTCTTGGTAAGCTCCAGCACCGACGCGATGTTGTCTTCCACGCTCATCTTGCGGAATACCGACGCTTCCTGCGCCAGGTATCCGATGCCGTTTTGCGCCCGCTTGTATACCGGATAGCTCGTAATGTCCTGATTGTTCAGGTAGATATGTCCTTCGTTGGGCACAATCAAGCCCGTGGTCATGTAGAAAGAAGTGGTCTTTCCCGCACCGTTCGGTCCCAAAAGCCCGACGATTTCACCCTGCTTCACGTTGATAGACACATGACTTACCACCGTACGCTTGCCGTACTTCTTCACCAAGTTTTCCGTGCGGAGCACCATGCGTCCGTCTTCCGGAAGTTCAAACGTATCCGTGGTCTGTTGCTGGTTTTCCTGTTCTGCCATATCGTTTAAATTTCGTTCCGTGATAAAAATCTTCGGCAAAAGTAGTAAAAAACTTGGGTTATGTGGTCATTCATCCGAAATTCCTCCCTCCTTTTATTATAATATAGCTAAAAAACCGTACTTTTGCATAAAAATTAGACTTGAATAAGATTATGGTAAAGCCAATTTCAACTTTAGGGAAATACATCATGCTGATGGGAAGAGTCTTCTCCCGCCCCGAACGGGTACGCATGTATTTCAAGCAATACGTCAATGAAATGGCGCAATTGGGCATCAATTCCATCGGGATTGTCTTGCTTATTTCTTTTTTCATCGGTGCCGTCATCTGCATCCAGATTAAACTGAACATCGAAAGCCCGTGGATGCCCCGCTTTGTGGTAGGATATACCACCCGCGAAATCCTTTTACTGGAGTTCTCGTCCTCTATCATGTGCTTGATTCTGGCGGGGAAAGTAGGCTCGAACATCGCTTCCGAATTGGGGACAATGCGTGTCACCCAGCAAATCGATGCCCTTGAGATAATGGGGGTCAACTCGGCTTCGTACCTGATTCTGCCTAAGATACTGGGGCTTATCACCATGATACCTGTATTGGTGACATTCAGTATCTTTGCCGGAGTTATCGGCGCGTTTTGCACCGCCTGGTTTGCCGGTATCATGAACGCGACCGATTTGGAATACGGCATCCAATATTGTTTTGTGGAATGGTATGTATGGTGCAGCTTCATCAAATCATTCTTCTTTGCCTTTATCATATCCAGCGTATCGGCTTTCTTCGGCTATACGGTGGAAGGAGGCTCCATAGCGGTGGGAAAGGCAAGCACCGACGCCGTGGTGTCGAGCAGCGTGCTGATTCTGTTTTCTGATTTAATCCTGACCAAATTACTTAGCTAACCGACATGATAGAAATAAAATCCATCTATAAGTCATTCGAGGACCGTAACGTATTGGATGACATCAGCTTTACGTTCGAGAACGGGAAGACCAACCTGATTATCGGGCAAAGCGGTTCGGGCAAGACCGTTTTGATGAAATGCCTCGTAGGGCTTCTCACGCCGGAGAAAGGGGAAGTCTTATACGACGGGCGTGATTTTATCGCCATGGACAAGGACGAGAAGAAGGCGCTAAGGCGTGAGATGGGCATGATTTTCCAAAGCGCAGCCCTGTTTGATTCGCTTTCCGTACTGGAGAATGTAATGTTTCCGCTGGACATGTTTTCGAACAAGACGTATCGTGAACGGGTAAAGCGGGCGCAGTTTTGCTTAGACCGCGTGAACTTGCTGGACGCCCAAAACAAATATCCGGGCGAGATTAGCGGGGGAATGCAGAAGCGTGTAGCTATCGCCCGTGCCATCGCCCTCCAGCCTCAATACCTGTTTTGCGATGAGCCAAACTCCGGACTGGACCCGAAGACTTCATTGGTCATCGATGATTTGGTGCATAGCATCACCGCCGAATATAACATGACCACGATTATCAATACGCATGACATGAACTCGGTATTGGGCATCGGCGAAAGCATTTTGTTCATTGACCGGGGGCACAAGGAATGGGAAGGCACGAAAAACGATGTGTTTGCATCCACGAATAAAAGATTGAATGACTTTATCTTCGCTTCCGACCTGTTGAAGAAAGTAAAGGAAGAAGGCGTTAAGTAACAAAGCATTGTCTAAGAGCCTGTTTAAATTTTCCAATAAAGTAATATTCTATCGGGTTCTTTTGCGAATTTAAACAGCTTCTAAGAGAAACGAAATGAAGGGGCTTGAATGCATTTATGCGGATGCATTCAAGCCCCTTCACTTCGTTTCTGGATAATTATCATGAATGTCCGCATTCTGACCCTACATGGGATGTTTGCGAATATTCATAAATCATGAATCCTTCTTATCAACTTTCCTTTACTTCCCAACCCAATGCGCTGGCGCCTAATACCGCGGCATCGGCATCTTTCAATTGAGAGAGGAGCAGCTTGGTCTTTCCTTTATAGATATTCAATACATTATCCTCCATCGCTTTTTGGATAGGCTTCATGATATAGTCGCCTGATTTAGCCAAGCCTCCGAACAGGATAATCGCTTCGGGGCTGGAGAAAGCGATGAAGTTGGCAAGTGCGCGTCCCAACATGTCGCCCGTAAACTGGAAGATATCCTGAGCGAGCTTGTCTCCCTTAACCGCCGCGTCATACACGTCTTTCGACTGGATTTCTTCTGCCGGAACATTGCGTAACAAGCTGGGTTCGGAACGTGCCACAAGGAATTCGCGCGCGGTACGTGCCACACCCGTAGCCGAGCAATAAGTTTCCAGACAGCCCTTGCGTCCGCATCCGCAGATACGCCCGTCCTTTTCTACCATAACGTGTCCCAACTCACCTGCGAATCCGTCGTGACCGTAAACCAGCTGGCCGTTGATAACGATACCGCTTCCTACACCTGTGCCGAGGGTAATCATGATAAAGTCTTTCATGCCGCGGGCTGCTCCATAGGTCATTTCACCGATAGCCGCCGCATTGGCATCATTAGTCAGTGCGGTAGGGACGCCCAAACGTTCCTCGAACATAGCTGCCAAAGGAATAACGCCTTTCCAAGGCAAATTAGGAGCAAATTCGATAGTGCCGCTATAATAATTTCCGTTAGGAGCACCTACGCCCATGCCTTTAATCTTGCTCGGACCTCCGAATTGTTCAATCATCGGAACCAGTTTGGCACATACTGCTTCTACATATTCGTTCACGTCTTCATGTTGCTGTGTCTTAATAGAGTCGGATGCCAATACGTTTCCGCGTGAATCTACAATACCGAACACCGTATTCGTTCCGCCGATGTCCATACCCACTACATAGGGCTTTTCTATGTTTTCTGCCATGTTATTAAATTGTTTAAAGGTTATTTATATAAAGAACAAAAGTAAGCAATCGGAAACAACGGAGCAAATTTTTAACGGATTTATTTAGATTGTAATGTAACTTTTTATAGCTTTGCGACGTCTAAAGAGACAGAAATCAAAGTAAACGACATGATACGGCTAAAAGATATAAACAAAACATACCATAACGGGGCACCGCTCCATGTGTTGAAAGGCATCAATCTGACCATCGAAAAAGGAGAGTTCGTATCCATCATGGGAGCGTCGGGGTCGGGAAAATCCACCTTATTAAATATATTAGGTATTCTGGACAATTACGATTCGGGCGAATATTACCTGAACGATGTGCTCATCAAAGGCCTGAGCGAAACCCGTGCGGCGGAATACCGGAACCGGATGATTGGGTTCATCTTCCAGTCCTTCAACCTTATTTCGTTCAAGAATGCCATGGAGAACGTGGCATTGCCTTTATTCTATCAAGGAGTAGGACGCAAGAAGCGGAACGAGCTTGCCATGGAATACCTCGATAAACTGGGGCTGAAAGAATGGGCGCACCACATGCCCAACGAACTCTCGGGCGGGCAGAAGCAGCGCGTAGCTATTGCCCGTGCCCTGATATCAAAACCTGAAATCATCCTTGCCGACGAGCCTACGGGAGCATTGGACAGCAAGACTTCCGTAGAGGTGATGAACATTCTAAAAGACTTGCACGACCGGGAAGGGCTGACCATCGTAGTGGTGACGCACGAAAGCGGAGTAGCCAACCAGACCAACAAGATTATCCACATCAAGGACGGCATTATCGAACGGATAGAAGACAACATCGACCACAACGCCTCTCCATTCGGCAAGGGCGGATTTATGAAATAACAGGGCTATGATTGACTTAATAGAAGAAATATACGGCACCATCATGCGCAACAAATTGCGCACGGCACTGACGGGCTTCTCGGTAGCATGGGGCATCTTTATGCTTATCGTCTTGCTGGGTGCAGGCAACGGACTGATCCATGCGTTCGAAGGGCAATCGGAAGACATGAAAATGAATTCGATGAAAATCTATCCCGGATATACGTCGAAAGTCTATAAAGGCATGCAGGAAGGACGGAATATTTCCTTGGATAACCGGGATCGGGAGCTGAGCGAAACGGCATTCCCCGAACATGTCATCACGACCGGTGCCACCATCAGCCAAAACGATGTGACCTTGATAAACGGAAAAGAATTCCTGACCATCAGCATAGACGGAGTATTCCCGAACTATCCCGATCTGGAAGCCGTCAAATTAAAAGAAGGGCGTTTCATTAACGAACGCGACATGGAGGAAGAGCGCAAGGTAATCGTATTGCACAAAAAAACGGTAGAAACCTTATTCCCCCACCAACACCCTATCGGAAAATATGTAAACGCCAACGGCGTTGCCTATCAAATCGTAGGCATCTACGAAGACCAGAACAGCTTTTCCCCTTCGGCACTGGCTCCTTTTACCACCATACAGGCGGTGTATGCCAAGGGGGACAGTATCGACAACATCACGTTCACCACACAAGGACTGACAAGCGAGGGAGATAACGAACGCTTCGAAGCCGATTACCGACGGGTATTGGGAGGACAAAAACTGTTCGACCCGACCGATGACGGTGCCATTTGGATTTGGAACCGCTTTACACAATACCTCCAGCAACAGACCGCGACACAAATCCTGCACATCGCCATTTGGGTGATTGGTATCTTCACGCTGTTGAGCGGCATCGTGGGGGTGAGCAACATCATGCTGATTACGGTGCGCGAACGCACGCACGAGTTCGGCATCCGCAAAGCATTGGGGGCGAAACCGATGTCTATCCTTTGGCTGATTATCTCGGAAAGCGTAGCCATTACGACTTTTTTCGGATACCTCGGCATGGTGGCGGGCATTGCCGTAACCGAATACATGAATGTAGCAGCCGGCAAGCAGACCATGGATATGGGCGTATTCTCCATGACATTCTTTGAGAACCCTACCGTGGACTTATCTGTTGCCATCGAAGCGACCTTGACTTTAATCATCGCCGGAACATTTGCCGGTCTCTTCCCGGCTCTTAAAGCCGTAAGAATCCGTCCGATAGAGGCGTTAAGGGCAGAATGAGAATAGATTAATGTGGAAATGTATTAATGTGCTAATGTGGGAATATGCTAATGTGCTAATGTGAAAAGGATATGAAACAGTTCGATTTAGACGTTTGGGAAGAAATACTGGTCACCATTACCCGGAACAAGACCCGAAGCCTCTTGACGGCTTTCGGCATCTTTTGGGGCATCTTCATGCTGATAGCTTTAATGGGAGGCGCACAAGGCATGCAGGATATGCTTTCGCGCGAATTTGAAGGATTCGCCACCAACTCGGGATTTATGGGAGCAAACAAGACAAGCAAGGCTTACAAAGGATTCCAGCAGGGACGGTATTGGGACCTGGAGAACAGCGATGTAGACCGCATCCGCCGGAGCGTGAACGAAATAGATATCATCACCCCCAGCCTCGCCAAATGGGGGATAGACATCATCTATAACGAACAGAAGATATCCGGAACATTGAAAGGGCTGTATCCGGAATACGGGAAAATAGAAGAACCGTTGATTGCTTATGGCAGGTACCTGAACGACATGGATATACAGGAACGGCGGAGAGTATGTATCATCGGCAAGCGCATTTATGAATCCTTATTCCCGGGACATGAAGACCCTTGCGGGAAGTATGTCAAAATCAACGGCATCTATTACCAGGTTATCGGAGTAAGCATGTCTTCGGGAAACATTTCCATACAAGGACGTTCGGAGACCTCGGTCATTATTCCGTTCTCTACCATGCAGCAGAACTACAATTTCGGGCAGAAAGTGCAATTATTGTGCTACACCGCCAAGAAAGGGCATGCAATCAGCGAAGTGGAAAAGAAAGTAGACCAGGTGGTGAAGCAAGCCCATTACATCCATCCCGACGATAGTCAGGCAACTATCCTGGTCAATGCCGAAGCGATGTTCAGCATGATGGACAACTTGTTTTCAGGCATCCGCATACTAGGCTGGATGGTAGGATTGGGCACATTGCTCGCCGGAGCCATTGGCGTAAGCAACATCATGATGGTGACGGTAAAAGAACGGACTACCGAAATCGGCATCCGCCGCGCCATCGGGGCAAAACCGGATGACATCCTGCAACAGATATTGTCGGAAAGCATGGTCTTGACCATCATAGCCGGAATGGCAGGCATTGCCTTTGCGGTTTTCCTGTTGAATGTGGTAGAGACCGCCACCTCCGAGCCGGCTGCGCCTACGCATTTCCTCATCAGCTTTTGGGAAGCTGTGGGAGCCTGCCTCCTGTTACTGGTATTGGGATTGCTTGCCGGACTTGCCCCGGCATACCGGGCGATGTCGGTCAAGCCGATTGATGCCATCCGCGATGAATAAAAAAGAAACTAATAAAAACAGAACGCTATATGAAGAAGTTTATGAAAATAGCGGCACTGGTGCTGATAGCCGCTATATTTATCGGAACCTTCGTGTTCCTTTACCAGAAATCCCAACCGGAAGAGGTGAGTTATCAGATTCTGAAAGCCGAAACAAAAGACTTGGTACAAACCACGGTAGCTACAGGCAAGATCGAGCCTCGTGACGAAGTGGAAATCAAGCCTCAAATATCCGGAATCATTGCCGAAGTGTATAAAGAGGCAGGACAAACCGTACAGGAAGGGGAAGTGATAGCCAAGGTGAAAGTGATTCCCGAATTGGGGACGCTTAATTCGGCGGAGAGCCGTGTGCGCCTGGCAGAGATGAATGGAAAGCAGGCGGAAACCGACTTGGAGCGCATGGAAAAACTATACGAAGGCAAATTGGTGAGCAACGAAGAATACGAACAGACGCTTCTTGCCGCCAAGCAAGCCCGCGAAGAACTTCAGGCAGCAAAAGACAACCTGGAGATTGTAAAGGAAGGTATCACCAAGAGCAGCGCATCGTTCAGCAGCACCCTGATACGTTCCACCATTACCGGACTGATACTGGATGTCCCCATCAAAGTCGGAAATTCCGTCATCATGAGCAATACGTTCAATGACGGCACTACCATAGCCACCGTAGCGGATATGAGCGACCTGATATTCCGAGGAAATGTAGACGAAACAGAGGTAGGGCGCATCCGTGAAGGCATCCCTGTAAAAATTACGCTGGGAGCCTTACAAAACATGAAATTCGATGCTACATTGGAATATATTTCCCCTAAGAGCACAGAAAATAACGGTGCCAACCAGTTTGAAATCAAGGCAGCTATTTCCGTACCCGATAGCGTGACCATCCGTTCGGGCTATAGTGCCAATGCCGAAATGGTGCTTCAACATGCAGAAGGCGCGCTGACCATACCGGAAAGTGCATTGGAGTTCAGCAACGACTCTACCTTTGTCTATGTATTGACCGACAGCGTCCCTGTACAGAAGTTCGAACGCCGGCAGGTCGTTACAGGCATCAGCAACGGCATTGATACCGAAGTGAAACAAGGACTGAAAGCCGGGGAAGCCGTGCGTGGACTTAAAATTGAAAAATAACTTCGTAAGATATGAAACCGAAATACATACTCGTAGCGGCATCCATGGCATGCCTCCCTTTACACGCCCAACAGGAATGGACGCTGAAGCAATGCATCGATTATGCCATCGAACATAACCTGACCATCAAGCAACAAGAAGCCAATGCCGAACAAAGCAGGGTAGAACTGAGTACGGCGAAGAACAGCCGCCTGCCTAACCTGGCGGGAAGCGCTTCCCAATCGTTCAGCTTCGGGCGAAGCCTGCAGGCAGACAATACCTATAATACCATCAATACGCAAAACACAAGTTTCAGTCTCTCTACCAGCGTACCGCTCTTTACCGGCATGCAGATACCCAACAACATCGCCCTCTCAAAACTGAACCTGCAGGCAGCGTTAGAAGACTTGAATGCGGCAAAGGAAAACATAAGCATCCAGGTGGCATCAGCATACCTTCAGGTGCTTTTCAACGAAGAGCTTGCCGAAGTGGCGCGCGAACAGGTCAGTTTAAGCAAGGAAATGCTGGCGCAAAGAGAAGCTTTCTTCCAAAACGGGAAAGCGTCGGAGTCGGAACTGTATGAAGCCAAGTCGCGCGTGGCGCAAGACGAGCTTTCGGCTGTACAGGCCGATAACGATTACCGCTTGTCTTTACTCGACCTCAGCCAGCTGCTGGAACTCTCCTCGCCCGACGGATTCACCATCGCTTCTCCCGAGGCAGACGTGATTGAAAGCCTGGGCACACCGCTTCCGCCTGCCGATATCTATTCCGAGGCACTGCTGATAAAGCCTACGATAAAGGCGGCGCAATACCGTCTGGAAGGAGCGCAGAAAAGCATCCGCATCGCACAAAGCGAGTATTACCCGCAACTAAGCTTAGGAGCAGGGCTAAGCACCAATTATTACAACATGTCGGGAAGGGAAAACAGCAACTTCGGCTCGCAATTGCGCGATAACTTCAGCCAGTATGTAGGGCTGACGCTCAGCGTCCCCATCTTCAACCGCCTTGCAACGCGGAACCGGGTACGGAGCGCACGCATCCAGCAGACCACCTTGGGCTGGCAATTGGAAGACAGCAAGAAAAACCTGTATAAGGAAATACAGCAGGCATACTATAACACCTTGAGCGCGCAGACGCAATACGCCAGCAGCCGTACCGCTACCGAAGCCGCACAGGCTTCGTTCGACTTGATGAAAGAAAAATACCTGAACGGGAAAGCCAACGCCACGGAATACAACGAATCGCGCACGGCATGGATGCGCGCAGTGTCCGATCAGCTTCAAGCCAAATACAACTACTTGTTCCGTTTCAAGATTCTGGACTTCTATCGGGGCGTGCCGTTGGAATTGAAATAAATTGAAGCCACTCCGAAAATCCGTGAAAACACCCCGTTTCGTTTACAGCATATAGCCGCATATTGTGTAAGATTAATAATCTTACAGCATGAAGATTATTAATCTTGCAAGCAACGCGGCTATATGCTTGTTTTTCTTCCTGACTTCAGCCGACACGTCATCAGAGGTTTCCGCTCATGGATAAAAGAGCGGTTGCTTTCAGAATCATTCGGTCTTCGGCTCGATAGGCATCGTATTTTCCTTGTACGCCTTAAAGCCTTTTACCTTCACCCGCTCTTTTTTCTCTTCTTCTGCCACGGCTGCATTCCCCAATTGGTTGAGATTCTCCTTGATAGCGTTATGCGTATCAAAGAAGAAGTCGAGCAACATCTTCAGATGGTCTTCCAGTTCACCTTCATTGGGCGAGAAATACGTATGGCACCGCGAGTGCAGCCCGACGGTCTTCCCGTCCTCGTCAGCCATATAGACCGTAGTAACCAACGAATTGACGTTCACCAAGTTGACAATTTCCTTCAAGACAGGGAAAGCCTCGTTATCGGCATTAATGGACCCCCACCAGGGATTCCATATCATGATGAAACGGTTTTCCTCCTCGGCGGCGATGTAAAAGTCATCCCCTTGGTACTTAAAAGCGATTTGCCCTTCTTCGTTTTCTTCGGGCTGGCATCCTATCTTTTTCAAGACATTGACCACCAAGTCCTTTGTACTGATTTCGTCCAGTTCATCTTTGGTCATCTGGTCCAGATGCTCCATCCGCTTGCGGCGCTCGTGCATAAAACGCAAGAGGAACAATACGACAGGCCACAATGCCAATGCAATGACGGCTATCAAGACGGTAATGTCGGTAATGTTGTTCATAAGCCGGTGAATTTGAAGTTAACACACCTAAAGATACGAATAATCTTGATATAGATTAAGCTTCGGGCTTCTTTTATACTTTTTTAATTCAAAACCATGCAGCAAAAGGGATGCGGATTTGTTTTATAGATGTAAATTTGAAAAAAGAAGAATTATGAAACAGATTTTATCAGGCATGATGCTATTCATGCTATTATTAGTAGGTACAAGTGCTGTTCAGGCACAGGAAACAGAGAAAGAATTGACACGCGAAGAGAAAAAGGCAATGCAGGCAAAACTGGATAGCCTGCTCTTTGAAGAGGCAAAACAAGCGATGAATGAAAAACAGTTCACCTTAGAAGCCGACCAGGTGGTATTTAAGTACGGACAAATGGCATACGTCAACTCGAACACCAATTTCGTGTCGGTCAATGGAGATGATGCCGTAGTTCAGGTTGCATTTAATATTCCGGTAAGCGGCCCGAACGGTTTGGGAGGCGTAACGGTGGACGGAAAGGTTTCATCGTACAAACTGGAAGAGGACAAGCGGGGGAACCTGCGTTTGAGCATGAATGTAATGGGAGCCGGTATTTCGGCACGGGTGGAAATTGAATTGATAAAGGATTCAAACAAAGCTTCGTTAGACATTTTTCCCAATTTCAATTCGAACCGCCTGAGCCTGAATGGAGTATTGCTTCCATCGCATAAAAGCTCGGTATTCAAGGGGCGTTCGTTTTAAGAGCCTGTCCATGAGCGGTATGGTTTTGTGCATTCTGTGTGCTGCAATCGCATCCACAAAATGCACAAATAAATGCCGCAAGAAGTATCAGTGACACACATAATCAACTTAAAAAAACGAAAAGCAATATGAAAAAGAAATTTTTATTATTTGCAGGCATAACCGCATTATTCTTGGCAGCATGTGAAAAAGACCCCGATATGGGGGAATTGGACACCGATTTGGTTGTATATACGAACCATGACAACAGTGTGGATTTCAGCCAATATGCCACTTATTACTTGCCCGACAGCATTTTAGAGGCAGGAAGCGTACGTGCTTCTTATTGGACTGACGAAAATGCACAGACGCTTATCGATGAGGTAGAAAGCCAAATGACCCGTTTGGGATATCAGCGCATCACAGACCCTTCCCAAAAGGACGAGGCGGACGTGGGCATACAGCTCTCTTACCTTGCGCAAACCAAGACCGTGATATCCGGCGGATATTGGAACGGCTGGTGGGATTCCTTCTATTGGGGAGGTTATTGGGGCGGATGGTATTATCCGTATCCGGTGACGTACAGCTACGACACACAAGCGTTGATTCTCGAGATGGCAGACCTGACCGGACGGGACAATGAGGAGCAGCCTTCGATTCCGGTCGTATGGTATGCCAGTGCATCGGGATTCCAATTCGGGAACAACCGGGTAAATATGCAATTATTGACGGAAGGCATTAACCAAGCGTTCAGCCAATCCGCTTATTTAAGTACTGATAAATGACAGGAGGAAAAACAATGAAAACATTTTATAAGAAAATAGCGCTTACACTTTGTGTATTTTCGATGTTCGCTTTACAAAGCCATGCACAATGGGATTCGGACAAAATGCATCTCACCATCGACTGGCAGATGAACGCTCCTTATTCAACGGACTTTGCCGACAAAATAAGCGGATGGGGAATGAACTTTGAAGGAACGTATGATATTGCTCCACGCTGGTCGGTAGGTGCATTCATCAACTTCCATACCAACCATAAGTATATAGGAAGACAAACCATCTCCCTCTCGCCTACCGAATCGCTTACAACCGACCAACAGCGTTCTGCTTATCAATTGCCCTTCGGCATTACCACCGCATACAACGTTTACCCGAGCAAGGGTGTAAAGCCTTACATTGGCGTGAAAGCGGGTGCGGTCTATACCCGCTATACGACCTATTACGGAACCGGAGGCGTATATGATAACCCGTGGGGATTTTATGCCTCACCCGAAATAGGCCTGAAGATTTTCCCATTCACGAACAAGCGCATGGGATTCCATGTAGCCGGTTATTACAGTTATATGACCAACCAGGCCCAAACTTTAACCGGCGAAGGCATAGACGGGCAAAACAACGTGGGTTTCCGTCTTGGCGTTATCTTCTAGTCAATATCAGAAGCCGGAGTCATGTCGCCTTCGACATAAAGACGAACAACTTCTTGTTTGGCATTGGTACGCAACGTAATGCTTTTGCGGAAGTGTCCGGGGAACTTGCCCGCACCATTATAGGTCACGGTAATTTCCCCGCTTTCGCCTGGCTTGATCGGTTCTTTGGGGTATTGAGGCACCGTACATCCGCAGGAGGCTATAGCCTGATGGATTACCAAGGGGCCATTCCCAGTATTCGTAAACTTAAATTTACAAGTCACTTTAGGACTATCCGCAGAGAAAGAACCAAAGCTATGCGAAGTTTGGTCGAATTTAATTTCAGCAGTACCAGCCGCAAGCACTGCTACCATCATTGCCACAAAGCATAAAGTGGAAAAAATTCGTTTCATGAGAGTTTTTTTTATTTAAAACGCTCAAAGATACGCTTTTTCTTTATTTTCACCAAAGATTGAATCCCTAAAGATACAAAAAAAGTAATGCCATCCCATTTCTATGACATTACTTTTTAATAATCAAATTTTATCTTGACTTTACTCTCTAATGTAGTAAAACGTCTTATTTCGCAAAACTTACAGCACGCGTTTCGCGAATAACCGTAATCTTCACTTGTCCCGGATAAGTCATTTCGTCTTGAATTTTCTTTGCTATCTCGGCGGACAAGCTTTCTGTCTGCTTATCATCAATCTTATCAGCTCCTACGATGACACGGAGTTCACGCCCTGCCTGAATAGCGTATGTCTTCGTAACACCTGGATAAGACATAGCGAGTTGTTCCAGGTCGTTCAAACGCTTGATATAAGCTTCTACAATTTCACGGCGTGCACCTGGACGTGCTCCTGAAATAGCATCGCATACCTGTACGATAGGCGCTAAAAGACTGGTCATTTCTATCTCATCGTGGTGAGCGCCAATGGCATTGCATATATCAGGCTTTTCCTTGTATTTCTCTGCCAATTTCATACCCAATAATGCGTGTGGCAATTCGGGCTCTTCATCAGGCACCTTACCAATGTCATGAAGCAAGCCGGCACGTTTGGCTTTCTTTGGATTCAATCCCAGTTCAGAAGCCATGACGGCGCAGAGGTTAGCGGTCTCACGTGCATGTTGCAAAAGGTTCTGCCCGTACGACGAACGGTATTTCATCTTTCCTATGATGCGGATAAGTTCGGGATGCAAGCCATGAATGCCAAGATCGATGGTGGTACGCTTTCCCGTTTCGATAATTTCGTCTTCCACCTGTTTCTTCACCTTCGCCACGACTTCTTCAATACGTGCGGGATGGATACGCCCATCGGTCACCAGTTGATGAAGCGCCAACCGCGCTATCTCGCGACGCACAGGGTCAAACGCCGAAAGGACGATGGCTTCGGGGGTGTCATCTACTACGATTTCCACTCCTGTAGCAGCTTCAAGGGCACGAATGTTGCGTCCTTCACGCCCGATGATGCGTCCTTTTATTTCATCAGACTCGATATGGAACACCGTTACGGAGTTTTCGATAGCCGTTTCAGTGGCAATCCGCTGAATGGTTTGTATCACGATGCGTTTGGCTTCCCGGTTGGCAGACATTTTGGCATCGTCCATAATGTCATTGATATACGATTGTGCCTGCGTTTTGGCTTCTTCCTTAAGCGATTCCACAAGGCGTTCTTTGGCTTCTTCCGCCGAAAGCCCCGACAAAGCTTCCAGTTTTTTGCGCTCTTGTATCTGAAGGTTGTCCAACTCTTCTTTCTTTTTGTCGATGACTACCAACTGAGCATCCAGGTTCTCACGGATGGCTTCCGTTTCGTTGCGTTTGCGCTGAAGTTCTTCATGCTTCTGGCTTAACACCATTTCGCGCTGCTTCAGTTTGTTTTCGACCTGCTGGATTTTCTGGTTGCGTGCAGCCACTTCTTTTTCCAACTCAGCTTTCTTGTTCAGAAACTTTTCCTTTACTTCAAGCAGCTTATTTTTTTTAATGACTTCTGCTTCAGTTTCAGCTTCCTTTATAATTTTATCGTAACGCGATTTCAAGCCATACTTGAAGAATGCGTACGAAAGTGCTCCTCCTATCAGGAAGGCAATGACCGTAAATATTACTGTATTCATTATTACAAATTAAATTTATATATAAACAAAAACGCACAGACCGCCAGCCGTACACGGGCATATCGGTTTGTGCGCAAAATCTTTCTTTATTCAACAAAACTAAACGTTCCTAACACTTTATTCGTCCGTTTGCGGACGGATACACGTTTCTACGTCTTCCATCAGCTGCCGGATTTTCTCTGTGTACGGCTGGGTATCGTTCCGGTCTTTCATCGAGATATTCTCGAACGACAACTCCAAGGCTGCCATCGCCCAATGTGTCGTCGCGCTGAAGCTCGGATACATACTCCGGTATTTGTTTAGTTTATAGTCAATCTGTTTGGCTGCATCGCGGTACAGTTGCTCGTCTTTCCGGAAGATGGTCAACGGATACCGTTCATTATCAATCAGCAGATGTATTTTAAATTTGTCGTCCTCCATGACTCGTTCACCTTTATGTCATTCATTCAGCAAAGCGATGCATTTGTCGACTTCACGCACGAGGTCCGCCAACCGTTTCTTGGTATCTCGGAGTTCGTTATCGTTGATACTGATTATGCGGGCCGCTTTCAAGTTGGCATATTTTGACTCCAATTCTTTCCGGCTTTCTTCCAGACGCACGATTTCCGCTTCTTTTGCTACAAGAAGCTGACGCAGCATTGCTATTTCTTTCTTTTGTTCCCCGAACAGATAAATCAGATTTTGCAATTTGCCTTCGAACGTCTTCAATAGCCTTTTGTCTTCTTCTGTCATTTTTACCAAATTCTACACAAATATAATGGATTGAATATAAATACAAAAATTTTTGCGCTTTTATTTTTGAAAAAGTTAGAATTTGGACGTTTTCAGACAAAAAACGAGCTGCAACTTGAAATCAGTTACAGCTCATTCTGCACGGGAAGAGAGACTCGAACTCCCGACACTCGGTTTTGGAGACCGATGCTCTACCAACTGAGCTATTCCCGTAATTGCGAGTGCAAAGGTACGATATTTTTTGAATCTTCCAAATGCTTCAAGGATTTTTTATCTTATCCGGTTCATAAAATCCCGGTTTCTTCAAACATCGTCTGATAGATTTCGGCTTTTTTCTCCAATTTAAGCGGATAAGCACGGCTGGAAGAAGGCATCCGGTAAAGGTGAAAAGGCAAGCCTCCATGCTCAAACCGGCTTTTACCTCCCATAGGCGGCTCTTCAATCCGCATTCGCGCACAAATCGTATCAGTAGCTTTCTGCCCCGTAACGGCTATTGCCCGACATGCAGGAAGCCGTTTCAAGAGCAAATCAACATCTGTTGGTTCTACCACCTCCAAGAATTTGTCCGAAGCATTATTCTGCAGGCGTTTCACCACACATGCCGTATCGTAGAGCGCGATTCCCTTTTCTACCAAAAATCCAACAATGCGCTCTTTGTCGAATGACTTCTTATCAGGCAAGACGAAATAGTCTTTCTGATTAAAAAAGACCAGACCGAAAATCCGCCACATATCGTTGTTCCAATTCGGATAAAAGAAATCCATGCTCCAGCGTTTCTTTTGGGGCGGAAAACTTCCCAGCATCAACAAGACTGCGTTGCCGGGAAGGAACGGTTCAAGCGGATGGCTTTCAACAATGCCTTCCATCCGTTACTCTTTGGGTTTCGGCTCTTTCTTCGCCAGTACAACGATGTTATAGACGTATTCTGACATCCAGCTTTCGCTATATCCCAGCGCATGCTGGTATTGGCGGATGTTAAGGCAAGTCTTGCGCACACTATCGTCTTTCCAGTTCGTGCGGGTCAAAATATCGTGAACGGTCTTTTCGGTCATGCCGCGCAGGGCTTTTTTGAAAATGCCCGGCATACGGAATTTCCATTGCATCAGATTGCCCACCACCATCATCAGGTCCTGGCTGAATCCCTGGAACATGAAAAAATAATTTTGGACCGCATTCACATTCTTGCAATGTTTCTTGATGGATGCGTCTATCTCTTTGAAGAAGAAATCATTGATGCCGTAAATGTCTGTCAGCATTTTCTTACACCGCGAACGTTCCGCCAGCCCCAACTTGTTATTTTGGGTAGGGATTTTCAGCGTACGCTTAAACACAGCCATGTCGGGCAAGGCATTAATATTACTGATACCCAGTTGCGCTGCCATAACCGCCTGATAATACACCCGTATCAAAGTCATAAAATCTTCTACTCCGCCTACGGCCGCAGCTTCTTCTTCCGTTGTTTTCTTCTTGAAAAGCTTTGAAAATATACTCATCGTCTCTTGCTTTTTTATTTATTGTAAATGAATGGGACAAAGGTATGAAAAAAACTTGATACTCGATGCAAAAACAACATAACTTCAAAAGCTCCGTCATTCACTTTTTGCCTGTTTATACTCGGAAGGTGTCATTCCGGTGGCTTTCTTAAAACATTTGCCGAAATATTTCGGGTCGGCAAAGCCGGTCATATAGGCTATCTGAGAAAAAGTGTAATCGGAGGACACTATCAACTGTTCGGCACGTTTGAGGCGGATTCCACGAATAAATTCGACCGGAGTCATCCCTACAATGGACTTCAGTTTCCGATAGAATACGGTACGGCTCAAACATACATGGGCTGCCACTTCCTCGATTTCCAAATTGGCATTGTCCATATTACATTCGATAAAGTCGACCACCTTTTGCATGAAGGCTTCATCTAAACGGGTCACCTGAGGCTGAGAAGGAGCCAACTCAAGCAGAGACTTCTGTTTTTCGTCCTCCTTTTTCCCGGAAAAGCGTGAAAAATAAGCCTCCTGCAAACGTTCGCGTTGCCTGAAAACCTGCCCGATGCGCGCCTCCAGGTAAGCAGCGCTGAAAGGTTTGGTAATATAGTCATCAATGCCTTGGTCTAACGCCTGAATGCGGTCGTCCAACGATGCTTTGGCAGACAATACAATAATCGGAATATGGCAGACTTCAGCATCGTTTTTCAACTGCCGGACCATTTCCAACCCGTCCATCACAGGCATCATGACATCGGTAAGAATCATGTCCGGCAATTCCTTGCGTGCCATATCCCATCCGGCTTCTCCATTAACGGCGGTCAGGACACGATAACGGACGGATAAAATATCGGCGAGAGAGGTGCGCAACTCATCGTTATCTTCTACTATCAGAATAGAGAGGCGACCGTCCTGCATCTCTTCTTCGGATTTTTTTTCAAGCCCTGCAGACATTGAAGCAGGCACAGCCTTATCGCATTCGTCTTTCAAAACCCATTCTATTTGCTTATTGTCCGAGAAAACTTGTTTATCAGACGGAAGCGTCACGATAAAATCGCTCCCTTTCCCTACCCGGCTTTCGACCTGAATCGTACCGTGAAGCAATTGCACCATGTCTTTTACCAACGCCAAGCCGATGCCCGAAGAAGGTTGACCGATAAGTGTCCCCAAAGTCTCGAAACGGTTAAAAATATTCTTCACTACCGAATCGTCTATGCCCACGCCTTGATCTGAAACCCGGACTTGCAAGCATTCTTTCTCCAACTTCACACAGACGGTAATACATTTACCTTCGGGAGTATACTTGAACGCATTGGACAAAAGATTAAAGAAAATCTTATCGAACTTATCAGGGTCTGTCCATATATACATCTCGTCCGCATCGGCCTGCAAGGACATCCGGATGTGCTTCTCGGTTGCCAGCGATGAGAAATTGTCTAAAACAGAACGCAATGTCCCAACGATTTCGATACGCTCCATAAAGAGCTTCATCTTCCCTTTTTGGATTTTCCGGAAATCTAATATCTGATTCATCATACGCAACATACGCTGAGCATTTTTCTCTACGGTCACAAGATTCTGACGCGCCTTCTCCGACAATTGCTCGTGAGCAAGCACCGCCGACAAGGGCGCAATAATCAAAGTAAGCGGTGTGCGCAACTCATGGGATATGTCGGTAAAAAAGCGCAATTTGATATCTGCCAACTGCTGTTCGACCTTGATGCTATGGCGCAGGCGATAAATATAAAACAATATATAAACGACTATGCCAATGAAAATGAAAGCCGTCAAAGCATACACCAACCATGCCCAAAAAGTTTCGTGAAACCATGGACGAACCGTCACACGTAACGAAGTGACATTGTTGAGCCACACACCATCGCTATCTGTAGAACGCACTTCGAACACGTATGAACCTGCCGGAATATTCATGTAACGTGCAGAACGTCCATGACCGACATCGTTCCATTCCTTTTCCAATCCTTTCAGACGATAAGCGTATTGAATGTCTTTTGTATTAATATAGTCGGCTGCGGCAAACCGGAAAGTCACATTCCGGTTTTCTGGCTGCAAGACCAATTCCCGCTTATTGTCAGACCAGGCTACTGTTCTTCCGCCTTGCACCCGTATGTCCGTAAAATTAATCGGAGGGACATACGCCGCTTTCCTCAACCTGGAAATATCCAGTTCGAGCATGCCCAAATTCGTGCCAGCTATCAAATTACGACGGGCATCAATAACTGGCACCGCTTCTGAAAACTTCATCGCTGTACGAAACAAATTGCTACGGTAATTCTCGAAGCGACCGGTTACAGGGTCGAATTTCGACACTGCATTTTCTTGTATAATCCAAATATTTCCCAAGCTATCCTCTACCGCCGCCTGCACCAGTTCGGAAATCAGTCCGTCTTTCCGCGTATAGGTTTTGAACCGCAATTCATCGGACAACAAATTCCGGGAAGCAACGCAACTCATGCCTCCAGTAAAACTGAAAAGATAAAGATTGCCTTGTTTCGTTTTCACAATATCCATCACATCATTCGCCACCAGCGAAGAGTCGCACCCGGCATGTTTAGCATTGTGATAAAACTTGATTTCTTCAGGCTGGCGAAAATCACCGCTAAAAGACAATAAGCCGTTTGTCGTACCCACCAGCAATGTACCGTTATCCGACTCATCCATGCAGCGTGCCCTGGCACCAATCTCCATCGGATAACTTTTCATCTCATTATTATAATTCAAGAACGAAAGTTTCTCATCGGCTTCCTTCTTCACCAAATTGATTCCGTTCTGATAACATACTACCCACAAGCGATGACGGCTGTCCTGAAAGAAAGAAAATATCCGATTTCCCGACACACTATACCGGCCGGCATCGTCATGCCGGTAATGAGATGCCTCATAGCCCCCTTTCCCGTCTTTTCTGAACCAATACAATCCATCACCGTTTGTCCCAATCCAAATATCGCCGTCTTTGTCTTGAAACAACGCATAAATCCCCCCTGCAAATGAAGTTTCAACAGGCACTATCTTTCCTTTCGGACTTAAATAGCCTATAAAACGCTTTTGTTCATCATACAAACGGATGATTCCCATTTTAGAACCGACCCACAAACGCCGCTCGTCATCAATCAGGAAAGCACGCAATTCGATTCCGCTATCAATATCGTACAATTGCATCTTATAGGGAAGTTGAATCACCTGATCTACCCCCCAATCCAAAACCAGCCACATATTGCCTTGACGGTCTACCGTCATATACCGCACAAAGGGGCTGTAAGCCGAAGACTTCTCTTTTTCATCCTGATAATAATAGGAGAGTTTGTCAGCCATATAATCGTAGTAGCATAATTGACCATTTGAAGGCAATATCCATAATACTCCCTCCTTCTCATAGAAGAAAGTAGTAGGCTTGCGGTCAGGCTGGACAGGTACCGTCGCATCAATATGATAGACCTTTTGCGCTAAAGAATGCAAATCAATCTTTACCACTCCTCCGTTTTGCGGAATCACCCAACAATGATAAGAAGAATCCAGATAAAGATTGCGCACCGCATTCGACAAAGTTCCCCGTTCTCCTATATCAAGATGAATGAAACGCTTCTCTCTTGCCAGATAAAGCGTCAAGCCTTGCTCGGTAGAAAGTGCCAATGTATCAGCAGAAAGCTTATCCAAACCGGAAATTTCTCCCAAAGCATACGAAGGCTGGAAAAAAGACAATTTTCCAATCTGCATGTCATAAATCGCCAATTTATCCGAAGTAGAAATCAAATATATCCGCTTTTCCGATTCCATGATAAATTTAAACGGGCAATCACTTTCTACGTTCTTCTTTCCTAAAATCGTGACTCCTTTATCTGTCAGAATCCATTCATCCCCCTCCGAATCTTTGAACACCGTGTAAATCTGCTCGCCTTTCAATACATCAGCAGTACTATACAAAACCAGCCCTTCTTCTTCCGGCATCTTATTCTCGTCAACCCTGCAAGCATATCCGTTTTTACATAGAATCCAAGAGATTCCTCCTGATAAAGTAACAATATCAGTCACATACAAACGCTTCTTTAAACGTTTTTCCAAAGAAGAGAGCACATCGGTAAAACATTCTTCTTCCGTATCGAATACAAAAGCCCGTTCATCATAAGTAAGACACCAAATATCACCTTTGCTGTTTTCCACAATATCAACCATACGATAGGAAGTCAAAGGGTCTTTCCCGTCAGCTGACATCTTATAATTTTTAAAACCATAACCGTCATACCGGTCCAAGCCGTTCCATGTAGCTAACCAGATAAATCCTCTATGATCTTGGATAACACGCTGAACAACACCTTGCGATAAACCATCATTCACCGAATAATGCTGAATCCGACACAAAGGTTGGGCACGAAGCGAACAACACAGATATACGAATAAAAAGAAGATATAGAATCTCATGCCTTTACATTTTTACAAAAATACAAAAAAACACGGATATCATTTAGAGTCTGTTTAAT